>JAZSDX010000037.1:0-11518 GCA_045531405.1 Muribaculaceae bacterium | reverse complement strand
AACAGTGGTTTTACTTTTTTGATAAACTTCAAGATTGTTGGCGGTTTGTTTGCCAAAAGTAATCTTGCGAATGTTGGAAATTGAATAAGATTCAACTTTCCCTCCGGCGTGAAGCGTGAGATACTTTGGCGTGTCAGCCATTACAACAATGGCGACAAGCATCAAAATAGGAGTAACAATTCTTCGCATAAGCTTTTATTTTTATGTGCCTCCTGTGTCCCCTAATTTGGCGATTAATAAATGTGATTTATTGAGCTATAAAAATGCGAAAACGTGGGACATTGCTCAGTTTATTTTACAAGAGGCATCGCCAAACGCCCTAACCGAAATAAACAGCCCACCCCACGCTACACCTATATATAGCACCCCGCCTATGGGGTGAGTATAGGCACGCATGAGCGTTTATGACCGCTTCTCCTTCGGTTAATGAAAATTGGCGATTTTCTTGTAAAGGATAAAGCTGAAAACGCTTTCACAAATATGTCTCCTGCGGGGAGGGCAACGCTTTGCCACCCACAAGATTGATGCAAAGATAGTGCAAATCGAGTGCAATAACAAGAATAAAATAAAATTTTAATTTTTGCGTTGCCGATATTTCGCCGTCGAAGCACGCTTATTCGCACATAAAGCCCTCCGGAATCACCGGACACGGCACGCTATGTCCCTACTAAATTAAATCGTTTCGTAAAACAAAATGCCCCACAGTGGCTGTGGGGCATTTTGTTTGTTATGTGTCAATTATTATTGAGCTGGGTCGAGGATAACAACACGGTAGTTGTTTTGACTGTTGAAATCTTTCATGAATTTTTCAACATCATCAACTGTGATTGCGTTGATTGTTTCTATTGCTTGGTTGAATGTGTCAACACCGTTGAGTTCAAAACCAACTATATTATTCAACCAACTATTATTCTTTTCTTTTGCTTCGATAGCACTCTTAACCATGAATTCTTTTACCTTTCCAAGTTCTTCTTCACTGATATTTGATTCCATATCAACAAACTCTTTCTTAATCAAACCAAGAACTTTATCTTTCAATTCGGGTTTCATTGGGAATTGAGATTGAATTGAAACAGGTTCGGTAGAGATGCGACTCATATAACCTTGTGCCCAGATTGAGTAAACAGCACCTTCTTTTTCACGAATTGTTTCGATGAGGCGAGCACTCAAGATTTGACCTGCAACAGATGCCATTTTTTGGTTCTTGTCAGAGTAAGGCATATCGGCAAATGCTACGATAGCAGCATAAGTTTGAGGAGTTTCCATCTTGCTTTGCATTTCATCGGTCTTAGTACCTTTACCCACTGCCAATGCGTTGTTAAATTCAACCATTTTAGTTGCTTTTTTAGCATCACCGGGGAGTGAAGCGATATATTGCTCAACCATTGGTTTCAATGTGTTCAAGTCAACATTACCTACGATTACAAATGTGTAGTCAGCAGCATTAGCAGTCATTTGTTTTGCGATATCGAGAATCCCTTGACGATCAGCTGCCTTAACTACATCAACAGTAAGCATTTTCTTACGAGGATTTGAATACAATGAATTTGCTACATGTTTGCTGAATTGGAAATTAGGAGTAGCCTCTTGGTTTTGAAGCACACCTGCATAAGTGTTTTGCATTGCTTGATATTCATCGGCAGTAACATTCACATCGGTAAACATCATATAAGTGAGTTCCATCAATGAGTTCAAATCTTTTGGAGTTGCAGAACCATTGAATTCACGTTCATAGTCGCTGAAATTAGGACGCAATGATACTTGTTTACCTGCAAGATATTTTTGAAGGTCAGAGTAGGTATATTGACCAAGACCATATTGTTGAAGCACGAGAGGAAGCATAATCAATTCATTGGCTTTTTCGTCACCAATTTTGCTTGTACCACTTTTAGCAATTGCAGTCATCAAAATTTCATCTTCTTTGAATTTTGTAGGCTTAACAATCACTTTTGCACCGTTAGAGAGAGTCCATTCGGTAGTTCCCCATGTTGCATTTTGAGATTCTTTCACTACTTTACCTGCGGCAGGGAGATTTGCAATAAGTGGTTCACTCTTCACATTATCAACATATGCTTCAATTGTTTCGGCATCAACTGCAGCTACAACTTGTGCAAGTTCTTCTTCGGTAGGCATAGCCACACCCTCAGTTTCGGGAAGGAGTGCAAGAAGCACGCGGTTGTCGGCAGTAACATATTGTGCGAATGCTTGATTGATTGCCTCAACAGGAATTTGATTAGCAAGCATATTCATTGTTTGATATTCCCATTCGATTGAAGGGATTGGTTCGTTGTCAACAAAGTGACGCACATATTCACGAGCAAAAGCACCCGATTCGCGACTTGCACGGTTTTTGTAAGCCTTTTCAAGACGAGAGATATATTCGCTACGAGCACGAGCATATTCAGTAGCTGTGAAGCCATTGCGTTGAGCACGGAGTACTTCGCGATAGATTGCTTCAACTACAGGTTTGATGTCATTAGTTTTAGCCACACCACTCACACTGAAAGCATCTTTGGTTTTAGCCAAGAAGAATTCGCCATCACTTGCACCGGCAGCAGCAAATGGAGCATCAGGTTTGCTAGTCATTTCATTAAAACGTGCATCGAGCATTGATGTAATCATGCTGTTGGCATAATTGAGAATCATATATGTTACATCACCCTTCATTTCATTGGGCAATGCTTCACGTTTGAACATCAATTGCACGATAGCATTGCTTTGTTCTTTATCTTGACCAATCGCATAGATTGTACCTTTAGTATCTTCTACAGGGTAATATACACGTTCTTTAGCATCGGCTGGCATTTCAATGTGAGAGAACATCTCTTTGATTTTTGCTTCGATGCGGTCAACATCGATATCACCAACTACGATGATACCTTGTTGATCGGGGCGATACCATGTTTTATAATAGTCACGCAATGCACTATATGGGAAGTTATCAACCACTTCCATTGTACCGATAGGCAAACGATAACCATAACGGCTATTGGGGTACACTTTTGGAAGAAGATTTTCAAGGATACGCATTTGACCCACCATTGAGCGACGCCATTCTTGGTGAATTACACCACGTTCTTTATCAATTTCGGCATCTTCTAAAAGAAGGTCACAAGCCCAGTCGTGAAGAATTAAAAGGCATGAGTCTTGAACGGCTACATCGGCTGTAGGCACATTTGAAATGTTATACACTGTTTCGTCAACTGAGGTGTAAGCATTGAGGTTTTGACCAAATTTCACACCTTTAGTTTCCAACCAACTTACAACTTGGTTGCCGGGGAAATTTTTCGTTCCGTTGAAACACATGTGTTCAAGGAAGTGAGCAAGACCTCTTTGGTTATCTTCCTCAAGAATTGAACCTACTTTTTGTGCAATAAAAAATTCGGCTTGACCTTTTGGATATTCGTTGTGACGAATGTAATAAGTCAAACCATTTGGAAGTTTACCAATTCTCACTGTTGTATCAACAGGAATTGGGGGCATTTGTTGTGCCACTGCCATAGTTGGGAGCATAAACATTCCCAACAATAGCATTACTACAGATTTTGCTAATTTTTTCATTCTGGTTAACTATAATTATTAATGTATTATTTCACATTTAAGTTTACAAAGCTACATAAAATATGTATATAGTTATACACATATTACAATATTTCACACTCCTTTAGACTAATTTTAAGTAAAAAAGTTACATTAAACTCATTATTTTTCAACTTTTTTCACACTTTTGCGAGCGAAAATTATCGAAATCGCCACCATCACACCTAATGTCCATGGATAATATAGATACTTAAATGGTTCGGCCGGTGCAATTCCGGCTAATTGGGTTGCAAGCAATGTTTGTGCTCCGTAAGGGATTAAACATTGGGTTATACATGAACAGGTATCAAGCAGGCTTGCCGTTTTGCGTGGTGAAATTCCAAATCGAGAGGCAATTTGTTTTGATAGCGAGCCAACGGTGATTATTGCAACCGTATTGTTGGCCGTACACATATTTACAATAGAAACAATAACAGCAATGCATACTTGACCACCTCGTGAACCCGATATGCGACTCGACAATAGTTGCAGCAAATAATTTATCCCTCCTGCGGCTTTTATCAACCCCAACATTCCGGCCGCCAACAAAGTGATAATAATGAGATTTCCCATTGAGTCAATGCCTTGTCCCATAAAGCCAAAGAGATCAAACAATGCATATCCTTTTATTAGGGCTATCAGCAATGCCGACATGATACCCAGAGCCAACACGACCGTTACATTTATCCCTATTACAGCCGTAATGATAATAATCATATAAGGCAAAATCAATACCGGATTTATATCTTGCGTCACTGCGACATTCTCCACACGAGTGCCAATAATCACATATACTATAAGAGTGGCAATCGCCGCAGGGAGTGCAATCCACAAATTTGCCTTAAATTTTTCGTTCATCTGGCATCCTTGTGTGCGAGTGGCAGCAATCGTTGTGTCGGAAATAAACGAAAGGTTATCACCAAAGAATGCACCACCAAGCACCACTGCCACAAAAAACGGTACATCTCCCCCACTCGTCTGTGCTAGTTCCACTGCAAGCGGAGTGAGAGCAACTACAGTTCCCACCGACGTACCAATCGACACCGAGATAAAACATGCGGCTAAAAATACTCCCGGCACAACAAATTCGGGAGGAAGATATTTCAACGTAAGATTAACTGTGGCATCAACAGCACCTATTTTCTGAGCAAGCATAGCAAATGCTCCGGCAAGCACAAAAATCCACACCATATACAACACATTTGAGTTGCCGGCTTCTTTTGAAAATATCTCTATGCGTTGTGACAACGATTTACCTCTAAATATCAGCACTGCCCACATTGACGCAATCACAAGCGCTACCGCGATAGGCATTTTATAAAAATCACCAATCACAAGCGATACAACAAGGTAGAAAGTCAAAAATACCACTATCGGCGAAATTGCCAACAGCCCCCGACTATGTGAGATTTGCATATGTAACGGCGAAATATTATTATCTTTCATAATCTATTCGGTTATCTTCATTTTATCAACCTTTTCTATCTCAATGCTTGATACACCTCGCTAAACAAACGAGGACGTATGCTGAGTTGCGAAAACGCAGAGTTGTTTCGAGAAGGATTTACTCGATTACATAGGAATATATATATGAGCTGAGATTGTGGGTCAACCCAAAAACAAGTCCCCGTGAAACCAATATGTCCATAAGTCAAGGCTGATGCTTCACGACATGTTGGAGAATTTTTCTCATTTCTCTTGTCGGGTTTATCAAATCCAAGCCCACGACGGCACGTTGGACTTTTTGATGTAGTAAATAATTCCACTGTTTTTTGTGATAGTATTTGTTCTCCACCATACTCACCACCATTAAGCCACATTTGACATAATTTTGCGAGATCATTGGCATTTGAGAACAAACCGGCATTCCCTTGCACTCCTCCCGAGAAATTGGCAGTTTCATCATGCACATATCCATGCACTGTTTGACGTCGCAGATAGTTATCCTTTTCGGTGGGCGCAATATTTCTTTTATTCCATCGATTTAATGGTCTATAACCGGCATAATTAGCCCCAAGCGGAGCAAAAATCGTTTCATCAACCCACTCATCGTGAGGAGATCCGGTTACATTCTCCTCGATATTCATCAAAAGACAAAAATTCAGGCAACTATAATTATATCGCTTTGTATCACGCAACTTGATATTATAAATTCTTGACATAATGGTATCAAGCGTTTCCTTCCCTACAAATATTCCATCGGCAGCCTCAATATTAAATTGCTCGGTAGCTTGCGATGAAATAATATCACTACGCAATTTCGCATCTTTATGTCCGTATGCCCCATTTTCTATCTTTATCGAGTATATATCTGAATATTTGCGTTGAATAAGTTTGCCCGAATAGGTAGTGGAGTCCATCATCATTGAAAACATATTAACAGCAGCCGGCATCCCCGACTCATGATATAACAATTCCCTAACAGTTATATCTGCTTTATCTCCATTTTTGAGTTGTCCGATATATTCCGAAATAGGAGCATCTAAATCAATTAACCCCTCATCATAGGCCTTCATTATCCCCGGCAAAGTTCCGGTTGCTTTTGACACCGATGCCAAGTCATATATAGTCTCTTCGGTTACTTTTTCTTTATTTATAAAATCAAGGGTCCCATAACTTTTATTCAAAACCACATTCCCATCTTTAGCGACAAGCAACTGACAACCCGGGAAAGCCTTTGTTGTCAATCCTACATTTATCAGTGAGTCAATCTTATATTCTAAATTTGGTGCAAATCCTACAACCTCGGGGGTAGTATATCCCAGCCTCACTTTTTTCAATTTCACACCGGTCCCAATAGATGCAATTCCATTCAGATTAACCGGCAACTGCCCCACTACATCTATTCCCCCAAATACTGCCTGTGCCGCGTATTCTCGAATATAGGGTGTATCATCATATGCCAATACGATAGTAGCTAATTTATTCAACGACAATCCAAATTGAGCCATCTCATATGGATTCATAAAAAAGACCGGCACAAGATTTGGAATTTCTTTCAACTGCGCAAAATTCAATCGCGCAACGCTATTATGGCTAAAAACTCCTACTATCACCACGTCGTGAGACTTTATCTCTGCCAACATCGAAGACGACAATCCACCCTTTGTTGAATACTCATTGACGTGGGCATATTTTTTTAGATATTGAGCAAATACATTGTCGTCAGATTCTCCAATATTTACGACCGCAATGCGACGATTGTACAACCCCTTAATAGGTAATAAATCTGCGTTATTCCTAATTACAGTCATTAATCCCGCCGATAATTTGCGATTAATTGTTTCGGCTGAGGATGAATTTATTCGTTCTTCAATATTTTTTTCATCTATTGGCTTTTCCTCATTGAGTCGAAGTGCATATTTATATGCCAACATTTTTTTACATTTCTCTTCAATCATCTTCATCGTAATTTTACCCGATTTTATTGCAGCCATCACGGCATTTAGATCTTTAGATGGATTCTCGGGACTTAACAACACATCGACACCAGCCAATAATGCCGATACACATTTATTTGTCGACACATTTGCTCCTTTCATTTCCAAAGCATCGGTAAAAACCAATCCTTCAAAGTCCATTTCATCTTGAAGCAAATCGTTTATTATGGTCTTTGATAATGATGCCGGTGTTCCGCTTTTATCCATTGACGGAACAGACAAATGTCCTACCATAACACCTGATAAACCTTCATTTATATATTTTTTGAATGGTAATAAATCAACATTTTCAAATATTGATTTATCATGAGAAATTGTAGGCAATTCTTTATGTGAGTCAACCGATGTATCTCCATGTCCCGGGAAATGTTTACTCACCGATAATACGCCCCCATCTTCAAGCCCTTTGGAATAGGCGACCCCCAATCGTGCCACCCTTTCAGGGTCCTCTCCAAATGATCGATAACCTATAACCGGATTCGCTGGATTGGAGTTTACATCAAGCACCGGAGCGAAATTAACATGAATCCCTATTAATCGGCATTCTCGAGCAACTTCTTTACCATATTCATAAAGCAAATTTTCATCACTTATGGCACCTAACCCCATATTATAAGGAAATCGAGGCGTGTCATTTATACGCATCGCCAAACCCCATTCACCATCAAGGGTCATCAACACCGGCACTTCAGATATTGATTGAGCATAGTTTATCATTGAGATATAATCCTCAACACTCCCTTTATAAAAAAGCAATCCTCCCATCTTTTCGGTCTTGATATACTTTGAAATAGTTGCTTTTGATGTTGAGCCATTGCGAGGATTTATTGTGGGAATAAATAGTTGTGCCACTCGTTCCCTATCTGACATTGATTGATATACCGAATCAACCCAATGTTTACTCACAGAACTGCTTTCGCGTGTGATTATCCTCGGTTTTATTGCCAAAATAGGCAAAATTGTCACCAAGAAACATAATATTGTTAGTTTCGTACGCATATTTTTGCTTCTAATTCTTTGTATTATTAATGAATTGATTGTGATTAATCTCAACCACTTCATCATATTCGCAAATTTACAAAATATATAACATAACACAAAAAACTATTGCAATTTAGAAATCCTAATATTTATTAGTCAACTCCATAACGAATTACTATTATCTTGAACATCTTAAAATAAAGACCCTTCAAAAATTTACAGCAAAAATACTTCTGATTTCTTTGCCAATAAAAATATTTGTTGTAACTTTGCAGTCGCAAACGCAAACGGAATGGCTCCGTAGCTCAACTGAATAGAGCATCTGACTACGGATCAGAAGGTTACAGGTTTGAATCCTGTCGGAGTCACAATTTCATATTAAGCCAATCTATTTGGCTCCGTAGCTCAACTGAATAGAGCATCTGACTACGGATCAGAAGGTTACAGGTTTGAATCCTGTCGGAGTCACAAAAAAAGAGCATCACAGTGATGCTCTTTTTTGTGTTTTATATCCCCCGAACCAATATTGAGGCAAGGGACAAGGTGGACAAAAACACGACGTCTATTAACACAACGTAGGTGTGCCAATGTCACTTTGACACACCTACAATATATTGAGATATTTTACTTTAATTATTTTGCTTCCCAGCCAAGAGCTGAAGCACCAAGCACTGCCGCATCGGCTTCTTTAAGCTCTGAAAGCAATACTTTTACTTTACCTTTGAAAATGCCCATCATATTCTTCTCCATGGCATTACGCAACGGCTTCATCAACAATTCGCCTGATTTTGCAAGCCCACCGAAAAGGATAATTGCTTGTGGAGAAGAGAACACAGTAAAATCGCAGAATGTTTCACCAAGCAACTTGCCGGTATATTCAAACACATCTTTTGCCAATTGATCACCGGCATTTGCCGCATCAAATACATCTTTAGATGTGATCTCTTCGATTGGCAATTCGCGAAGCAATGACTCATCATTACGTATTTCAAGAAACTCACGAGCAGTGCGTGCTACACCTGTAGCCGAGCAATACGCTTCAAGACAGCCGGTGCGACCGCAACCACAAAGACGACCATTATTGCGTTTTACAATAGTGTGACCAAGTTCACCGGCAAAGCCATCATGACCATACACAAGTTGGCCATTGATAACAATACCACTACCAACACCTGTGCCAAGAGTAATCATAATAAAATCTTTAAGTCCACGAGCGGCGCCATAGGTCATTTCACCAATAGCTGCAGCATTTGCATCATTGGTAATTGCAACAGGTATTCCAAATTTTTCACTCACAAGTTTTGCCAAGGGTATAGGAGTTGGCCAAGGGAGATTTACACCATCCTCAATCACTCCGGTAAAATAATTGGCATTAGGAGCGCCAATACCTATTCCATGAATTTTGTCGGTTGCATCATTTGCATCAACCAATCGCATTGTTTCGGTGTAAAGCTCATCGATATAATCTCCGATATTGCTGTGCTTTTGTGTTTTAATTGAAGACGAAGCTATAACCATGCCACGTGCATCAACAATTCCAAATACTGTGTTGGTACCGCCTATATCAATACCAATTACATATGGTTTACTCATAATAAAATAATTTTTTAATGGTATTAAGAAATATTTCTACAAAGATATGATTTAATCTCTATTATAAACTCATTTAATTGCAAAAATGTTGCAAAAATTTTGTTAAGGGCAACTATAAATACACCTTTCCTCACTCTTTACTCTAATATATACTCATTCATCTCATTAATCTCCCCTATCCAACGATGCACCGTAGCTCGTTGAGGGAATGAGAAGTAAAAGTTTTCTCCATTTGTAGATGTAAATGCAAAGTTAGAGCATTTCAACACCTTTTTTGTACACCCAAAATCTATTTCATAATATGACATTTTCTCATAATTACCACTGCTATCAATAGGTGCATATAAAAAACCATTGTAAATAAAGAATGGGTTATCTCCTTTTACCTTCTCTCCGATTTCCTTATCGGCATTGCGCAAACACGTTGGGATTACCCTCATTTGTTTTGCACAATCATTATAATATTTATCTTTCCAATACATCACCAAATCATATGTAAAGATTTCGAAATAGGGCTTTTTCCATGCCAAAGGTAATACTTGATAGTCGTAGGTAACATCGGCAAAAACCAATCCATCGAGCGATTTTTCATATTGCTCCAATACATATTCCAATTCTTGTTTTACTACAATGGTATAATAAATAACAATCGCATAATGAACCAACAAGAATAGCGCTATTGCAATTGTGGTCACACGTTTGAGCAATGATTTGCCTCGTCCATATCGCAATTCTTTCATATTTTTCCACAAATACAATGTGGAAATAATAGCGAACAAATACCCCATCCAACCTGTGCGAACCCCCACATTGGTAAACAAGTTAAGAGCAACCCCAACTAAACAGATTGTCACAAATGAAAGGAATATAGGATCAAATATCAATTTTCGTGTATTTCTCTTTATAGAAGCCAACAACACCGATAATATCAATATTAACAATGGTGTATGATATAACAGCAGCTTACCTACAACCATTGATAATTGCAATTCTATGGTCTTATATACCATATTGGTTTGAAGTCCGGGAGCATTAGCCAACCACAACAACCCAATCACCAATCCCACTATAATAGCCAAGCGTGAACGATTAATCATAGATCTACACAACAGAATATATGCAACAAAACCCACCAATAATGGTCCTGCCACACCTTCGTGCCATGCCCCCATTAATATCCCCATCAAACAAGACAGCACTATATTGGGTTGTTTTTCCTTAAAAAAGAACACAACGGCCAACCATAGAGCCAAAGCCGTTGCCCATATATAGTTTAGTGCAAAACACTGCGTCAACATCTCTTCATACCATGGCAACATAAACGTTAGCATAAATGCCAACAACATCAACAATAAAGGATTGCGATAATTTATCCCCGATAATTTTGACGACTGCCATAGCATCACACCCACTAATAATCCCGATAGTATAGATGGAATAATTTTAGGCATCAATAAAGTGAATGTAAACACAACATTCGCAAGCCGTATATTATCACATTCATAATGATATTTCCAACACTCCCACAATGCTTCACTCGGGAAGGTGACATCAATCCCCATGCAATAATCACGCAGTGGAGTCATATACCAATAATCATCACACGTGTATGGCATCATCGCATATATTACAATATGCACAATAGCAAACATTACAATTGTTCCCCAAAAGAACCATTGTGATGATCTAAATTGACCGATATTACTTATATCCAATCTCATCTTAATTGCAAAGATACGAGAAATTCACAACTATTTTATCGAAATTTATAAAAATAAAAAAAGGTGTAGAGTCAACAAGCAAGTGCAAAATTATTTTAATAATTTGAAGAATTCAATTTTTGGAGAAGAAAAATTTAGTTTTTCTCGAGGTCTTCGATTGATTTTAGCTTGAACAGCATCAAACTGACTCTGCTCAATTAGTCT
>JAZSDX010000065.1:0-8649 GCA_045531405.1 Muribaculaceae bacterium | reverse complement strand
ATTCCGGTGCGCTCTACTTCTTGTACTACTGCCAACTTAAAAGGCATTGAATAATCTCGTTGTGTTCGCTTAACATACTTGTGTTTAGTCTCTTCCATTTTTTGTTACTTTTTACTGTAACGCTATGTCAGGACTAGACAGTATCACAAAATATAAAACAAACCTACTTCCTATTCAACTCATCCTTTTAATGCTCTTTTGGTGCAAAAATAAACTCAAAATGATGAAATCAACAAAAAAGTGCAACATATTGCACTTTTAGACATCTAAACAAGTAAAAGTATTAATTTTCAATTGATTTAAAAGTTTGGCAAAGAATTATTCTTTTTATCAATATTATGTTGAAATAAAGGTTATTTGTAGAAGTTTCATTTCAATTAAAAAGATAAATAGTGTACCTTTGTAGAAAAGAATTATGCCAATTATAGAAATCAAAACATTGAATCACCCAGGGGTGGAGGTATTTGCAACGCTCACTGAGGCGCAGTTGCGTAATCGTCTTGACCCAACGAGGGGGATTTTTATTGCGGAGAGTCCGAAGGTTATCAATGTGGCTCTCGATGCCGGATATGAGCCTATTTCGTTGCTCTGTGAGCGAAAACATATCACTGGTGATGCTGCCGACATCATTGCTCGTTGTGGCAACATTCCTGTTTATACCGGCGGCCGTGAGTTGCTCGCTTCGCTAACTGGCTATACTCTCACTCGTGGGGTGTTGTGTGCTATGCGTCGCAAATCCGACCGAAATGTCGAAGATGTGTGCCGCGATGCTCGTCGCATTGTGGTGATTGATGGCGTGGTTGATACTACCAACATCGGTGCAATTTTTCGCAATGCAGCAGCCCTTGGCATCGATGCCGTATTGCTCACTCCATCATCGTGCGACCCACTCAACCGCCGTGCTGTAAGGGTGTCGATGGGTTCGGTATTTCTTGTGCCTTGGACCTGGCTACATGAGCCTATCACATCTCTCAATGCTCTTGGATTTAAGACCGTTGCAATGGCTTTGACCGACAATTCGGTGTCGATAGATGATCCTCAACTCGTTGCCGAGCCACGATTGGCAATCGTGATGGGAACCGAAGGTGACGGACTCGCCCACTCCACCATAGCCCAAGCCGACTATGTGGCACGAATCCCCATGAGCCACAATGTCGATTCCCTCAACGTTGCCGCCGCCTCGGCCGTAGCCTTTTGGCAACTCCAGGTAAGATAATGCCATGTTATACCATTATACTGTCATGCCTACACAAGCTTCAACTTGTCAATTTGCAAAAAAATCACTACCTTTGTAGCCGGAAAGGGATATATAGTCCCTTTAATTTTTATGGTTAAGATTACATTAGAACGTTATTATTTTAGAACAGTTTTTCGCACCAACAAACTCCATTCTTTTCACAAGTGGGGAAGATCTAATTCTAATTAAACACATACTAATTTCCTATTTTTTATAATTTCATTTTGAGTCTTTGATTGTGAAATTCAAAGACAACAAAGTTATACATTTCATTAGTAATGCGAATGCTTATTACAAGCAATCGCAGATAATGATTTGTTATTATCCTTCACATATAATTTCAGTTAATTTTATCATTTTATAATCACTAATAAACTCTCATTTTATGTTTAAAGCACGTTTGTTTATAATGTCGCTATGCTCTTTAATCGGCATAATGGGAAGTTTTGCTCAACAACCCTACATGTTATCGTTAGAGCAAATATTTGCCTTAGCCGATAAAAATAGCAAGGCATTAAAAGTAAAAGCTTCCGAAGTATTAGAAGCAGAACAAGCCATCAATGTCGCAAAAAACGGTTATCTTCCCGACATCGACATTTCTTTATCGGCAAGCTACCTTGGCAATGGTTATTTGCTTGACCGAAACTTCTCAAATAGTCAAAGTGTTAAAATGCCTCATTTTGGAAATAACTTTGCGATTAAAGCATCTCAATTAATATATGGAGGTGGAGCGGTTACAAATAGTGTTGCCATGGCTAAATTAAAAAAAGAGATGGCAAACATTAATCAAGAAGCAACACGTAGCCAAATACGCTTTTTGCTCACCGGATTTTATCTTGATTTATACAAACTTCAGAATACAATAAAAGTATATGACCATAACATTAATCTCGCTAAAATTGTAATTAAAGACACAAAAGTTCGCAACGAAGCAGGAATCGCTCTTCAAAACGACATTACCCGTTACGAACTGCAACTTAAGAACTTGGAGTTAGCAAAAAGACGCATTGAAAACTCCGTCGAAATTCTCAATTATGATTTGGTAACAATGCTTGACCTTCCTGTCGATACATATATTCAACCCGACACCACCTTACTAAATCAATCATTATTAACTCACGATTTAACTTATTGGCAAAACTTTGCCAACAACAATGCTCATGCTATCAAGCAATCATCGCTTAGCGTAAAAATGGGAGAATGTAACGAAAAGTTAGCACAAGCCGAACTTCGTCCAACAATTGCACTCATTGCTGCCAATAATTTTGATGGACCAATAACCATTGAAGTTCCTGTTATTAACAAGAATTTCAATCATTGGTATGTGGGTATAGGCGTATCTTATAAACTTTCTTCTCTATATAAAACAAACAAAAGCATAAAACAAGCTAAGTTCAACACCGAAACCAATCGTTTAAGACACGACAACATTATTGAGCAAACAGCTATAAGCATTCAAGCCGATTACTCTAAATATCTTGAAGCTTATGACGAAGTTGCCACATTAGAAAAAAGCTTACAACTCGCCAACGAAAATTACAATGTAATTGAAAATCGATATCGAAACGACATTGCACTCGTTACCGACATGCTTGATGCTTCTAATCAACTTCTTGATGCAGAATTGCAACTCACAAATGCTCGAATAAATTTGATATTTAACTATTATAAATTAAAAAACAGTTCAGGTAATCTATAAAAATACTTCATTATGAAAAGAAAAACTAAAAAACTAATTTACAATATTATTGCTTGCATTCTTCTCATTTGTGCCATCATTTGGGTATGTGAAAAATTTGTTCATTTAGGTAATGTCGAATTTACCGAAAACGCACAAGTGAAACAATTAATTGTCCCTGTAAATTCACGAGTGCAAGGTTTTATAAAAGAGATTCGTTTTGACGAATACTCTAAAGTTTCAAAAGGCGACACTCTCGTCATCATTGAAGATACCGAATATCGTTTTTTATTAGCACAAGCAGAGGCTAACCTCGAAAACGCAAAAACAGGCAAAGATGCCATGCACAATGCCATTTCAACAACCAATACCAACATATCCGTAACCGATGCAAGCATTGAAGAGGCTCGAATACTTCTTGATAATGCCGATAGGAATTATCAACGATTCAGCACCCTTTTTGAGCAAAATGCTGTTACACGTCAACAATATGACGACATGCACACGGCTTACTTAGCTGCCAAAGCACGATACGAAATGCTCAAAAATCAAAAAGAAAGTGTGCGTTCAGTTAGTCGCGAACAAAGCACTCGATTAGGACAAAATATAGCAGGCATAAAATTGGCTGAAGCTGCATTGGATTTAGCACGTCTGAACTTAACCTATACTGTTATCATCGCACCATGTGATGGCTTTACCGGCCGCAAAGAGATTCAAGAAGGACAATTGATTCAACCCGGTCAGACATTAGTAAATATAGTTGACAACAATGACAAATGGATTGTTGCTAACTACAAAGAAACTCAAACTGCAAATATTCATATTGGGCAAGAAGTAGAGATTAAAATAGACGCAATTCCCAACCACACATTCAAAGGTACAGTTCGTTCGATGTCGCATGCCACAGGTGCATCATTTTCTCTTTTGCCACAAGACAACTCTTCGGGCAACTTCGTTAAAATTGAGCAACGAATTCCCATTCGCATTGACTTTACCAACGATAATGATGCAAAAGCAATGGAGCGTGTTAGTTCGGGAATGAATGTAGAATGTAAAGTACTATATTAATGGGACATCATCACAATCCTAATCAACCTTTTTCAATCCCTCAAATTCGTTTTATCCCGGAGCCATTAAAGCCATGGCTACTGATTCTTTTTATCATCGTATTCAACTGCACGGGAGGAGTATATCTTGCGGCGGTAAGTGAAATGGTTGGTTCTACTCAACTTTTGCAAGAAGACATCATGATGGCAGGATATGCTTCATTGGTGGGCATGGCCTTGTTCTTTGCCATTATGTTTAGACTAAAATGGGCTGTAAGACCTAAAACGGCTCTTGGATGGTGCATCTTGGCATTAATCACTGCCAATGTGATATGTATGCATACCGGGAGCGTACCGGTATTAGTTGGTGTAAGCCTCGTTTCGGGATTTTTCCGCATGTGGGCAATTTATGAATGTAACTCCACAATCCAATTATGGATTACACCCAAACGTGACATGTCTATTTGGTTTTGCTACATCTATTTAATGGTAAATGGCACCATTCAACTCACAGGTATTGCTGCATTATCTTTCTCGGTGTGGGCATCATGGCAATACATGCATTGGTTTATCATTGGGGCACTATTGCTAATATATCTCACTGTGATTATATGCTATAAAGGAATATCTATAATGCCTCGACTTCCATTATATGGTATTGACTGGATTGGAATGTTGTTATGGGGCACTACTGCAATGTCTATTTTGTTTATATGCATTTATGGCGAGTATTATGATTGGTGGGATTCTCAGCCCATCGTTTTCGCCACAGTATTAGGATTCTTGTCGCTTGGGCTCAACTTATGGCGTGCTACAATTTTGCGTCACCCATTATCTCTCTTGTAATTTTCAAAATTCCAATTGTACCCACATGTGTCGCTATCATTTTGATTATGGATTTACTGTTAGCCCCATCTCACATTTTTGAGCATGCGTTAATGGAGAGTGTATTAGGCTATGACCAACTAAACATATCAACACTTAATTGGATTTCCATTATAGGCGTTATCTTTGGCGTTTTATTCACTTGGCAAACTTTTGCTCGACGCAAATGGACATATCAACGAATGCTCGTCATTGCATTCTCATGCTTCTCCTTCTACTTGGCTTATTTCTATTTTTTCATAGACTACAACATACCCAAAGAATCATTATACGCTCCAATCATTGCCCGTTCAGCCGGCTATGTTATTGTCGCTGTACTTATGCTCACTGCTAATGCCAGACTTCCTTTCCCCTACACTTTCTTGCACGGATTATCATTCCAAAATATGTTTAGTGCAGCTTTAGCCGGACCTATCGGCACAGCAATTGTGAGTCGAATATTAAAGGTTTGTATGACTCGCAACTCAATGATTCTGAGCGAAAACATGGATAATATTTCGTTTACATCTTCAAAAATCAATTTAAGCGAATTTTATGGAATGGTACAGATTCAATCTTTGCTTGAGTCGATGAAAGAGATATATGGTTGGCTTCTATTTATTTCAATTCTTTGTTTGATTGGTCTGATGCTACGACATAGCAATATTCGTCCGATAAGACTAATTGAGCCAACCTACCAAGTAATCCATAAATTCATTCTTAATGACATTAAATTACGAATTCATTTTCGAAAACGTAATATGGCTAAATAACGCCACGTAAAATTCCATTCTCCACTTTTATAACCACAACAATCGGCAACCCCTCATGAGGTTGCCGATTGTTATTTCATTGACTCCATCTTATTACTCGGCAGGAGCCCATTTGCAACGTACAGGCGACACAATCGCACCTTCTTCTTTAAGTTGCTTCATTGCTTTGTCAACCTCTTTGCGATCAAGACCACTGAGTTCTGCTATTTTACCGGCGTTTAATGGTTCGCCAGCCTCTTTCATCACTTGCAATACTTTTTCTTTTACTTCCATAATTTTAATTTTAGGTTGTTAATATTTAGTTATTTTTCTTTGCTCTATATAATAACGTTTTATACACGAAAAGTATTTATCTCCATTTGCAATTCTTCTAAAAATTGTGCAGCATGAGCACCGTCCATTTGGGTATGATGAAATTGGAACGATATGGGCAACGTGGTTTTGAACCAATGTTTGCGATATCTGCCCCACATCACCATTGGGTTGCTAAATTTCTCGGTATATTGATTCACAATACAATCGAGTGTGGTTTGAATCATGGCCGAAGTCCCAACAACCATATAATCCTCTAAAAACGAACTTTTACATTCCTTTTGAGCTTGGGTAGTGAGGAAAGTATAATGGTCATAAAACTGACTAAAATCCTCTGAAAATGGAATATCGCACGAATTAATACCACCATTACTATTAGTTACTATCACATTCACGGCAATGCAATCATATTTTAAAAGTTTTCCCTGTTGAGGTAGTAAGAAAAACTCTTCAACTTTACATGCCGCCTTGCCGATGTTCCAACAAAGCAACGCATTAAATTTTATGCCATGTCGTCGGCTCGCTTTCAATAGATTGCTCACATTTAACGTTTTTGTGAGTGTAACCATAGGCATGGGCGACGACATCCAAAGCTCAAACGCTTCAGCCCTTGAAGTTTCTTGGGGATCTACCTCTCTCATCACAATCTCGTTTTTATTCTATCTACATTATAATAACAAAGATACAACAATTATTCGGTCAAACAGCAAGATTGATGTCTGTAATTTTGGTGTGTAATTCAACATTTTATTAAACTATTTTATCTATTAATGGATTATTTATGTGTCGTTGATAATTTGCGCTCACGATATTTTCTGAATCATTAGCATAACAATATTTACAAAGGTGTGGGCATGTATTATATTGCCCTATATCTTTTGAGATTATGCAACCACACGATTTGCGTTGTCCCGAATCTCGTTTTATATTAAATAAATAATTTTGCAGGTCTGCATCATTTGGGGAAAGACGAGATATTAACAATGGGTCAATGCATCGATTATGCTCAATCCCATATTCTTCAAGTGCGATTTCCTCAGAGCATGTAGCCAAACTATATCCCCATCTTAATGCGTTTAGCCCACTCAACCTTTCGGCAAACTCCATCATTAACGGTATATCCCATTCTCGATATTTTATATTATATGCATCTAAATTTCTAACAACTTTTTTATACAATGCAACATCGGCATAACTAAACACCATTTTCTCTGCATACCCTTGTAATGCATCTCCAATACTAGCTACTTTTTGTAACAATTCATCAATACCGATAGTATCTGTTAATATCATTGGGTCAAAACGCCAAACTACACTACCCTCGCCAAGTTCTTCCACCAAACGTTTATATGTTTCTATTCGCTGTTTAACCCTTGGCAAAGATGGTTCCAATCCCTCATCCTCATAATCATTTAATGTATATTGAATATAACACCCTATTCCTCGCTCTTTTAATTTGCATAAATAAGGCAATAATGGTGCCGGATTTTTAGTCCAAAAAACGATAAACCGGGTGTTGCGAAATGAGACAAAACTATATTTTCCATTAAACGGATTTCGCCATTTCAAATATCCAATATCTAACCGATGAAAAAACCAATCAGCAAAAAACGCAGGAATATCTGTAGCTCGGCTTGCCGAGATTATCACGGGAGCTTGAGCTTCCACAATATCGCCTTCATCAGATATTATTTGAATCAATCTATGTTTCATTTCTTTTTTTACAAAAATAATATCTTCATAAGGCAACATCTTTTCATTAGTATGCTAAAAAATACTAATTCCCATCAAAAAACAACAATTTGTCTCTTACTGAAAAAAGTTGTCAGATTTTGAGGTCAAAAACTCAAGATCAATGGAAAGAGAACCTATCCGATAGCGAGTACCGCAAGGCTGTTCGTGAAGTGGATGATGTCGCTATCGGTAGATATGAGCAGGCTCAGAAGCGTGGAAACTCATTGAAGTTGTAAAAATTACACTTATGACAATAAAATTCATTAGAAAAGTTGCAAAGGTAAGCGTTTTTTGTTTACCTTTGCAACAAATAAACCGAATATGAGTTTGAATGATTGGATAAAGGAGCAAGAACAAAGAGGAATTACCACTTTCTCTTTCCAACAGATTCGATGTGTGTTTGCTGAACGTTCTGAGAAGACGTTGAAAACAGACATCAATAGACTTACATTGTCGAAGAGAATTCAAAACGTGTATAAAGGTTTTTATGTAATCATTCCCACCCAATATCAGTTAAAGGGAGTAGTGCCACCGAGTTATTACATAAATGAACTGATGGAGTATTTGGGCAAGCCTTATTATGTGGGATTGCTTTCTGCTGCTGCCATATACGGTGCTTCTCACCAGAGAGCTATGATGACTCAGATTGTAACCACTGGCCCCAGACCAAGAACATCAAATAAAAATACGCTATTAAATTGGAATTACCGTCAGCAGATACCCAATGAACTGATTGAAAGCCGAAATGCCGAAATGGGACGAATTAAGTATTCATCGGCAGAGTTGACTGCTGTGGATATTATCCAGTTTGCATCAAATATTGGAGGTTATCAAAGGGCTGCCACCGTTCTTGCTGAATTGGTCGATGTACTTGATATATCAAAAATGGAAGGGGTTCTTCCATATACCACTACAACAGCAATGCAACGGTTGGGATACTTGTTGGAGTTTGTTTTATTTGAGCAAGACAAGGCAGACCAACTATACGACATAATGAAAAAGCGG
>JAZSDX010000076.1:0-94489 GCA_045531405.1 Muribaculaceae bacterium | reverse complement strand
TCCGGTGCGCTCTACTTCTTGTACTACTGCCAACTTAAAAGGCATTGAATAATCGCGTTGCGTTCGCTTAACATACTTGTGTTTAGTCTCTTCCATTTTTTGTTACTTTTTACTGTAACGCTATGGTAGGACTAGACAATTGTAAGTATAAAAAAGCTATCGGAATTACTCCGATAGCTTTTTTTATGAGGTAAATAGAAAAATAGTATTGATTACTTGTTTACTATTTCTCTTTTTGTAGTTCCGTCGCTGTATTTCACGATATTGATTCCTTTTGTTGGTTCAGTGAGTATGCGACCGTGAATGTCGTAACGGGCAACTTCAATTGCATTATTGTCGGCTTCAACTCCTTCAACACCTGCAATCTCCTGTATATTGGTGAATTTGTTCCATTCGGTGGCATTTGCGTATGCATACTTGCTCCTTTCGGGAATCATTAATTGAGCAGAATAACTGCTGTTTGTGTCTCCACCAAAAGCACCATCGGCACAAAAGGGAGGTGTTATGTTATAAGAGTAAACTAACCTTAATCCACAATCAAAGAACGCATAGCGGCCAATTTTGGTTACGTAATTAGGTATAGTTACCGATGTCAAACCGGGGCAATATGCGAATGCCCCGTCTCCAATTGAAGTTACGGAGTTGCCGATGGTTACCGAGGTCAAAGCATCGCAACTGCCGAATGCATCATCGCCAATCGATGTTACAGAATTAGGAATAGATATCTCAGTCAAGCTATGGCAATCAAAGAATGCCCAGTCGCCAATTAAACGAGTCCCTTCCTTTATAGATAAAATATCTGTTGGCTTGTTTCCTTTATAACCTAAACAATAATTATCTAAATATAATATACCATCAGCCTTATTATTATACCAACCTGTACTCTCGAACGCAGCTCCACCAATCTTGGTTACCAAGTTGCCGATAGTAACCTTAGTCAAATCGGTGCAACCTGAGAATGCATAGCGACCAATTTTGGTTACGGAATTGGGGATAGTGATTGATGTCAGACTATTGCAACCTGAGAACGCACATTCGCCAATCTCGGTTATAGAATTGTGGATAGTTACTTCAGTCAATCCGGAACAATTAACAAATGCATAGTTTTTAATTTGAGAAATATCATTGGGGATAACTAAATTAGTTATTTTAACTCCATTTAGTTTTAGTTTCTTTGCATAATATAATGGATTTGCATTGGAACCACCAAAATCAATTTTACACCATGTAGATAAATCAGAGATATTAACGTTGGTCAAGCATTTGCAATCATAAAACGCATCGTCACCAATCGAAGTTACGGAATTTGGGATAGTAACCTCAGTCAAGTCGGTGCAACTATCGAACGCACCGTCGCCGATCGATGTAACAGAATTAGGGATAGATATCTCGGTCAAGCCGGTGCAATGATAGAACGCATAATTGACAATTAAACGAGTACCTTCCTTTAATGATACAGCACCTGTTAGACGGCTATTCCATTTATAACCTAAACAACAATTATCTAAATATAATATCCCATCAGCTTGATTATTATACCAACCTGTACAATAGAACGCACCTGAGCCAATCTCGATTACTGAATTGGGAATAGTAATTGAAGTCAAACCATCGCAATATGAGAATGCCCAGTTCCCAATTTTGGTTACGGAATTTGGGATAGTTACCGAGGTTAAGCCAGTGCAATCTTCAAACGCATTCTCGCCAATTGATGTTACTGAATAGGTAGTGCCACTATATGTTACCGATGAAGGGATTGTGACAGATCCGGAGTAATCAATGGAATCGTCGGAACTATAACTTCCTTTACAAGTAACTTCAATCGTCTTAGCTATTTTGTCAGTAATATTATAATAAATACCATCTACTTCAAAGTTATGTGCAAGAGTATTAAAGCACACAAATAAGCTCAACGCTGTTGAAATGCTAGCTTTATTATAAAACTTTCTCATAAGTGTGTAAAATTAAATTGATAATCAATAAAATATTCAGAAAATAAGATATGTTTCCTTGGTAAGAAAGGGTAATATATGCAAATATAGTTAAAAATTACATATTTATGAAATGCAAAATAAAAAAAAGTGTATGAGAAGTGTGTAGATTAATAATAAATTTAGAGATAATTTGACCAGCAAGACTTATATATTATTGGGGATATAAAAAATAGAGATGCGTCAGAAAAATGAAGCATCTCTATTAAGGTTATGTGTGTTATTTAGTTGAATTTTATAGCGTCGAGTGCCGGTTCATCGGTTATTGCTATATTAAAGACTTCGAGCATGGTGTTTATATAATGGAATGTGAGTCCTTTAATGTAGATTTCGCTGATGTCTTCAACATCTTTGCGATTCTCTGCCGATAAAATGATATCGGTTATTCCCGCACGCTTGGCAGCAAGAATTTTTTCTTTGATTCCTCCCACCGGTAGCACTTTGCCACGGAGTGTAATTTCTCCAGTCATGGCAGTGCGAGCCTTTACTTTGCGTTGAAGGAATGTAGAAACAATCGATGTAGCCATTGTAATACCAGCAGAAGGTCCATCTTTAGGGATTGCACCCTCGGGGGCATGGATATGTATGTTGAATTTCTCAAAACGGTCGAGAGGAATGTTGAGAGTATCGGCATGAGATTTCACATATTGAAGAGCGATAACTGCCGATTCTTTCATTACATCGCCAAGGTTGCCTGTTAGAGTGAGTTTTTCGCCCTTCCCTTGTGCCAAAGATGATTCAATAAAGAGAATTTCGCCACCGACAGATGTCCATGCAAGTCCGGTTACAACTCCGGCGAAGTCGTTCCCTTCATATCTATCTTTATTAAATGCTTCTAAGCCAAGTAGTGATTTTAGATCATCTTTTTTTATCTCGGTTGAGTATTCTTTGCCACTCATTTTATTGAGGACTATTTTGCGAATAATCGATGAGATTTTCTTTTCAAGTTGTCGCACTCCACTTTCAGATGTATAGCATTCAATAATTGTGTTGAGAGCCTCGTCGGAGAATTGAATTTCGTTAGGAGCAAAGCTGTGTTCGATAGCAATGCGTGGAATGAGGTGACGACGAGCAATCTCGATTTTTTCTTCAATCAGATAACCTGAAATGTCGATAATCTCCATACGGTCAAGTAGTGGTTGAGAAAGTGTTGAAAGAGTGTTGGCAGTAGCTATAAACAAAACCTTTGAAAGGTCATAGTCAACATCAATGTAGTTGTCGTGGAAACGGCAATTTTGTTCAGGGTCTAATACTTCTAATAGAGCAGCCGATGGGTCGCCTTTGAAGTCTTGACCAATTTTATCTATTTCATCAAGGAGTAGAACGGGATTTGAAGAGCCACTGCGTTTCATCGCATCAATGATGCGACCGGGCATGGCTCCGATGTATGTGCGACGGTGTCCACGAATTTCGGCTTCATCATGTAATCCACCGAGAGATACACGTTGGTATTTGCGTCCAAGAGCTTTAGCTATCGATTGTCCAAGAGATGTCTTCCCTACTCCAGGAGCTCCACAAAGGCAAAGAATTGGAGCTTTGCCACCGGGTGTATTCATGAGAACCGCTAATTGTTCAAGAATGCGATCTTTTACTTTATCGAGTCCGTAATGATCTTCATTGAGAATCTCTTCGGCTTTTTTGAAGTCGGTGTTAAGAGGTGATTCATTATTCCAAGGGAGATCAAGGAGGGTTTCAAGATATGAGTATTGAATAGAATAATCAGGACTTTGAGGGTTTAGACGACGAAGTTTTTCGAGTTCTTTGTCGAATACTTTGGCTACATGTTCGGGAAATTGAGTTTTATCGGCACGATCACGAAGGTTGTCGGCATCATCACTGTCTCCGTAAAGCTCTTGGCGAATAGTTTCCATTTGTTGATGGAGAAAAACATTGCGTTGCTGTTCGTCGAGCGATTTGCGAGCCCGTTTTTGTATGTCGCGACTAATTTCAACCATTTGCTCGTTACGTGATAGCTCGGTCAATAGTGCAAATGCACGTTCTTTTAGCCGATTTTGAGCCAATAGCGATTGACGAAATTCAACATCAAACGGAATGTGAGAAGATATAAGATTTATCAATCCAATTGGGTCGGGAAAATTTGCAATATTGAAAACTAATTCGTTTGGACTTTCGTTAGTTTTCTTTAATATATTTAATGTGGTTTCTTTTATTGTAGCTGACAATGCCAAAAATTCTTTGTCGTTGCTACGAGGATTGGTGTCTTTTATCGGTTTTACCTTTGCACAAAGCTCTGCTTGGGGAATGGTGTTCCCCTCCCCTTTCCCAAGAATTTTGAATTTGCCACGGGCACGAACAATTGCCGTGTGTGAGCCGTCGGGTAAGTTGAATACTTTTAATACATCGGCAAAAACACCATATTTGAACAACCCGGTTGTAACTGCCGGATTTTCTTCGTCGGCATTTAATTGGCACACGATGCCAATTGGTATTTGACGTTTTGACGCAATCTCGGCAGTAGTGAGTGAATTTGGACGAACAAGAGATATAGGAATTGTAATGCCGGGAAATAATACTAAATTTCGAGTGGCTAATATTGGTAAATCGTCAATTGAGGGGTCGGAATTGAAAGATGTTGCATCAATATCAATTTGTCCGATTGAAACGAAAGAGTTATTGTCGTCGTTATTGTGGCTCATTTTACAAAATGTATGTGGTTAATCAATATATTTTACATATCATAATAGCAAATTGAATGCCAAAAAAATAAATTTGTCAAAAATAGGAATGAAAAAGTTGTAATATGCTATCAAAAAATAATAAAAAATGAAATAATGTTTAGAAACATTCGCTAAAAGTTTGCAATTTCAAAAATAATGACTATTTTGCAGCCGTTTTTAACAAAAGTACTAATCTTAAATAATAATCATTAAATCTAAATAGTATGAAAGTTTACGAAACTAAAGAGATTAAAAACATTGCCTTGCTTGGAAGCAAAGGCTCAGGTAAAACCACACTCGCAGAGGCGATGCTTTTCGAGTGTGGAGTTATAAAACGTCGTGGTACAGTTGATGCAAAAAATACTGTATGTGACTATTTCCCGGTTGAAAAAGAATATGGCTATTCAGTTTTTTCAACTGTTTTTTATGCTGAATTTTTGGGCAAAAAACTCAATATGATTGATTGCCCAGGAGGTGATGATTTTGTTGGAAGTGCTGTTACGGCATTAAATGTTACCGATACCGGACTTATTGTAATTAATGGTCAATATGGGGTTGAAGTTGGAACACAAAATATTTTCAGAACAACAGCAAAGCTCAAGAAGCCTGTGATTTTCGCCATGAATCAACTCGATGGCGAGAAGGCAGATTATGATAATGTGCTTGAGCAAATGAAGGAAGTGTTTGGAAATAAGGTAGTTCCTATTCAATATCCATTGGCATGTGGTGCCGGATTCAACTCTATGATTGACGTTCTCTTAATGAAGAAGTATTCTTGGGGTCCTGATGGTGGAGTTCCTACAATAGAAGAAATTCCAGCAGAAGAAATGGAAAAAGCAAAAGAATTACATCAACAACTCGTTGAAGCAGCTGCAGAGAATGATGAAACTTTGATGGAAAAATTCTTTGATCAAGGTCATCTTACTGAAGATGAAATGCGTGAAGGTATTCGTAAAGGACTTGTTGGCCGTTCAATATTCCCTGTTTTCTGCGTAAGTGCCGAAAAAGATATGGGTGTGCGCCGTATGATGGAGTTTTTAGGAAATGTAGTTCCATTTGTTGAAGATATGCCTGTGCCTGTTGACGCAAATGCAAATGAAGTAAAACCAGATTCAAATGGACCATTGAGTTTGTTTGTGTTCAAAACCACAGTTGAGCCACATATTGGCGAAGTGAGTTATTTCAAGGTAATGTCAGGTACATTGACAGCAGGTGCCGACTTAGATAATGTTAGTCGTGGTTCAAAAGAACGCTTTGCACAAATAAATTGTGTATGTGGTCAAATTAAAACACCGGTTGACAAATTGTGTGCAGGCGATATCGGTGCAACTGTTAAAATGAAAGATGTGCGCACCGGTAACACTTTGAATGAAAAAGGATGTGACTTCTCATATGATGGATATATTAAGTATCCAGCACCAAAATATCAACGTGCTGTGCGTCCGGTAACAGAAAGCGATGCTGAAAAATTAAGTGCAATATTAACGCGTATGCACGAAGAAGACCCAACATGGGTTGTTGAACAATCAAAAGAGTTGAAACAAGTTATCCTTTCGGGACAAGGCGAATTCCACCTTCGTACATTGAAATGGCGAGTTGAAAATAATGATAAGTTGCCTATAGTGTTTGAAGAACCAAAAATTCCTTATCGCGAAACTATCACTAAGGCATCTCGAGCAGATTATCGACATAAAAAACAATCAGGTGGTGCCGGTCAATTTGGTGAAGTACACTTAATTATAGAACCATATACAGAAGGTATGCCAGCTCCTGACACATATAAATTTGGAAGTCAAGAGTTTAAGATGAATGTGCGTGATACTCAAGAAATTCCTTTGGAATGGGGTGGAAAACTTGTGGTTTATAACTGTATTGTTGGTGGAGCAATTGATGCTCGTTTCATCCCTGCTATCGTTAAAGGTTTGATGGATAGAATGGAACAAGGACCATTGACAGGTTCGTATGCTCGTGATGTTCGCGTATGTATCTATGATGGTAAAATGCACCCGGTAGATTCAAATGAAATTTCATTCCGTCTTGCAGGTCGTAATGCCTTTAGTGAAGCATTCCGCAATGCTAATCCAAAAATCCTTGAACCTGTATATGATGTAGAAGTTATGGTCCCCGGTGATGTGATGGGTGATGTGATGAGTGATCTTCAAGGTCGTCGTGCAATCATTATGGGTATGGAAAGTGAAAGTGGATTTGAAAAGATCAGTGCAAAAGTTCCATTGAAAGAAATGTCATCATATTCTACTGCATTAAGTTCTATCACTGGTGGTCGTTCTTCATTTACAATGAAGTTTGCATCGTATGAACTCGTTCCCGGTGATGTTCAAGAAAAATTGCTTAAGGAATATGCTGAAACTCAAACTGAGGATTAATGATATATTCTTTATAAATATTAAGAGCCATCTCAATCGAGGTGGCTCTTAATTTGTTAGAAGAACTTGTTATGAGAAATTTAATCAATTTTTGTTAGAGACAATATAATTTCTTACTTCTTGGAAAAGGTTTGTAGCAAAGACAAAATCATTTAGAGCTTGATTATTGCTTGAATATATTTGACTCATGTCCCCTACCCATTCTCGATGTCCTTTATTTAAGAAAATAATATTTTCACCAATACCTAACACCGAATTCATGTCATGAGTATTAATGATTGTTGTAATGTTATATTCATGAGTGATGTCACTTAGTAGTTCATCAATTAATATCGAGGTTTTTGGATCAAGTCCTGAATTTGGCTCATCACAAAATAGATATTTTGGATTCATCGCAATTGCTCGAGCAATTGCAACGCGTTTTTGCATACCTCCGGATAACTCTGAAGGGTATTTTTTGTCAGCACCTTTTAGATTTACGCGTTCAATGCAAAATAATGCTCGGTCTCTCATCTCGGCTTGTGTCATTTTGGTAAACATTACCAACGGAAACATAACATTACCTAACACTGTTTCTGAATCAAAAAGAGCAGATCCTTGGAAAAGCATACCTATTTCCTTTCGCAAATCTTTTTTTTGGTTAGAATCCATTTGTAATAGGTCTCTTCCATCATAGAGAATAGATCCTTCTTCGGGGGTGACCAATCCAACTATTGATTTCATTAAAACAGTTTTCCCCGATCCACTTTGCCCAATAATAAGATTTGTTTTGCCGTCATAGAATGTTGCATCAACTTGATGGAGAATAGTCTTATCATCAAAAGACTTGGTTATATTTTTCACTTGTATCATTGTAATAACAATTTAGTGAGAATTACGTCAAAAAGAAGAATTAAAATGCTACTTGAAACAACAGCATTAGTACTTGATTTGCCGACATCAAGCGCCCCACCTTTTACATAATATCCAAAAAAGGAGGCAACAGATGAAATAATAAATGCAAAAAATAATGATTTAATTAAACCATACCACACATACCACTCATTGAAAAGAGTTTGAAGCCCATATATATACCTTGATACAGGTATCATATCGGTCATTAGTGCAATTATATATCCACCAATAAGAGATGTTCCCATGCAGAAAATTACTAAAACCGGCATAAATAATATAAATGCAACGATCTTTGGTAGAACAAGGAAATTTGCTGAATTAACACCCATTATTTCAAGAGCATCAATTTGTTCGGTAACTCTCATAGTTCCAATTTCGGATGCTATATTGGATCCAACTTTGCCGGCAAGAATTAAACATAGGATAGATGAAGAAAATTCCAAAAGAATAATTTCACGAGTAGCAAGCCCAACGGTATAATTAGGAATTAGTGGCGACATAATGTTAAGTTGCATTTGAATTGTAATTACTGCGCCAATAAAAAGGGAAATAATTATAACGAGAGGGATTGAATCGACCCCCAATTTAGAAATTTCAGAAATAGTTCTATTAAAAAATACCCTCCATTTATCAGGTATTGTTATTACTTGTTTTATAAAAAGGCAATACTTACCAAATGTTGCTAAAGAATCGGTTAATACCATATCGTTTTATTTTTTTCAATGTGCAAATTTAGTGATTTTTTCTTGAATTTATAGAGATAAAAGATAAGTATGAAATTGCGTATTCATACATTTGACGAATAAATAAGCAAAATCGGCAATTTAGTTGTCAAATAATTGATGATTTTTTATTAATTTCGTGGAAAAATTAAAAGAATCTTATGAGTGAACTTGAGAATGATATTTTTTCAACGAGTATAAACGAAGAGCGAATGGTGCTTCGTACTGAAAATTTAGTTAAGAAATATCGTCAACGCACGGTTGTAAATCATGTGTCAATTGATGTAACGCAAGGTGAGATTGTGGGATTGTTAGGCCCTAATGGAGCCGGGAAAACCACAACATTTTATATGACAGTAGGGCTTGTTACGCCAAATGAAGGGGATATATTTTTGAATGACCTAAATATAACAAAATATCCGGTATATAAACGAGCACAAAATGGAATTGGTTACTTAGCTCAAGAACCTTCGGTGTTTCGTAAAATGTCGGTAGAAGATAACATACGTTCAGTATTAGAAATGACTAATACAACAAAAGAATATCAAAAAGAAAAACTTGAAAGTTTGATTTCTGAGTTCAGTCTTGAAAAAGTGAGAAAAAACTTGGGCGATCAATTGTCTGGAGGGGAACGACGACGTACTGAAATTGCTCGTTGTCTTGCGATAAGTCCGAAATTTATAATGTTAGATGAACCGTTTGCTGGAGTTGACCCTATTGCGGTTGAGGAAATTCAGTCGGTCGTATATAAGTTGAAAGAGAAGAATATAGGAATTCTAATTACTGACCATAATGCTCCAGAAACATTAAGTATAACAGATAGAGCTTATTTGTTATTTGAAGGTAAGATATTGTTTCAAGGGACCTCGGAAGAACTCGCCGAAAATCCAATTGTAAAAGAGAAATATCTTGGACGAAACTTTGTATTCCATCGTAAAAAATTTGACTAATACAAAATAAAAAAGCCTCATTATGAGGCTTTTTTATTTTGATTGTGAGATTTTCGAAAATATCGGTATAACTGTATTATCATTAATGATGTAGTTATTATACTAATGATAATAAGAATATAGCTTTCAAATGAGAAATCGGTCGCAATTTTATTTATGTCAAAATTAATTGTGTTGCGGGAACTTATCCATGATGAAATTACTACTAATGAATTATTTAATGCGTGAGCAAAAATCGGTAGCCATATTGACCCACTCCAAAAAATTAGGTAGCCAAAGAATACTCCAATAAGAATGCGAGGAATGAAACCATAAAATTGGAAATGTAATGCACTAAATATAATTGCAGTTATCCAAATTGCATAATGATGGTTCATAGGTCGAGTGCGAAAAATATTTTGAAGAGCTCCCCTAAAAAACAATTCCTCACCCAAACCGGTGAGTAGCCCTATTATAAGAATCGACATGATTAGACTTCCTATCGTTGGTTCTCCAAGTAGAGTTTTAATTTGAGCTCTACTTGATTCTTCTAATGCTTTTAATGAATTTTCAAGTCCAGCTAATGCATCGGGAAAAACGATAGATTCGTTGCAATGAATAATGAAGTTCATTGCAGGAATACTAAATATTAAAATTAAAGTGGTTAATAAAATGCTTTTTAGCGAAGGCATTATTCTTAATTGCAAAAAATCAGCTGGCAAATTTGTGATATATAAGGCAATAATTATGGCAGGAGAAATAAAGGAAAAAACGTTTTGAAGGACTGATGAAATGCGTAATGTCGTAGTATTTTCACCCCAAAAAGAGGTTATGAATTGTGCAAAAAATCCGCTTAAGAATATTCCAATTATTGCAAGACAAAAAAAAGTACCTATCCTTGATTTGAAATTTAATCTGAGATTATTGTTAGTAATCATAATTATTATTTTGAAATTAAAAATTTAGATAATATTCATTTGTTAAATTGATGTATTCAAGGCTAAAATTGTTTTGAGTATCTCTAATGGCAAGAGATGTATATTTAGGAGTACATTTGTGTTTGCTAAATTCCCATAAAAGACGAGTTGGTTTACAACCTTCTTTTGAGTATATATGAGTTAGGCGTGAAATAAACAATTGTTCTAATTCTGAATAAAAAATTATGTCATCTTGACGTTCAATTGGGGATATGATGGATAATTTCCCATTGTCGGTAAGTAATTTTTTAGATAGTTTTATAAGTTGCTCATAGCCAAGGGAATTGCAATGTCGGGCAATTGCTCGATATTCATTTGGGGCAACAGGACCATTGTTGAAGAATGGAGGATTGCTTACGATATGGTCGAATTGGGAGAAATTATGAGCCATAGATGCCCATTCGATAAAATCAGCATTAATAACTGAAATACGATTCTTCCAAGGGGAAGCATTTATGTTTTCTATCGATTGTTTTGTTGCAAATGAGTCAATCTCAATACCGGTAATTGAAGCATTGCTTCGTTGAGCAAGCATTAGAGATATAAGACCACTCCCCGACCCAACATCAAGGATATTATGTGATAGTTGAATATTAGCCCATGCACCAAGTAATACTCCATCTGTGCCAATTTTCATTGCACATTCACTATCATTAATGCCGAATTGCTTAAATTGAAAGCGATATTTAGGCTTAGTTTCGTTCATTGAGATATCATATAATTGACACAAAGGTACAGATTTTTATTCAAACAAGAATTAGAATAAGAGTTTTACTTGCTAAATAAAGGGGTAATAGTTATCTTTACATAAAATTTTATCATGATATGGAAATTAAAAGCGCAAAATTTATAATAAGTAATACCGATGTAAAAAAATGTCCTCAAGATAACCTTAAAGAATATGCTTTTATAGGAAGGTCTAATGTGGGAAAATCTTCCTTGATTAATATGTTGACAGGAAAAAAATCTTTAGCAATGACATCGGCAACTCCAGGAAAGACAATGCTGATAAATCACTTTTTAATAAATGAATCGTGGTATCTTGTGGATTTGCCGGGGTATGGATATGCACAAAGGGGAAAAGAAAGTAGAAAACAATTGAAAACAATAATTGAGGGATATATCTTAAATCGAGAATCAATGATAAACTTATTTCTCTTGATTGATTCTCGACATAAACCACAAAATATAGATAAGGAGTTTATGCAATGGCTTGGAGAAAATGGTATCCCTTTTAGTATTGTATTTACCAAATTAGATAAAATGTCTTCATCAGCAGCAAAAAAAGCTATAGAGGTATATTGTGAAGAACTAAAAGAAGATTGGGATGAATTACCACCTATATTCAAAACGTCGAGTGTTGATAAACGAGGGAGAAAAGAGCTATTGGACTATATTGAATACCTAAATTCAACAGTAGAAGCATAATTAATATTAAGAAATACTTAATGGACACAAAATATTTTAATAAAGAAGAACACTCAAAATTAGTGCCATATTGCCGACAGTTGTTGTCAATGTCGCAAGATGTAATTCAAGATGGTGATTTTTCATCAGTAAAACAAATAATGAAGTCGGCGATAAAAGAAGGTCATTATCGTCGAAATAAGTATGGAATAAATCCAATAATTCATAATATAGAAACTGCATTATTGTTGTGTGATAAAATCAGCCCTGATCGAAATATGATTGTTGCTATTTTATTGCATAATTTATGTCAAACTGAGTATGTATCTGTTGAAGAACTTGAAAAACAATGGGGAAATGATGTTGCTAAATTAGTGAGAGGTTTATTAAAAGTTGCAACATTATATAGCCGTCAAGCTGCAGTTGAAAGTGATAATTTTAGAAGCCTATTGTTAACTTTTGCTGAAGATATTCGTGTGATAATAATAATGATAGTGGAGCGTCTGACCTTGATGCGAGCTATAAATCACCATCCGAATGAAAAATATGTGCATGATGTAGCTTATGAAGCAAATTATCTATATGCACCATTGGCTCATAGATTAGGCTTGTATGTGATTAAATCAGAATTGGAGGATTTATCATTAAAATATACAAATAGAGAAAAATTTACTGAAATTGCTCATAAATTAAAAGAAACCAAGGTTGAACGAGATGAATATATTGCATCTTTTATTAGTCCAGTTAAGAAAAAATTAGAGGAAGCAGGTCTCGTATTTGAAATTAAGGGTCGAACAAAATCAATATATTCCATTTGGAATAAAATGCGAAAGCAAAAGAATGACATAGATGGTATATTCGATTTGTTTGCTATTAGGGTAATATTAGATTCTTCATTAGAAAAAGAAAAAGCAGATTGCTGGTTGGCATATTCAATTATTGCTGATATGTATCAGCCTAATACTCAGAGAATGAAAGATTGGCTAACAATCCCTAAAAGTAATGGGTATGAGTCTCTTCATACAACTGTCGTTGGTCCGGAAAATAAATGGGTTGAAGTTCAAATAAGAACCAAACGAATGGACTTAGTTGCAGAAAAAGGGCTTGCAGCTCATTGGAAGTACAAAGGTGGTAAAAGCGAAAATAATCTCGATACATGGATGAATAATGTGAGAGATATATTGGAAGCAGCCGAAACCGGTCCAATGGAGTTAATGAAAAACTTTAAGATGGATGTATATGCAAAAGAGGTGTTTGTGTTTACTCCAAAAGGAGATTTGTATAAATTACCATTAGGAGCAACTATTATTGATTTTGCTTTTAATATACATTCAAGATTAGGTTGTCAATGTATAGGTGCAAAAGTAAATGGCCGTGCTCAAAAACTAAATTATAAATTGAATAATGGAGATTCGGTAGAAATTATTACGTCATCAAATCAAACTCCAAAACAAGATTGGTTGAGCTTTGTAGTTACGTCAAAGGCTCGAAATAAAATAAAGCAAACGATTCATGAGATGCAAAACCGAGCAGCAGATCTTGGAAAAGAATTGTTGCAACGACGATTTAAGAATCGAAAAATAGAAATAGAGGAAGCAGTATTAATGAAACTCATCAAAAAGATGGGATTCAAAACAGTAACGGATTTTTATGATGAGATAGCGAAAGATGCTATTGATATTGCTGATGTAATTGCTCAATATGAACTGTTAGAACAAAAACTTAATGAACCGACTTATGAAGTGCGGTCGGCAACGGGTTTTACATTACAGCAAAAAGAAGATACAGACAGAGCCGATGATGTATTAGTTATTGGAGAGAATATTAAAGGGATAAATTATCGTCTTGCAAAATGCTGTAATCCCATATATGGAGATGGAGTTTTTGGGTTTATTTCAGCAGAAGGAGTTATAAAAATTCACAAGAATGATTGTCCGAATGCATCACATATTAGGAGCAAGTATCCTTATCGTATTATAACAACACGGTGGTCAGGAAAAGTTGGAAGTCAATTTGGAGCCACATTAAGAATTATTGGATATGATGATATTGGCATTGTAACAAATATAACATCAATAATCAATAAAGAAAAAAATGTATTATTAAAGAGTATTTCGATTGATTCAAATGATGGTTTGTTTCAAGGCTATTTGGTGGTAGGAATATCTGATATTCAAGCGTTAGAAATGTTGATAAAAAAAATAAAAACAGTAAAAGGAGTAAAAGATGTTCAAAGAAATTAGATTATTATTCTGTGTAGTAATTGTTTTATTATTTAGTTCTTGCTTTAATTCAAATCAAAAAGAAATAAATAAAGAAAAGAACGCTGAAATATTACTTATAAAAGCGAAAGATGCATTGGCAAACGATAATCCAATAGAAGCTATGCAATTCATAGAGCAGATTGATAGTGTGCATAAAGAACAAATAGATATTCGTCGAGAAGCATTAAAGCTTAAACCTCAAATAAAAGAACGATTAATAATAAAAGAGATACAAACAATTGATAGCTTGCTCGTTGAATATGAGATAAATAACCTGGGCATGGAAATAGTATATAAAGCACGAGTTAATAAAGAACGTTTGGAGCGGCAATTACAAGTAGCACGCAATCAAATTGTGAGACTAAATAATTAGGATTAGTTATATAACATATTTGCCATATTGTTGATTAAATCGTAATTTTGTGATTATATTATTATTGAGAAATGAAAATTACTGAATTAATAAAAAATATTACGACACCGGGCTTTTCGTTTGAGATTCTTCCTCCAATAAAAGGGAAAGGGATTTCGCAACTATTCAAAAATATAGATCAATTGATAGAGTTTAAGCCGTTGTATATCAATATTACAACTCATCGTAGCGAAATGGTTTATAAAAGCACTCATGATGGACTATATCAAAAAGTAACAGAACGCTCGCGTCCTGGGACAGTAGCAGTTGCTGCGGCAATTCAACATAGATATGGAATCCCCGCTGTGCCTCATATAATATGTAGTGGATATTCTAAGATAGAAACAGAATATGCTTTAATAGATTTGAATTTTTTGGGCATAACAAACTTGTTGGTGTTGCGAGGAGATAAAGCAAAACATGATAGTAAATTTATTCCAAATCGAGATGGACATGCACATGCCTCAGAATTGCAACTTCAGATAAATGATTTCAATAGAGGATTCTTTATTGATGGAACTCAGATGGATATTATTACCGGCGAAAGTTTTAGTTATGGAGTTGCCGGATATCCAGAAAAGCATGAGGAAGCTCCCAATATTGACATGGATATAAAATGGCTGAAAACAAAAGTTGATAATGGAGCAGAGTATGTTGTGACTCAAATGTTTTTTGATAATGAAAAATATTATAGATTTGTAGATAAATGTAGGTTAGAAGGAATAAATGTACCAATTATTCCTGGGATAAAGCCAATTGTTAATATCAATCAGTTGACCGTTTTGCCTAAAGTATTTGGAGTGGATTTGCCGTCTGAGTTAGCAACTGAATTATTAAAATGTAAAGATGATGCATCGGCAAAATCAGTAGGAGTAGAATGGTGTGTGTATCAAGCCAAGGATTTAATACAACATGGAGTCCCTTCAATTCATTTTTATTCGCATAATGCTATGCAAAGTGTAAAGAATGTGGCATCACAAGTTTATTAAGCATATATAAAGATGAAATTTAGTGATATAAATTCACATGAAGTGGCAAAAAATCGGCTACGTTCATTTGTAGAGAGTGGTCGCATTCCACATGCTATATTAATAGAGGGTCCGGTTGGAATCGGGAAATTTGCATTGGCTCGTGCTTTTGCTCAGTATGTTCATTGTGAGAATCGTCAAAATGGAGATAGTTGTGGAGTATGTCCGTCATGCCTTCAACATAAATCGTTTAATCATATAGATACTCACTATATATTCCCGGTTGTAAAAGGAAAGAAGTCTGCAATATCAGATGATTATATTGAAGAGTGGCGCGACTTTTTAGAACAAAATCCCTATATGGATTTTGAGAAATGGCTTATCGCATTAGATAATATAAATGCACAACCACATATATATGTAGATGAAAGTATTGATATTATTAGAAAATTAAATTATACAGCACATAAATCTAAATATAAAATAGTTTTGTTGTGGTTGCCTGAACGCATGAAAATTGAGTGTGCAAATAAACTACTAAAATTAATTGAAGAACCATATAACGATACATTGTTTGTGTTGGTCTCAAATGATTCTAAACAAATATTGCCTACGATATACTCTCGCACACAACGAATTGAATTATTGAGGTTAGGTGATGAGATAATTGCTGATTATTTAGCTAAAAACTATGCAATCGAATATAATGATGCATTATCTATCGCCCATTTATCAGAAGGAAATATCATTAAAGCACAAAAGGAAATAAATTTAACAAAAGAAACTTCAAAATTTTTCACACTTTTTGTTGAGTTAATGCGACTTGCATACCAACGAAAAATTCAAGATCTAAAACGTTGGAGTTCTGATATTGCGCAGTTGGGGCGAGAGCAAGAAATTCAATTTTTAGATTATTGTCAAAGACTAATTCGGGAGAATTTTATATATAACCTAAATATTAATGAATTAAATTATTTAAATCAGGAAGAAGCTAAATTTAGTGTAAATTTTGCATCATTCATAACAGAAAGGAATGTTGAAAAACTAATTGAAGTATTAAATAAAGCGCAAATAGATATCTCAAGTAATGCCAATGCCAAAATAGTTTTTTTTGATTTGTCGGTTAAGGTTATTTTATTACTAAAATCGTAGCATATGCAAACATTCTTATCTCAAGTGGCAAAAATATATGTAAAAAATGAAGATGATCGACTATCAGATTTTACATTTGTATTTCCCAATAAGCGAAGTGGCGTTTTCTTTGCAAATTATATGGCAGAAGCAATAGAAAATAATATTGTAATGCCACAAATTATAACAATAAGTGATTTTATTGGGTTATATTCTACCGGCATTGAGGCTTCAAGAATGGAGTTGATATTTATTTTATATGATGAGTATAGAAAGATTGTATATGAAAGATCTCCACAATCAACAATAATAGAATTTGACCGTTTCCAATTTTGGGCTGAAATGTTGTTAAATGATTTTGGGGATGTAGATAAATATTTGGTAGATGCGAAGCAACTCTTTAAAAATATAAAGAATCTAAAAGAGATTAATAGCAACTTTTTGACAGAAGAACAAATCAACGTGATTCGCCAATATTGGGGAGATTCAAAAATACCTGAATATTCAGCGACATTTTGGAAACATATAAATCATAATGAAGATGGACAAAATCAATTAACCGATAAGTTTATTAAATTATGGGAAATACTATATGATTTATATGATGCGTTTCGTACTCGCTTAAAGGAAATAGGGTTAAGTTACTCAGGTATGTTATATCGAGAAGTTGCAGAGTCGATTAAATTTATAAATACAGATTCGTTGTTATCCGACCGATATATCTTTGTCGGATTCAATGTACTATCAACATCAGAAATAAAAATATTTGAGCGACTTAAAGCTATTGATAGAGCTGATTTTTATTGGGATTATAATTCTCCGGCATATAAGTATGACGGAAATAGAGCAACTCTATTTGTAGGGAATTATATAAATCAGTTTAAATCAAGATATAAATTATTGGAGTCTGAAATAGAAGAATTTCCTAATATAAATGTGATTGGGGTTCCTTCAAACATAGGTCAAGTCAAAGAAACAGCCGCAATCATTTCAAAACTAAACAAAGAGAAAAAGATAACCGATATAAATACAGCTATTGTGTTGCCCGATGAGGGACTATTCATCCCATTACTACATTCATTACCAAAAGATATAAAGTCGGTAAATGTAACAATGGGGTATCCTATGCGACACACTTCAGTATCTGCATTGATAAGTTTGATAATTTCAATGCAAATGAGATCAAGGGTTGTTCATGAAAAAATCCAGTTTTTTTATGAAGATATAATGAATGTATTATCTCATCCATTGATTTCATCTGTCGCATCTCAAGAAAGTCAATCAATAATAGATTATATAAATACTAATAGAGAATTTAATCTGACCGCTGACTTTTTAAACGAGAATTATTCTCAATTAAAATCAATATTTACAGGAGTTAAAGACTTAAATAATATTGAGGAGGTTTTAGATTATATTCAAAATTTGGTATTATGGATAAGTCCCAAGTTGCCTAAAGATGGTACTGTAGATGCGTTGTTTATAGAAAAATATATTGCGTCTTTAGAGCATTTTGCATATTTGATAAAAAAGTATGGCATTTTAATGTCAGAAACAACCGCATTTCGTCTAATAGAACGAATCATTGGATCAGAGGTTGTTAATTTTGAAGGGGAACCATTAAAAGGATTACAGATTATGGGAGTATTGGAAACTCGAGCTTTAGACTTTGAAAATCTGTTTATCCTTTCAATGAACGAGCGAGTATTTCCACGGAAACATTATGCAAAGACATTTATTCCAAATTCATTAAGGCGAGGTTATGGAATGTCAACAATTGAATTCCAGGAAAGTATGTATGCATATTATTTTTATCGAATGCTTTCACGAGCGAATAATGTATATATAATGTATGATTCTCGCACGGGTGGGCTCCGAAGTGGAGAGATGTCAAGATTTTTATATCAACTCAAATTTTTATACCAACGTGATAAAATAAATTTTGCGTCAGTAAAATATAATATTTTTTCAGCAGAAGAAGGTGTTCTAACAGTAGTAAAAACACCTGAGATAATGGCAAAACTAAATGAATATAAGAAACCAAATTCAAAACGCAATTTTTCGGCAAGTACACTGAAAAAATACATAGATTGTCCATTGTCTTTTTATCTTTATTATATTGAGGGGTTGCAATATGAAGATGAAATCACCGAGTATATGGATGAATCGACATTTGGGACAATTATGCATGAAATCGCTGAGGTTTTCTATACAAGATTGAAAGGAGGAGCCGAAGAGGTCTTGATAACAAAAGAGATATTAGAAAAACAAAAACAGCGTCAAGGCGAAATAATGAAACAAATCACTCGCTCCATAAATTGTCATTATAATAAATTGGGAGAAGATAATGACACACCTTTGCATGGAGATAGTAAAGTACTTGGGGATATAATGTGTCATTTTACGTTATTGATGTTTGAAAATGAGAAGCAATTTGCAGATTTTTATTTTGTCGAAGCCGAAAAAGAAGAAGAAGGTCAATGGAAAATAAATGATAAGCACACAATAAATTTTAGAATGTTTATAGATCGCATAGATAGGGTTAAGCAAGGAGATAACATGTTAATGCGATTTGTTGACTATAAAACCGGAAGTGATAAAGTTAATTTAGGAACAATTAGCCAGTTATTTGATAAAGAAAGTAAAAATAAACGGCATGCGATTTTTCAATTATTTGTATATTGTTTCTTTTATGCCTATAAAACAGGTTATAAAGGAGATATACAGCCATATATTTATACTTTTCGCACGTTAAATACCGAGCATCTTCCACCGATAACGATAGGCTCTCGTAATGAGAAAAAAGTTCTTAATAGTTATTTGGAATATAAAGATGAATTTTGGGCATTGTTTGAAAATTTGATAGATGAAATCTTTGATGAGAAAGTTCCATTTTTTGCAGTGAAAAATAAAGAAGCGTGTAAGTATTGTAAATTCATGGAATTTTGCAATAATGATTCCAAGTAGCAATGTCGGGTCTATATATCCATATCCCCTATTGTCATAGTAAATGTGCCTACTGTGATTTTTATTCGATGCCACGCACCGATACTTTGCAACAATATGTTTGTGCGTTGTTGACTGAACTTGATTTGCGAATCTCAGAGATTGAAGATAAAATCAGTACCGTTTATATCGGAGGTGGCACACCTTCTATACTTCCAATTGATTTATTGTCAAAGATTGTAAGCCGTGTTGCAAATTATGTTAATATATCAACTATTGAGGAATTTACCATTGAAGCTAACCCCGAAGATGTAACTGCTGAATGGGTTGATGCAATAAGCCGATTAGGAATCAATCGTGTGAGTATGGGTATTCAGTCTTTTAATGACAACGAACTCAAAGTAATCAATCGACGACACACGTCTCATACTGCACTTCAAGCGATAAAAACTTTGCGATGTGGAGGTATTACACGTATTTGTGGGGATTTAATCTATGGATTGCCGGGGCAAGATTTAGTCAGTTGGAAAAGGTCGTTAGACAAATTAATGGAGTTACATCTCCCCCATTTCTCAGCCTATCTGCTTTCTTATGAACCCGGAACCGGTTTGTATTCACGACTTATGGCAGGTAAGGTTGAGGAGGCATCTGAAGAATTAGCAAATGAGATGTATCAATATTTGATTTCAACAGCTCAAAATAATGGGTATAATCATTATGAGATTTCAAATTTTGCACAATCGGGATGTGAGGCAATACATAACACAAATTATTGGCGAGACCTACCCTATTTAGGTATTGGAGTGTCGGCTCATAGTTTCGATGGAAAAAATCGTAGATTCAATCCGGCTGATATTAAAGAATATATTGCCCGATTATCGCAAAATAAGTGCTATTATGAAATAGAGGAAGAAGATGCCGTTGCTCGACATAATGATTATATTATTGTGTCATTACGTACTTCGCAAGGTATTGATTTAGACTTATATCAAAGGAAATATGACTATGATATATTGGGTATTGCTCAACCTCATATCGATGCAGGTCGAATGGTTCTAACCGATACACATCTTGCCATAGCTGAAGAATCGATGCTTATTTCTGATAGAATAATGCTTGACTTTATTGTTTAATCGTGATGATATGGTTCACCTTTGAGGATTGTCATGGCACGGTAAATCTGTTCGATAAAAAATAGGCGAATCATTTCATGAGAAAATGTCATTTTTGACAATGATAGCTTTTCATTTGCTCGATTATACATATCTTGTGAAAATCCGTATGGACCACCTATCACAAAAATAAGATTTTTTGCCACAGTAACCATTTTCTTGTCAATATAGGTGGCAAAATCACGAGAGGTAAACTCTTTGCCACGTTCATCGAGCAATACTACTACATCGCCGGCTTGTATTGCATTGAGAAACATCTCCCCCTCCATCTCTTTTTGTTTTTCTTGTGTAAAACCTTTGCTTGTCTTTACATCGGGCAAAATCTTAAACTCAAAAGGAATGTAATGACTCAACCGCTTAGTATATTGCTCAATCCCCTCTTGCAAATACTTTGCATTGGTCTTCCCTATTGCTAATAATGTAATCTTCATAATAAATAAAGTAATAATTATGTATAACTGTTATTGTTACATAAAAATGTTACAATATCCTCAGCTTCGGACATGTGAAGTGTCTGACGGATGCTGCTCTTTCGTTGATAAACTGTGCGAATGGACTGTTGTGTTACAACACTTATTTCCTTAGTTGAGAAATTCGCCCTTAAGAGGCAACACAATTGTATTTCTTTATCATTTAGAATTGTTCCATATCTTTTCACTAACGAAGTATAAAAACCATTATAGATATAGTCAATAGTTTGAAATAAATCAGTCCAATTCAATAGTGAGTTTACATTTACTTCTTGGTTTGTAATATCTCTCATTCTTTTGAGTAGCTCAAGATTAGCGGACGTTGGATTAGAAGATGCTAGTTTTATTACCCCTAATTGCTGTAATAATATCTTCTTGAAAAAACGATCATCTTTGTTGTCATCTGCTACATCTGATGATTCAGATAAGAGTTTGCGTAGCGTATCAAGCTCCTCTTCCTTTTCAACGAGTTTACTTTTTTTATTTCGCAACCATAACAATAACCCCATTATGGCAAAAAGCATAACGAATGTCAAAACAAGAAATAGCATTTGCTCCTTTTGTCGTTGTATTGTTATCTGCATATTTTTCTCTTCAAGTCTCCAATTAGCCTCTCGTTTTGCATCGGTAATCTTCTGAGCAACCATAGCTTTGTCACCTAAGCCATTAACAAAGAGTCCCCATTCCTTAACATCTATACTTGAAGTTTCGGCATAATCTAATAACAATTTCACCACTTGTAGATATCCTGCCCTTGATAGATCATTGTCAAATGTTTTGTCCTTGGTAGCTTGGGCCAACTCTACATAATGGCGTGCTTTAGAAAGATTCTTAAGTTGTATATGATACCATGCCAATGATGCATACGACAAAGCTTCCTCTGTAGGATTGTTTCCTCTATTGTGTTCAAGAACCTTTTCTCGTATCTCTATGGCTCGTCTTTGGTCGCCTGCAGAACTTATAATATCTGAATATGCCGGCAGTGCAAGTTCCCACATAAGCGTGGAATCTTCAGCATTCTTAACATGATTAAATGCTTTATCGTAATATGCTATAGCACCTTCAGTATCACCATTATAGAACTTGACTACAGCAAGTTCGTGTAATTTTCTGAATGAACGGATAGAATCATCGTCACTCATGAGCATAAGATGGTGTTCCATCTTTTTATAATCACTATCCAATACGAGAAAATTCAGGAGAGTATATCGACTTTCCTCATCATCGGGATGCTCTGCAAGATAGCGTTCCAAAATTTCATACGCCTTAGCCTTTTCTTCCACCCACCAATAATGACTCGCAACAAGTCTTGTTGCCATCATTATCGTTGTGGTATCTGTAGGCTCTTGTGCCTTATAAAACTCCAATGCAGCAATAATGTCTGCATCCTCACTCAACGAGGCTCCCTCCATTTCGTGTTGCAAAGCTCGCTTTATACTCTCATCGGCTTTTTGCTTATCGTTGTTATATGATGAGCAAGAGACGACCAATAAAGATAGGTATAGTATATAAATCTTCAACCTCATATCTCTTTATTTTTTATTTCCTCTACAAAATTACTCAAATTTTACGATATGCATCTCCATCATATAAACCAATATAAAGTCCATATTACCCAAATATAAACTTTTTACATTTTTGCCATTTGTAACTCGTGGATATTCAGAGTTCTACAAAATGAACTGCACCCTATAAAGTCAGCAATATAAATCAATAATAAATGCTTTTTGAGGTAATTTTGCGGTAGAAAATAACATTTAAAGTTTCACTTATGAAAAAGATTTTACTACTCATCGGCCTTGTTTTGGGACAGGTCACAGCGTATGCAGGGAATACTGTTTGCGGAAGAATCATAGATGATACAGATGGTACTCCCCTCATTGGTGCTACAGCCACCATTTTTGATGGCAATGGCAATATTGTAATGGGCATTGCGACAAATGTCGAAGGTCGCTTTACTCTTAAAAATGTAAATAATGGAAGTTATGTAATGCTATATCAGTATCTCGGTTACAATGAAGAGCGAATAGAAATTACCAATCTTGATTGCGATGTAGATGTTGGAGATATCAGATTGACAGTTTCTACAGTATTATTAGGTGAACTCGTAGTAAGTGGTGATGCTGTAATTAAAAAGTCGGACAGACAGATGATTCTACCGACTCAGCAGCAAAAGCGAGCAGCTACAAATGGAATCAACCTATTGCAACAAATGCCAATATCCCGAATTTCAGTGAGTCCAATAGATAAGACTATTAAAACTACATTGGGAGAAGAGGTGCAGTTGCGAATTAATGGAGTTGAAGCCACAAAAGAAGAGGTTGGTGCTATCCGACCAGAGGATGTAATACGAGTGGAGTATCACGACAATCCAGGACTAAGATACGGAGGAGCTGCGGCTGTACTTGATTATATCGTAAGGAAGAAAGAGGATGGTGGAAACATTGCTGGTGACTTTACAAATGGCATTACACATCTCGGATACGGAGAGTACAACCTTTCTGCAAAGTACAATTGGAAGAAATCTGCTATAAGTGCAATTGCTTCTTGGCAAAGACGTGATTTGGAATGGACCAGAGAGAACTATGAGGACTTCATATATCCCGATTATACCATTCAAAACAAGGAACTTGGAGATCCCACAAAGGTAAAGTTTGACTATATGAACGTCGTACTAAACTATAATTGGTCTGACGAGCGAAGTGTGTTTAATATTGCACTTAGAAATAGTTATGATGACAAACCTAATTCTGTGACCGACAGAAATAGCACACTCTATCAAGGGGATAAGACTTATACTATTTCAGACAAACTCCAACAGCGTTCATATATCCCATCACTTGATATCTACTATCAACTGAATTTAAAGAACGACCAATACCTTTATTTTGATGTAGTTGGTACATATATTAATAGTAGAAGTAATAGACAGTATTCAATGGCAGAAATAGGTGGCGTAGATAATGCGCCTGCAATCATCTCACAAACTGAGGGTGATAAATACTCTATTATTGGTGAAGCTATTTATGAGCGACCCCTCGGTAAGGGTAAGATGACTACTGGTTTTAAGCATACTCAGGCATATATGAATAATGTCTATGATGGTAATATTAGCAGTAGAGTCAGTATGAATACCGCAGAAAGTTATCTTTTTGCTGAATATAATCAGAAGATAGACAGATTCACATATACTTTTGGGGTAGGATGTATGAGGACATGGTATCAGCAGGGAGATTTATCACAAGAAAAGTATATATTCAGACCAACTGTTACGCTCTCATATAATGCTCCTAAAAATTTTTATTTTAGATACAATGCCTATATGTCAGGCTACTCACCCTCGCTTTCAGATCTTAGTAATGTTTCTCAGGAGATAGACATCTATCAGATACGTCGTGGTAATCCTAATCTACAGAGTGTTACCTTTATATCAAATAGCCTTACAGCAAGTTGGAAATGTAAGTATGTAAATATTGAGTTGTTTGGACGATATAGTTATGACCATAAGCCCATTATGGAGGAGACCCTATTTGAAGATAATCGTTTCGTAAGAACAATGGCAAATCAAAGAGGTTTCCACCGATTAAACCTTCAGTCTACTATTCAGATATTCCCAAGGAAAGAGCATGTTATGATAAAACTCAGTCCGTTCTTCAATAGGTATATCAGCCTTGGGAACGACTATACACATACTCACTCCAACTTCGGATTTAGAGGTAGTATAGTCGGAATGTACAAGAATTGGATTGTTATGGCAGAGATCAGCACTAGTCAACATGACCTTTGGGGTGAAACATTAAGCAGAGGCGAGGCTCTTCACTCCTTCGCCATAGGTTATAATCACGATAAGTTTAGCATACAAGCAATGATACTTAATCCATTCACAAAAAGATATGAGCAAGGAGTTGATAATTTGTCAGAATTGGCTCCTAATAGCCAGTTGGCATACTCGAAACAACTAAGTCAGATTGTTATGCTTAACCTATCATTTAATCTTGGCTTCGGTAAACAAGTCAATAGTGGTAGAAAGAAGATCAACAACAGTGATACTGATTCAGGAATATTGTCGGGAACGAAATAGATGTTCTTATTGATTAATGATAATGAATAAGTAGGTGTTATTAATTATAGTGTAAATTTATATAGTGGTTAAATCATGTTTAAGAATTTTTGAAAACAGATTGTTTAAGTTATATTTGTAAAAATTTTAACGGTTATGAAAATATTAAAATATTTCATCTCAATTGTGTGTATTCTTCAGTGTTTTTGGGTTTATGCTCAACCTGAAAAGCAAAAAAAACTCATTATTATCGACGGCTATTTTTTTAATAGTATGCCAGTGGCAAAAACAGATATCGCTAAAATGCACATCATAAATGCACCGTCAGGAGTTACGGCTATTGGTCTTGAATTATCAAAGCGATTACCTGATGAGGCAATTCAATATGCTGTGCCTATTGAAGACGTTGTAGAAGGTGAAGAATTGCTTGAAGGATACAATGAGGCTATTTCAAAATTAAATGGATTTGCAGTAACCATAACTAAAAAGGGCGTAATAAATGATGGTGATACATTTCCCGAATTTACAGCTATTGATATAAATGGTAAAACTTGGACAAATGCGGATATAAAAGGCAAGGTAATGGTTTTGAATCTTTGGTTTTCAGGGTGTCGCCCGTGCATAGCAGAAATGCCAGAACTCTCAAGATGGAAAAATGAAATGTCAGATGTAATGTTTTTTTCTGCTACATTCGAAGATGTAGAGCGAGCAAAGCCAATTATTGAATGTCAAGGATTTAATTGGATTGCGTTGATTAATGATAAACAATTTACAGAATTTATTGGCTCAAATGGTTATCCAATGACTATTGTTATTGATAAATCCGGAATCGTAAAGAAAGTTGAGTATGGAACTTCTCCGATACAGCTTTTGGAATTGAAAAAGTTTATTCAATTGTTGCGTTAATTATAATTGTGATTTTGTGGCTTTGTGAGATAATGATTACCTTTGTGGAAAATATAAATCAACAGAGTTATGAAGACTAAAGATGAATTGATTGATGATTTGTTGACTTTGGCGTTTGCTGAAGATGTGGGTGATGGTGATCATACAACATTGAGCACAATTCCGGCTGATGCTATGGGTAAACAACGACTCATTGTGAAAGAAGAGGGAATTATTGCCGGTGTTGAAATGGCTAAAAAAGTGTTTGACAAGTTTGACCCTGAGTTGAAGATGACAGTATTTATCAATGATGGCACTGAGGTTAAGCCTGGAGATATAGCATTTGAGGTTGAGGGACGTGTTCGCTCATTGTTGCAAACTGAGCGTGTTATGCTCAATATTATGCAACGCATGAGTGGTATCGCTACTGTTACTGCAAAATATCAAAAATTGCTTGAAGGGTTGAAAACGAAAGTTCTTGACACTCGTAAAACTACCCCCGGCTTGCGTATGCTTGAAAAAGAGGCTGTGCGTATAGGTGGAGGTTGCAATCATCGTATCGGTTTGTTTGATATGATTTTGATTAAAGACAATCATGTGGATTTTGCCGGAGGTATTAAAGAGGCTGTTGAGTCGGCTAAAAAATATTGCAAAGAAACAGGTAGAGACCTTAAAATCGAACTTGAAGTGCGTAATGAAGATGAAATACGTCAAGCACTTGAAGTGGGAGTTGATCGCATAATGCTTGACAACTTTACTCCTGAACGTACTCGTGAGGCTGTAAAAATGATTAATGGTGCAGTAGAAATTGAATCGTCGGGAGGTATAACTATTGACACTTTACGTGCATACGGAGAGTGTGGTGTTGATTTTATATCGGTAGGAGCATTAACTCACTCAGTAAAAGGATTGGATATGAGTTTTAAGGCTTGCTAAACGTTATCTTGTAACGGCAAGCATTTTTTCGATATTGAAGCCTACGAAACTGTCAATCAGTGCGTGGGCTTTATTTTTTAGTTTATCGACGGGATTATTAGTTGTTAGTCCTATTACAGTGGCACCGGCAGCCATTCCGGCATCAAGTCCTTGAAGCGAGTCTTCAAACACGTAGCAATCTTCGGGGTTGCACCCTATTCTTTCGGCAGCAATAAGGTAGCCTTGCGGGTGAGGTTTTGACTCTGTTACATCAGAACCGGTGATGACTGCATCGAAATATTGGCGAAAGTGAGGGTAAGCATTATAAAGTGCATTCATTTTTACATCATCGCTGCTTGTAACGATTGCTGTAGGTATCCCCTGCTCTTTTAGCAAATTGAGAAAGTCAATCACTCCGTCGTAGATAGGATATGTGATGTTATGCTCAAATTGATGAACTCGGTCAATTATGTTTTGATGAATATCTTTAGGAAAATAAGTATCAAGTATTTTGAAAAGAGCATTACCTTTGATAATGAGTGCGAAATCTGCTACTCCTGTGGGGTAAATTTTCTCAATATCTTCCCAGAATTTAGTGTAAAGTCCCTCACTGTCAATTAATACGCCATCTAAATCAAATAATACTCCTACTTTTTTCATTGTCGATTGTTTTATTTTTACGCAAAATTAATGCTGAAAATGATAACAATTGCGTTGATTTGCGTTAATTTTGTAAAATAATTGAAATTATGGCAGATATATCTAAAAATAGTCCAATGACGTTGGGTCAAGAATCAATAGGAAAATTATTGATTCAGTATTCAGTGCCTGCAATTATTGCAAGTGTGGCAACGTCGTTATATAATATTATTGATAGTATTTTTATTGGTCATGGAGTTGGAGCAATGGCAATATCGGGACTTGCCATTACTTTCCCATTGATGAATCTGGTAATAGCTTTTTGTATGTTTATTGCAGCCGGTGGTGCAGCTATTAGTTCGATATATCTCGGTCAGAAAAATTACGACAGAGCAACCGATGTGTTATCAAATGTGGTAAAATTATGCTTAATACATTCAATTGTGTTTGGTGGTCTGTCGTTGATATTTCTTGATGAAATACTATATTTTTTTGGAGCGACCGATGGCACGATTAAATATGCTCGTGAGTTTATGCGTATAATATTATATGGCACACCAATATCATATCTGTTTATTGTTCTTAATAACTTAATGCGAGCTACAGGCTATCCCACGAAAGCAATGTTGTCGGCGTTGTTGTCGGTGATGATAAATATAATATTAGCCCCTGTATTTATTTTTGTATTGGACTGGGGAATTGCCGGAGCAGCGTTGGCTACTATATGTGGTCAATTAGTATCGCTTGTGTGGCATATATTTCATTTTAGAGCAAAATCAAGTTTTGTGCATTTTGATAAATCACACAATAGCTTTTCATGGTCGATTATCAAGAACGTTTATTCGATTGGATTGTCTCCATTCTTGATGAATGTTTGTGCCTGTGTTGTGGTAATATTCATAAACAAAGCGTTGCTTGAAACAGGTGGCGAAAATGGAGATATTGCTGTGGGAGCATACGGAATTGTAAATCGTGTGGGAATGTTGTTTGTGATGATTGTATTTGGTATCACACAAGGAATGCAACCTATATTAGGATATAATTATGGAGCTAATAAGTGGCACAGAGTTAAACGAACATTGTATATAGGAGTCGTAGTTGGTGCATTTGTAACAACTATGGGATTGGTTGTAGCAGAGATATTCCCTCGTCAAATTTCGGAGCTATTTACAACTGATGCAATATTGATAGACTTTTCAACTACCGGGTTTAGGATTAGTTTTATGTTCTTTGCCGTAATTGGGGCACAAGTTGTAATTCAAAATTTTTTCCAATCAATAGGGAAACCAATGATTTCAATATTTTTGTCATTAACACGCCAATTGATATTTTTGATACCTACCCTATTGATATTTCCTAAGTTGTGGGGAGTAGAAGGAGTGTGGACAAGTCTTTGCATTTCTGACCTCTTGGCATTTATTGTGGCAGTAATAACATTGGTGGTTATAATGAAAAAACTTAATAAAGTTGTTACACATAAGTATGATTAAAGAGTTACAATTACGCGTTGCTCCCGAAATAGCATATCAAGAATTGAGGTTGTTGGGGACAGTTTCGACCGAATTACAAGTAGATGCTAATGCGATTAAAAAAGTGCAGATAGTAAAGCGTTCTATTGATGCACGCCAGCGTAATGTAATGATAAATCTTACAGTAAAGGTTTATGTTAATGAAGAACCTACGACTGATTCATTGATAACTCCAATCAAGTATGCCTCTATTAAAGGTGCAGAGAAAGTAATTGTAGTTGGTGCTGGACCTGCCGGATTATTTGCAGCTCTGCGATTGATAGAATTAGGACTCTGTCCAATAGTTTTAGAACGGGGAAAAGATGTTGATTCTCGACGCAGGGATATGGCTCGAATCGCACGTGAAAATATAGTAGATCCTGATTCAAATTATTGTTTTGGCGAAGGTGGTGCAGGTGCATATTCTGATGGAAAACTATATACACGAAGTAAAAAACGTGGTTCAGTAGAAAAAATTCTTGCAGTATTCCATCAGCATGGGGCATCGCAAGACATATTAATTGATGCACACCCACATATTGGTACTGATAAATTGCCCAATGTAATAAAAGCGATGAGAAACACCATAATAAATTGTGGTGGCGAAGTCCATTTCTCAACACGAGTAACAGATTTATTGTTGAAAGAATGTGAAATCGTTGGGGTTAGATGTCAAGATGGAAGAGAGTTTAATGGGTCTGTGATATTGGCAACAGGACATTCAGCACGTGATATATATTATTTGTTAGATAATAAAAATATTGAAATTGAGCCCAAGGGGCTTGCCGTAGGAGTAAGATTAGAACACCCACAACATTTGATAGATTGCATACAATATCATAGTAAAAATGGTCGTGGTAAATATTTGCCGGCTGCAGAATATTCAATGCTTACTCGTGTAGATGGACGTGCTGTTTATTCTTTTTGTATGTGTCCCGGAGGGTTTATTATCCCGGCAGCAAGTGGACCTAATCAGATGGTTGTAAATGGAATGTCGCCGTCAAACCGAGGAACGAAGTGGTCAAATTCAGGTATGGTTGTTGAAATTTTGCCAGAAGACTTGCCTGAATATGACCAATATGGAGTGTTGAAGATGATGAAATTTCAAGAGGATATTGAGGCGAATTTTTATAAAGAAAGTAAATCGACACAGAATGCACCTGCACAAAGAATGATTGATTTTGTTGAGGGACGAAATTCGACCTCTCTTCCACCAACATCATACGCTCCCGGTATACATTGTGCCAGAATAGATAAATTATTACCAAAAATTGTTGCAACAAGGTTGCAGCAAGGATTCAGAGATTTCGGACGAAAATCAAAGGGATTCCTTACGAATGATGCGGTGTTAATAGGAGATGAAACTCGCACCTCCTCTCCTATTAGAATCCCTCGTAATAAAGATACATTAATTCATGTAAAAATCAATGGTTTATTCCCGTGTGGAGAAGGTGCAGGTTATGCAGGAGGAATAGTATCGGCAGCAATTGATGGAGAAAGATGTGCTGAAGCTGTATTTAATTATTTGCAGAATAAAGATTAATCTCCTGCATCAATTTCAGAAAGTTCTTTCATCTCTTGATATTCATTCCAGTCTGGGTCATTTTCACAATAAATTGAGATGGGTAGAAGCTCAAAGTTAGCAAGAGCTTCGTTAAGTTTACACCCAAAAATATGAGTGCTTAATGTATAGAATATCCAATTGCGTTCATTATCCCCTGTATATATACCGGTAAGTATCGCAACCGGGTCTTTCTTAAATTCAGATTCGAGAGCCTCTTGGACTTGTTCCATCAGTGATGACGTTGTAAAATCGGGCATACCTGAGGCTTCGCCGTTATATTTCCAAGAGATTTCAACTCTGATATTGAATCGAGGATTATTGCGAAATTTATCTACATCACGACGACCGGTAACCATTATAAGTCGTCCGTTTTCACTTTCGGTTGGAGATGTCCACCAATCGCTTGTTTTGTTCATGTTATTTTAATGTTTTAATTATTATTGCCAAAGATAGCAATAGTTGGTTAATTTACAATGATTAACATGTGGAAAAATTTGTTGGGTTTAGGATTATTCATTAACTTCGCATATTATAAAAATAAAGGATATGAAACGCATTTTATTAATAGTTGTATATATTATTTCATTGGTGTGTATGTATGCACAACCTAAACAAGAAATAAGAGCTGTGTGGTTAACGACGAATAGTGGTTCGGATTGGCCCAAAGGAGAATATGATGTTGCTACTCAAAAAGAAAATCTTTGTGAGATTCTCGATAAATTAGCCGATGCAAATTTCAATACTATCATATTTCAAGCGCAAGTAAAAGGTGACGTGTTGTGGGAATCTACAATGCAACCAGCTTATAGATATGTTACCGGTGATGGCTCAAAAGGTTTAAGTTATGATGTTAGTGAATTTGTTATCGAGGAGTGTCATAAAAGAAATATGGAATGTCATGCATGGATTGTTCCCTATCGCATTGGCACAACATCTGATGCAAACAAATATAAAAACAATAAAGTTAAACACCCTATTACAACAAATCCTGAATTATGTGTAGAATATAATGGTGCATATTATTTAGACCCCGGATTGCCTGAAACTCGTGAATATCTTTTAGACGTATATCGTGAATTAATTTCAAACTATGATTACGATGGTGTGAACTTCGATTATACACGATATCCTGGTTCTGATTTTGATGATGCTGATTCATACGCAACATATAATCCTGAAGGGCTACCTAAAGATGATTGGCGACGTCAGAACATTAACACATTTATCGCTGAATTTTATGAAATGGCAAAAAGTATCAATCCAGATATTAAAGTCGGCGCAGCTCCAATCGGAACATATAAAAATGTTATGGGATATAGCAATATGACAGCATATGGAAGTGTGTATCAAGATGCGTGCCAATGGATGCAATCGGGTAATCATGACTTGCTTATACCTCAGATGTATTGGAACGAAAATTATGGTTTCTCTCCCAATATGTCAACATGGGTAACAAATTGTGCCGGACGTCAATTGGTAATTGGTCTTGCTCCATATAAAATGGTTGATGGCTCAAATGATTGGGACGTTTCAGTGGTAACAGATCAAATAGAAAAAATTAGAAAACAAGAAGGTACATCTGGTGTGTGTTTTTTCAGAACCGACCATGTAATAGATGAATCTCAAAGTAAAATTGCAGATTTATACGACGAATTACAAAATAACTATTTCAAATATCCTGCACATATTGCTCCGATGGACTATAATGGCATAACCAAGCCAAATGCACCATTAAATGTGACACAAGAATATGTAAACGGACAATATTTTATTAAGTGGGAAGAGCCAATACTGGATGTAGTTGATACTCCAATTAAATATTATTCAATATATTTGAGCGATGGAAGTTCGGTGGATTTAGAAGACCCACAACAAGTAGTGGCGCATATTGTTACTGACACAGAATTTATATATGACTCAGATGATGCCGGTCTAAGATTTGCAGTAACAACATTTGATAAAAATTATTACGAGAGTGAACCTGTAATCTCAGAAAATGCAGGTTTAGAAGAAAACAATAAAATAGACTCAAAATTTTATTATGCGAATGATATAATTTATATTTCAGGATATAAATCGATTAATAGAGTTGAAGTATATTCAACTACAGGAGTTTGTGTGATTTATCAGTCAATATATGGTCAAGAAGCAACGATATTATGCGAATCTTTGCCTAATGGAGTTTATATTGTGAAAAAAATATATGAAGATGGCTCAATTAGTGTAGATAAGTTTATTCGCTAAAAATTGTCAAGATAAAAATCATTTTTTAATTTTGTAGAAATTAATCAATAATATAATGGAAATAACAGGAAAAATTATTTTAGCATTACCAGAAATGACTGGAACTTCTAAGGCTGGAAATGCATGGAAAAAAAGAGAATATGTGTTAGAAACACAAGAGCAATATCCTAAAAAAGTGCATTTTGATTTTTTTGGAGAGCGTGCGGATCAATATCCCTTGTCAGTAGGTGATACCATTAAACTTAGTTTTGATATTGAAAGTCGCGAATATAATGGTCGGTGGTTCACAAGTATTAGAGGTTGGAAAGCTGAAAAGGCTGATGTGACTTCTGTTGGATATGGCGCAGAAACAATACCGACACCTCCTCCAGTTGTTGGAGATGTTTCTTCTGTGGCTATTGGAGGAGATGAAAATGATGATCTCCCATTCTAAAAATTAGAAATAAAAAAACCGTGAAACATCACGGTTTTTTTATTATATGATAATGATATTATACATACCCTCTTATGATACCACGTTTTGAATTGCGAACAAAAAGAATGATTTCGTCTCGTTCTTTAGTAGCAGGAAGTTCAGTCTCAATGCGCTCGATTGCATCACTAACATTTAACTGAGATAGATATAAATATCTATATATCTCTTGGATTTCACGAATTTGTTCATTTGTGAAATTGCGACGGCGAAGCCCAATTGAGTTAACACCAGTGTATGAAATTGGTTCGCGTGCAGCTTTTACGAATGGGGGGATATCCTTGTTAACTAAGGCGCCACCTTGAATCATAACATGAGGTCCGATATGGCTAAATTGGTGGATTAATGAACCTCCACCAATTACGGCAAAATCGTCAATAATGACTTCTCCTGCAATTTGTGTTGCGTTAGAGATTATAACATTATTGCCGACGATGCTATCGTGGGCAACATGCGAATAAGCCATAATCAAACAGTTGTTGCCTACAACTGTTTTGCCTTTTGCAACTGTACCTCTATTGATAGTTACGCACTCGCGAATTGTCGTATTATCTCCAATAATTGCAAGAGTCTCTTCACCTTGGAACTTTAGATCTTGAGGTATGCCAGAAATTACAGCTCCAGGGAATATTGTGCAATTTTTTCCAATACGAGCGCCTTCCATAATTGTAACATTACTTCCAATGCTTGTCCCCTCTCCAATTTCTACATTGTTTTCAATTGTAACAAAAGGGTCAATTACAACACTTGGTGCAATCTTTGCTCCCGGATGTATATATGCTAATGGTTGTTTCATAATAGTTTTGTTATTTGTTTTTTATTATTTGTGCCATAAACTCACATTCAGTAACGATTTTTTCTCCGACAAATGCGTAGCCTTTCATAACTGCACATCCACGACGAAGTTCAGTCATAAAAGATACATGAAAAATTAAAGTATCTCCAGGGACTACTTTTTGACGAAACTTTACATTATCAATTTTCATGAAATAAGTAGAATATCTTTCTGGTTCATCGACTGTTCCTAACACAAGAAGCCCACCGGTTTGAGCCATTGCTTCTACTAATAAAACTCCAGGCATAACTGGTTCTTGAGGGAAATGCCCTTGGAAGAATGGTTCGTTTGTTGTTACATTTTTCACTCCAACAATATGATTATCCCCTTTTTCAATAATTTTGTCAACAAGAAGGAATGGATAACGATGAGGAAGTAATGCTCTAATCTGATTGTTGTCTAGTATTGGTGCAATAGAAGGATTATAAACCGGAGCTTGTATATCTTGGCGTTTAATCTCTTGTCGTATTTTTTTTGCAAATGTGGTATTAATAGAGTGTCCAGGACGTGTTGCTAAAATTTTACCTTTTAATGGGCGACCAATTAATGAAATATCACCAAGTACATCCATTAATTTGTGACGGGCTGGTTCATTTTCAGATGTAAGCGGCTTATTATTAATATAACCAAATTCAGAAACGTTTTTGCGAGGAACATTCATGAGATCTGCAATCCTATCAAGTTCACTCTGAGGAAGCTCGGAATCGTAGATAACAATAGCATTATCGAGATCTCCACCCTTAATTAGATTTCCTTTTACTAGAGGTTCAATCTCTCTGACAAAAACAAAGGTTCGACTTGAACTAATCTCAGATGCGAAATCAGATAAGCGATCAAGTGATGCAAATTGATTTGTTAATACAGGAGAATCAAATGCAACCATAGTATCAATACTAAAGTCTTCATCGGGAAGAACTACAATTGAAGCACCTGTTGTATCATCTCTAACTTCAATTTTTTGTTTTACTATGTAATAGTCTTTTTCTGCTTTTTGCTCAATTATACCTACTTCGTTGATTTTTGCGCAATATTCAGATGCACTACCATCGAGAATCGGCATTTCAGGGGCATTTAATTTGATTAAACAATTATCAATTCCAGCGGCATATAATGCAGCCATTGCATGTTCAATTGTACTGACTGAAACATCTCCACGACTAATTACAGTGCCTCGTGTAGTTGCTGTTACATATTCAGCTAATGCGTCAATAATAGGTTCTCCATCTAAATCAATTCGTTGGAATTTATACCCATAATTTTCTGGAGCAGGATAAAAAGTCGCTTCAATATCTAAACCGGTGTGAAGCCCTTTTCCTTTTACGCTAAATGAACTATTTAATGTTAATTGTTTCATATGTTAATCTTTTAATTTATTCTCAATTTCTGTTACTCGAGCATTTAAGCTACTCAAATTCTTTATATATACAGATTGGCGCATGAAATCTTTTGCGTCAGTTGCAGGATAGCCCATTAGGCGGCTTCCTGATTTTACGTTTGAATGAATGCCAGATTGAGCTCCAATATTTACTTTGTCGCTTATTGTTATGTGACCAGCTATTCCTACTTGACCACCAATCATACACCAATTCCCTACTTTTGCGGAACCGGCAACACCTGCTTGTGCGGCCATTACAGTATGTTCCCCAATTTCAACATTGTGTGCGATTTGAATGAGATTGTCAAGTTTTACACCCTCCATTATGCGAGTGCTTCCCATTGTTGCTCTATCGATAGTGGTGTTAGCTCCAATTTCTACGTTATCTTCGATTATAACATTGCCAATTTGAGGAATTTTGTTATATCCATTTGCGGTAGGGGCAAAGCCAAAGCCATCTGCTCCTATAACTGCTCCGGCATGAATGACACAATTATTACCGATTTGGCAACCAGGGTATATTTTTGCTCCAGAGTAAATAATAGATCCCTCACCTATCGTTACATTATTGCCAATATAGGCTTGAGGATATATTTTAACTCCTTTCCCTAAATTAACACCATTGCCAATATATGCAAAAGCTCCAATATATATATCTTCCGGAATAATAATGCTGGGAGATATAAAACAAGGTTGTTCAATGCCTGATGGTTGTGGATTCATTAATTTAGAAACCATATCAAGTAACATCGCCAATGTAGCATATGGGTCTTCAACCTTAATTAATGTTGTAGTTATTTCTTTTTCTGGTGTAAAATCTGATTTAACTAATACAATAGATGCTTTTGTTTCGTATAGATATTGAGTATATTTAGGATTAGCTAAAAAAGATATAGCTCCAGGTTGACCCTCTTCAATTTTTGCAAATGTTTTAACCTTGACATTGCCATCGCCAATAACTATGCCGTTGACAAGTGATGCGATTTGATTGGCTGTAAACTCCATAAATAAATAAGTTATATTTTAATTTACAAAGATGCTAAAAATATTTCAAATTTACGTTATAAATGCAAAAGAAAATATTTTATGTGATTCAACATCCCGTAGATTCAGCTAACAAGTGCAAAAATAGCAATTTGTTTGAAGAATTCATTTTTAGGAGTTGAGTAATTTATTTTTGTATTATGATTATTTTTCCCTCATTGATGTCAATAAGATGTTGTTTATATAATAAGCCAATCGCTTTTTTCAAATCCTTTTTGCTACAAGACATTATAGCTTTAATTTCTTCGGGAGAAGATTTATCCCCTAATGAGGTAGTTCCTCCATTTATAGATATAAAGTTAAGAAATCGTTTTGCTAATTCATCAATGCGATTTACTGCAACATCATTTATGGAGATATCTATTTTGTTGTCATCTCGAATTTGTTTTATGTATCCATATATTTGATCTCCGAGTCCTATATTTTGAAATACTTGATTTTTATATATAATGCCTTTATGAAGATTTTCGACTATGACTTTGTATCCGATATCATTTTCGTCATATATAAGACATTGTACTTTAGCCCCTTTTGTGTATAATGGAATTGTATTGCTAAGAAATTTATCAAGTTTAGATGAAGCTACAATTCGTTTTGTCGCATCATCTAAATATGTATAAACAAGATAACGTCCTCCTTGTTTCATGCGAGTGCGTTGTTCGCTAAATGGAACCAAAAGGTCTTTAATTAGTCCCCAGTCTAAAAATGCTCCAAATTTATTTACTGATTTAACATTTAGAAATGCAAATTTTCCGACTTGTGTTAACGGATTTTCTGTGGTTGCGATTAATCGGTCTTCGGAGTCAGTATAAATAAAAACATTTAGTTCTTGACCAATTTGTGGATTTTCTGAGATATATTTTGATGGTAAAAGAATCTCAATATTATTGCCTCCATCAAGATATAGTCCAAAATCAACAATTTTTGAGACTTTAAGGATGTTAAATTTTCCAATTTTCAACATATAAGTATTATTTTTGTAGTGCAAAATAACAGTATTTTAGTGAATATGCATTAAGAATAAGGAAATAAAAATAGTAAATGTTGATAAATTAATAAATAAATATAAATATAGATGTTGATTCACAATTAAATGGAGCGAAAATATGAATAATTCAGTGTTGAAATATTTCCCGAATATTTCGAATATTCAAATAAAACAATTTGAACTAATGGGGAAGTTATATCCAGAGTGGAATGCTAAAATTAATGTAATTTCGCGCAAGGATATCGAAAATCTATATATGAATCATATATTGCATTCATTGTCAATCGCAAAATTTATGGAGCCGATTGACGGAACTACTTTTTTAGATATGGGTACCGGAGGAGGTTTCCCGGGAATTCCTCTTGCCACAATGTTCCCCAAGTGTAAGTTTCATCTTATTGATCGAATAGGGAAAAAGATAAATGTAGCAAGATCTATTGCCGAGGAATTAAACTTAACAAATGTTACATTTCAACATGGGGATATTGGAGAGTGTCGGATGAAATATGACTTTGTTGTTAGCCGAGCGGTAATGAGGTTGGATGAGTTGCTTCCATTAATTCGTAAAAATGTAGAAACAAGAAGTAAAAACAAATACCAGAATGGTTTGATTTGCTTAAAAGGTGGTGATTTACACGACGAATTAAGTGCGGTTAATTATCCTATAATTGATTACCCTATTACAGAATTCTTTAATGAATCATTTTTTGAGACTAAAAAAATTATTTATGTACCGATGTAAATGATTGCGAGATGAAGGTTTGTCGATTTACGTTTAATATGTTTGGTGTGAATACTTATATTTTATGGGACGATATAAGTAAAGACGCGATAATTGTTGATCCTGGAATGATTGATGATAAAGAATGTAAAATCATTGATGACTTTATTAATAATAATAAACTAAGATTGACGCATCTTGTTAATACGCACATGCATATTGATCATTCATTTGGTATTGGTTACATGAGGCAAAACTATGAACTGATGCTTGAATGTAATATTGCGGATCAATTTTTAGCAGAACGGTTGATGGAACAAGCTAAAATGTTTGGTTTGCCCATTTCGATTGAAGATCTAAAAATAGGCAAAAATTTAAAAGATGGGGATGACTTAAGATTAGGATGCGAAACAATTAAAGTATTGCATGTCCCAGGGCATTCACCAGGGAGCATAGTGTTGTATGCATCAGAATCTTCATTTATAATTTCGGGAGATGTTTTATTTAATTCAAGTATTGGACGAACAGATTTGCCAGGTGGGGATTATGTGCAATTAATTGAAGCAATAAATGATAAATTACTTTCTTTGCCAAATGAAACAGTGGTTTATCCAGGACATGGATCGGAAACTACAATTGGAGATGAGAAAGAAAAGAATCCTTTTTTGTGAAATATTAGTAAATAAAAACAGCGATTATTAATCGCTGTTTTTTGTGGCAATGATGTAAAAAGGAATAAGCAATGCTTATTTTTTTTGAGTTTTTTCCCAACTATCTTTAAGGGCAATTGTGCGATTAAAAATTAGTTTTTCGGAAGTTGAGTCATAATCAGGAGTAAAATATCCAATACGTTGAAATTGGAATTTATGCCATTGATATGCATTTTCAGCAATAAATGGCTCCACTTTAACACCTTCAATAACTTTAAGAGAATTAGGGTTGAGCATATCACGAAAATCACGTTCTGTTTCAGCTGCCGGATTTTCCACTTCAAAAAGACGGTCATATAAACGCACTGTTGCATCTATTGCATGTTGTGCAGAAACCCAATGCAAAGTTCCTTTTACCTTACGAGCACTTCCGGGCAATCCACTACGAGTATTTGGATCATACGTACAATAAATCTCTTCAATATTACCTTCGGCATCTTTCTTCACTCCTGTACATTTTATAATGTATGCACCTTTAAGACGCACTTCTCCATCAGGAGCGAGACGGAAAAATTTCTTAGGAGGATTTTCCATAAAGTCTTCACGCTCAATGTAAATCTCACGAGAGAATGGCATTTGGTGTGTTCCACCATTAGGATTTTCAGGATTATTTTCCATTTCTACCATTTCACATTCGCCATCGGGATAGTTGGTTATTACCAATTTTACCGGATTAAGCACAGCCATAGCTCGAGTAGAAGTCTTATTCAAATCCTCTCTCACAGCATGTTCAAGCAATGAAATGCTGTTTAAGGCTTCATATTTTGTATATCCAATAGTAGATATAAAATTCTTTATTGATTGAGGTGTATATCCGCGACGACGCATCCCCGAGATGGTAGGCATACGAGGATCATCCCATCCTGCGACTAAACCTTCTTGCACTAATTGGAGCAGCTTCCTTTTGCTCATTACTGTATATGTTAAATTCAAGCGATTAAACTCTATTTGTCGTGGGCAATAAGTTTCATCGGCAAGTTCTTTTACATAATACTCGTATAACGGACGGTGAGGCACAAACTCCAAGGTGCAAATTGAATGTGTAACACCTTCAAAGTAGTCACTTTGTCCATGAGCAAAATCATACATAGGATACACTTTCCATGTTGTGCCAGTGCGATGATGAGGATGCTTAATAATGCGATACATTATAGGATCACGAAAATGCATATTTGAAGATGCCATATCAATCTTTGCACGAAGTACGCGGCTACCTTCTTCAAATTCGCCAGCATTCATTCGTTGGAATAAATCAAGATTTTCTTCTACCGAACGATTGCGATATGGACTTTCTATACCAGGAACCGTGGGCGAGCCTTTCTGTGATGCAATTTCTTCGGATGATTGATCATCTACATATGCTTTTCCTTCTTTAATAAGACGAATGGCTAAATCGTATAATTGAGGGAAATAATCAGATGCATAATATTCGCGATCTCCCCAGTCAAAACCTAACCAATGAATGTCTTCTCTGATAGAATCAACATATTCTACGTCTTCTTTGACTGGATTTGTGTCGTCAAATCGTAAATTGCATGTTCCTCCAAATTTTTCGGCTATACCGAAGTCCATGCAAATAGCTTTTGCGTGTCCAATATGAAGATATCCATTTGGTTCAGGTGGGAAACGGGTATTTAGTCGTCCTTCATTCTTCCCGGCTTGTAAATCCTCCATTACTAATTGCTCAACAAAGTTAAGCCCTTTCTTCTCGGTATTTTCAACTTCGTTTATCTCAGTCATGACACTTGTCTTTATTGATTTCTGATTAATATAGTTCTATAATACAAAATTAATCAATATTCTTGATAGAATAGTAATTATAAGATTAAAACTTATGAAAAAAATAAACGAGTAATCCGATTTGGGTTACTCGTTTATTTTAATTATGCCTAAAAGTTAAAAACTTAAGCGTTTTTTACTTTTTCAACAATTGCTTTGAATGCAGCAGGATTGTTGAGCGCGAGGTCGGCAAGCACTTTGCGATTAATTTCAATACCTGATTTGTGGATAAGTCCCATTAACTTAGAATAAGACAAATCTTCTAAGCGTGCAGCGGCATTGATACGTTGAATCCAGAGTGCACGGAAATTACGCTTTTTGTTTTTGCGATCACGGTAAGCATAAGTAAGACCTTTTTCCCAAGTGTTTTTGGCTACAGTCCATACATTTTTGCGACATCCGTAATAACCTCTTGTGAGTTTTAAGATTTTCTTTCTACGTGCTCTTGAGGCAACGTGGTTTACTGATCTTGGCATTTTCTTTGAATTTTTTGAATGTTAGCGGCTTTTTGCTCTTTAGTGCTAAACATTCGGTTAATAAAAAAATTAAAAAATCACGAATTAAAACTTGAAACCTAAATTATTTGAGGGCAAGTAATGCCTTTACGTTGCTCTCGTCAACTTTTGCTACTGTAGAGAAATGAGTAAGGTTTCTTTTTTGCTTTTTAGTCTTCTTTGTTAAGATGTGACTCTTAAAAGCATGTTTTCTTTTGATTTTTCCTGATCCGGTAAGGGCAAACCTCTTTTTGGCACCGGAGTTAGTTTTAATCTTTGGCATTTTTGTTACTTTTAAAAATTAATTCGAATTATTTAAATTATCCACGCCACACGTGACGTTGATGTTATTTTTTCTTTGGAGTAATCATTAAAATCATCCTTTTACCTTCAAGAACCGGCATCTGTTCAACTTTTCCGAATTCTTCTAAGTCGTTTGCAAAACGAAGAAGTAGTACCTCCCCTTGTTCCTTAAATAATATTGAGCGACCTTTGAAGAATACATAGGCTTTTACTTTTGCACCTTCTTTTAAGAACCCGATGGCATGTTTTAATTTGAAGTTGTAGTCGTGGTCGTCGGTTTGAGGTCCAAAACGAATTTCTTTTACTACAATTTTCGTGGATTTTGCCTTCTGTTCTTTAAGTCGCTTTTTTTGTTGGTATAAGAATTTTTGATAATCAAGAATTTTACAAACAGGAGGTTCTGCATTTGGCGAAATTTCAATAAGGTCAAGACCTTGCTCGTCGGCAATTTTTAATGCTTCAGAAATTGAATATACACCAATTTCCACATTGTCGCCAACGAGACGTACTTCACGAGCACGAATCTGTTCGTTAATCAAATAAGGCTCTTTTGTGTTTTTGTCGCCTTTGCGTTGTTGCCCACCGTTATTGCGATTAGGCTGAGGTCCATTAAAGGGCTTTTTCTCCATTCGGTAATTATTGATTTGTCATGTTTTCAACTTCAGCGGTCAAATTTTCTGCAAAGTTAGTAATTTTCATTGAACCTTTATCACCTTCGCCCTGTTTTCTTACAGAAATTTCATCATTTTCTGCTTCTTTTTCTCCAACAATGAGCAAATAAGGGATTCTTTTTAGTTCGTTATCGCGAATTTTCTTACCTATTTTTTCATTTCGGTCATCAACAATAGCACGAATGTCTTTATCGTTGAGCTCTTTTGCTACTTTATAGGCGTAGTCATTGAATTTTTCGCTGATAGGTAGAATGACGGCTTGGTCGGTAGCCAGCCACAATGGGAATTTGCCGGCAGTGTGTTCGAGCAACACAGCCACAAAGCGTTCCATTGAACCAAATGGCGCACGATGAATCATTACCGGACGATGTTTTTGATTGTTGGCTCCGGTATATTCAAGTTGGAAACGTTCAGGAAGGTTGTAGTCAACTTGAATTGTACCAAGTTGCCAACGACGACCAAGTGCATCCTTAACCATAAAGTCAAGTTTGGGACCATAGAATGCTGCCTCACCAAGCTCGGTGCGCGCATTTAATCCTTTCTCTGCACATGCTTCAATGATTGCGTTTTCGGCAAGTCGCCAATTTTCGTCGCTACCAATGTATTTCTCTTTGTTATTGGGATCGCGTAGCGAAATTTGCGCTTCAAAATTATCAAATTTAAGAGCCTTGAAGATAAACAAGATAATATCCATTACTTTTAGGAATTCATCTTTTATTTGATCGGGAGCGCAGAAAATATGGGCATCATCTTGAGTAAACCCACGCACACGTGTCAGACCATGAAGCTCTCCGCTTTGCTCATAGCGATACACTGTGCCAAACTCGGCAAGACGTAATGGCAACTCACGATAAGAACGTGGGAATGCTTTGAATATCTCACAGTGGTGAGGACAATTCATAGGTTTAAGCAAGTATTCCTCTCCTTCTTCTGGTGTGTGAATTGGTTGGAATGAATCTTTTCCATATTTTGCATAGTGACCGGATGTTACATATAGCATTTTGTTGCCAATGTGAGGTGTGATTACTTGTTGGTAGCCATATTGTTTTTGTATTTTGCGAAGGAATTGTTCGAGACGATCGCGTAAAGCTGCACCCTTGGGTAACCACAAAGGAAGACCTGCTCCAACATTTTGAGAAAATGCAAATAGCTCCATTTCTTTCCCTAATTTGCGGTGATCTCGTTTCTTTGCTTCTTCAAGCATTACAAGATACTCATCAAGCATTTTCTTTTTAGGGAATGAGATGCCATAAACTCTTACCAATTGGTCGCGTTTCTCGTCGCCACGCCAATAAGCCCCAGCAAGAGATGTAATTTTTACAGCTTTTATTGGTGCTGTGTTGGGAATATGTGGACCACGGCAAAGGTCAGTAAACGAACCTTGTGTATATGTTGAGATGGTTCCGTCTTCAAGTTCGTTGATAAGTTCGCATTTATATACTTCTCCCCTATCTCCAAAAAGTTTTAACGCGTCAGATTTTGAGATGTCATTACGAACGATGTCTTCTTTACGTTGAGCGAGTTCTATCATTTTCTTCTCAATATTAGAGAAGTCTGCAGCAGAGATAGAATGTTTGCCTGGATCAATGTCGTAATAAAATCCATTTTCAATAGCCGGACCAATGCCAAATTTTACACCAGGGTATAACTCTTGAAGAGCTTCAGCCAACAAGTGTGCAGAACTATGCCAAAAAGCATGTTTACCTTCGGTGTCATCCCATTTGAATAGTTTGATAGATGCATCATTGATTATGGGACGAGTTAAATCCCATTCTTGGTCATTAATAGATGCAGCAAGTACGTCTTGAGCCAATCGAGGGCTAATGCTTTCTGCAATTTGAAGTGGAGTGATGCCACTTTCAAATTGTTTTACGCTATTGTCGGGAAACGTAATATTTATCATTTGTTAAATATGTTTTAGTCGATATATCGTTGTTGATTTTACGCAAATAGGCAAAATCGACTGCAAAGATAGTTAAATTTTTGGTAACTTTATGATATAAAAGTGAGTTTTTTGTTTGAAGATGAGAGTTTATAGCCGTTTTATGTAATTAATGACTTGAAAAATGGTAACAAGAACAAGTTTTAGGCAAAAACGTTACCACATTCTTGATATACTATTATACATTATTCGCGATATTATCGTCCCACCCTCGCAATGTGATATAATACTCATATATTTATTAAAAAAGGCACTTAAGAGTGCCTTAAATTTTAGGGGTTAGAGATGTCCCCTTCTTTACAAATTTGTTAGTTGTATTTATAGGATTAAAATTGGATGTTGCCTTGGAAGGATTCGAACCCTCACAGGCGGAACCAGAATCCGACGTGCTACCATTACACCACAAGGCAATAGATGTGTAAATCGTTGCAAAGTTAATGAAAATATTTAGTACATTTGTACAAAATATGGAATATAATAATGATGAAATCTCAAATTATGGGATTATGATGAAACTAAATATTTAGTAATTATATGTTTATTGCATCACAAAAAAGAAAAGAAAATATTGCCGAGTATTTATTATATATGTGGCAAATAGAAGATTTGATTCGAGCAAATGAGCTGGATATTGATCGCATAACAACCAATGTTGTTGATCGCTTTGGGCTTTCAGAAGAGCAACGCAAGCAAATGATTGAGTGGTATGAGTCGTTGATTGATATGATGCGTCGCGAAGATGTTGTAAAAAGTGGGCATTTGCAATTAAATAAAAACATAATATTACAATTGGCTCAATTGCATGATGCTGTATTAAAAGACCATCAGTTTGCAGAATATAGTGCTGAATATTATAAAACTTTGCCATTTATTGTGGAGTTGCGAGCTAAAGCTGGAGAAAACAAACATGGTGAATTAGAAACATGTTTTACTGCATTATATGGAATGTTGCTTCTTAGATTGCAAGGGAAAGAAATAACAAAAGATACGCAAATAGCTCTAACTCAAGTTTCTCGTTTTATTGCCTTACTCTCTCATTATTTTAATCTTGATTCAGAAGATAAATTATTTAAAAATGAAGATTAATATTTATTTGGGCACAAAAATATAAATAAATGGCAAACTAAAACCTATCTGCGTTTTGCAGATGCGAGTGATTTGCAGTATCTTTGTAGCCTAATTAGATTATTGTAATTATGAAGATATTAGTAACCGGTGCGAATGGGCAATTAGGAAATGAATTAAAGAATGTCCTTGAGGCTGAAATCCCTGGGAATACGTTATATACAGATATAGCGGAGTTGGATTTAACAAATGCTGAAGCTGTAATGACGTTTGTTAAATTAAATGAAGTAAGTCATATTGTAAACTGTGCTGCATATACGGCAGTAGATAAAGCAGAGGAGCAAAAACTAGAATGTGCAACGGTAAACATAAATGCCGTTCAGAATATTGCAAATGCAGCCGATGAAGTTGGTGCAAAAGTTATACATGTATCAACTGATTATGTTTTTGATGGAACCGCTCACAGGCCATATAAGGAGTCGGATAAAGTAAATCCTATTTCTCAATATGGTACAACAAAACGAAAAGGTGAAACGGCATTGTTAGCATTGGCTCCAGATAGTATCATTATTCGTACATCGTGGCTTTACTCGCCATATGGGAATAACTTTGTAAAAACAATGATGCGTCTTGGACAAGAACGCGAGCATCTAAAGGTTGTTTGTGATCAAATAGGAACACCAACTTATGCGTTAGACTTAGCGAAAGCAATATATAGAATATTGATATCTAATCAATGGGTAGAAGGTATATTCCATTTTTCAAACGAGGGCGTTTGTTCATGGTATGATTTTGCAAAAGCAATTCATCGTATTACAGGTATAACGGGGTGTGAAATAACACCAATTCCTACAGAAGACTACCCTACTGCAGCAACGCGTCCATTTTATAGCGTGTTGGATAAATCAAGAATAAAAGCGACATATGGAGTAGAAATTCCATATTGGCAAGATAGCCTTATTGAGTGTATAAAACGAATTAATAACGAAAAATAACAATCCTAAAGTGTCAACATTAACAGAAGAGATACAACGTCGTCGCACATTTGCGATTATTAGCCACCCTGATGCCGGCAAAACAACATTAACAGAAAAATTACTATTGTATGGAGGGGCTATCCATATTGCCGGTGCTGTAAAGTCAAATAAAATAAAAAAAACGGCAACATCTGACTGGATGGAGATTGAGAAGCAACGTGGTATATCGGTTGCAACATCTGTTATGGGTTTTAATTATGGAGATTATAAAATTAATATATTAGATACTCCAGGGCACCAAGATTTTGCTGAAGACACATATCGAACATTAACTGCAGTGGATAGTGTTATAATTGTAGTAGATGTGGCAAAAGGCGTTGAGCAACAAACTCGAAAGTTGATGGAAGTTTGTCGAATGCGAAACACTCCGGTGATTATTTTTGTTAACAAACTTGACCGTGAAGGTCGCGATCCATTTGAAATTCTCGATGAGCTTGAATCTGAATTAAAAATCAGTGTGAGACCATTAAGTTGGCCTATAAATATAGGTGCCAAATTTAAGGGAGTTTATAATATATATGAACAGTCTCTCGACTTGTTTACTCCAAACAAACAAAAGGTATCAGAACGAGTTGAGATAGAAGATGTAAATGACCCTCGCATTGATGAGCATGTTGGAGATGTTGATGCGTCAAAACTACGTGATGACTTAGAGTTAATAGAGGGAGTTTATCCTGAATTTGATAAAGACGAGTATTTGAAAGGTAAGGTTGCTCCCGTGTTTTTTGGCTCGGCACTTAATACTTTTGGGGTGAAAGAGCTCCTTGATTGTTTTGTTGAAATTGCGCCATCTCCTCGTCCTATTCAGGCTGAAGAAAGAGAAATTAAACCAGAAGAAAATAATTTTTCAGGATTTGTTTTTAAGATTCATGCCAATATGGATCCAAATCATCGCAGTTGCATCGCGTTTGTGAAAATTTGTTCAGGTAAATTTGAACGTAATGCCAACTATAAACACATTCGTTCGGGCAAAATGATGAAATTTGCGGCGCCCACAGCGTTTATGGCTCAAAAGAAAAACATTGTAGATGAAGCATATCCAGGTGATATTGTAGGTATCCCTGATACCGGAAACTTCAAAATTGGAGACACTTTGACAGCCGGTGAACAATTGCATTTCAAAGGTCTTCCAAGTTTCTCTCCCGAAATGTTTAAGTATATTGAGAATACCGACCCAATGAAATCAAAACAGCTTGAAAAAGGTATTCAGCAATTAATGGACGAAGGTGTAGCACAATTATTTGTTAATCAGTTTAATGGACGTAAGATTGTAGGAACTGTTGGACAATTGCAATTTGAAGTAATTCAATATCGACTATTAAATGAATATGGTGCACAATGTAAATGGGAGCCTATTTCATTATATAAAGCCTGTTGGATTGAAAGTGATGATGTTGAAGCTTTAGACGCATTTAAGAAGCGCAAACATCAATTTATGGCAGTTGATAAAGAAGGTAGAGATGTGTTTCTTGCTGATTCTAATTATGTGCTTCAGATGGCTCAGTCAGATTTCCCCAAAATAAAATTCCATTTTACAAGTGAATTTTAGGAATGCAAGCTAAATCGATATTAAAATTTATTATTGCAATAATAGCTTCGTTGGCAGTACTATGTATTATCTTTCCAGATGATGGAATAGATTTATTTGGTACGACATTAAAATTTCCGTCAATAGCTGAAGTTATTGAGGTCCCAAACGATACAATTGTTGATGTTGAAGCTCCTCAGGCTATAATAGAAAAAAGGAAGAGTGATTTGGAAATTGCAAAAGAAAATGAATTTAAGACCTTTTGCGAAGACAATCCAGCTCGTTTTTTTATGCCCGGTGATGATGAATCATATTTAGATGACTTTTTCAAGTTACTTGATAATGCAAAAAATAAACATGTCAGAATCATGCATTATGGTGATTCTCAGCTTGAATGCGATCGCATATCGTGTGATTTGAGAAGCCGTTTTCAAGAACAATTTGGTGGTATGGGGGTTGGATTGATTCCGGTGCAGCAAACTATTGCTACATATACTCTTTCACAATCCATTTCGCCCTGCGAAGTGTCCAGAGGTCTGATATATGGAGCACCTGAAAATAGAGTGTCGCATAGACGGTATGGTGTCATGGGGCAGGTAACAAAGACATGGGGAACAACAAAAGTAAAAGTTACAGGACTTGGGAAGAAATATCCTATTTCATCTAAATTTCAACGAATATCTATTTCAGCTCGGAATGGCTCTTTCAGTGTTGCTACAGCTGATACTGTATGTGTATTAAAGAATGTTGGCACAGAAAAAAATTCGATTTATACAATTTCATTACCTAAATCAATTGGGAAAGCTACAATTACTCTTAGTGGCGATGCAGAAGTATATGGAATAATGTTAGACGGTGTTACCGGAGTATCAATTGATAATATACCAATGCGAGGTTGTTCAGGTGCGATGTTTACCAATATAGATTCTACATCAATGATTCCATTTTTTAAGAATGAGAATGTTGGGTTAATTATCTTGCAATATGGAGGTAACTCGGTGCCATATCTTAAATCGGATAAGAGTATAGAAACGTATAAAAACTCTATAAAAGAGCAAATACAGCTGTTTAGGCAAATATCACCTTCTTCAAAAATTTTGTTTATCGGTCCTGCCGATATGGCAACTCGACGAAATGGGAAAATGCAAACTTATCCTCAAATGGAAAATGTAGTGAAAGCATTGCGAGAGGCCGCAAATGAATCAGGAGCGGCATTTTGGGATATGTATTTAGCCATGGGTGGTAGAAATTCAATTGTACAATGGGTGAAAGCTCGCCCACAATTGGCAGGTCCCGACCATATTCATTTCACGCAAAAAGGTGCAAAAGAAATATCTGATATATTATATAATACATTTCAACTATATTATAAATTCTATCGATATAGAAATGGCTTAGATGAGGTTTCAAATAATTCTAAGTGATGAAAAGAATAATCAACACATATTTAATCGTTTTATTTTACATATTTTCATTTAATAATGAGGCATTATCGATTGGAATTAGCGAATTTAAGTTAATTCCGGAATATACGTGCATAAATCACGATGAAAATGTATTGATTGTCCCGGGAGATGATAAATTGCTTGTTGATTTGTATGATAGAATTAACCAAACAATGGCGTTGGGGCAAGGGCATATTTCGATATTGCATATTGGAGGAAGCCATGTCCAAGCAGGAATATTCAGCCACCGGTTAAGAATGAATTTCCGCGAATTAATAGGTGATTATACAAGCTCAAAAGGTATTATTTTCCCTTTTCGAGCAATGGGAACAAATGCCCCCAAGAACTATTGCATGTCAACAACCGGTAGTTGGAGAAAAGCAAAATGTGTTGACCGTTTGCCTGAATTGCCATTAGGAGTATCCGGTGCTGCAATTCAGTCGTGTGATTCGATGGCATCGATCTCGTTTAATCTAAAATCATGTGAAAATGATTTGTGGCAATATGATAAATTAATTGTATTAGGCGAATATGAAAATAAAATGCGATATCCGTTATTGGTATGTGGAGGCGATACAATAGCTCCTAATTCAATTGAAGATGGTGCATATACATTCCAACTGTCAAACGAAGCATCTGACGGTTGTGTGCTGTTTGAATGTGATGAAAACAGTCCTGTTACAATTAGAGGTATAATAACCGAAAATTCATATTCGGGTTTGACTTATCATGAGGCCGGTATTAATGGAGCTTCAGTACCGGCTTGGTTACGTTGTCAATATTTTGAAAAGGAGATTAAATATATTAATCCCGATATAATTATATTGGGTATTGGTATTAATGATGCCAATGTTTCTCCGGCTAAGTTTAATGTTGATGAATTTAAGGCAAATTACTGCCGATTGATAGAGCGTATTAAATTTGTCAATCCCAATGCAGTGTTCGTATTTATTACTAATAATGATTGCAAATTAAAAATACGAGGTTATAGAACCGGATATAATCCAAACACAATAAAGGTGGAACAAGCATTTATCGATTTGGCACGCAAATATAACGGAGCTGTATGGAACTTGTTTAGAGTTATGGGAGGTCCCGGTTCTTCTAAGGAATGGGAAAGTCAGCAATTGATGCAAAACGATAGGATTCATTTTAAGAAAGAAGGTTATGAATTATTAGGTGATTTGTTTTATAATGCATTTGTCGGTAATTTTCGCAATATAGATATAGATGAGTGATTTTTTTAATTATTTAGCATACGTTTTTTCTTTTGACTCAAGCAATCCGTTATTGTTTACACAGTTTCAATTTTGGGCTTTTTTTGCATTTGTCTTTGCCGGATTTGCTTACTTCAAAAAACGAAAAATTTTAAGAAACAGCTATTTGTTTTTTATTAGTTTGTTCTTTTATTATAAAACAAGTGGTTTATTTGTTGGGTTGCTTTTGTTGGTAACATGTTCTGATTTTCTGCTTGCGAAACAAATTTATAAGGCAAAAACTCTTATATTGAAACGATTGTTTTTGATACTGAGTATAATTATCGATTTGTCAATATTATGCTATTTTAAGTATGCCTATTTTTTTGCCGATGTAATAAATTCAATATTTGGATTAAATATTGAAGTAACAAATATAGCAGCCTCAGGTTTCAATAGCTTATTTGGAACTTCTTTTAGTGTGGATAATATAATTCTTCCGGTAGGAATATCGTTCTATACATTCCAAGTAATAAGCTATACATGTGATGTGTATAAAGGGTTGATTAAGCCGGTGAGGAATATATTGGATTTTGGTTTTTATGTTACGTTCTTCCCTCAATTAGTTGCCGGGCCTATTGTAAAGGCAAGTGATTTCATCCCACAATTATATAAAAAGTATAATTTGAGTAAAACACAATTTGGGATTGCTGTATTTTGGATTCTTAATGGTTTGCTTAAAAAAATTATATTAAGTGATTATTTGGCTCTTAATTTTATAGATAGAATATTTGATAATCCCCTACTCTTTTCAGGTTTTGAGAATGTTGCTGCATTGTTTTTATATTCACTACAAGTATATGCCGATTTTTCTGGCTATACCGACATTGCTATAGGTTTGTCATTGTTGATGGGTTTTCATTTGCCTAAAAACTTTGATTCGCCCTATAAGGCTCAAAACTGTAGTAACTTTTGGAAACGTTGGCATATATCTCTGTCTCGATGGTTGCAAACATATTTATATATCCCTTTAGGAGGTAATCGCAATATTACATTTGGTACTTATTTTTGGATTATCACTATCACGTTGATTGCTCTAATATTAAGTGGAAGTATTTGGATTGCATTGATAGTGTTGTTAATTGCTTCGCTTGTGATATATACAGCCTTGAATTTCCCACAGAAACGCAAAGCCATCGTAGCAAACCTTAACTCGATGATTACTATGCTGCTTGGCGGATTATGGCATGGTGCAAGCTGTAATTTTATGATTTGGGGAGGATTGAATGGTGTAGGTATGGTTGTGTATAAGTTTTGGCGTGATTGGACTATGGTTGATCGATTAATGGTTGCCGGTGCTGTTACGATTATTCTTGGTTTGATTGCACTTCTCTACCCTGCTCCATTATGGAACATGTTATTGGTATTTATGCTGATTGTGCTTGTTGGAGCTATGATAAGATATTTATATAAACGAAGCAAATATAATAATGACTTTTCATGGCTTGAACGCTCGTGGGCTATATTTATTACTTTTGTATTTATTTCATTCACTCGATTGTTTTTCCGTTCGGGCTCTGATTTAGACCCGGCTGTTGCAAATGAGAAGGCATGGCAAACAGCAAGTGATATGGTAACGCAAATAGGCTCGGCTTGGAATGGAAATATCTTTGATATTATTTCGGCATACGGAACAGTGTTTTCGTTGTTTGTTATTGGAATGATTATACATTGGTTGCCCGATAACTTAAAACGCCGATATCGTATAATGTTTGCAAAACTGCCAATCCCAGTGATTGGTGTAATTGTGGTTTTTGCGATATTTGTTGCATATCAATTTGTATCATCTGAGATGAAACCATTTATTTACTTCCAGTTTTAATTTGTTATGTCTATTCTGCCATTCTGTCAAAAAACAAAGAACAGAAGGATGTGAAATTTTAGAAGGGTTTATTTGTATGTGTAAATAACTGTGTGCGTTATGTTGGTTTTGTCTCTTCTGCTAAAAAAAATGGAAAGACCTTTATGACAATAATAAATTCCATAAAATGCAAACGCACTTGTTGGGTTAAATTTTAATGGAAATTTATTCCTCTATTTTTACGATTTCTTTTCTTGTAGTGCCATCATTATATTTTACGATATTGATACCTTTTGTAGGTTCAGCGAGCTGACGACCATGAATATTATAGCGAGCGTTTTCAATAGCGTTGCTGTCGGCTTCAATATTGTCGATGCCTGCAAACTCTTGTATATTAGTAAAATATTACCATCCCTTGGCTGTAGTATATGCATCTTTAGCACCTTCGGGAATAGATAATATGGCATCATAAACAGGATAAAACGAATTCGAGCTACACATTGGAGGAATTGGATTAAGAGTTTTTACCGATGTCAATCCTATGCAACCATAGAACGCATAATTGCTAATTGAAGTTACAGTATTAGGAATAGTAATCGATGTTAAACCGGAGCAATTAATAAATGCAGAGTAATTAATTTGAGAAATATTATTAGGGATAACTAAATTAGTTATTTCAGTTTCATTTAGTATAAGTTTCGCTGCATTATATAATGGATTTGCATCAAAATTTCCATAACTTATTTTACACCAAGCCGATAAATCAGAGATATTAACTTCGTTCAAGCCGTCGCAATAGGAGAACGCATATTCGCCAATTTTGTTTGCGGAGTTGGGGATAGTAATTGAAGTTAAACCGGTGCAATTTCTGAACGCACTCGAGCCAATTGATGTTACGGAATAGGTAATACCACTATATGTTACCGTAGAAGGGATTGTAACAGAACCGGAGTAATTATTGAAATCGATGCCAAAAGGACTTTCGTTATGTGTAACTTCAACCGTCTTATTAGTATAATCGGTAATGTTGTAATATATGCCATCTATTATAAAATTTGGGCATGAGTATTAAAGCACACAAATAAGTTCAAAACTATTGAAATGAAGGCTTTATTATTATGTAAAAACTTTCTCATAAGTGTATGAAATCAAATCGTTGATAATCAGTAAACATCCATAAGGATTATATCACTCTCTTTATTGTAGAGAGTGTGTAAATTCAAATATAGTTAAAAATACATAGGTATGGAAACATAAAACAAAAAAAAAGCAAAATTAAGTGTCGCATCAGAAGAAAAATAAGAATCGTGCAAATGTCTAAGATATAAAAAAACAATTTTATAAAGTATTTATATCACACTATTAATAAGAAAGCTATTTTGCAAATATTAACTACTGAAAGTGTAGTTCTGAATCAGCAAAGAATTTGAGCATTTTTATCTGATTAAAAATGTTGGGTAATTATGGGATATTGATTATCTTTGTATATTAAATCGGATTGTGGAGTTGTAGCCACATATTTAATAATTAAATCGAACTAAGAATAAATGAAAGTACTTAAATTTGGTGGTACATCGGTGGGAACCGTTGAAAGTCTCAGAAGTGTAAAGAAAATAGTAGAAGGTTGTAATGAACCTGTAATTGTGGTAGTTTCGGCACTTGGTGGGATTACGGATCAGCTGATAAATACAGCCAAACTTGCAGCTCAAGGAGATAAGGACCATTTGGATTGCTACGCTCGTATAGTAGAACGCCACAATAATGTGATGGTCAATATGGTTTCAGCCGATAAACTCGAGGGATTGAAAGCGATTGTGGATCCATTGCTCGAGGAATTGGGAAATATATATAAGGGTGTGAGTTTGATAAAGGATTTGTCGGACCGCACTCTTGATATTATAGTGAGCTATGGAGAGAGGTTGTCTAGCGTGATAATAAGTCGCATCATTAAAGACGCCCAACATTATGACTCTCGTAATTTTATCAAGACAGAACAACAATTTGGCAAACATATTCTTGATAATGATACGACTCAAAAATATATCCATGCTACGTTTGATAACAATAACTTCAAAGTGGCAGTGGTACCGGGTTTTATTTCATCAGATGAAAATGGAAATATCACAAACCTTGGTCGTGGAGGAAGTGATTATACTGCTGCAATATTGGCGGCGACGCTTAATGCTTCGGTGCTTGAAATATGGACAGATGTTGATGGTTTTATGACTGCCGACCCTCGTGTAATCAATAATACATACGTTATTGACCATTTATCGTTTGTTGAAGCGATGGAGTTATGTAACTTTGGCGCAAAGGTTATCTATCCCCCGACAATTTACCCCGTATGTCATAAAAATATTCCAATTTGGATTAAAAATACATTTAATCCCACGGCTCCCGGAACATGTATTTCGGAACAACGTCCGAGTCCGGAGGGGAAAGCAATTAAAGGTATTTCATCAATCAATGATACATGTTTGATCACCGTATCAGGTCTTGGTATGGTAGGTATTATTGGAATCAATGCCCGAATCTTTAATGCATTGGCAAAAAATGGTGTGAGTGTATTCCTTGTGTCGCAAGCGTCGAGTGAAAATAACACTTCATTTGCCGTAAAGAATGCTGATGCCGAATTGGCAGTGGCTGTATTAAAAGAGGAATTTGCTGTTGAATTGCAATCAGGTGAAATTAGTGAAATAGACGCGGAACCCAATCTTGCAACTGTTGCAATCGTTGGCGAAAATATGAAACATTCGACCGGTATTGCCGGCAAATTGTTTAATACGCTTGGTCGTAATGGGATCAATGTAATAGCATGTGCTCAAGGTGCTTCAGAAACAAATATATCGTTTGTTATTGATTTGGAGAATTTGAGAAAGGCATTAAATGTTATACACGATTCGTTCTTCCTTTCGGAAACACAGGTGCTAAACTTATTTATCGTTGGAGTTGGTAATGTGGGGCAACATTTGTTGGAGCAAATAAGATTACAACACGACAATCTATTAAAGAATAAAGCTCTTGAACTGAGAGTTGTAGGAATATCAAATTCACGTAAGTGTATATTTAATAGAGAGGGTGTTGATATTGCAAATTATAAGGAATTATTAGATAGCTCAGATATCGCATCAACTCCCGAGAATATAAAAAACGGGGTGTTGGGTATGAATATCTTTAATTCGGTATTTGTAGATTGTACGGCTAACGAAGGTGTCGCTGCTTTGTATGGAGATTTGTTGTCGCATAATGTGAATGTGGTAGCAGCCAATAAGATTGCTGCATCATCATGTTATAAGAACTACTCAAAACTCAAACATATAGCACGCAAAAAAGATGTGAAGTTCTTGTTTGAAACAAATGTAGGAGCAGGGCTCCCAATTATTAATACAATAAATAGTCTTATAAATTCGGGTGATAAAATATTAAGAATAGAAGCTGTATTGTCGGGAACTCTTAACTATATATTTAATGTGTTAAGTCGTGAAATTCCAATGAGTCGTGCTATAAAGATGGCAAAAGAGGCAGGTTATAGTGAGCCCGATCCTCGCATCGACTTAAGTGGGAAAGATGTTATTCGCAAGTTGGTAATCCTGGCACGTGAGGCTGGATATATTGTTGAGCAAGATGATGTGGAAAAACATTTATTTATACCTGATGAATATTTTGAAGGTTCGATAGAGGATTTCTTTAATCGTATAACCGAAATAGATGATAATTTTGAAGCTAAACGAGCTAAAGCAGAAGCTGAAAATCAACGGTTCCGTTTTGTTGCACGATTGGAAAATGGTAAACTAGATGTTAGCTTGCAAAAAGTTGATTCTTCTCACCCATTTTATGTTCTCGAAGGAAGTAACAATGTAATACTTTTGACAACCGAGCGTTATAACGAATACCCAATGGTGATTAAGGGTTATGGTGCGGGAGCTGAAGTTACAGCTGCCGGTGTGTTTGCCGATATAATCAGTATTGCAAACATTAGATAGTAACACGGATAGAATATGAAATATATAATAGTTCTTGGTGATGGAATGGCTGATGAGCCTATTGATGAGTTAGGGGGAAAGACTCCCCTTCAAGTCGCATCAACTCCATCGATGGATTTTCTTGCCAAATATGGGAAAGTTGGAACATTAGAAACTATTCCAGCCGGTTTCCATCCTGGAAGTGAGATTGCAAATCTATCAGTATTAGGTTATGATGTGGCAAAAGTTTTTGAAGGACGTGGTTCGCTTGAAGCAGCAAGTATGGGTATTGATATTTACCAGAATGAAATGGCAATGCGATGTAATCTCATTTGTATAGAAAATGGCAAAATTAAAAACCATTCGGCCGGACATATTTCAAATGAGGAAGCTATCGAACTTATCAATTATTTGCAAGAGGAACTTGGCAATGATATGATTTCGTTTTATCCAGGTATATCATATCGTCATTTGTTGAAAATAAAAAATGCCGATAAACGAATATTATGTACTCCTCCACATGATGTTCCAGGAATACCATTTAATGATGTATTGATTAAATCACAAACTGAGGAGGCTAATGCCACTGCTGATTTGATTAATGACTTAATATTAGAATCACAGGAGTTGCTATCAAAACACCCTATAAATATAAAACGGGTGTCAGAGGGCAAAGATCCTGCAAATAGTATTTGGCCATGGTCGCCTGGTTATAAGCCATCAATGCAAACAATGCAAGAACTTTATGGAATAAAAAAAGGTGTTGTTATTTCGGCAGTTGATTTGATAAGGGGTATTGGTGTATATGCCGGATTAGAGCCGATAATCGTTGATGGTGCTACCGGATTGTATGATACAAATTATGAAGGAAAGACTGAAGCTGCGATAAATGTATTTAAAGGTGATGCAGACTTTGTTTTTTTACACATAGAAGCAAGTGATGAAGCAGGACATGAAGGAGATGTAGCTCTTAAGATAAAAACAATAGAATATTTAGATAGCAGAGTGTTACGACCATTGATTGACGCATTAAGTGAGATTAATGAAGATGTGGCAATAGCAGTACTCCCCGACCACCCTACTCCATGTCGATTACGCACACATACGGCAGATGCCGTACCTTTTTTAATTTATTATAAAGGTATTGATGCTGATGGTGTGGAAAAGTTCGATGAATTATCGGCAAAAAAAGGTTGCTACTATCAACTAAAAGGTGATGAATTTATTAAAAAACTGATTATAAATTAATAACTTAACATAAAATGCAATATTATAGTACAAGTGGTAATGCCCCGAAAGCTTCACTTCAAGAAGTTGTAGTTAAAGGATTGGCTCCCGATAAAGGGTTGTATATGCCAGAGCGTATTCCTACTATTCCTAAGGCTTTTTTTAATAATATAGGAGAAATGTCTCTCCAAGATATAGCATTTGTTGTGGCTAATACTCTGTTTGGAGATGACATTGAATCAGAAACACTTAAGAATATTGTTAATGATACTTTGAATTTTGATATACCATTGGTTCATGTAGCAGATAATAAATATAGTTTAGAATTGTTTCATGGGCCTACATTAGCATTCAAAGATGTTGGTGCTCGATTTATGGCACGATTGTTGGGCTATTTTAATAAAAAAAATGGGACAAAAGATGTAAATGTGTTGGTTGCAACTTCGGGAGATACCGGAAGTGCTGTGGCTAATGGATTTCTTGGTGTTCCCGGAGTAAAAGTATTTGTTTTATATCCTAAAGGAAAAGTAAGTAAAATTCAAGAAGCACAATTTACAACATTAGGTAAAAATATTACAGCGCTTGAAATCTCGGGAACATTTGATGATTGCCAGGCATTAGTTAAAAATGCTTTTATGGATGCGGAACTGAATGAAAAATTACAATTAACATCGGCCAATTCTATAAATGTGGCTCGTTTCTTGCCTCAAATGTTTTATTATTTTTATGCTTACGCACAATTGGCAAAAATGGGGAAATCATTAGATGATATTGTTGTGTCGGTTCCAAGTGGAAATTTTGGAAATATAACAGCCGGATTAATAGGTAAGCGAATGGGGCTCCCTATCAAGCGTTTTATTGCTGCAAACAATAGAAATGATATATTCTATCAATATTTGTTGAGTGGAGAATACAATCCTCGTCCATCTATTGCTACAATTGCAAATGCAATGGATGTAGGCGCTCCTTCTAATTTTGCTCGAATTTTGGACTTGTATGGAAATTCTCATGAAGCAATTTCTAAAGAAATATCAGGATGCACATATACTGATGAACAAATTGCAGAAACATTAAAAGAGACTTATAATGTAACCGGCTATTTGTTAGATCCTCATGGTGCAGTCGGTTATCGAAGTTTGTTGGAAGGGTTGAAAGAAAATGAAATAGGAGTATTCCTTGAAACAGCTCATCCGGCTAAGTTTAAGGATACAGTAGAGAAAATAGTTGAAGATGATGTTGAAATACCATTGAAGTTAGCAGCTTTTATGAAAGGAACAAAATCAACAATTAAACTTTCTTCTTCGTTTTCTTCATTTAAAAAATATTTAATGTCTTTATAATCTAAAATAAATTATTATGGCAAACAAAAGATTATTAAAAAAGCAAATTAGATATGCATGTGGTGATTTAGCCGGAGAATGCATATTAGCAATGAAATCGGTAGAAGGTATTGACGTTAATAAATTGCAAGATATAATTTTTGAAATAGCTTCATTGCAAACCGAGACACTTAAAAAGATTTCTTTTTCGTTTGATAAAGTGGCAAGAGATTTTGAAAATTCGCATGTGTATTCTATCGCGCGAGCAAAATATTTTCATAAAGCATATAAAACATTGAGAAACGAATTTTATCAAAAGGTGCAAGACGTGGTAAATTCAATGAATGTACTTTTGCCTCAAGCACAGAAAGATGCAAATAAAAAAGCATTAAATCGATAACTTAATGAAGTTATTGGCAAAATGGATTTTGAGGATAGCTGGGTGGCATGTAGTTGTTACAGCCCCCAACTATCCTAAATGCATAATATGTGTCGCTCCACATACAAGCAATTGGGATTTTATTCTTGGGAAATTAGCATATTTGTCAATTGGGCGGAAAGCCGGATTCTTAATGAAAGAATCTTGGTTCTTTTTTCCATTAGGATTTGTATTTAGAATAATAGGTGGAATCCCGGTCCCCAAGAAACGAGGCTCATCTTTAGTTGATGTACTAATTACTAAGTTTAATAAATCAGATAATCTTTGTTTGGCTATAACTCCTGAGGGTACAAGAAAACGAGTTAGCCAATGGCGGACTGGCTTTTTGCGTATAGCAAAGGGGGCTAATATACCAATTTTATTGGGAAAATTTGATTTTAAGAATCGATATATCTATGTAAAAGACGAATTTTTTGTAACAGATAACGTTGAGGATGATATGTGTAGAATAAAAAAATATTATAAAGACGCAAAAGCATATTATCCAGAGAAATTTTGTACAGATTAAAATTATTAGAATGTCATATACTCAATTAAAAGTTGCAATAATATCACATGATATAACTTGGGGTGATAAAGAAGATAATATTATCACAGTTGCAGAACATTTAAGTAAAATAGATCCGGATACCGATGTTGTTGTATTACCTGAGCTTTTTAGCACTGGCTTTGTCTCAACGACAGAACACCTTTATGAAATGTCAGAAACTGAAAGTGGAGCGTCTATAGTTAATTTGATTCGTTGGGCTCAATTTTTTGGAGTTGCGATATGTGGAAGTTATTTAGCAAAAGAAGGATTAACCTATTGTAATCGAGCGTTTTTTGTTGAACCAACGGGCGAAATAACATATTATGATAAAAGGCACTTAAATTCATCAAATTCAGAAGAAAAATGTTATGCTCGAGGGAAAGAGCAATCTCCGATTATTAGATATAGAGGGTGGAATATATCAATGTTGGTGTGCTTTGATATATATTTCCCAGTATGGTGCAGAAATGTGAAAAATAAAATAGATTTGATGTTAGTCCCTGCAAATTGGCCGAAAGAAAGAGAAAATATTTGGGAACATCTATTAATAGCAAGAGCAATAGAAAATCAATATTATGTAGTTGGAGCAAATCGTTCAGGAGTAGATGATGTTGGAAATTATAATAGTTCCATTGTAGTTAATTATAATGGGGATATAATTTCAAAGGCATCAAATAAGTCTTCAAAAATTGCATATGCAATTTTAGATAAAAAACAACTGGGGCTTTATCGAGAACAATATGCAATTAACATGGAAGCAGATACATTTAAGTTAATTGATGAGTTGTAGTATTTGAGGAAGAAGCATTGTGAAATTGTCGTTTGTGATGTGTATGGTGTTTTTATGGGGATTTGCAATGTGTATTTGTTGTGATTTTATTCGAGATAAAACTTGTTCGACTGTAAAATTATTTCGTGACATTACTCGCTTAATTCTAATATCTTGGGGTGCATAGATATCCCAAACCTCATTTACAATGCGATTTAATCCACTTTGATAAAGAATTGCGGTTTCAATAAATAGAGGTGTTTGCGATTTATGTTGTATAGTCCACCTTTGTATATCTTTTTCTACAGCAGAATGGACAATGGAATTTAGTCTTTCAAGAAGAGTGTTATTGTTAAAAACAATATTAGCAAGTTCTACTCTATCAATGTCACCATTTGGCTTAATTACTGTTGGAGATATGTTGCAAAATAGCTCTTTTTTAATCTCAGGACTATTGTCCATTAAAATTTTGGCATTCGTATCACAATCATAAATATTATATCCCAAAATTTTAAGAATTTTGGAGATGACAGACTTTCCACTACCAATACCTCCTGTGATGGCTATAAGTTTTTGCTTCATTGTTCTATAATATATTCAACGCTATCAACTGAGCATGTTACACTTCGGTAATTACTTGGTATATCTGACATATAAATTGGTAATTTGTTAGCATGTTGAGATATATCGTTATAGTCAACAGAAGCTTTTATATATTTCACCTCTTTATTGAAAAGACTTTTAGGAATAAGATAATTTATTTCAACCTGTGAAGGAAAAATTATTAACCTACAATCCTCAGGAGAATTTATAATATCAATATTTATTACTCTCCTTTTAGAAATAAGAGGCTCTACGGGAATCGTAATATCTACAGAATCAGGTATTACTCGAATGCCTTTAGGAGCAATAACTTTTGCTTTGATGATAGTGGTTGAGTTGAGATTGTCGCATGTAATATGTTCTGTTTCAACAGAAAGAATGCTGTCGGGGATGTTGTCAATAGAATATAATGCAACTTTATCGAGATTAGATTTTATGGGGGAGTTAATGATATAACGACTTTCAACGATTGGGGTCGCATTGATTTTTAATGCTACAATTTTGCCAGGTTTATTTGTATAAAATATATTTATTGAATCAATTGAAAATGAATTGATTTGATTGTTTGTCCCAAATATATCTCGAGTTATTTCTTGTAATTCAGAATTGCCAAGTTGTAAACAATTTCTATTGTTTCGATATTTAGAAAAATCAATATTAAAAATTTGATTGGGTTTTAGTTTGTTTTTAAGAAATAAATATCCTTTTGCAGATATATTTATTTTAATAGAATTAGGGACATTGGATATAAGGGTAATACTATCAGGGGTATTTGAGACTTTAATAGGATATGTTATTTCATGTCTAAATTCTTCATTTAAGGTTAGTGCAAACCAAAATATAAATGAAATAAAAATAAATAGTGTAAATTGCAAGAATTTTTGACCTCTTGCACTTCGTAGTTCACTGCGAATATTTTTAATGTGGTTATTTATATTCATATAATTATGTATAATGAGCCTACTCAAGAATTGAATAGGCTCTTAAATTATTAGATCGCAGGATTATAATTATTTTTGGACGTCGTTATTTGTTTCTTGTGCGGCATCTGCAGCAGATGGATAAACCGATCCTTTATCAATTATAATTTTAACTCCTTCGGCAATCTCAATTTGGAATGTTGTGTCATTTACATTGCGAATTTTACCATAAATTCCTCCAGCAGTAATGACTTTGTCTCCTACTTTTAAGTTTTCTCGAAATTTGCGAATTTCTTTTTGTCGTTTTTGTTGGGGACGTATCATGAAAAAATAGAAAATTGCAACTAATGCAACAATCATAATGATGCCAGACCAATCATTTGTAGGGGCAGTTTGTAATGAAATCAAATTTGTAAGCATAATTTATATATATTTATTGATTGAATAAACTTATACAAAAATAATAGTTTTTGTTGATTATTTGTTCAAGAGTCCTTCGCTTTTTAAGAAATTTATTACAGAATACAAGATTCCGTTGATAAATTGTCCGCTTTTTGCCGTGCTATAACTATTTGCAATCTCAATATATTCATTTAGAGTAACGGGAATTGGAATCAATGGGAATTTAATCATTTCTGCAATCGCAGTTGTCATTACAACAATGTCCATAAATGCCAATCTATCAAAGTCCCAATGTTTACAAATAAATTTATTGATATAACTTTGGTATAATTCAAAATTCTTGATTGTTTCATCAAAAAGGATTAAGCCAAATTGAGAATCTTCGATGTCTTTATATTGTTTAATAGGCAATAATTCCACACCTGGATTATTAGCATATTGTTTAATGGTTTTGAATACGAAAGTTCCAATAATATGTAAATCGTCATTCCAATAAGCTGATTTTGATTCTAATAACTCATTAAAATCATCATTATTGAATATGATATTTTTTAAGATATTTTTCCAAAATTCACAATCATCAGCAATACTATTCGTTGGTTTTGACATATATTTTGTATATATGTCAGATGAAATTATTGAATTGAGAATGTTTTGTAGTAAAATGGGTTCATCAATCCAATTAATAGATGTTTTAGATAAACCTTCCTCAAAATTAGAGTTTATTTTAATTTCATTGATGAATTTGTTGTCAATAAATCGAGTATTAGGATTTAGATCCTCGACAGATGGAAGATGTTTATTCTTAGCTGCTTCAATTTGTTGAGTTTGAAGGTTTGTTAATCCAATCATTAAATTGAAAATGCAAAAATAGAGCTCATAAGATTTATTTAATGATGTGGTTAATGCGTTTTTTGCATTGTATAAAGATGTCTTGTTGTCGTTTATTTCATTGAGAGTGTTTATAACCATCGTACATCCCGCTTCAAAACCATTTATGGTAAATAAATCATTTTTGCGAGAAGCTTCAATGAAAAGATTATTTTTAATAATAATAGACTTAATTACAACGCTCCAAAATTTTACATCATCATCAATGGTTGGATGCTGACTTTTGAGGTAATCTTTATAAATTGAAGACGAAATAATTGCATTATTTAGGCTTAAGATTATATCATCATAATATGATAGGTTGTGTGAATTGGCAACTATGATAGCTCTAATTTCATCATTGCTTAGAAGAATTTTAGCTAATGAGTTGTCAGATAAATTATTTTTTATGCCATTTGAATTATTGCCAATATTATATCCGGATAATCTTAAAATCAATAATAACAAATCAAAATAGATTGTATAGGAATATTTCTTGTCTTTTGAGATATTGTCAGACGGAGATTCAATACTAAACTCCTCACGAGTTAATAAATAAGAATAAAGAATTTGTATAACTTTTATTCTAATTAAGATTCGATTAATCATAAGTAAAATGTTCTATTTTGATTTAATGTTACAAATTTACTAATTTATTTTGAATCGGACTAACAGATTTTATGATTTTAGAGATTGGATTGATAAAATTAGGCCACATATGTGACCTAATTATTTATTTTAAGTGATTCCACCCTTGTGCTATTAATTGGATCTCATTTCCATCTCTGGTAATTAGTGCGCAACCTAAATCTTCTTTGGTTATGTGTCCAATAATTTTAACTCCTTTGAGTTTTTCAATTTGATCGTGTTGGTGTAATGGAACAGTAAATAGTAGTTCGTAGTCTTCTCCACCATTTAATGCAGCTGTGACAAGATTCATATTGAGTTCTTCGGCCATAATTGCAGTTTGATAGTCGATAGGGATACGGTCTTCGTATATTCTACAACCTATGTTGCTTTGTTGGCATATATGAAGAATCTCAGAAGATAGCCCGTCTGATATGTCAATCATAGAAGTTGGAATAATGTTTAGCTTGTCTAATTCAGTTATAATGTCTTTTCTTGCTTCTGGTTTTAGCTGACGTTCTATAATATATTCTTTGCCTTGGAATTGTGGCTGAAAGTCGGGTTGCCCAGCAGATGCAATTTTTTCTCGTTCAAGTAACTGTAGCCCCATATATGCAGCTCCAAGATCACCACTGACGCATATTAAATCAGTATCTTTTGCGCCATTGCGATAGACTATTTTTTCGGTTGATGCAGAGCCAATACATGTGATGCTAATGGTTAAGCCAGAGCGAGATGAAGTTGTGTCGCCACCAACTAAATCAACTCCATAAATGTCACATGCAAGTTTAATCCCACTATATAAGGCTTCAATGTGTTCTACTGTAAAGCGTTTTGATATTCCTAATGCAACTACGATTTGCTGAGGTTTGCCATTCATTGCATAAATATCGGAGAAATTTACGATTGCAGCTTTATATCCCAAATGTTTAAGGGGCACATATGTTAAATCGAAATGTACACCTTCCATTAAGATATCAGTAGTTACTAATGTATCTTCATTTGTGTATTTTATAACTGCACAATCATCACCACAACCTTTTATAGTTGTTGGGTTGACAAATGTAATGTCATTTGTTAGTTGTTTGATTAACCCAAATTCACCAATTTGAGATATTTCGGTTTCTTTTTCACTCATAATTATATACGCATAATAAGATTTTGCATGATTTCAACCATTTTTGGTTGAGCTTTTGTCGCGGCTTTCTGAACATCCTCATGGGTGGGGATCTCTGTGATGTCTTTGCCACCAAGGTCTGTTATTACAGATATACCAAAAACTTCTATTGAAGCATGATTGGCAACAATAACTTCCGGCACAGTTGACATCCCGACAGCATCTCCACCTATTATACGGAAGAATTCATATTCTGAAGGAGTTTCAAATGTAGGACCTGCAGTTCCGACATACACCCCATGCATAACTCGGATATTTCTTTCTTTTGCAATTTCATCAGCTATATTGATAAGTCTGTGGCTATATGCTTCTGTCATTGCGGGAAATCGAGGTCCTAATTCATTATAATTTTTCCCTCGAAGAGGATTCTCTGGAAATAAATTTATATGATCGGTAATTATCATAATATCTCCTACCTTAAATTCTTTATTCATTCCTCCGGCAGCATTGCTAACAAATAAAGTCTCAATACCTAACTCTTTCATTATGCGAATCGGGAATGTAACTTCTTTCATATTATAGCCTTCGTAATAATGAAAACGTCCCTGCATTGCCATAACACGTTTTCCTCCTAATGTCCCAAATATTAAATTTCCACTATGCCCTTCAACGGTAGAAATAGGGAAATTGGGAATATCACAATATGGTATATATTGTGCGTCTTCAATGTGTTCGACTAGCGCACCAAGCCCAGTACCTAATATAATCGCTGTTTTAGGTAAATTATTAACTTTAGATTTAATATAATTAGAGGTCTCAATTATAGATTCAATCATGATATATAATTTAGTTAATATTTGACTTTTTGTGTTGTTTGATTAATGCTGTTAGTGTATTGATAAAATGTGTGTCATCTCCAACTTCTAAAAAATCAACTTCTATAGGGAGATAGTATATATATGGCATAAGTTCTTTGGGAAAATTGGGTAAATTCATTAATCTTACGGCATCTTTTTCGGTCGTAACTATAAATTTGTTATTAGCATCTAATGATATGAATCTTTTATGTATAAAATCAATGTCTTTTTGGCTAAAATTGTGATGATCAGGGAAAATAGAAATTTTAACCGTTGAATTATACGATTTAAGATATCTAATAAATGGTCTTGGATTGCCTATTCCCGAAATCGCATAAATAACATCATCATTATTTAGCCAATCAAGATATGGAATAAAATTGGTTTTATCGGGAAATAATGGAATTAATTGACCATATGCATATTTTGAAAACGATAAATGTTGATAAGGGAATGTTTTAAGATTTTTATTAAATATCCTTGATTCCATTGGCTTAATTTGTTCAGGACACTTTGTTACAACTACCATGTCTGCACGACCTAAAGCTTGGATAGGTTCTCTCAAATTGCCATGAGGTAACATATTGTCATAGAATAAAGGCCGACTAAACTCAGTTAGTAGAATAGATACCGTTGGTTTTACATATCTATGTTGAAAAGCATCATCAAGTAAAATAAGATTAATATTGTTGTTAATCTTTAGTAATTCTCTAATACCCTTTCGTCGATTTTCACAAACGGCAACATGTATTGAACCATTGAATTTGTGATATATTTGGTATGGTTCATCTCCAATGTCATTTGGTGATGACTGATTCGTCGCTAATAAAAAACCTTTGGTTTTTCGTTTATATCCTCGACTGATAACTCCAATGTTGAATTTATTACTTAGCTCTTTTATGATATATTCAGTGTGGGGAGTCTTGCCGGTCCCTCCTACTGCAATATTTCCAACGACCACAATGGGGATGTCAAATTCTACTTGTTTTAATACCCCCCAGTCAAATAGCCTATTACGCATGTTTACCACACACTCATAAAGTTTAGATAGTGGTAAAGTTATGTATTTTGGTATTTGTTTGTGATCCATTTATTGTAAATATATTTATCTAATAGTAATATCTTCCATTTTACATTGAATATGCGACATGCTTCTTATTCGATTAATGATTTTTATATAATTATTATAATCATCAATAATAGAAGAAGATTTTATGTTTGACATACTTTGAGTCGTAAGAATGTGATTTAGGATTGAAGCTTCGTATATTGGATAATCAACACATACTGAAATTCCGGTAGAGTCTTTCATGGCGTTGATAACATCGTTTAATCCACCAAATTCATCAATAAGACCAATTCCTTTTGCCGAAATACCATCCCAAACTCTTCCTTCTGCAATTAATTTAATTGAGTCAACAGGAATATTACGACCATTTGCACAACGATTGACAAATGTTTCATACCCACGTTCTATGAGTTGTTGCATTTTTACTTTTTGTTGTTCGGTCATTGGTTGTGTGAATGAGGGGAAATCTCCATTGAGATTTGTGCTAACATTATCTGTTGTTACTCCAAGATTGTCATTTAATAGTTCTTTTGCATTTGGAATTATGCCAAAGATGCCAATAGAACCAGTTAATGTTGTTGGTTCGGCATATATTTTATTCGCACCACATGAGATATAATAACCTCCCGATGCAGCTACATCGCCCATTGAAACATAGAATGGTTTTCCTGTGGCTTTGAATTTTTCAAGAGCATTCCAAATTTGCTCAGATGCAAATGCACTACCCCCACCCGAATTAACACGAAGAATAAGTCCTTTAACTTTTTCATCTTTGGCTAAATCAAGAATTTGAGGAGTTATAACATCGCCAACAATACCACCATTTCCCGAGTCAACAATATCTCCGGTTGCATAAAGGACAGCGAGGTGCTCAGTGCTTATTGATGATTGTTTTAATATATTTTTTAATGCACAATATTCTTTTGGTGAAATGAAATTTAATTCTTCAGAGTCTTCAAGTTGTAATTTATTACGCATCATATCTTCTACTTCGGTATAATAATACAACTTATCAACTATTTTTAAGTTTAGATATTCGTTGGGCGATTGCGTAAATACTAAACTATCAGCCCACATATTAATATCTGAGTTGTTGACGTTACGAGTCTCAGATATATTATTACATACATAGTCCCAAATATTTTCTAAAAAATGTTGTTGTTGAGCTCGACTTGCTTCGCTCATTTCGGTTAAAATAAATGGTTCAACAGCACTTTTGTATGTTCCAACTTTTAGAACTTGAGCTTCAACACCAATTTTATCCATTAACCCTTTGTAGAACATAGTTGTTGCAGATAGTCCATGTATATCTACTGAGCCAACAGGATTTAAGAATATAGAATCTGCTACACATGATATGATGTAATCACTTTCTGTATAATTGTCGGCATATGCATATATCCATTTACCCGAATCCTTAAATTGTTTTAGAGCGTTAAATATTTCTTGGCAGCTTGTTATGCCGGCAGAAACACCTTTGCAATTAATAAATATACCATGAATCTCATCATCGTCTTTAGCTGATATAATTGAACTAATTATATCATTAAGATAAATAGCGTTTTCATCAAATGATTGAATATCTGAAATTGACTCGATTGGTTTTTCACGTTCTAAAATAGACCCCGATAACTTGATCTCTAAAATTCCTTTATCTGATAAATTTACATCTGAACTGCTACTGCTGCCAATCGCAATAATAAATATCAAAAAGGTGATTCCTAATATAATTAATGAAATCCAAAAACCGGCGATTGAGCCGAGCATTGATGCTAAAAATTTCTTCATCATAAGTCGTCGTTATTAATTAAATTAAATTATCTATTAGCCTAATTTCACAAAGGTAGATAAAACAATTAACTTAGGCAACTTATACTACTAAAAAGTGATATGTAAGGCAATTCTTATTCCATGTTTATCAATATTCGGGCTATCTTTATAGGATAATCTCCACACATAATCAACTCTTAATATTTTTAGGATATTATCAAGTCCAACTCCGGCTTCCATGTATGGCGTTGAAGACATCTTTTGAGGTTGCGCAAATTGTGGAAATTGGAAAAGAGTACCATCGAATTGTGGGTTATTATGATTACTTAAGTGGCCCCAAATACCTCTGAAAGAAAAGGCTTCTCTTAATTTTAATTTTTTTAATAAGGGAATATGATTTAATATTAAACCATTGGCCCAATAAGTTAAATCCCATGAAGCATAACTGTCGTTGATAAATTCTAAGGGGTTCATTAATGCAAAACTTTCAGGTTGAATTGTATATGATAGATTCGCATTGGGAAGTAATAAATTAGGGTATGGAGATTTGCTCCACACATGGCCTCCCTTAATGATTATATCAGTATAACCAAACGCCGAGAGCCAAAATCTTTTTTGTGCGCTGATTTCAGTTTTGTTTATTTCAAACATATTGCCCATAAATCCTTTAGGTGAGTATGTTTGGGTTAATTCTATTATTGGCGCGTCTAAATTAATTGGAAATCGTTGGGATTTAGATTGATAAAATTTTTCACCAGGGGCATATCTCAACTTTAGTTGCGCATATGATTGATTGTAATGGCTATAATTATTGCCATTGCCGTCAATAAAAGTGACGAAAGGTGTAGATTCTTGTCGGCTGTGAGATAATGTCGCTTTTATTGAAAAGTTATTATATAGTTCTAAATGATATTCTAAATTTGTCAGTCTATGATAGGTAATTAGGTTATCTTCATGTCGTTTGAACGAGAGAAAAAAATTGTCTTTATTAGTAAATGCATATTGTTGTCCTAATTGGTCTATATCGTAAGTATGGGTAAGTTTTATAGAATGTATTGGAAACTCTCTTGAATGATATTTTTTTTCATTAAAAGAATATTCTAATTCTCCGTTATACTTTAATTTTTTATCTTTAGTGCCATAAGCAATAAACCCTCCGGTAAATATATGTTTATTGAGATTTGCAGTGGTAATGCCTCCAAATCTGAAACGCCATCCTTCTATGTCATTATTGCTGATTGATGTATTTACCGGACCTATGTCAAATTTGGATTTTGAAGCTGTGTGAATGTAGCCTGATACAAGTATTCTAATTGCTTTTTCAGTCCAATAATATATGGGGACCCTACGTAATTGGGTTAGCATGGTCCCTACCCTATTTTCGTTGTCTGTAATTGGGACCGTACGAATCTGATTCCAATAAGTGTTATCTTGTATATATGCATTATCGTCTATGATGGTTGAACGAGAGTCTTTGAATATGTCTTGATTTGGGATTGGATCGAAATTGTGCTTTGAATAAGATGTGTTTTTTCTAACATATAAACCTTGCGTATTAGGCATAACACTGATTTCTATAATCATGTCATCTTTAGTCTTTAGCCGACAACCATTAGAGGCGCGTTCAAACTCTTGATTGATATATAGGTGTTCGATGAAATTTAGATTGATAGAAGGCGACACTCTCATGCTTACCTTTTTTATAAACATTGTGCTATCATTTTCCGGAACATATATATGTCCAACGAATCCAAAAGCTTGGGAGTTGTGAGGGGCAAAACTTAATTGAATGCACCTTTCATCGTTAATTAGAACGGTGTCCGTCAGGTAAAATCGGTAGAAATCAGGCGCAATTTTAGATAGTGGACTAACAAATCTATTTCGAAGAATATTGATGTCATTTTGGTATAAATCTATTTCTCGGAATATGTCTTCTAAAAAAGTTTGAAGACTTTCTTGGTCAGTAACTTCATCAATTCCATTGCGTTTAATACCTGTAATAAACTCTTTTTTGTTATTGCCATCTTTTTTGTAAAACACATTGGAGGCTTTCTCTTTTACTGATACATTTAATATCGGTTTTCCTGAAATCTCGGATGTGTCAATGTATTCACTCAAAAATTGAAACTGTTCAAACATCCAACTATTTTGGGCTTGGTCGGTAAAATCGTTTAGACCCAATGTTATTTTTTCGTATTTGTCATAATTATAGTAATCATTGTTGTGTGGGTCTGTTAAATCTTGGCGAGACCTTATTTTATTTACAAATAATACGGCCGGATTATTTTTTTTGGAATATTTTTCTCTCTGTTTCTTTACAATTACTTCTTGAAGTATTATACCATCGGGAATTAAATTAATAATAATATTAGAATCATTTGGGGTAATTATAACTGTTTTCTTTTTATATCCTACCGAAGATATATTCAGGCTTATTGGATTTGTTGGTTTTTGATAATGAAACACGCCATCTTCGTCGGTTATGATTCCATGTTGTGAATTGGGCGTGAATATTGTTGCATATGGGACCCCGTTTTGTGAGATAGAATCAATGACAATCCCATTAATTTTGTCAGATTGAGCAAATGCGCTGCTTTGACAAAATAATGATGCTATAATAAATAAAAAAATTAATATATATTGTTGCATTAATTCTAAAATACTTAATTTTGCAAAGTTAGTCAATATTATATAAATGAGTTGTTAAAACTCATTTAATATTGGCAAATAAGGTATATATTGTAAATAAATAATAATGGCAAAAGAAATAGAACGTAAATTTTTGGTTATTTCTGACCTATATAAAAATATGGCGACATCAATTAACAATATTAAACAAGGATATTTGTCGTCAAAAAAAGAGGCAACTATTAGAGTGAGGATTAAAGATAATGACGCTTATATAACAATAAAAGGAGTTACTTACGGAGTTACTCGTGATGAATGGGAATATCTTATTCCTGAGTGTGAAGCTGTGGAAATGCTAAAGTTGTCGCAAGGTGTTATTATCGAAAAAACGAGATATATAGTGGAATACGAGGGATATGTATGGGAGGTTGATGAGTTTCATGGAGTGCATGACGGATTGGTTGTCGCAGAAATTGAATTAACTGATGAAAAAGAAACGTTTCCCATACCTCCATTTATTGGCGAAGAGGTTACGGGAAACGTAGCATATTATAACTCAACTCTTGCAAGAGTTTAATCTTTCAAAGTGAGTTTTACAACATTTTCAACATGATGTGTGTGGGGGAACATGTCAACTGGCTGAATTGCATCTACTTTATACTTAACATCAAGTAGTGCCAAATCGCGAGCTTGAGTAGCAGGATTGCAACTTACATATACAATTCTTTTAGGAGCGGCATTTAAGATAACATCTACTACGTCTTGGTGCATGCCGGCACGAGGAGGGTCAACGACCATTACATCGGGGTGTCCGTGATTATCAATGAATTCATTGGTTAACACATCTTTCATGTCTCCGGCATAGAATAGAGTGTTGTCAATGTTATTTACGGCTGAATTTATTTTAGCATCTTCAATAGCTTCGGGTACATATTCAATACCTATTACTATCTTTGCTTGTTTTGCAACGAAATTTGCTATTGTTCCTGTGCCGGTGTAAAGGTCATAAACCAATTCATTCCCGGTTAATTCAGCAAAGTTGCGTGCAACTTTATATAATTCGTATGCTTGGCGAGAATTGGTTTGATAGAATGATTTTGGTCCTACTCTGAATCGCAGTCCCTCCATCTCCTCTTCTATATAGTCTTTGCCACTAAAAGTGATAATTTCTTGATCAGAAATAGTGTCGTTCACTTTGAGGTTTACTACATATTGTAGCGATGTGATTTGAGGGAATTTAGAGATGATAGTTTCAAGTAATGATTTGATTTTTTCTTCATCATTTTCCCCAAATATCATTACAGCCATAATCTCGCCTGTTGAAGCAATGCGAATCATTAAAGTTCTTAATAATCCCTCTTGTGCTTTTAGGTCATAGAAGCTATAGCCATTATCTTTGCCATATTGTTTGATGAAAAGACGCAATTGGTTACCAAAGTCATCTTGTAGATGACACTTGTTAATATCGAGTACTTTATCAAATGCCCCTGAAATATGGAATCCGGCTGCATCTCTGTCGGGGAATTCTTCCCCACTGTTAAGTTGTTCAAATGTGAGCCACTTTTTGTTTGAGAAAGTGTATTCCATCTTATTGCGATACTCCCAGATGTTTTTTGAACCAAGAATTGGCATTATGCCGGGAATTTCAACTTTTGCAATGCGTTCAAGTGCATCTTGCACTTGTTGTTGCTTGCATTTGAGTTGGTAATCGTAAGGTAGATGTTGCCAACGACAACCACCACATGTGCCGAAATGCTCACATTTAGGCTCATCGCGAATGTCTGAAGGCTTTACTAAATTAACGATATTCCCTTCAGCGTATGATTTGCGTTTTTTGCGAAGTTTCACATCGACAATGTCGCCCGGTGCGCCGTAAGGGATAAACACCACCATGTCATTTACACGTGCAAGGCTATTTCCCTCGGCTGCCACATCAATTATTTCTATGCCTTCCAATGTGGGAAGGTCTCTCCTACTTTTTCGTCCCAATGTAGTAATAATTAAATTTTCTACAAAAATACGCAAAAAACATGATATATACATTAGCTTCGGCAAAAAACAAGGAGGTGTGTAATCTTTTTAAGTATTACACACCTCCTAAAGTATTATATGATAGAAAATTATTTCACTATCTCTTTGTGAGTACTTCCATCGCTATATTTCACGATGTTGATGCCCTTAGCGGGTGCGCTCAACAAGCGTCCGTGAATGTCGTAACGTGCTACCTCCACGGCATTTGTGTCACTCATAACTCCCTCGACACCTGCAATAGTGGAGAATGAGCCTGTATATTTTGACAAGATTGTTTCTTCGGCTCCGTATGCAGTTATGCTGTAATAATAATTTTGCAATTCACTCAAACCGTCGATTGTCGCAGAAACAACGGTGGCTGAACGAGATACAGGTTGACCGGTGTTATCTATCACCATGCTACCCACTTGCATTGTCATTGCGGCATTGGAATAAATATCTATATTATAATATGACGCACCTGTTTCTTGCGCCCATGAGAGTGTCACATTTTCGGCTTTAGGTGCTACATCAACATCGTTCTCGTCAAGCACAGGAGCAAACATAGCAACAAGTGAATGACTCTCTGTAACCATAATGGTATATTTTGAGTCGGTGGTTAATAAATTGCCATTTTCATACCAACCTACAAATGTGTAACCCGAATGTGCCACAGCCTCAACCTCGGCTACCTGCCCCGGTTGATATTCATTAATACCATATACCACACCTGCATTCTCTATGTTTTTGGCAACAGAAACTACCAATGGAGCTTCTTCTTCCACATAGTAGAAGCGTTTCCAACCATCGCTTATTTTATAACGTTCCGAACTGTTGTAAGGCACATGAAGTTTGCATGAAGTAAGACGCATTCCGTCAAAAGAACTGTCGTAGGCTACAGCCGGGTCGGCTCCCTTGCAATAGATATCGGAGATTTGTGCGCAACCATATAATGCCTTGTCGCCAACCATATATAATGATGTAGGTAGTGTGAGACGTTTCAACATATTGCAGTTGTATAATCCTCCGTAAGGTATCATCTCACACCCTTCGGTTAAAACCAATTCTTCAAGTCCGGTAGGTAAATAATATGTTTTGTTTGTCCCATCTTCAAAGAGCTGTGTCACTGCACGCATATTACTATTTGACTCAGTTCCAAATAATTCGCCAAAATTACTTGTGGTTTGAGCAGTCCCTGCTCCCGAGAATGGAAGCGTTAAGGATTTCAAATTGGTACAGCCTTTGAAAAACTCTGCTGGAAGTGACGTTTGAGAATGTGAATTTTGAATTATAACAGTTTCGAGACTGTTACAGTTTTCAAAGAAATAAGGCATTAGTGTTGCATTTATATTGTTGTAATCAAGGGTTATATGCCTTAAAGTCTTTACATCAGCAAATGGTGAATATCCGTAACATTTTGCTGCATCATAACTAATAGGTCGTCCAATATAAACAGAATCTAATGGGAGATTATAGAACAGCCCTTTTCCACGTGAATCGTAATAGCCACTGTTTTCCAAATATCCTATTTTTAGTTCACTTTCACCCGTTCCTATTGACAACACCTTTAAATTCTTAGCATTTTTAAACATCACATCATCCAACTTCTCGATTTCATAATCAATGGCAAGCTCACTTATTGAGTCAAAAAGATTAGTATAAGTAACTGTTCCTACATAACTAATTGGGCGTCCTATATATACCTTTTTACAATGAAATGTGCGACTTTTTTTTATCAAAATAGGTTCATTCCCTTTCTCGATATTAATACATAGATTGGGGCAAGAACTAAATACATTGGGGTCAATATTCGTTTGCGAGTTAGGGACATTTACAAAAGTCAGTCCGGTATTACTAAATGCACAATCTCCTATTGTGGGCCATGGATCAGGCAGTCCCACAGAAGTCAATCCGCTACAACCCAAGAACGCATAGTTGCCAATAGAAGTTACTGAATTGGGAATAATAGTATTTTTATACCCGGCAAAAAGAGTATTTGTCGCAGTTCCAATAATCGCATTACAATTATCACGAGAATCATATACTTTATTACCACTTTCTACATTGACCGAAGTCAATCCGGTGCAACAATTGAACGCACGTCCGCCAATAAAAGCTACTGAATTGGGAATAGTTACCGAGGTCAAACCTGTGCAACCATAGAACGCTTGCTCTCCAATGTAAGTCACTGAATTGGGAATGGTTAACCCACCGGTTAAGTTACTACATCCAAGGAACGCATAGTCGCCAATCGAAGTCACAGAGTTGAGGATAGTCACAGAGGTCAAGCCGGAGCAACATGAGAACGCAGAGGAGCCAATCGAAGTCACCGAATTGGGAATTGTCACCGAGGTTAAGCCGGTGCAATAATAGAACGCATGGTCTCCAATTGATGTCACCGAATTGGGAATGGTCATCGATGTCAAACTGGTGCAACCAGAGAACGCATTGTTGCCAATTGATGTCACTGAGTTGGGAATAGTCACTGATGTTAAGCCTTCGCACGAATAGAACGCAGAGCTACCAATCGAGGATATAGTATAAAAAACATCATTATATTTAACGGTACATGGAATGATCACATCTCCCGAATATTCTTCGACTGATGGTCCATACTGACCACAAAAGGTTACAGCAACGGTTTTATCCGTGCTATTGGTGATGTTGTAATAGATTCCATCAACCTCAAAGTCGTAGGCGGAGATGGGGATTGAGGTTAGGAGCAGTGCTACAAGTAGTAGCGGGATTTGTAAAAGCTTTTTCATATAAAATAATTTTTGAGTGCCTCCTGTGTCCCCAAATTTGGCGATTAATAATTGATTTATCGGGTTATAAAAACGCGAAAACGTGGGACATTGCTCAGTTTATTTTACAAGAGGTATCGCCAAACACCCATCACAGAAATAAACAGCCCACCCCACGCTATACCTATATGTATAACACCCCGCCTATGGGGTGAGTATAGGCACGCATAGGCGTTTTAGACTGCTAAATCCTTCTGTGATTGAAAATTGGCGATTTTCTTGTAAAGGATAAAGCTGAAAACGCTTTCACAAATATGTCTCCTGTGGGGAGGGCAACTCTCTGCCACCCACAAGATTGATGCAAAATTACAAAATATCTCATTTATATACACTAATTTTTGTAGATTTTTTGAAATAATGCTTTATTGACGAATAATTTTATTTTTGATGATTAAATTTTAGTTGCGATATTTTTATTGTGTATTAAATTTGTGAATTGTTAAAATAAAATGTCGAATGGTTTTGTTTTTGTCATTATAAATTGTTAATTTTGCGTGATAGATATTTTTATATAGTACTAACCAATTTTATTAATATAAATTTATACAAATTCATGAAAAGAGTTTATACGTTTGGCGACGGTAAAGCCGAAGGTAATGCCTCGATGAGAAACCTCCTCGGTGGTAAAGGTGCAAACCTCGCAGAAATGAACTTGTTGGGTATGCCGGTTCCTCCCGGATTCACTATCACAACTGAAGTTTGTACAGAGTACACTCAAAAAGGTAAAGAAGCAGTTGTTGCTCTCATTAAAGATGAAGTAGAAGCAGCTATCGCTCATGTTGAAAAATTAACAGGTAAACAATTTGATGAACCATCTAACCCATTGTTGGTATCGGTACGTTCAGGTGCTCGTGCTTCAATGCCAGGTATGATGGATACAGTGTTGAACCTTGGTATGAATGACGCTACTGTAGCTTCTCTTGCAGAAAAGAGTGGCAACCCACGTTTCGCATGGGATAGCTATCGTCGTTTCGTTCAAATGTATGGTGACGTTGTTCTTGGAATGAAACCAAAGAGCAAAGCCGACATCGATCCATTTGAAGCTATCATGGAAAAGGTTAAAGAAGAAAAAGGTGTTAAACTTGATACAGAACTTGAAGTATCGGATCTTCAAAACCTTGTTAAATTGTTCAAAGCTGCAGTTAAAGATTTCACCGGTAAAGATTTCCCCGATAGTGCATGGGAACAACTTTGGGGTGGTATCTGTGCAGTATTTGATAGCTGGATGAACGAGCGTGCTATCCTTTATCGTCGCATGAACCAAATCCCTGAAGAATGGGGAACTGCAGTAAACGTTCAAGCAATGGTTTATGGTAACATGGGTGACAACTCAGCTACCGGTGTTGCTTTCAGCCGTGATGCTGCAACAGGTGAAAACATGTTCAACGGTGAATACCTTATCAATGCACAAGGTGAAGACGTTGTTGCCGGTATTCGCACTCCACAACAAATCACAACTGAAGGTTCACGTCGTTGGGCTGCACTTCAAGGTATTTCAGAAGATGTTCGTGCAAGCCAATATCCTTCACTTGAAGAATCAATGCCAACTCTTGCAGCTGAACTTATAGCTATCTCAAATCGTCTTGAAGACTATTACAAAGATATGCAAGATATGGAGTTCACTATCCAAGATGGTAAACTTTGGATGCTCCAAACTCGTAATGGTAAACGTACAGGTGCAGCGATGGTTAAAATCGCGATGGATCTTCTTCGTGCAGGTCAAATTGACGAAAAGACTGCCCTACTCCGTATGGAACCACAAAAACTTGATGAACTTCTCCACCCAGTATTTGATAAAGACGCGTTGAAACGTGCGAAAGTTGCTGCAAAAGGTCTTCCTGCATCTCCTGGTGCTGCAACAGGTCAAATCGTATTCTTCGCTGATGAAGCAGAAGTTTGGGCTGAAAAGAAGAAAAAAGTTGTTCTTGTTCGTATCGAAACATCTCCTGAAGACCTTCGCGGTATGGCAGTTGCTCAAGGTATCTTGACAATGCGTGGTGGTATGACTTCGCACGCTGCTGTTGTTGCTCGTGGTATGGGTAAATGTTGTGTTTCAGGTGCCGGCGAAATCAAGGTTGACTATGAAGCAAAAACACTCGAAATGAGTGGTAAAGTATATAAAGAAGGTGATTGGATTTCATTGAACGGTTCTACCGGTGAAGTTTATGATGGTCAAGTACCTACTACTGACCCTGAACTCGATGGTGACTTCGGTGCAATCATGAACCTTTCTGAAAAATATACAAAAACTCTTGTTCGCACTAATGCTGACTCTCCACGCGATGCTAAACAAGCTCGTTACTTCGGTGCTCAAGGTATCGGTCTTTGCCGTACAGAACACATGTTCTTCGAAGGCGACCGTATCAAAGCTGTACGCGAAATGATTCTTGCAAGCGACAAAGAAGGTCGTGTTGAAGCTCTTGGAAAATTGCTTCCAATGCAGCGTGGCGACTTCGAAGGTATCTTTGAAGCAATGGACGGTTATGGTGTAACTATCCGTCTCCTTGACCCACCTTTGCATGAATTCGTACCTCATCAAACTGCAACTCAAAAAGAGCTTGCTGAAGAAATGGGTATAACTCTTGAACAGGTTAAAGCAAAAGTTGATAGTCTTGAAGAATTCAACCCAATGCTCGGACACCGTGGTTGTCGTCTTGGCATCACTTATCCTGAAATTACTGAAATGCAAACTCGTGCAATCATCGAGGCTGCTTTAGCAGTTCAAGCTCGTGGTATTCAAGTATTCCCTGAAATTATGATTCCATTGGTTGGTTCATTGAAAGAAATTCAAAACCAAGCAGATGTAATCAATTCTACTGCTGCTAAAGTATTTGAAGAAAAAGGCAAAACAGTTGCATACAAAGTAGGTACAATGATTGAAGTTCCTCGTGCTGCTCTTGTTGCTAATGAAATTGCAACAGTCGCCGATTTCTTCTCATTCGGTACTAATGACTTGACTCAAATGACATTTGGTTTCTCTCGTGATGATGCTCCTAAGTTCTTGAAATTCTACAAAGAAAACGGCATTATCAAGACTGACCCATTTGAAGTTCTCGACCAAGAAGGTGTAGGCCAACTCGTTCGTATGGGTGTTGAAAAAGGTCGTGCTACTAAGCCTGAATTAAAGGTTGGTATCTGTGGCGAACATGGTGGTGAACCATCATCAGTTAAGTTCTGTGCTAAACTTGGCATGAACTATGTGAGCTGTTCTCCATTCCGTGTGCCCATCGCACGCGTAGCTGCTGCTCAAGCTGCAATTGAAGAATAATACAGAATTAGTGTTATAATGATAAAGCACCAACATTTTGTTGGTGCTTTTTTTATGAATTAACGTGATCTCAGATTAATTATTCCAAATAAAAAAGCCGAGATAATTCTCGGCTTATATAATCCACATCAAAGGATGCGATGAAACTCCGAATGACAGGATTTGAGTGCTCGCTGTCCTTTGTAATCCGCCTTGGGTAAAGATACCGCCTCATAGAGGTGGGGCCCGCCATTGGGCAGCTAAGCTTGTCTCGGTATTTCAGAAAAATTTGATGAGTTTCCCAATCTACTTTGATGTGGTAGTTGTCAATCTAAACATATAACGCTCTTGTTATACTATGACAAAAATATATATTGCAAATTAAAAAAGCAAATTTTAATGTAAGAAAAATGGTTAAATAAAGTTTTTAGATGAATATTTGTTGTGTTCTAAGATAGTTTTTGTACCTTTGTGTTTGATAACATAATTCTTTAACAAGAAATGATTAAAAGTGCACTTGAAAAGATTGTAAGCGAGGATCTCGCGGAAATATGGTCGATACTTGATGGAGATGAGAAAAGACGGATTTTAGATAATTTTCAGATTCATAATTTTAAGAAAAATCAAGTAATTTATGCCGAAAAAGAAGAGCCTGAATTTATATGGTGCCTTATAAAAGGGAAGGTAAAAAAATATAAAGATGGTGTGGGTGGTCGTCAGCAAATAATCAGGTTGATTCGCCCTGTTCAATATTTTGGTTATAGAGCATATTTTGCTAATGAATCATACGTATCAAGTGCAGCCGCTTTAGAGGCTTCTACTTTAGGGACATTGCCAATGTCGTTGGTGGAAGAAGTGATGGAAAATAATTATAAATTGGCTCGTTTTTTCATTCGAGAATTATCACAAAACTTGGGCGGTTCTGATACGAAGATTGTAAATTTGACACAAAAACATATTCGTGGTCGTTTGGCAGAGGCATTAATGCTATTAAAAGATAATTACGGATATGAGGACGATAATTCAACGTTGAAAATTTATTTAGCACGTGAAGATTTGGCAAATTTGTCTAATATGACAACATCTAATGCAATTCGCACATTATCGGGGTTTGTTACTGAAAAATTAATTACGGTTGATGGTCGTCGTATTAAGATTATTAATGAACCAATGCTTAGAAAAATAAGCAAACATGGTTAGAAGTGTATCCGTTTAATCTTTCCATTTGGTGTTCTCTCAAACTTTGGTACGCACTTTATTTTTTTAGGAACGGAGTATTTGTCAAGGACTTGAGAAGCCAATTTTGTTATTTCTGTTATATCAATATTGGTAGTCTCAATATATAAAGAAACTACTTCGCCCCATTTATCATCTTTTTCTCCAATAATATAAAATGGGTGTTGTATGAATTTTGATAGTTTTTCCTCGACCTGCTCGGGGACAACTTTTATCCCTCCTGTATTAATTATATTGTCATATCGACCTAACCAAATAAAATGATTTGAATCAATAATTTCAACAATATCATTTGTTACGATTTGATTAAAAGAATACTTGGGAGCATTAATGACGAGACAACATCTATCGTCTTGTGAAATTGTAATATTTGGAAGTGTTGTATATTCTTTTTCAGTGACATGACGCAATGCAACGTGGCTACAAGTTTCGGTCATTCCGTAGGTTGAGAACGCATTGATATTAGAGGAAATTAAAGCCTGTTCTCTTTTTGGTGAAATTGCTCCACCCCCAATTATTAAGTTGCGTATTTGATAAGGGTAAATTAATTCATTTACAATCCAATCGATTTGACTTGGAACAATAGGAATTAAATCTATTTTCCCATAATCATTACTTATCGGTGTATTGCTTGGTCCTTCAATCCAAAGGGTTGCTCCTGATACAATTGCACGAACAATCATCATTTTTCCGGCTATATATTTAGTTGACAAGGGTAATACCAATGTTGAAGATTTATTAATGCCAAAAAAATTGCATGTTGCAATTGCCGATTCAATCATATCTTGCTTTAATAATTGAATATTTTTAGGAGTTCCTGTAGAGCCTGATGTGTAAGCTTCAATATATGGCTTGTCGTTGTGCCACTCTTGGATAAATCTCAATGCTGTATTATCGGCATTAAAAATGTGTGTTAAAGTATCGTTGATGGTATTTCCCATGATTTGTTACTATTATAGGTTAGTACATCATCAACTTGCTCTAATGGAGAATTGATATTATTTGTGTATAACAATCCAGTGCCTAACCCTTGAGGCATTTTGACATTTAGGGTTGCCACCCATTGTGCTATGGCATTTAATCCGACATTGGATTCTAATGCAGAAGTTGCCCACCAACCAATATTATATTTATCAGCAAGCTTAATCCATTCATTTGCTCCATAAAAACCTCCACATAAACTTGGCTTAAGAATGATATATGCAGGATTAATATGTTGTAACATTTTTGATTTTTCATCAGGATCATCAATGCCGATAAGTTCTTCATCTAAAGCAACAGGTATAGGACTTTCTTTACATATTTTTGCCATATAGTCCCATTGACCTTGTTTAATTGGTTGTTCGATAGAATGAATATTATATTTTGAAAGTATGTCGAGGTGTATCAACGCATTTTCGGGAGTAAATGCTCCGTTGGCATCTAATCGTATTTGTAATGTATCAGTTGGGAAATTACTCCGAATAAATTTTAATAGTTTTAGCTCTTTATTAAAATCTATTCCACCTATTTTTAATTTGATGCAACTATATCCTGATTCAAGTTTTTCAATAATTCGTTCTCTCATTTCGGCGAGAGTTCCCATCCAAATTAATCCATTAATAGTGATTGGGTTATAGCCATTTAGCCATGAGGAGTTAAATATAATGCGTTGCCCTCCGTTTTTTAAGTCATTTAAGGCTGTTTCGACTCCAAACCGAATCGAACTGTATTTTATGTTGGGTATAGAGATGGTGTTTATATTGTTGCAAATATAACATAATTGAGCTTCGTAGTCGGGATTGTCTTCAGCACTTAAACCACTAAATAATGCACATTCGCCAATTCCAAATATAGATGGGTTTTCGCTATCCCATATTTTTATGAAAAATGTTTTTTTCTCAAGCATAGTCGCCCTTGACGTAATAGCAGGGCGACTAAAGATGAGAGTATATTGTTTATATGATGCTTTAAGCATTAGCCTGGGAATTTAGGGAATTTTTGGAAGTCAGGATCACGTTTTTCAAGAAAAGCATTTTTCCCTTCTTGAGCTTCTTCCATCAAATAATACATTAATGTTGCATCACCGGCAAATTCCATCATGCCACGTTGCCCATCAAGTTCTGCATTTAGTGCTCGTTTAATCATGCGAATTGCCATTGGGCTACGTTGAAGTATAGTGTTACACCAATCAATTGTTTCATCTTCAAGTTGCTCAAATGGTACAACTTTATTAACCATGCCCATTTCAAACGCTTCTTGAGCAGTGTATTGGCGACAAAGGAACCATATTTCACGTGCTTTCTTTTGTCCAACACAACGAGCTAAATATGAAGAGCCAAAACCGGCATCAAAGCTACCTACTTTTGGCCCGGTTTGTCCGAATCGTGCATTCTCTGATGCAATGGTTAGGTCGCAGACAACATGCAACACATGTCCTCCACCTATAGCATAACCATTTACCATTGCTATAACTGGTTTCGGAATCGAGCGAATGGCTTTGTGTAAGTCTAATACATTAAGTCGAGGTACACCATTTTCATCAATATATCCCCCTACTCCTTTTACTTTTTGGTCGCCACCCGAGCAAAATGCTTTATCTCCGATTCCTGTTAATATAATTACACCAATGTCGTTTGATTCGCGACAATAAGCCATAGCATCAAGCATTTCTTTATTTGTTTGTGGACGAAATGCGTTATAAACATGGGGGCGATTGATTGTTATTTTTGCAATCCCATTATAATATTCAAAAAGAATATCTTCATATTCTTTTATTTTTGTCCAAATTCTTTCACTCATAGTTTATTGTTTTTTCGGTTAAAATAGTTCTTTAATATGGTTGCACTTTCTTGTGCAGGGGTATAAACTGCTAAAATTACAGGCTTATCAGTAATTTGTAAAAAAGATGGTAATGCTGATTTTAACTCATCTTCGTTTCTTGCAATAAATAAAGGGATATTATATCCTAAGGCAATTTCAGAAATTGGGAAATTATTGTTAACAGCGAAATATTCGTCAACTTCAGGTAATTCGGACGTAGATTTAATAAATCGGAATATACCTCCGCCACCATTAAACATTATAATCATTTTGAAATTATTAGGTATGGCATTTATGCTTAATGCGTTAAGGTCGTATTGAGCACTTAAATCGCCTGAAATTAATGTTGTGGTGCGTTTGGATATCATTGCATGTCCGATTGCGGTAGATGTGCAGCCATCAATCCCACTTACTCCTCTGTTGCAATGTATTTGAGAAACGTTTTTATTTTGATTAAATAATTGTTGGTATCTAACCGGTGTACCATTTGAAAGATGTAAATCTCCTGATAAATTAGGCAATATGATTGAGAATGCCTTTAAGTCGCTCCAGCTACAATTAGCGATATATTTATCATGTGAAATCTCAGCTTTAGATGCAATTTCAATCCAATCTTGTTGGTATGATGAGATTTTAGGAGAATTTACTGTGTGTGAAAATGAATTTACTTGTTGAAAAAATGACCTTGGGTGAGTGTCAATCCTCATTGAGAGAGATTGAAAGCAATCAATTGTATTGTCTGTTATTCCAATATGCCAATGTTCTATATTCGTATATTTACGTAAATATTGTTTTATTAATCTTGACACTAATGCTCCACCAAATGTAATAACAATATCGGGTTTCATCGTACATTTTTCTTCCTCGCTCATATAGCTGAGAACCCGGTCAATGTTACAACATTGTTTTTTACAAGACATATTAGAAATGCTTTCAGTTAGAAGAAATGCGTTGGGGTGATTCTTAATAAATTCATCAAGAATCGTGTCATTAGAGTTGTTTTTATGATTAACCCATGAGCTATTCTCACAATTTTGGAAGCCTGCAATAATTAAAATCTTGTTTGTTTTTAATTTACTGATGATGTTTTCATTAAGGAATGAGTCATCAATAATTTTAATAGTCTTTGATGAACTTATAATGCGATGTTGGCTGGCATTTTTGTTTGTAAGCTTATTAAGTGGTTCATCTAATTGAATATTTATGTGAACCGGACCTTTTCTTCCGGAATTAGAGCATATCAACGCATCATTGACAATCCGATTAATATACCAACTAATATTACTATCTTCACATTGAGTTGGAATATTGTAACTTTTTTTTACATAGTTAGATAAAGCTTCAAATTGTCTAATAGTTTGGCTGTCATCTTGATCAATCCACTCAATAGGTCGGTCGGCAGATATTATGACAAGAGGCAAATTACGATAATATGCTTCAGATATTGCCGGAGCATAATTAAGTAAAGCAGATCCTGATGTGCATACTAATGCAATTGGAGTTTCTCCATTGTTTGCGGCACACATTCCTAATGCAACAAATGCGGCACTTCGTTCATCTATAATTATGGTTTTATTAAGTTCTTTATCGCGGGCTATTGCTAAAATAATGGGCGTGTTTCGCGATCCTGGTGAAACCACTATATTTTTAACTCCATGAGCCTTAATGACATCAATAAGTATTTGACATGAAATTTTATCAGTAGTTTCCATTTGTTTTCGATTGGGTTAATATTTGTTTTAGAACGTATGCTTTAGACTCAGTTTCTTCCCATTCATCAGTTGCATTTGAGCCTATTGTAATACCTCCACCAGAATATATACAGTATTTTTTATTATTGAAATGAACACATCGCAAATTAACATAAGAATTAAAACAAGTAGAGTTTTCAATTGCTATATATCCTCCATAACAAAATCTTGGGTGCTCTTCTAATATCGCAATATTTTCTATTGCGAAATCAATTGGATAGCCGGCTAAAGCTGGTGTCGGACTAAGTGCTGTTATAACATCAATTGGCTTTTTGTTATTTAATGTAGATGTTATTCTATTACAGAGATGTTCAATCTTTCCAAAATTTATATTTTCTGCTTGGTGTATAAAAGGTTTTAATCCTAATTCGCTTAAAATATTTACAATATAGCGAGTAACATAGTCGTGCTCTTCCTTGTTTTTGTTGTCCCAGGTCGCATTATTGTATGAAGATATTTTACGAGTTCCGGCTAAAGACATTGTCTCAAATATATCTTCGTTTTTATTATGCTTAAAAATAATTTCAGGGCTTGCTCCAATCCAACAACCTGTTTGTCTTGTGTAATATATATATCTGAATGTGCTTGGAAATTCTTGGAAATATTTTAATGCAATTTCCCCCCAATTAAAATCGATAGAATTATCACATATTGAGCGAGATAATACAATCTTCCCATCAATATTATTTAATAAAGATGTGATTTTGGATATTTGAATACTATAAGACTCAAATGTAGTGCTCTTAGAGTGTGGTTCTATAAACGGTTTTGGTAATGGCTCTGAATCTTTTAGATATTTTATTGTTTCATTTGCATCAAATTCATTACTAATTTTAATCAAATTGCTTGATTTGTCAGCAAAAAAGTTAACATAAAATTTTGAGTCGCTACTAAATGATTCCGTTGGATTGGAGAAGAATTTGATTTTTGTATCATTGGGCATGATATATGAAACAAAAGGGATATTCTTTTGTAGGCATATATTTATTGCTTCATAAATTGGATTATCCATATCCACTCCTAAATTACATTCCCGATTAGTTCGAAAGGTAAAGCATCTATGATTTCAACGTCATAGAAGTTGCCAATATGTAATTTCTTTGATTTATTGATTAAAACTTCGGGGTCAACTTCGGGAGAATCCCATTCAGTTCGACCAATGTAATAATCATCTTCTTCTCTATCAATTATAACGTTAAGTGTTTTGCCTATTTTTTCTTGACTAATCTCGAATGCAATATCCTCTTGTATTTTCATCAATTTAGATAATCGCAATTCTTTTACTTCATTAGGTACTTCATCTTTGAAGTTTTTAGCCCCAAAAGTATCTTCTTCTTCACAATATGCAAATGCACCTAAACGTTCAAATCTTGTGTCTTTTACAAATTGCAATAATTCATCAAACTCATTATCTCCTTCGCCAGGGAATCCTACCATTAATGTTGTGCGAATATGGATGCCGGGTACTTTTTGCCGGATTTGAGAAATTAATTCTTTGGTGGATTTTGCATTAATGTGGCGACGCATATTATGTAAAACAGAGTCATTTATATGTTGCAATGCAATGTCAATATACTTACATACGTTTTTGTGCTTAGCAATTACATTTAGGAGTTCAATAGGAAATTGGGCTGGATAAGCATAATGAAGTCTTATCCATTTAACACCATGTATTAATGCTATTTTATCAATTAATTCGGCAATTTTATATTCTCCATATAAATCATAACCATAATATGACAAATCTTGGGCTATAATGTTAAATTCTTTGACTCCTTGTTTTACTAACAATTTGACCTCTTCTAATATTTCTTCAATATTTCGAGATTTGTACCTGCCTGTAATTAAGGGTATTGCACAAAATGAACAAAAGCGATTACAACCTTCAGCAATCTTTATATAAGCGAAATGGGAAGGTGTTGTTATTGCACGTTCATAGGACTTGGTTTTGTTATGTTTGTGAGTAATGTCAGTTATCAAATTACTCCAATCAAATTTCCCATACCAACCATCTACCTCCGGGATTTCATTAATTAATTCGTTGCGATATCGTTCAGAAAGACACCCCATTACATAAATATAAGACACAAAACCATTATGTTTCGCCTCTACATATTGTAATATTGTATTAATCGATTCTTCTTTTGCATCGCCAATAAAACCACATGTGTTGATTATAACAATAGAACTATATATTTTTGTCGGATTATGAAATATTTTATATCCGGCATTTTCAAACATTTTTATGACTCGCTCTGAGTCAACAAGGTTTTTAGAACAACCTAATGTTACAATATCTATTGCTTTTGAGGACATTGCTTTACTCTCCGAATAATGATTTGACAAATTCTTCTTTATGGAACACTTGCAAATCGTCAATACCTTCTCCTAATCCGATGTATTTTACAGGAATATTAAATTGGTCACTTATACCAATTACGACTCCACCTTTGGCAGTCCCATCTAATTTTGTTATAGCCAATTCATTAACATCAGTTGCTGCAACAAATTGTCGAGCTTGTTCAAATGCATTTTGACCAGTCGAACCATCTAATACTAAAAGGACTTCGTGTGGTGCATCAGGAACAATTTTTTGCATCACATTGCGTATTTTTGATAATTCATCCATTAATCCTTTTTTGTTGTGTAATCGTCCAGCAGTATCAATTATAACAACATCAATATTATTGGCTTTTGCTGAAGATAGTGTGTCATAAGCAACCGCTGCAGGATCAGAGCCTAACTTTTGTTTAACGACAGGAACTCCTGCTCGTTCTCCCCAAATATCTAATTGCTCAACTGCAGCTGCTCTAAAGGTATCGGCTGCACCTAACATGACTTTATTCCCAGCTTTCTTGAATTGAGAAGCTAATTTGCCAATTGTGGTTGTCTTACCAACACCATTTACTCCAACTACCATTATAACATGAGGAGAATGACCTTCTGGTATTGTAAAGTCGTCGAGAGATGATTCTTTATTATTTTCTGCAAGTAACTCTGTAATTTCTTCACATAAAAGAGTATTTAATTCTGATGAATTAATATACTTATCTTTTGCTACACGTTTTTCTATTCGATCTATGATTTTAAGTGTGGTTTCTACTCCAACATCAGATGTTATAAAAACTTCTTCAAGGTTGTCTAATACATCATCATCTATTTTAGATTTCCCAGCTATTGCACGTGTGATTTTTGCAAAGACCCCTTGTTTTGTGCGTTCTAATCCTTTGTCTAATGTTTCTTTTTTCTCTTTTGTGAAAAATTTACTAAAAAATCCCATAATATTTTATTTTAGGCAAAGATACAAAAATATAATGGATTTATATGTATCTAAGATTCAAAAAGACTATTCAAAACAAAAAAGGTTACCTTTTTTAATAAAGTAACCTTTTTTGTTGAATTACAGAGAATATTAGTCAACTTGTATTACTAAATAATTAGATAAATTCCAAAAAGACTTGATATCTTTAATATATAATACCTTTTGACCATTAACATCCTCAATAGAATAAGACCCAGTAGGGTGTTTGGTTAAAATCTTTGCATCTTTAGAATGTAGGTCTAATTTGTTGAATGTGCGTTTATCTAATGTATTGAAAAAGTTGGCATTAAAATCGCCTTCTAATAATTTAGATTTTTTCAAAAAACCTGTTTCTAAAATTTTGTTATTCTTAAGCTCTTTTTTTGTGCCTATTGCATAATAGCATTTGTTTAGTTCGTTAACGTCTTCAATAGCTTTAATTGCAACATCTTCAATTTGTTCTTTTTCTTCAGTTATAGATGTTATGGTTTGATTTAATGAATCTTTATCATTTTCTAATGAAATGATTTGTTGTTTCGCAAAAGTTAATGCATTTGTTAAGGAATCAATTTCGTTTTTTTGAGTCTCGATTTGCTGCTTTAAGTTTTTTATAGTTTTGTCTAATTGCTTGTTTTTTAATTTAGAAGATTTTAGTTGTTCTTCTAAGCTGTTTAATTTTTCTTGTCGTTGTCGAAGGGTGATTTTAATCGCCTCTATTTCTTCTCTAATTTTATTTTTATCAGAAGATATTTCGTTAGATACATTTGATATTGAAATTATTTGTTCTAATTGCTTTATTTGTGCCATATCTGAGGAAATATCATTAATCAAAGCAATCAGGCTATCACGATCAGCAATAGCTTGTGTAAGGGTAGCATTGTCAGCAGACATGATTTTTTTAGTACTCGAATCATTTTCGAAGAGAGAACATGCACTAAATGTAAGTGCAAAAATCATAAAAAGTAAAGCATTTTTTTTCATAAATTGTTTTTGTTATTTGTATTTGTTTTTGTGAATTTTATCAATTGATTCTTTGTATCCACTAACTATAATAACGATTTCACCTTTGGCTTGGTTTAATGTAAAATAATTAATCAATTCCTCCAATGTACCCCGATGAGTAGTGTCGTGTAATTTAGATATCTCACGCGAAATAGAAGCATCGCGATTGTTACCACAATATTTTGCCAAATCTTGCAATGTTTTTAACAAACGCAAAGGTGATTCATATATAATAAATGTACGTGGTTCATTTGATAATTCTGTTAATCTTGTGGCTCGTCCCTTTTTTAAGGGTAGAAAGCCTTCAAAACAGAAACGTTCACAAGGAATGCCAGAATTGACAAGTGCAGGGACGAATGCAGTTGCTCCAGGTAATGTTTCAATTTTAATGTTATATCTGCGACATTCGCGAGAAAGTAAAAAGCCAGGATCCGATATTGCCGGAGTGCCAGCATCTGAAATTAGAGCAATTTTTTCACCACTCTTCAGTTTTTCAATAATTTCATTAGTAGAGTCGTGTTCATTGAATTTGTGATGGCTATACATTGGGGTTGTAATATCGAAATGCTTCATTAGAACTCTGCTTGTTCGAGTGTCTTCAGCTAATATTATGCTACATTCTTTGAGGATTTTAATTGCTCGAGGAGTCATGTCCTCTAAATTTCCCACGGGAGTGGGAACTATATATAGTTTTCCTGACATAATTATAATATATTTAATAACATTTTTTCAATTTCAAGTCGTAGCTCGGTTCTTTTACAGAAAAAATTATTTACCATAACTACTATTATATGCGTAGGTTTATTATTATCATTAAGCTTGTATCCGGCATAACATTGAACACCGTTCATGCTCCCTGTCTTTAATACGATATTTTTTTCTAATCGAGTTCCTTTTAAGAATTGTTTTAATGTTCCATCAAGTCCGGCTCTTGGGAAAAAACCTATATATGTATCACAATTTTTGCTATTTGCCATCCACTTAAGAATTTCTGCCATAAAGATTGGTGAAATGCGATTAGTTCGAGCAAGACCACTCCCATCTTTGATTGAAATAAAATCGGTGTTAATTCCATTTTCTTTCCAGAAGTTTAGTTCTGTTGAGATTGCAGTCTGTAATGGTTTATTTGGTGTTATTATTCTTAAAATGGATTCGGCAAACAAGTTGTCACTTCTTATCATAAGGCTTTTTAATATGTCATTGATAGGAGGTGAGGAGTGTGTGTAGAGAGATTTTTTAGTTGAATGGTTTATGTTTTCAATAGCGCAATTTTTTATAATTATACCATTTTGAGATAATTTGCTATTTAGTTCATCTATAAATACATCTTCAGGATAAGGCATAGAACATGTTGTTGAATATGTGTTGCTATTTAGTCCTTGTATATATAGATCATTAGAGTAAAAAGGTCTTAAAAGTTCGACTGAAGAAGGGGCGTTTGTTGGATAGAGAATAATTGAAAGATCTTTGTTGTATGGGTTGGTTTTTATTTGAGAACCAGTTATTGATATATTTATGGAATTATTTTTATAATTAAAAGGATATAATCCGGCACCATATGCCCATGCAATATCTTCTATTTCCCAATTAGGATTAACGCCACAGTCAATATTATAGTTAGTGGGGATAATTTGACATTTACCTTCTATAGTTGAGATTCCTAACTGCTTTAGATTGTAAACAATAGAGTCTGTAAATCCAATGTTATTAGGGAAATGAATTGATTCTAAAGTTGCATCTCCAGTTGCATTAATAATAATATTGCCATACAATGTTGACCCTTTAATAATGCCTTGAAGCATGACTTCAGTTTTAAATCTGAAATCTTTAGGAAGTAGGGATAATGCTGTTGCAGAAGTAAGTGCTTTTGTTATACTAGCCGGAGTAAAAACCATATTGCTATTGTGTTCAACTAAAACACTGTCAGATAGTAGGTCTAAAATGTATATGCCAGAACTCATAGCATCTTTACCATATACATCCAATAGTGTGGTTGAATGACTCTTGCTATTAAAGACTGAGAGTGCTAAAAGAATAGTAAGTAAACGATATAACATATTAAAAAAATAAATTGATACGAAATTACGAAAAATATTGAAATTATGGTTGTATTATAACTAAAATTGTCAAAATTGCACATTTTTTGATTGAAATATCAGATAAATTTATTAATTTCGCACAATCAACTTAAATTTGTGCAATAAATGGTAACAAAGACCCGAGATAAGTTAATAGAAGTCGCTCGTCAATTGTTCGCTCATAAAGGGGTTGAAAATACAACAATGAACGACATTGCAAATGCATCAGATAAGGGTCGTCGTACAATCTATACATATTTCAAAAATAAAAAAGAAATATATAATGCTGTAATAGAGAAAGAAAGTGAACAAATCGTTTCAAAATTACGAGAGATAAAAAGTCTAAATATATCGCCTAGTGAAAAATTGCGTAGATTTTTAGAGATAAGATTTGAGATAATAAGAACTAGTATAGATCAAAACGATTCTTTAAAACGCTTTTTTGTTAGAGATATTAAAAGAGTGGAGAAAATAAGGCGTTTGGCATTGGAGAAAGAACGTGAAATTTTGAGTGCGATTATTCAAGAGGGAATTGATAGTGGATATTTTGATAAACAACAATGTGATAATTTAGATACAGTTTGGCAAATGATTGTTCAAGGTATTGATTTGTCATATTTAAGAGATAACTTTGTTGAAATAGGAATTGATAAAAATAAATTTCAACAAGAGATAATTAAATTTATAATAAGAAGTATAAAAATATAATATATTTGAGATGTATATAAATTCAACGGGGTATTATATTCCAGAAGTGCGTGTCGGAAATGACTATTTTTTGGAAGTAAATGGACTGACAAATGATTGGATTCTAAAAAGAACAGGAATTTTAACACGTTCAAAAGCAAATAAAAATGAAAGACATAACTCTATGGGGTTATGCGCGATAGAAGATGCGATAAAAAATCTACCATATGATATAAAAGATGTTGATTTGATTGTTTCTGCTTCATATTCACCATATGATACAGTAGCAACATTAGCACATTTAGCTCAGCAAAAATACGATATAAATGATATTAAAGCTGTGTATGCATCGTCGGCATGCTCTTCTTTTGTCAATGGATTGGAAATTATTGAGGGATATTTTGCAATGGGTAAAGCAAAGAAGGCATTATTGGTTTGTTCTGAGCATAATTCATACTATAGTAATGAAAGTGATCCTAAATGTGGACATTTATGGGGAGATGGAGCTGTAGCATTCTTTTTGTCTGCAGAATGTATAAGAGAATCCGATCCTGAAATAAAACAAATATATACAAGGGGTTTGGGTAATGTAAGTAAAGGACCAGAAGGTGTTCGCTTAAGACCCAAAGAAGGTGGTATAGAAATGCCAGATGGACGAGATGTATTCATTCATGCGTGTAAATATATGATTCAAGCATTAGATGGTGTGACGACTCCAGAAAGTATGAATATAAACGACTTAAACTATATCATATGCCATCAAGCGAACAAGCGTATAGTAGCGAATGTCGCAAATCAATTAGAAATGGAGGAAGATAGATTTATAAATAATATAGAAGAATTAGGAAATACAGGCTCGGCAAGTGCAGCAATTGTATTTGCTCAAAATAGAGAAAAATTTAAAAAAGGAGATACCATTGGATTGACCGTTTTTGGTGGAGGATATTCATGTGGTGCATTCTTAATAAAAATATAAAAAAATAAGATTATGAAATTACTAGAAGGAAAAACTGCGTTGGTAACAGGTGCAGCCCGAGGAATTGGGAAAGCGTTGGCGTTAAAATTTGCACAAGAAGGAGCAAATATTGCATTTACAGATTTGGTAATTGATGAAAATGGTAAAGAAACTGAGAAAGAAATTGCTGCGTATGGTGTAAAAGTTAAAGGATATGCATCAAATGCAGCTGATTTTGCGCAAACAAAAGAGGTTGTTGCTGAAATTCACAAAGAATTTGGTTCTATTGACATTCTTGTAAATAATGCAGGTATTACAAAAGATGGATTAATGATGCGTATGACTGAACAGCAATGGGATGCAGTTATCGCAGTTAACCTAAAAAGTGCCTTTAATTTCATCAACGCTTCACTCCCAATAATGATGCGTCAACGTTCGGGTAGTATTATAAATATGGCATCAGTTGTAGGTGTTCATGGAAATGCCGGACAGTCAAATTATGCTGCATCTAAGGCTGGATTAATAGCACTCGCAAAAAGTATCGCACAAGAGGTTGGTTCTCGAGGAATTAGAGCAAATGCTATTGCTCCGGGATTTATAGAAACAGCAATGACCGATGCATTGCCTGAGGAAGTGAGACAAGACTGGGCTAAAAAAATTCCATTGCGTAGAGGTGGAAAAGTTGAAGATATAGCAAACGTTGCGACATTCCTAGCATCAGATATGTCAAGTTATGTAACTGGTCAAGTTATTCAAGTTGATGGTGGTATGAATATGTAATAGATGACTAGTCCTAAATAAGCGTTACAAAATTAATACTTATTTATTAGGACAAAATTAATAACTTTTTAATTACACACAATGGAGCATGCTCCATTGTGT
>JAZSDX010000066.1:0-70576 GCA_045531405.1 Muribaculaceae bacterium | reverse complement strand
GTCTCCTTTTTTTGTATTGCTTGTTACTCTACAAATTCACTCTTTGGGGCTACGCGCCCCAGCCGTTTGGCAAACCTGCGGTGTTTTTCATATTTTTATTTTTTTACCGTAAATTTTGCACTTCGGTTTTGAATGTACATTATTAATTAAATAATTCTCCGTTATATCATTTCCCATTTTTAATTTTGAGGATATGTTTGTAACTTTGTGGTCATAAATCTACAGTTATGCAATTCCTTTTTAATTTCGAGATTTCAACAATCACAATCATACTTTTGTCATGCATCGTCATTTGTGTGATTTTTTTACTTATTTTCTATCGCAACCGCATCGCGTGCATTACTAAGCACCAAAAACGTTGCACTTCAGCCACACTCACTTCCAATTCAGAGGACAACAATAACACTAAAACAAACCTCCCTTCGGCATCGGTTATTGTTTATGCCAACGATGAAGCAACAAACCTATCAACACTTCTTCCTCAAATACTTGAGCAAGACTACCCTGCCCCATTTGAAGTTATTGTAGTTAACGATGGCGCTTCCGAATCTACTCGCGACGTGGTCAACGAACTTGAATTGAGATACCTTAATTTATATCTCACGTTTACCCCCGACCGTTCTCGCAACCTATCTCGCAAGAAACTTGCACTAACACTTGGCATAAAAGCTGCTCGACACGAAATAATCGTTTTAGTGAATGCCAACTCTCGCATTAACTCATCGAATTGGCTCTCTTTAATGACTCGCAATTTCAACGACAAAACTGATATAATTATTGGCTATGCCAGCCCCGACCCCACCTCCGACAAATCAATGGGACGCCGACGTCGTGCATTTGATCGCGCAGCCGAAGCCGTTACATATCTATCTGCCGCCATCGGCAACTCACCTTATCGTGGATTCAGCTACAACCTTGCATATCGCCGTCAATGCTTTTTCGACAACAAAGGATTTTCTCGTTCGCTAAACCTCCACTATGGCGATGACGACGTATTTATCAACGAAATCGCCAATTCTCACAACACCGCAGTTGAGCTATCTCCCGATTCAATCATCGAATGTCGTTTCCACGGCGACAAGAAAACCCACAAAATCCTCAAACGTCGATACAGCTATACGTCTCGATTTATTCGCAAAGGCGCACGTTACTTTTTCGGAGCTTGTTCGCTAATCCTTTGGCTTTGGCTTCTACTCTCTATCGCTACAATCCTCACCTCCTTGCCTAACCTATTTCCTACCGCTATTGTTATAGCATTAGGACTTGGTTTATGGATTCCCATCATCTTCACTTGGAGAGGAGCATTAAATGCCCTAAAATCACGTCGTTTATTAATAACTATTCCATGGTTTGTTATGACTCGACCATTCTACAACGCCATCAACAAATTAAACAGTTGTCGTAACTACCGACAAAATCACACTTGGACTAAACGATAACACAAATAATTTACAAAAAAGAGAAACCTTAGGATTTCTCTTTTTTATAAAACAATATTATTTGTTATAATTGATAATATCTTCGCACCACTTCATCTACCTTAAAATCAGGTGATTCTTTAAGGATTCCCTGATATGTCAATAGCTTGGGCAACACTTCAACATTCTTCGGAGCATTTGAAATTATTATATCGGAATCGGTTTCATTACATCCACAACATTTTCCTGTATGTTCTTTACACGATTCATATATATCATTTAGTTTTCTTGAAATCCCCTCATACTGCTTCGAATATTTTTCAAATCGTCCTTCATTTAATACATTATCAAACTTAAACAACAGCTCAGCCAAACAAACTTTGTATCCTTCTTTTATATACTTATCTGCCTCATTTTTTCTACTTACTGCGCCCTTACATATACCCACGAAGTGAGCAATCAACTGTTTTACACCTTCTCCATACGTATAATCCTTAATCTTCAACTTTCCATCATTACATTTCTCATATTTATCACCTAATACACTTTTTACAATTCCCTCATACTTGCCACTAAATTCATTAGACACATTCCCTCTCAAATATTCTGTAAACTTAGACTCAACATACAACACTACTTTACTCTTTTTAGACACGAGTGCAACATCAACTTTAGACGGATAACCTGATGCAAAAACCTTATTTTGCACTTCAAAATAAACCTCATCAAATACAACATTATCTTTTCCTATTTTTATTACCAGATTATTCTCATTACTTACATTATAAAACACCAACAAAGGTAATAATGCGGAAGAATGTAATACCTTTATACGCGGCTCTGCATCTTTACTTTTTTCAACAAATCGTTCTTTATTTGACAATTCAAAGATCTCCTCTATACTCTTTTCTTCTTTGAATGATAACGACGACTTTGAATCTATGCCTTTCCATTCTGTATGTTCTACATACTCCTCTGTCAAAAAATCCACATTTGACTTCATAAAAAAGCATTTATAAATCGCTTTCAACTCTTTATTTCTACAAATTTCGCATCCCATAACTTTAATTATGTTTTTATTTCAAATTAAGAAGTTTTTCTGTTCACAATACAAAAACAAAATTTAAGAAAGCCATTTTTAAGATTTATTCGACTTTCATTCCAACTTTAAGTCCTTTTTTTTGCCAATAATACAAGACCCTAAAATACAAAAAAGGTCTCAACGAAATCGCTAAGACCTTTTTTTAGTCGGGGTGAGAAGATTCGAACTTCCGACCACACGCCCCCCAGACGCGTACTCTAACCTGGCTGAGCTACACCCCGATTTGGTTAAAAGCGATGCAAAGGTAGATACTATTTTTATATCATGCAATAGAAGCTCTCGCAATTTTACATTTTTTCACTATTGCATTATATTTTGCAACAACAAAAATATTAGCAAATCTAATCGCAAAAAATTTTGTCATCCATTGAAAATTTAGTATCTTTGTTTGCTGAAAGGTAGGTATTCTACTGCCCTCACCTTTCGCTCACTTACGAACAAAACATCAATAAATAGACTCCAAATTTATGGCAGAATTAGAAGAGGAATATAGTGCCAGTAATATCCAAGTTCTTGAAGGCTTGGAAGCTGTGCGTAAACGTCCCGCAATGTACATTGGCGACATCAGCGTCAAGGGTTTGCATCACTTGGTATATGAGGTAGTTGATAACTCTATTGATGAAGCCCTTGCCGGGCATGCAAGCCACATTGATGTAACAATCAACGAGGACAACTCTATCACAGTTGTCGATAATGGTCGTGGCATCCCTGTTGACATTCACGAAAAAGAAAACAAAAGTGCGCTCGAGGTTGTACTCACAGTGCTTCACGCCGGTGGTAAATTCGACAAGGGCTCTTATAAAGTATCCGGAGGTCTTCACGGCGTGGGAGTATCATGTGTTAACGCACTTTCATCATATCTCCGTGCCGAAGTGCATCGTGGAGGCAAAATCCATGTACAAGAATACGCATACGGCAAACCAACCACCGAATTGCGTGTCATTGGCAACACCGACCACACCGGAACAAGCGTAACATTCAAACCAGACGACACAATCTTCACTGAAACAGTGTATGATTACACTACACTTGCTAATCGTCTTCGCGACTTGGCATTCCTCAATGCCGGCATCACACTGACATTGTCTGACAATCGTGTTGTTAACGAAAATGGAGAAGTAAAACATGAGGTCTTCTATTCTCAAGATGGGCTTCGCGAATTTGTTGAATATATAGATGGAAACAAAGAGTCACTCATCAACGACGTTATCCATCTCAACACCGAACGCCAGGGCATTCCGGTAGAAGTCGCATTGACATACAACAGCACATTCAACGAGAACGTTTACTCATACGTTAACAACATAAACACTATCGAAGGTGGTACACACTTAACCGGATTCCGCCGTGGGCTGACAGCGACATTAAAAAAATACGCCGAAGACAACAAGATGCTCGACAAACTTAAAATCGAGATTGCCAGCGACGATTTCCGTCAAGGTGTTACTGCTGTTATTTCGGTAAAAGTTATGGAACCCCAATTTGAGGGACAAACAAAAACCAAGCTTGGCAACAACGAAGTAATTGGCGCTGTACAACAAGCTGTAAGCGAAGCTCTTCGCAACTACCTAGAAGAACATCCTAAACAAGCAAAAACCATCGTCGAAAAAGTCATAGTAGCCGCACAAGCTCGCCACGCAGCCTACAACGCTCGAGCAAAAATCCTTCGCAAATCACCTCTTAGTGGAGGTGGCCTTCCCGGCAAACTTGCCGACTGCTCATCACGCACAGCCGAAGACTGCGAACTATTTATCGTCGAAGGGGATTCTGCAGGTGGTACAGCAAAACAAGGACGCGATCGCACATTCCAAGCTATTCTCCCATTGCGAGGAAAAATACTCAATGTGGAAAAAGCCATGGAACACAAAATATTCGACAACGAAGAAATCGCCAACCTATTCCGTGCAATGCGTGTAACAATTGGCACTGAAGAAGACAAAACACAAGTCAACCTTTCACGCCTCGCCTACCACAAAATCATCATCATGACCGATGCCGACGTCGATGGTAGCCACATTGCAACATTGTTGATGACATTCTTCTTCCGTCGCATGCGTCCAATCATCGAAAATGGGTATCTCTATCTTGCCACACCACCATTGTATAAATGTTCGCGTGGCAAAGTTGAAGAATATTGTTGGAACGACATTCAAGTACAACAATTCATTGCCCGTCATGGAGAAAAAACAAAAGTGCAACGCTATAAAGGTCTTGGAGAAATGAGTGCGGAGGAACTTCGCGACACAACTATGGATCCTGAGCAACGCATGTTGAAACAAGTCAACATCAGTGATGCAGCCGAAGCCGACCGCATTTTCTCAATGCTCATGGGCGAAGATGTAGCCCCGCGTCGCGACTTTATTGAAGCGAATGCCAATTACGCTAACATTGACGCGTAATTTAATCATAAAAACGCGCCGCAACTATTACGGCGCGTTTTTGTTTAACTAATAAAACTATACCAATATGGCACGTTCGTCAAAAAAAAGCAAAGCAGCACAACTAACACTGCTCGTAAAAGAATACATCAATCAGCAAAGCAACAACACGTTTAACTACAAACAAGTCTCTCACGCTATTGGTGCCACAACTCTAAAACAACAACGTGCCGTAGCACTCACACTTGCCGAGATGGCCTTTGATGGCGATCTCATTGAGACCACTCCCGGCAAATACAAATCACCGGCTCGCACAAATCTCACCACCGGCACATTTGTACGTCGCAGCAATGGGAAAAACAGCGTAATAACCGACGATGACGGAGAAGCAATCTTTGTTGCCGAACGCAAATCAATGCATGCACTCAACGGAGACAAAGTAAAAGTTAACATCGCCGCCCATCGCAAAGGCTCAGAGCCCGAAGCTGAAGTCATTGAAATTATTGAGAAGAAAGAACAAGTATTCATCGGTCAGCTTAAAGTAGAAAAGCATTATGGGTACTTACTTACCGACTCTAAATTTCTTGCCGTAGATATATTCATACCCAAAGCTAAGCTAAAAAATGGCAAAACAGGAGACAAAGCAATAGCACGTATCACCAATTGGTCCGAAGAAGACAAAAACCCCCAAGGGGAGATTGTTGACATATTAGGGAAATCAGGTGAAAACAATGCCGAAATTCACGCAATCCTTGCCGAATATGGGCTCCCTTATAAATACCCCGAAGCAGTGGAGCGCGCAGCCGACAAAATCGACGCCGGCATTACCCCCGAAGTCATTGCATCTCGACTTGACATGAGAAAAGCCACAACTTTTACCATTGACCCTCGCGATGCTAAAGACTTTGATGATGCCCTATCTATAACTCGCCTGCCAAACAGCAATTACGAAATTGGGGTTCATATTGCCGATGTAACCCACTATGTAAGATCTGGGTCAATCATTGACCGCGAAGCCGAAAATCGAGCGACATCGGTATATCTTGTCGATAGAGTTGTCCCAATGTTGCCCGAACACCTTTGCAACGGCATATGTTCATTGCGACCAAACGAAGAAAAGCTCGCATTTTCCTGCATATTTGAAATGGACGACAATGCTCGAGTAATCAGTCACAAAATAGCACGAACCGTAATCGAAAGTAATCGTAGATTTACATACGAAGAGGCACAAGAAATAATTGAATCGGGATATGGTGAATATTCTCAAGAAATACTCGTCCTTGATCGACTTGCAAAAATCCTTCGCAAAGAACGCTACGAAAATGGATCTGTAGAATTTGACCGTTGCGAAGTGAGATTTGACATAGACGAAACCGGTCATCCGATTGGAGTTTTCTTCAAAGAGTCAAAAGATGCCAACAAGCTCATTGAAGAATTCATGCTACTTGCTAATAAAACCGTTGCCCGTGAAATAGGATGTGTAGCCGGCAAAAAGAAAGCAAAAGCATTTGTATATCGTGTACACGACGAGCCTGATCCCGAAAAGCTCACCGAACTTGCTAAACAATCGCGAGTATTTGGCTATAAGATCAAGGATTCAGGTACTCCTCGTGACATTAATCGTTCAATCAATCGCATGTTAAGCGAGCTAAAAGGCAAAGGCGAAGAAAATTTCCTTTCCACACTCGCCATCCGATCAATGGCTAAAGCGATATACACCACTGTAAACGTTGGGCACTATGGTTTGGGATTTGAATATTACACTCATTTCACCTCTCCAATACGTCGCTATCCCGACATGATGGTACACCGACTTCTTGACAAATATCTCAATGGTGGACGTAGTGTAAATATTGACAAACTTGAAGAACAATGCAAGCACTCGTCAAGCATGGAACAGCTTGCCGCCAATGCCGAACGAGCATCTATCAAGTACAAACAAGTAGAATTTCTTGCCGACCACCTTGGGGAGGTATTTGATGGCGTAATTTCAGGAGTTACCGAATGGGGGCTATATGTTGAGATTAATAGTAATAAGTGCGAAGGAATGGTACCCATTCGCGACCTCACAGATGACTATTATGAATTTGACGAGAAAAACTATTGCATTGTTGGTCGTCACACCAACACTCGTTATCGTCTTGGCGATAATATCACAATCCAAGTTGCTCGAGCCAACCTTGAACGCAAACAACTCGACTTTGCAATAGTTGACAACCGACATCCTCGTCGCGATGAAGACATATTAGGCAAAAACATCTCAGCAACACAAGCAATTCATCCAACGACAAAAAATAGAGGCAAAGGCAAAAGAAGTAAACGCAAATAACTCACCCATTCAACATGACAATAGGTTATATCGAAATAAATAAACTACGCATATTTGCTCATCATGGAGTACATGAGCAAGAAGGTCGCATTGGAAACACTTTTGAAGTCAGCATAATCTTATATTATCCCATCAACAATGCTATGGTCAACGATAACATATCTGGCACCATCAACTATGCTGACGTTATACAAATTATCAAACAAGCAATGACAAAACCCTCAAACTTGTTAGAAAATGTTATAGAGCGAATAAGAGTTACTCTGCTCAATAACTATCCTTTAATCGAGGGAGGAAAAATCAAAATTGCCAAGCTATCCCCTCCAATAACCAATACACAAGTAGAATCGGTAGCAGTGGGTTATGAATGGTAGTTTTACAACTTATTCCATTCTTCTTCAAACATAAGTTTTCTTTTCTCCTGACTTTTCAATTGTTGTCTAAACAAACGCAATCGTTCTGCATTTGACGATTGAGGTATCCATAATTTAAGATATCCTCCTTCGGCATACTTTTCCATCATATGTTTCTCAAAACGATTATAATGCTCTTCTTTATTCAAATGTGGATAATGAGACAAACCATATTGAATTGTGCGACGCACAATAATTTCTGAATCTATCACCCTATCAGCTTCTGCCACTATTTTTCCATATATAGAACGTGGTTCTGCCTCATTTGATGCTCGATGATCAACGACTGCCTCTGCTATACATTTTATTTTTTCTTTACTAAACCAACGCAGCAACCTTTCATCATTTACAACAATATCACCCGACACTATATGATGCAACTCTCTTCCGGCAATTAATCCAACATCATGATAAGCCGCTATTACATATACCATATTTATATCCACATCATAATATTGAGCAAAATCTATACTTTGCTCAATTACCATCATCACATGATCACGACGATGGCCTGCATCAAATTCATCATAACGAGGAATAATCTTTTCCTCTATATATTTGCGCAAGGATGTATTTATTCTATTCTTCACAACATTAAAATTCCACAAAATATTCTCCTAAATCGACATAAGAACACACCTTTGAGAGCGACTCTTTTATCCCTTCTACACTCAACTTATTTTTAGGCAAAGTCACAGAATATGCACCTCCATAAAACCCCGAAGCTTCTATACTCAAATTATAATCAACCTTATCATCAGTAAAAATTAATTCGACATATAAATCTTTTGACTGATTAATCAACTGCCATTTGCAACATTCAATCATCAACGAAAGATATTTATTCTTACTCTTTTCACTATAATCCATCAATTCATCTTGATAGCCTCGCAATTCATCTGGAGCCTCTATCGCCAAACTTATCGTAGTGCGTCCCATCGACATTGTATATGTAAAAAAATCCCGACTCATCCGGCTCATTACCCCATATGATGTTAATTCATATAAATCTATCGGATATCTACCCTTAAATTCCTCATCCAACTCAAGAAAATATTGCATTGAATTCAAGAGTTGAGACGCATCTTTTTCCTTTATTGCTTTATATAAAATTTCACACAATACCTCCAACCTGCCACACGAGGTGTTTTTTATTGGATTAATCATCAATACTCTTGTTTCTTTCCCCTTACAGAAACAATAATACATTGGGGTAGAATCAAAATATAGCATATCTTTAGATTTTAACATTGCTGTCTCAACCGACGATGTAATTATTGAATTTATCACCATTGCCACATTTTGGGGAATAGCCAATCTACTCTGCTCATATTTATCATATTCAATTTTATTATATAATAATATCATTGAATCTACCTCATCAACTAAATATACAGCGTCCACATTTTGATTATCCTTCCATCTCTCACTCCCCACAATATAACTTTCGGGTTGAAATTCCACCAACTTCTCATTATCGAAATTCACATGATTGTCAATCATTAATCGCGATTGTGCCGACGAGTAGAAACTCACCAGCACAAATAACATCCACAACCAACTATATTTCATCATTTTTTAATTTAATTTCCACAAAGATAATAAATACCTTCCTTAAACAAAAACAGCAATATCAAATTCACCTTTTCCTACACTTTCACTATCTTTGTAAAAAAACAAATGATGACACAAGAATACAATACAATCAACGCCCATCCTCGGGACCAACTGATTCACTTCAATGAGACTGAACACAAATATACTGTTAATGGCAAAGAACTTATATCGGTCACTACCCTCATAGATGAGTGTTTCCCAAAATTTGACGCCGATTATTGGGCCGCACGCAAGGCTCCTCAGTTAGGGATTACTCCTGAGCAACTAAAAGCCAAATGGGAAGAGAACGCACAATGTGCTCGCGACCTTGGAACTGCCATGCACGACAAAATTGAAAAATATTATATGGGCATCACATGTGAAAGCGACGAGACTTTTGACCTTTTTCTTCAATTTACCACAACACACACACTTTTCCCCTATCGAACAGAATGGCGCATATTCTACGAAGAATATGGAGTTGCCGGCACACTTGATTTTCTCGAATTCCAGAACGGAATATTTACCATATACGACTGGAAACGAAGCGAGAAACTTATTAAAAATGGTATAGTTGAAAAAGAAAGTCCTTGGCATAAAACAGCTCTTGATCCGGTATCACACCTCGCCGACACCACCTACTACCATTACGCATTACAAGTGAGTATGTATCGATATATCTTAGAAATGAAATACAATATCTTCGTAAGCAAAAATCGCCTTGCCGTTTTCCACCCCAACAATCATCGACCCTACCTAATTGATTTACCATACCTTAAAAAAGAGGTTGAATTAATATTAAACCACCACAAAAACCTACATTAATCACACCTTCAAATCACACGCACAAACTTTCTTATCACAACTTTCCCTCAAAAAAAACGTCCTGCAGTTTCCTTCTATCAGGGAGCTGTAGGACTAAAGCCAAAAGGCATGATTTGTGATTCTAAAGATAGTTGTTTTATAGCAATTTTAAGTGTAGAGATTATATCATACTTACATTTGCTACACCTAAAATCCATCTTTCTCGTTTCACAACGGCCAAAACGAATCTTGCCTTTTCCTTAGTCCAAAATTTATGCGTAAAATAATTAATTAGCCAAGGGATTAGCAATAGGTGCACTACTTTATATTACAAAGATAGATGTTTGTTTCTTAGCCACCAAATTCAGTTTTATATCTATTCACACTTCACCGTATATCTAATCTTAAATTACACTAAATTAAGAGTTGCAAACAAAATTTAATTTACACCATTTAACTTGATTTTTACATATATACATAAAAAATCGTCCGATTAAAAAACCGAACGATTTCTTCTATTTTATTAAATTATTACTCCATCAACTTTCGATAACGACGGCGAGGCAACTCTTTTCCTCCGTTATGAGCTTTCTTAAATTCCTCATAATCTGAATATGAACCTTCATAATAAACCACTTCGCCATCTCCTTCAAATGACAGGATGTGAGTACAAATTCGGTCAAGGAACCAACGGTCATGGCTCACTACTACTGCACAACCGGCAAAGTCATCAAGCCCTTCTTCTAATGCACGAAGAGTATTGACATCAATATCATTGGTAGGTTCGTCAAGAAGCAATACATTCCCTTCCTCCTTCAATGCCATAGCAAGGTGTAAGCGATTTCGCTCCCCACCCGAAAGAACTCCGATTTTCTTTTCTTGATCGGCTCCTGAAAAATTAAATTTTGAAAGATATGCACGAGCATTTACATCTCGACCTCCCATACGGAACGATTCTACTCCTTGCGAAATCACTTCATAAACAGTCTTCTCAGGCAACAAATCATGGTGAGTTTGATCTACATATGCAATTTTCACAGTTTCTCCTACATCAAATGTGCCGGCATCGGGCTGTTCTTGTCCCATAATAAGACGGAACAATGTTGTTTTACCAGCTCCATTAGGACCGATTACACCAACGATTCCATTAGGAGGCAACGAGAAATTCAAGTCCTTAAACAACTGTTTTTTACCATATGCTTTCGCCAATGAAGAAGCCTCAATCACTTTATTGCCAAGGCGAGGCCCATTGGGGATAAATATTTCAAGTCGTTCTTCGCGTTCTTTTTGGTCTTCATTCAACAAGCGGTCATAAGAAGAAAGACGCGCTTTACCTTTTGCTTGACGTGCTTTTGGAGCCATGCGAACCCATTCCAACTCTCGCTCAAGTGTTTTGCGACGTTTACTTGCTTGTTTTTCTTCTTGAGCCATTCGTTTAGTCTTTTGTTCAAGCCAAGAAGAATAATTTCCTTTCCAGGGGATACCTTCTCCACGGTCAAGCTCAAGAATCCAACCTGCCACATGGTCAAGGAAATAACGGTCGTGAGTAATAGCGATTACCGTACCAGGATATTGTTGCAAATGTTGTTCAAGCCAATCTATTGATTCAGCATCAAGGTGGTTGGTAGGCTCATCGAGCAACAACACATCGGGTTGTTGAAGCAACAAACGACACAATGCCACACGACGACGTTCTCCTCCAGAAAGGGTTCCGATTGTTTGGTCGTCGGGAGGACATTGAAGAGCATCCATAGCTCGTTCAAGTTTACTATCTATATTCCATGCATCTGCGGCATCAAGTTTATCCTGTAACTCGGCTTGACGAGCAATTAAAGCGTCCATTTTATCGGGGTCTTCAAGCACATCGGGATCACAAAATGTAGCATTTACTTGGTCAAACTCTGCAAGAAGATTCATGATTGGCTGCACACCTTCACGCACCACATCGATTACCGTTTTATCGGCATCAAGTTGTGGTTCTTGTTCAAGGTATCCCACAGAATATCCAGGCGAGAACACCACTTCTCCTTGATAACTTTTATCAATTCCTGCAATGATTTTCAACAATGAAGATTTACCCGAACCATTAAGACCTATGATACCGATTTTGGCACCATAGAAAAACGAAAGGTAAATATTTTTCAACACTTGTTTTTGGGGAGGATAAATTTTACTCACTCCCACCATCGAGAATATTACTTTTTTGTCGTCGGCCATATTTTTATGGTAGATGATTAATACTAATTATTTTCTTTTCTTGGGTGCATAACGCACTTGATAGTCGCAACGAATCTTTCCCTCAATAATATTATTGAGCTTTCCACGAATAAGTTGTTTGCGAATCAATGACACATGGTCAATGTATAATTTACCCTCTAAATGGTCACATTCATGTTGCACAATGCGAGCAAGGAATCCACTCATTACCTCTTCATGTGGTTGGAAATTTTCATCAACCCAACGAAGACGTATATGCTCTACACGATTCACATTTTCCGACAATCCCGGTAAACTCAAGCAACCTTCTCCTCGAGTAACCGATTCTCCTTCTAAAACCTCTATTTCCGGATTTATCAGAGTAAGCTTTCGTCCGGCACATTCGGGGAAATTTTCAGCAACCGGATCGGCATCAATAACCACGATCCTATCGTTTCGTCCTATTTGAGGCGCAGCAAGTCCCACCCCTTCTGATGCATACATAGTTTCATACATATCCTCTATGAGCTTTTTCAAATCGGGATAATCAGGAGTTATATCCACCGATTCCTTACGAAGCACCGGGTGTCCATATAAATATACTGGTAATTTCATGTATTATATGTTTTACTTTGCAAATAATCATTTAATATTATCGTAGCCGATATTTCATCGACTATAGCTTTATCTTGACGAGCCTTTTTTTTCATTCCACCATCAAGCATCGAACGATGAGCAATCACCGAGGTAAAACGCTCGTCCCAAAATTCTATAGGAATATTAGGCAATTCCTTCCGCAAACGATTGATGCCCGGAGTGATATATTTCATCGATTCCGATTCTTCGCCTCGCATTGTTGTAGGGTGTCCCACTATGATTTTATCGACAGGCTCTGTTGACACATATCTTTTTATAAAATCAATCAGTGTATGAGTAGGTATAGTTGTTAGCCCATTTGCTACAATACATAATGGGTCGGTCACGGCAATTCCGCAACGTTTACGACCATAGTCTATAGATAATAATCTTCCCACAATGCAAAGTTAGCGATTTAGTCAATGATAGGCAATAATTATTCCTTATTTTACCTCAAGAGAAGCGTAAAAATCATATAACGCCCGACGAACAATATGACAATCATATCGAGAAGCTACCAACTGACGCGCATTCTTTGCCATTTGCATTCGTTTTAATTGGTTAAGATACATCTTCTCCATTGCCACATAGAGCCGTTCGGCATCACGAGAAGGTATAATTTCACCATTTTCACCTGGAATTATAATCTCATTACAGCCATTGATATCCGACACGATTGACGGCAGCCCCATTGCTCCAGCTTCAATCACCACATTTGGGAAACCCTCGCGATAACTTGGGAAAACCAGCACATCTGAAGCAGCCAACCATGGTCGCACATCGTTTTGTACGCCTACTGTATCAATATATTGATGAGTTTCGATAATTTGTTGTGTTGACTTAGCTAAAGGGTCTAATTCCGGTTCCATTCGTCCGACAAGCAACAATCGAGTGTCGGGATATTTCTTGTTTAATTCAACAAACGCATCAACAAGTTCATGAACCCCCTTATCTCGCACCAATCGACCTATAAATATAAATGTAGCAATATTATCTTTTCTTATCTTTTTCGCCTCATTTTCAACCGAATCAGTACGTTTATAATGCTCCAAATCTATTCCTCTCACATTACCATTGGCAAGTACTTGCATTGATTTTCGAGTAATTCGACCATTAATCAAGTCTTTTTTTACCCCATTTCCCTCCGGGATTATATGAGTTGCACACGCACACAATATGCGGTCTGTTGTCTTTAATATCACTCGCGACAACCCTGTTGCTGTTGGCCACACTAATCCGGTAAAAGTATGGATTCGTTTGGGGACACGCGCCAACCAAGCAGCCATCATACACACCAATCCGGCTTTTGGTGTCATACTATGCACCATCCATGGTCGTTCTTTACAAAACAAACGATACATTTGCCACAAAGACTTCATATCATTAACAATAGATATGTGTCGTTCCATTTTTATTCCGACAGTCCTCACACCCTCACGACAAGCCACAATCTCCAGCTCGGGCAATGGTGACGACACCGCAACAACTTCGTATCGTTCATTCAACTCTCTAAGTTGGTCTTTGCAAAATGTTTCCAACGAAGTTGGTACAGTTGTAGCTCTTATGATTTTTTTCTTTTTTTGCATATTGCACCTTGTTTTAACTATGCAAAAATAATAAATATCTCTTAATGATTTTTCGCAATCAATAAAATTGCACTACCTTTGTGTTTGAAAATGGCTATTTGATGAAATTTCGCTCATTACAAAAAGTATTGTTTGCGTCATTGGCTATAGCTTCTTTGTGGAGTTGTAGCTCTACTAAACATGTACCCGACGGGAAATATCTTGTCAACAATGTATCAATAGACATTATCAACCCCGACGAAAAAACAAAAACCGTATCTTCGTCTGAACTTCGCAACTACCTTCGTCAGATTCCTAACCACAAAGTATTAGGTTTTCTAAAACTACAACTTGCCACATACAACCTTTCAGGAAGCGATTCTACTAAATGGTATAATCGCTGGTTTAGAAACTTAGGTCAAGCACCTGTAATATATGACGACCAACTCACTAAGGTCTCAACCAATCAATTAAAATTAGCCATGTCCAATCGTGGATATCTCGATGCCACAGTGAGTGTTGACACCATAACGCGACCTAAAAAGAAAAAAATAGACATAAAATACACCATAAATACCGGTTTTCCTCACAAAGTTTCATCAGTAACTTACGACATTGCCGACACCTCTATTCGCAAAATTATTCTTCGCGACTCCTCTTTATTTGCCATGAAACCAGGCGAGTTACTCAATCGCGACAATCTTGATGCCAATCGTTCGATTATAACTCAAAGACTTAGAGACAACGGATATTATTCATTTTCAAAAGATCATATTTCCTACATTGCCGACACTATTGCCGGTTCTAAGAATGTAGATCTTTCAATGACTATAAATCCACCTAAAATAAAACGCGACACGTCCATTATCATTGGCGAACACGAGCCATATCTAATTAGAAACGTGTATTTTATAACCAACTACCATCCTATGTCGGGCGGAGAATTATCAAATGAGATTTCCGACACTGTCATCTACAAAGGCATTAATATTATTTATGGAAAAGATAGATACCTAAGCCCAAAAGCTTTAGAAGAAAAATGTTTCATAACACCATTAAAACCATACAATTCAAGAACCATAGACCGAACATATGAAGCATTATCTCGCTTTGAAATATTAAAATACATCAATATTGAAATGAAACCCGTAGGCTCAATCATGGGACAACAATGGCTTGATGCGTATATTTTACTATCTCGAGGTAAAAGCCAAAGCATTACACTTGAAGCTGAAGGGACAAACTCAGAAGGAGACTTGGGATTTGGCATTGGAGCAACATATAAGCATCGCAACTTAGCCAAAGGCTCTCAAGTTTTAACCACAAAATTTCGCATGGCGTATGAGAGTCTTTCAGGCGACCTTGAAGGTCTAATCAATGATCGTTACACCGAATTTGCCGGAGAAATAGGTGTAAAATTCCCCAAATTCATGAGCCCCATATTTTCCAAAGATTTCAAACAACGAATGAATGCATCTACTGAATTTGCAGTCTCATTCAACTATCAGGAGCGACCCGAATATACACGAATCATTGCCGGTGGTGCTTGGAAATACATCTGGGCAAATCGTCGCAACACAGAGCGTAATACATTTGACCTCATCGACATCAACTACGTTTATCTACCAAATAGCACCCTAAATTTCATTGATGACATTAAAAATCCCATCCTTAGATATAGTTATGAAGATCACTTCATCATGAAAATGGGTTATTCTTATTATCGCACCAACAAACGCACTCCATCAACCTCAACATTACAACGCAACCTATTTCAATCTTCAGTATATACACTCAGAGCATCGGCCGAAGTTGCAGGCAATTTGCTCTATGCACTATCTTCGTTATCCGGACAAAAACGCGACAATGGTGTATATGAAATATTCGGCATCCAATACTCTCAATATTTCAAAAGCGAGATTGATTATGCCTACGTTTTCAACTTTAACCCTCGCCACTCTTTCGCATTCCATGTGGGAGCAGGTATTGGAGTTCCATATGCCAATTCCAAAGTACTCCCATTTGAAAAACGGTTTTATGCCGGTGGAGCCAACGGGGTTCGAGGTTGGGGGGTGAGAACTCTCGGCCCCGGAAGTTACGACTCTCGCAACTCAATGGATAACTTCATCAACCAATGTGGCGATATCCGTCTTGACCTCAACCTTGAATATCGAGCAAAGTTATTCTGGGTCATTGAAGGTGGATTATTCATTGATGCCGGCAACATTTGGACTATTCATAGCTATGAAAACCAACCGGGAGGAGTATTCATGTTTGATAGTTTCTATAAAGAGATTGCACTTGCCTATGGCGCCGGCATAAGGCTTGACTTTGACTACTTCCTCTTGCGATTTGATTTAGGCATGAAAGCCTACAATCCGGCAAAGAACCAAGAACGTTGGCCACTCATTCATCCTAACTGGAAACGTGATGCGTCATTCCACTTCTCGGTTGGATACCCATTCTAAATTTACAACCTTTAATTTTCATCTCAAATGAAATCTTTAGTGATTTTCGACCTCGATGGGACTCTTCTCAACACCATCAGCGACCTTGGCGAAGCTGCCAACTTTGCCCTATCTCAATGTGAATTCCCTACTCATAACATATCATCATACCCTCTTTATGTAGGAAATGGGGTAACAAAACTGCTCGAGCGAGTTCTTCCCAAAGAAGCTCGCACGACCGAGAACATCGAAAAGCTTCGCTCTCATTTCATTGAATATTACAACGCCCACGACACTATTCATTCCAAGCCCTACCAAGGGATTCCCGAGCTACTCAAAGTGTTAAGCCAACGAGGCATCAAACTTGCAGTTGCATCAAACAAATATCACGAGGCAGTAGTGCGTCTTATCAACCACTATTTTCCCAACGAAAATTGGGTTGCAATCGAAGGGCACAAAGAGGGTTACCAAGTAAAGCCCGATCCCTCAATCGTTTTCGACATACTTCTAAAATCGCCCACCCCAAAAGATGAAGTTTTATATATCGGCGATTCAGGAGTGGATATGGACACGGCTCGACGTGCCGGTGTTGAATCGGCAGGAGTAACTTGGGGATTCCGCTCCATTAACGAACTTCGCAACCACTACGCCGACAACATCATAAACCACCCCGGAGAAATTCTAAACCTCATATAACTATGAGACTTCGCATTTTATTCACTCTGCTTACGGCATTACTCATCGCCACTGCGATAGGGTTAATTATCATATCCTCACAAATCAGCAATACAGTCTTTTATCTCGCCGAAAGTTTCTTAATTTTATGCATAGGCTTTTCATGTTACTTCTATATTAAAGTAATGAAACCCCTTAATGCTCTAAACACCGGTCTTGATTTACTTCGTGCTCAAGATTTCAGCAATCGATTATCTCATGTTGGACAAAAAGACACCGACCATATTATTGAGATTTTCAATCGCATGATTCAACAATTAAAAAATGAGCGATTAAAAGTGCGAGAACAAAACCATTTTCTCGATTTAATAATCAGCAATTCCCCAATGGGAGTAATAATTCTAAACTTTGACAATAAAATTACTTCCATTAATAAATCGGCAATAACTCACCTTGAACTTAAATCCGACCAAGAGGTTCTCAACAAAAATATTGATACGATAAATACACCTCTCGCCAAACGCATTAATGCTCTATCTCAAGGCTCGACTGAAACTATCAGAATTGGGAATGCAAAAATATTTCGTTGCTCTCGATTATCGTTCATTGACCAAGGATTTCAACGTCCTTTTATTCTCATTGAAAGTCTTACCGAAGAGGTTATGACTGCCGAGAAAAAAGCCTATGAGAGAGTTATTAGAATGATAGCACATGAAGTAAACAATAGTGTTACCGGCATTACCTCTATTCTTGATTCAATTAATGAAATCGAGTCAACCAATGATTCTTCAATTGATGTCTCTGAAGCCATGGCTATATGCATTGAACGATGTTATGGATTAAGTAAATTTATTACTCGATTTGCGAATGTTGTAAAAATTCCAACTCCTATAACTGAATATGTCAACCTCAACAACTGTATAAGCAAAAGCAAAGCTTTTATGGAAAGTATCTGTTTAAATCGGGATATTACTCTATCTCTCAATCTTTGCAATGAGGATATAATGGTTAATATCGACACAAATCTTTTTGAACAAGTGCTTGTTAACATCATAAAAAATTCGGCCGAAAGCATTGGCAACGATGGCGAAATTTCCATTTCAACAACTTCAAATCCACCATGCTTAATTATTGCAGATAATGGCAAAGGCATTCCCTCTGACATCGCCAACAAGCTTTTTACACCTTTCGTCTCTACAAAACCCAATGGGGAGGGGCTTGGACTTATTTTCATTCGAGAAGTACTCCTAAAACACAACTGTAATTTCTCTCTCTACACCTATGATGACGGCATTACCCGCTTCACTATTTCGTTTTAGGACTCATTTAACTCGTTATTTTTAACAGGTCCTAAAACACTATCAACCAAACATATAGAATTGTCCCTATTTCTCAATCCCATATTTTTCCATTCGTCGGTATAATGCTCCTCGACTAATACCTAATGCAGATGCAACATGTGTCATATTGCCATTATACTGCGAAATAGCATTTACTATCGTTTGGCGTTCCATATCATCTAATGTCATACCCGACATCATTTGTTGCGTATTAGATTTAGACATCGACTCAATGCCATAATACGCTCTAAAATCATCGGCAGTGAGTTTCGATTTATCACACACCAACAATGTGCGTTCAACCAAATTCTTTAATTCCCGAATATTTCCGGAATAATGCAACCCTTTTAGATAATTCATTGCCGAATCATCAACCGTTATTGTTTTTAATCCGGTTTGCTCACACACTCGTTGCACAAAATGATTTACCAACAACGGAATATCATCGGGACGTTCTCTCAATGGAGGCAAATGCAATGTGATTAAGTTTATTCGATAGAACAAATCCTCACGAAATGTGCCCTCATCAACCATTGAACGGAGGTCGGCATTAGTTGCACTTATTACCCTAACATCGCAACGCCGATTACGACTATCACCCAACACCTCGTATGTGTGATCTTGCAATACTCTCAATAGTTTTACTTGACAGCTTTTATCCAAATCGCCTATTTCATCAAGGAAAATTGTACCCTTATTGGCTATTTCAAATCGACCTTGTCGATCACTCACGGCTCCGGTAAATGCTCCTTTTTTATGACCAAACATTTCACTCTCAAACAAGCTTTGAGATATTCCTCCCAAATTAACTTTCACAAAAGCGTTTTCAGAGCGTTGGCTATTGCGATGAATTGCCTCGGCGATTAATTCTTTGCCAGTTCCACTTTCTCCGGTTATCAATACCGACGCATTTGTTGCCGATATACGCTTTACGGTATTTAATACCGACATCAGCTGTTGACTTTGACCTATTATCCCACATCGGTCAAAAGCACTTGTTTCACTCGACTGTGATGATTCTGATAGCTTAATGGCAGTTTCTATTCGTTGCAATAACGAATAATTATCCCATGGTTTTGTAATAAAGTCAAATGCACCGGCTTTTATGCCCTCGACTGCAAGCTGGATACTTCCCCATGCTGTCATTAAAATAACAGGCACTTGGGGTTGAAATATCTTAACTTGTTTAAGCAACGTCAAGCCCTCAACTCCGTCGGTCGATAATGTAAAGTTCATATCCATCAAAATGAGTTGTGGGGTCGTAGCTCTCACTACCGACATTGCCTCCACCGGAGAAGCTACTGTTTTAACCTCATACCCACTTCGTTTCAACACCAACGACAACGAAGTGCGAATTCCTAAATCATCATCTACTACAAGTATCATCGTTCTTTAATCTATATGATGACAAATATAGTCATTTTCTTGTTATTAGATATCTATAATTTTATCAAAATCAGCATCAATACTGCAATTTCGTTCAAAATCCCACAATGTAATGCTTCTTAATTGATAATAGTAATACCAATAATAAAACAATTCGTTTATACATTTTTGCCGAGCTTGGTCTTTACTCGATTGTGCATCATTCAAATCAAGAGTGCTTAATTTCCCCAGCATAAAAGTTTCTACATTGGTATTATAACGACGTTGAGCTATTTCATCAGCTTCTTGTGCTATTTTCAACTGTTGACGTTGATTATTGAACTGTTCAGTTAGGATAAACAGATTTTGATTAAAATCCATCGACTCTTTTCGCAATTTATTCTCAATAACATCTTTATTGCTTTGTGCCACCTTTACTTTCCCTTTACGTTTACCCCAATCGAGTATCGGAATTTTAACCCCGACTTCAACAACTTGATTATCTTTAAGAGGATTATATGCACCGGCAAAAGTTTGGTCGGTTCCTGTAAATCCAATTTGGGCATACAAAGATATTTCCCTCATATCCCCTTTTGCTTTTGCCACCTCATAATCAGCTTCAAGACGACGTCGTGACATATTTAACGCAAATGGATTATTTGCCAAAGCTTTATCTAATATTTCTTGATATTGCAGTTCTACATTGGGAATCGAATCGGGCACAACAGGAATAACCTCATCTACCCCATTCAAATCAATAAATGAGCATAGCTTAAACATCGCACTTTTCATCGTGCTTTCATTATTCGTCAAATCGGCTTGTGCGTTAAGCAAATTAAGTTTCAGCTGCAATAAATCATTCTCACTGATTTTTCCCATTTCCCTCTTTGCTTTTGCCACCTCATATAGTCGTTCGGCATTATTGATATTCTGCTTCGATATATTTACATTCTCCCGAGCAAGCAGTAAATTAAAAAAATAGTTTATCGCAACAATAGCTACATTTTCCGTTTCGGAAATAAACGATGCTTTTGCTTCTTGATAACGCAATGGGTCGATTTTTCGGGACCATTTCACATCATTCACTCCAAATATCGGTTGAGTCAAAGTCAATGCAATTGGCACACTCATAAATCGCTTGGTTTTATCACCATTTAATTGTTGCATATAATCGAGCGATGTCGATAATGAAATTTTGCCACCGGTAAGCCATATATTTTGCTCTATAGACACATTACCTGTCATGCTCAAGTTATTATTTCGCACAAATGTATAGCTTCCATCTACCTGTTGGTAGGCGCTATAAGTTTTATTATAGCTTGGCAATATCGTATTAAAATTTATCTCCGGCAACAAATTTGCTCGATACGTGCGATATTCCCAATATGCCGCACGCAATTCATTTAATGCCACTGCTGCCTCAACACTATGTGAACGTGCTCGCAATATTGTTTCCTCCAATGTGAGTCGGCATGTTGTGGCGACACCCAGCTGAAAACAAAATACGCAAACTAATATAAATGCAACTTTTCTCATTGTGCATTGTTTTGATTTATCAAATAACTTGACGGCCGTCGAAGAATCTTATTATACGATCAGTTTGTCGTGCTTGTTCATCATTATGAGTAACCATAACAACCGTTTTGCCAAATTCTCTATTCAATCGTTGCAATAATTCCATAATATCGGCACTCATTTTAGAATCAAGATTCCCACATGGTTCATCGGCAAGTATTATTTCCGGGCTTCCTACTATCGCTCTTGCAATTGCCACTCGTTGACATTGCCCCCCCGACAGTTGCGATGGTCGATGATTGATACGATGACTCAATCCCACTTTTTCCAATGCCTCAGAAACCAATCGATTGCGTTCTTTCCCTTTCATATTTCGATAGAGCAATGGTAACATAACGTTGTCGGTAACCGACAATGAATTAATCAAATGAAAACTTTGAAAAACAAAACCGAGTGTTGAGTTTCGGAACGATGCAAGAGCTTTTTCATTCATATTATTGGCACCAACTCCGGCAATCTCAACTTGACCACTTGTAGGATTATCCAATAGCCCCATAATGTTGAGCAATGTTGATTTTCCGCAACCCGAAGGTCCCATTATACTCACAAAACTACCTTTCTCCACTTCAAGATTTACATTATCCAATGCTTGTGTTTCAATTTCTTTTGTGCGATAAATTTTATTTACTCCTGTAAGTTTTATTATTGTATTCATAATCTTATTTCTTATATTTTTTATTTTTACTTATTTACTCATCTCGTAATGCATCAATAGGATTGACATTACTAATTTTTCGTGCCGGTATATATATTCCTACCGACACTGTTAATACCACAACAACATAGCACAACAATGATATTATAATAAAATGCTCTGTAAAGTTTGTTACCCAATAATCTATGATATTATACCCCTCATCATATCTTATTGAGAAAGCTTTACTCAAAAATGGGAATTCTAATGCAATATGGTAATAAATCACACAGCCTATAGCAACAGCTATCGTGGATAATACAGCCCCCTCTCCAAGCAACATTTTTCTAATATCCCATCGTGTAGCACCAAATGAACGCATCACTCCGGCATCTCGTGTGCGATTGCGTGTTTGCAACCAAAATGTACCCATTATTCCAAGCCCAACATTTATCATAAAGAATATCGTTAGGACAAACGTCAATCGATTAAATATTTCATATTCACTCCCAACTTGGCGTATCATATCATTGTATGAACTCACATCAAATACATAATAATTACCCGATGTATAATAATCATCAGATGCCTCAATGCTTTTTACAAACTCTTTCACATCTACATCGGGCGACAATCTCACAACCATTGTAACCTCTGGTTCTTTTGAATCATATTGAGGACGAAAAACCAAACTATTTACCGGACGAAATTGTTGATGTCTTACATCTTTAAGCACCCCTTTTATCGGGCTCCAAATCGTATCATTATTCCAATTTACGAAATAGAGTTTCTTCCCTACGGCATTCTCATCGCCAAAAAATCGACGTGCATAATCCTCTGTAACAATAATATCACTATAACCATAATCCATTTTTGACAATTCTTCGGCCGATGGACTTCCATCAACAGCTTCCATTCCGTATGTTTCAAAGAAGTTATTCCCTGGCATAAATCGAATTACATCGACCTGCTCCACCATGGTATCAACAGCTTGATTTCCCAAGTCATAGTCATACGTCATATTTGACTCTGAATTAATAAAATTCCATGAAGTAAACATATATGTTACGTTCTCCACCCCTTTTTGAGCTTTTAACTTTCGCACAATTCTATCTACATGCTCTTTTCGGGAATCGGCATTGTCGTATTCTGCGTTATACTGAGCTTCAGAAGAACCATATTCTACCAAATCTAAGCGACATAGATGATTGTTTTGATACCCTAATGGCATTGTGTCATTATACACATATACTGCCGACACATCAAGCAACACCCATAATATTATTGAAACTATTATGAGTTCAACAAAAATCCAACCATTATCCTTGCGATGACTCCACAAGTTTTTTATAATTACTTTTATCATAAATCAATTATTTTTAGCGTTTAATGATTCTACAATAGGTCGTTTTAATGCATTTCGAGCCGGAATATATGCACTCATCACATTCAAAACCACGCATGCAAGGAATGAAAATAAAAATACCAATGGTGCAAATATCATTTCAATTGTAAGTTTAACATTTGTGTTTCCCGACATTCCTTCCAATTCGGGCACAATCACCATAAACAACCAATCTTTGCAACAATATATGAACACCCACGATAAGATAAAGCCAACAACACCTCCCATTAACGTTAGAAACAAGTTTTCCCACATTACCTGCCTCAATAATTTACCTCGGGTTGCACCAAATGATTTACGCACTCCAAGTTCGAGACTTCGCATGCTCATTCGTCCAGAAATCAGTCCACTTAAATTCAAAGCCGGGACCAATAATAAAATAAATATCACGGCAAATATAATTTTACAACCGGTTGAACTATAAAACGTGGACCAACTTTTTGCCTCTATCACAACCGTTTCCAAACCAGTATCTCCCAACCATATTTCAAACTCAGTATTAACCGAATTAAATTGACGCATAAGTTCCCCAATCTCAGATTTCAAAGCTTCGGCTTGTGTATCATTTTCAACAAGAATTCTAAATTTGTATTTACCAAGATAAGGAAAAATCGCATCGGCTGTATCATATTCATCGGCTGTTGTATATGGCAATATCACTCCGGCAAAAGCTTGCGATACAATCATGCTCGGTTCCTCGTAAACACCACATACTGTATATTCTTTACCTTTAACCGTAATCGGTTTCCCAATTGCTCCATCAACCGAACCAAATAATTTCTCTGCCGACACATCTGAAACTACTGCTTTTTTCATTCTTCCATTAAATTCAGACTGAGAAAATGGACGCCCTGCAACAAAATTAAAATTATACACACGAAAGAAAGCTGGGTCGGTATATCTACCATATAACTCGGCTTTTGCTTTTGTCGTTTTAACCATCTCACTACCGACAAATCCATATTCTGCCGATACTTCTTTCTTGTTTTTCAACAAGTAAAACCACTCATTTACGGCTTTAATCGAATAGCCAGATATCGACATACCTCGTTCGTCCCTCTTTTTAACACATAAATGATTTACATAATACACATTCTCTCGATTTTCATCGGGATAAAGTGGTGCAATATCTAAATATGCCACCACTGCGATGATTGTTGTTGAAGCAATAGCAAGTGCTGTCCCGAAAATATATATACCCGAGAACAGTTTGTGTTGCTTCAATAATTCAATCGCTTGTTTGAAATAAATTTTCAACATAAAATGATTGTTTTATTATTTAATTAATTTTTAATTTTCAATTTAGGTGCGTTATAGCGACTCATGTCATTTAACACTACTTGTTCTCCAACATGTAAACCTCTAACAACTTCAACATAATCATAATTGCTCACACCAAGTTCAACTTGTCGCAATTTCAACTCATCACCATTTCGCACATATAATATATAAGTTCCAGGCTCTTTATAAAACGAAGCATTCCTTATTCGCATTGCATTTTCTTTTACTCCATCTGAGATATAAACATCGGTTTTCAATCCGGGACGAAATAGTGTCAATGAGTCATTATCAAGTTGAGCTGAAAAACCGGTGACTCCATTTTTGGCAGTAGGTTCAATATTACTAACCAATCCATTATAGTCATTCCCATTTATTCGCACTCTTACTCCATTACCTACTCTAACCCTATTAGCATACATTTCTGACACTTCGCCATTTATCTTGAAATGCTTCAAATCAGCAATAATCGCAACTTGACTTCCTTGTGCCACCTGTGCTCCGATTTGGTTACTGATAAATGTGATGGTAGCCGAACGTGGAGCTCTTATTTGAGCATCATCAAGAGTTCGTTTCATCTCATTCAATTCCTTTTTTAATATAGATAATTCCAACTCTTTGATTTTATATCCGGCAGCTCGTTCTTTGCTTTCATTTTCATATTGTGTTCGCAATTGTTGTAAGCCTAATTCTTTAGATTTGCACATAAATTGCACTTCTTTTACTTTATCGGTTGTGCCACTTCCAATACTATCTAAAAACTTTTCATTTCCGGCTTCAACCAACATGCGATTATACTCCATATCAGCGACTTTGATTTTCATTTTAAGATCCGCCAAAAAGGTATTATTACTTAATCTCTGCTGTTCCAATTCATAACTTTTCATCTTTACCTTGTCAACCATATTGTTATAATCGGTTTGTGCCGATTGCAAATCAAGCATCAATAATGGAGAACCCTCTTTTACAAAATCTCCTGTTTTAGCATACACCTCAATAATTTTAGTATTTATCGGGGCTGTAATTATTTGTTCATAAACAGGTGACAAAACTCCCGATGCACTAATACTAACGTCAACATTCCCGGTTTCAACTTCACAAAACTCCAAACTATCAAGAGCTACATCGTCTTTCATCAACGAGACTACTACTATGATAAATACGCTTGCACCAACAAGCACCATTGAGTATTTCAAAATACGCCTCCATTTCTCACGCAATTTTACTTCCTTTGATATTTCTCTGTCCATAATGATTTGTTATAAAATTTATGCCACAATAATTATCAAAGCATGTACCAAAAATTTTAACCGCTAAATATCAACAATTTAGCAATTTCACAACTGTCCATTATTGAACAGTTGTCCGTTTTATAATCTTAAATAAATCTCATTTATGCAACAAACTCATATTTTAACATCATTCGACTAAAATATGACAAAAAATAATCTGATTTTCTCAACAAAAAGCCGTAACTTTGCAACTCCTTTGTAACAATATTTGTTACAATATAATTTTACACCTAAATAACTATATATTCCAATGGATTGGATACAAAATCTACTTTTCCCAGGCAATGAATCATTGGCAAGCACTATTGTGCTATACTCATTTGTTATTGCTCTTGGCGTATATTTAGGCAAACTCAAATTTTTTGGTGTTTCTCTTGGTGTTACCTTTGTGTTATTTGTTGGTATCGTCATGGGACACTTTGGATATGTTGTAAACCACGATGTATTACATTTTATTCGTGAGTTTGGATTGATATTATTCATCTTCTCTATTGGGCTACAAGTTGGACCCGGATTCTTCTCATCATTCAAAAAGGGAGGCATGAAGCTTAATGGGTTGGCAGTGCTGGGAATAGTTCTCAACGTTGCAATCGTATTAGGCATATACTTCTTTGAAGATGGCAAAACATCAATTGAGGCTCTCGTGGGTGTGATGTCGGGTGCAGTAACCAACACTCCTGGACTTGCAGCAGCACAACAATCGGCAACAGTAGCACAAGCCGACACTATGGCAATGGGATATGCTGCCGCCTATCCTCTTGGTGTTGTAGGCATTATCCTTGCAATGTTTATCGTCAAAGCTCTATTTCGCATAAATATTAAGAAAGAAGTAAAAGAGATTGAAGACGAACAAGAAAATAGCCAACTAAAGCCTCATATCAAAACTTTTGAGGTTGCAAACAATCTCATTGAAGGCAAAAACCTCGTTAATTTACACGATATCATACAATGCAACTTTGTAGTTTCGCGATTAATGCGTCCCGACGGTTCTGTAATTATTCCTAAAGCCGAAACTGAGATACACTGTGGCGACAAATTATATATCGTAATGTCGGCACAAGATGAAGATCGCATGAAAGCGCTTATTGGGCCAGAGGTTGAGATGGATTGGAACGCAGCGCCATCACAAGTTGTATCGCGTCGCATTCTCATCACAAAAGGCAATTATAATGGTGTTGCTCTTGGCTCGCTTCGCCTACGCATGGGATATAAACTCAATGCCACTCGCGTAAACCGTGCCGGTGTTGATTTGCTTGCAGCTCCAAACCTTCGCCTACAAATTGGCGACCGTCTTACTGTGGTAGGTAATCCCGAAGACATCGAACGCCTTGCAAGCAAACTCGGCAACTCAATGAAACGCCTCAACGAGCCAAACCTCATCACAATTTTCATCGGAATTATGTTTGGTATCATTCTCGGCTCAATTGATGTGGGATGGGGAATGAAACTCGGACTTGCCGGAGGCCCACTTGTTGTGGCTATACTATTGAGCCAATTTGGTTATAAATTTCACCTCATAACCTACACATCATCTTCGTCATCATTACTCATGCGCGAACTTGGGATATGCCTATTCTTGGCCTCGGTGGGAATTTCATCGGGACAAGGATTTTCCGAAACAGTATTCAATACTACCGGTATGTGGTGGGTGATTTGGGGTTTTATGATTACGCTCATACCTTTAATTATCGTAGGCTCGATTGCTCGTGGATATTACAAAATCAACTTCCTCACTATCATGGGGCTCATGTCGGGAGGATGTACCGACCCCCCGGCACTTGCCTATGCCAACAACTCAACCGGCAATGATGCTCCGGCAGTAGCCTATTCGACGGTGTATCCACTCACAATGTTCTTGCGCGTGGTTGTGGCTCAAGCTCTTGTACTATGCTTTATGTAGCATAAAGTCTATCGCCATTCTACTCCATTGACAGCCATCATCAAGTCGGTGTGAGTTTGTAATCCACTCGCACGCCACATCAGTTCGCCATTTTTGAATATCATAATTGTGGGAACCGATTGAATATGATATCGCGATGCAAGTTCTGTTTCTTGGTCAATGTCAACTTTTATCACATTTACCTTATCTCCCATTTTTTCCTTAAAATTATCGATAATTGGCATCTGACGAGCACATGGGCCACACCAAGAGGCAAAGAAATCAACGACAGTAGGACGTGATTCACTAATAATTTCATCAAAACTTTTCATAACAGTTATAAATTTTATCATTAATTTGTAATTATAACATTTGCCGACTTAACGATGTTCAATTTTTGTGAATTATGATAGATGTTTTGCCTTTATAATTTGTAGAGGTAACTTATTATTCCTAACTTTGCAACTTGAAGAAATTATCACACATAGTTTTATGGCGCGTATAAATCTAAAAGGCATGGGGGTAGCGCTTATAACCCCTTTCAAGCAAGATAAATCAATCGATTTTGAGGCACTCGCTCGATTGCTCGAATACCAAATAAAAAATGGGGTTGACTACTTAGTTGTCCTCGGCACTACTGCCGAAACTGCCACCCTATCTGCCGAAGAAAAACGCCAAGTGCGTGACTTTATCGTGGAACGAGTTGCCGAGCGCGTTCCCCTTGTTATAGGAATCGGAGGCAACAACACGATGGCACTCGTCGAAGAGCTCAAGACATCTGACCTCACCCCATTCAGTGCTGTACTCTCGGTTGTTCCCTATTACAACAAGCCCTCTCAAGAAGGAATTTATCAACACTATAGCGCCATTGCTAAAGCATCGCCTATTCCTGTGATTCTTTATAATGTACCCGGACGTACAGGCGTGAACATGACTGCCGAAACAACCCTTCGTCTTGCTCGCGACCACGAAAACATCATCGGTGTAAAAGAAGCCTCGGGAAACATCACTCAAATGGACGACATCATCAAAAATAAACGTGAAGACTTCATGGTAATATCAGGCGATGACGGCATCACATTCCCTCTTATTACCCTCGGTGCAGTAGGTGTTATTTCAGTTATCGGCAATGCATTCCCTAAAGAATTTGCCAAAATGGTGCGACTTGCACTCAATGGTGACTTTGAGAAATCACTTCTCATTCACCACCGTTTCACCGAATTGTTTAGCCTTCTTTTCGTTGACGGCAACCCAGCCGGAGTGAAATGCTTGCTCAATGCCATGGGATTTATCGAAAACGAATTGCGTTTGCCGTTAGTACCAACACGCATCACCACATACGAAAAAATACGCCAAGTGCTTGATAGTCTAAATTAAACTTGGCAAAATAAAAAGAAATCATTAACTTTGCACTCGCAAAACAATATTGCACGAGTCGCAAAGGCTCAAATACAAGGTAGGTCCAGTAGCTCAGCTGGATAGAGCAACAGCCTTCTAAGCTGTGGGTCGTGGGTTCGAATCCCGCCTGGATCACTAAAAGCCTCCAATTTTGGAGGCTTTTTTTGTTTATCAGCTATATTGTACGAATTATACGTTTAATTCCTATTCCGGCATTTTGCGATATTGAGTTGGAGTAATGTCATATAATGTTTTGAATGCTCGTGTGAAGTTTCCGGTTTCTTCATATCCACATTTATATGCGACTTCGGCTATTGTATATCCATTATTGGAGTCTAACAACTGTTTAGCTCTTGTCATTCGCACCTGAAGAACATATCTTGAAGCATTCTCACCTGTAATCGCATTTATTTTACGATTGAATTGCCTTGCTGTCATATTTAATGAATCGGCAATTTCGTTGACATTCACTCTCAACTCAGACATCTGAGCATATATCAAATCAATTACCTTATTAATGAATGCTTGGTCGGATGAAGACGATTTCTCATTAGGATTTTCATCATGAGCAAAATTTCTTGAAATATTTTCTTGCATAGCTTTGCGCCGTTCAAGAAGCGACATAATCGTAGCATTTAATTCATCAGGATTAAATGGTTTATAGAGATATGCATCAGCTCCTGCTGTTATTCCCTCTATTTTATCATCATCGGTTGCTTTTGCCGATATTACTATAATTGGAATATGATTTAAAATATCTGAATTGCGAATATTATTGCACATCTCAATACCATCCATTTCTGGCATCATAATATCAGTTATAATTATATCAGGCACTAACTGCAAAGCTTTCTCAAATCCAATTCTACCATTTGGGGCATATGATATATTTGCATTGTTAATCACCGAACCTATAAATGAAGAAATATCGTTATTATCGTCTACTATTAGGATTCGTGTCAATGTTTCATCGTTACATTCTTCCGTTAAAATTTCGTCGCCATCGTTTGCAAACACATCTTTCATAATTGGACCTTCTTCAAGACGATATACCTTTTGTCCCACTTGCGACAAAGGCAATATTATTTCAAATTCCGTACCACGATTTATATCACTTTTGACCGAAATCGAGCCATTCATATTTTCCACGAGTTGCTTAACAAGCGACAATCCAATTCCGGATCCGGCTGAGCGACATTGAGTACACCCTTGATAAAAGGCATCAAAAATATATGGTAAGTCCTCTTTTGAGATTCCATTCCCATTATCTTTAATTATCAAGACGAATTTGTTGTATTTACTTTCTGCACAAATTTCGATAGTTCCATTATTTGGAGTAAATTTAACAGCATTGGAGATGAGATTGCCCATGATTTTCACCATATAATCGGGAACAAAATCCATTTCCACGGTATTAAATTGAGGATTAAATGAAATGTTTATATTTTTTCTATTTGCAAGTTCTTTTGCTCCATCTAATATCACATTTATAAATCCTATTATATTCCCATGGCGATATTCTTGTTGTGTAGCATTGGATTTCAGTTTGGCAACATCTAAAATTTGATTAATAAGCAATAACAAGTTTTTACTTTGCCTTACTATCGTGTTCCCAATATTTTCATAATTATCGTCTTTATTATTCTCGGCAATTCGCTCGCCTAAACCAATAATAACAGTTAACGGTGTGCGAAATTCGTGTGTTATATTGGTATAAAACGAACTCCTCACATTGTCAAGCTGTGCCATTGCTTGTTGTTCTCTCTTTTTAACCTTTAGAAGATAATATAACAACGCTATCCCTCCTATCAACAACAACAAAATAATCAAAAAAGAAACCTCCATATAAGTATGCATTTCGCGTTCCTTATTGTATTCTTGATTTAGTAGTTCTATTTCGTGCTGACGTCGATGATATTCATATTTTACTCTTTCATTTTGAACCGATATTAATTTTTGGTAATTGATAATACTATCGGCATAGGTTTTGCTTAACCTATAAGCATCAAATGCTTTGGCAATATTTCCTTGTTGATTGTATATTTTATAATATGAGGTATAAATAGACGCTAAATGATCAAGTGAACGACCATCTTCAGCCTTAACCTTTGCTTCATCGAGCAATCGAATGGCTTCTTTATAGTTGCCTTGGTTTATATGTGTATTTACCAATGTCAAACACAAATCCACCCAATGCCAAGCATCAATTTTTCCTTCCCTTTTATATGCTTTTTCATATTCCTTAATGGCTTCTTCTATTTTACCCTCTTTTTCATATAGATTACCAAAATGGCCATAACACAAAGATATACCTAATTCAGATTTTGCCACAACATTTTCCCTCATCGAATATCTATAGTAGGTCCATGCCGAATCAAGCATATTATTTTCTTCAAAGATTGATCCTATATTTGCATAATTAATAGCCTTTCCTAATGCACTTCCTAATTCACATTCCCCTTCAAGCGCTTGACGAAAAACAGAATCAGCAGTTTCTTTATCTCCTATTCTCAGACTAATATTTCCAATTCCATTAAGTGATATCACCCTATTTTTCTTAGCCTTAAGCTTATTCTTTCCTTTATATTCTTCGCATAAGTTAAGCGCTAAAAAATGGCATTTACTCGCCTCGTCAAGAATTCCCACTCTTCGTTGATTTGTGCCAATATTATTTAACGCTTGAATCATTTCAATGGTATCCCTCAATTCTGTTGCTAAATTTAATTCGGCCTCATGAGCTTCAATCGCATCGATAAATTTATTTTGTTCCCGATATGACTTTCCTAAATAACCTAAAACGGACATCAACCCTACCTTATTTCCCATTTGCTCATAATCATTCCTCAATATCGTGAGACTATCTATTGAATAATTATATCGTTGGGCAATACTATCTACACGATTTTTCTCTTCTGAAAAATCATTTTCTTCTACAAATTCTCGACATGAAAAAAAGCAAGAAAGAAAACTCAATGCACAAATTACCCTTAGGATAATTTTCTTATTATTTTTCAACATTAATAAAATTATATATAGTAAAACTTATTGTTTTCATCGGTTTTCATAGACAAATATAACACAAAATTAAATCAAAAAGAAGCCATTGATATTTTTTTTGCTACAAGCCAAATATGCAATTTATCATTCGATTTCTCTGATAAACAACATTATAAGTTTGCAAAATGGTAGTTTATGATAAATTTCAAATATTAACAATGGTAGTTTATGATAAATTAATAGCAGAATAAGATAAGTATTAATCGTAGGCATTCCTCTAAATTTGTAAAAAATGAGAAATACAATACTAATTTATACATCAAAACAATTAAACTTATGAAAAAAGTCTTGTTATCAATGCTTGTTTTATTGTCAACATTGGCAATAAAAGCGCAGAATTGGACTGCACCATCGGAGAATGATTTTCCATCAGAAACTCCGGTTTATGTGCAAGTAAATGTCAATGGTGAACTATCAACCAACGTTGAAGTTGCGGCATTCATTGATGGAGAATGTCGTGCAGCCGCAACCGAAGCAACCATTAACACCGACGCGGGCAATATGTTCTTATTGCGTGTTAGAGGTGGAGATGATGACATGGGTAAAACCATTTCGTTCAAAGTGTTTGAAAGAACTTATGGTCTTCTTTTTAGTTGCACTAAAACTACCACTTTTACCGGAGAGACTGTCAGCGAAGTACCTTTTGTCTTAAATGTTGACAGACCTACTGCTTTTAGTTTCTCTGCTGAGCCACTTCAAATAACAACCTTGATGCCGGCAGAAATAGACTTGAATAATTATATAACAGTCTATTATACAGGCAGTGATGACCAAGGTAATGTTTGGCATGACCAAAGAGGCGAATCTGTGTTAGAAACTCCATTAACATATACATGGACAAATGAAGCTGGAGAACCTATTACACAAATTGATGAAAACAATATTTTGACAGTAACTGAAGCATGGGGTGGTACACTATTAGTAAAACTCGGTGTTCCCGAATATCAAGAAATTTATAGTACTGAGATTCAGCTATCAATTGATGAAGAAATGATTTGGGTAACAGCAATTAATTGCTCGTTACAGACTGTTAAGATGAATAAAGGTGAAAACATCTATGAAATCGAAGAGCTTAAAAATGCCATCACAATAGAACCTGCCAATGCTTCATGGCAATATTATACTTTTGAAACCGAAGAAGACGAAATCTTTGATAATGACGGTGTGGCATTAAAAGGTGGTACATTTGATGTAAAAATAGTTTCAGGGTGTCCTAACGGAGTATATACCACAATTCAAGTAGAGGTATATGCACCGGTTGAATATCTACGGGTTTCAGAACAGACATTCCAAGCTAAAATTGGTGACAATATTTTGGACATGATTTCTCCATACGTAAATGTTGGACCCGAAGATGCCACAAATAAGGAATTCTACCTTGAAATTCCTGCCGAGGCTTCTGATGCTATCGTTGACAACATTGCCTGTATGCCAGGGAAATACACAATTTCAGTTGTATCGACCGATAATCCCCAAGTCAAATGCGATGTAACTGTTGTTATCACCGAAATTATTGCACCCGAAGAGATTTATGTGGATATAAACACAAATGTCTATGATGCACTTCGTGCTCAAATTCAGATTACCCCTGAAAATGACGAAGGTGAAAGCTATACAATCACTCCCGCCGACGAAGAAACAGCAAATGCAATCGTCAACGAATATGCTACAATGAACGGTACATTCACGTTTATTATTACATCTGTATTAAATAAGGAAGTTTCAGTCGAAGTAAAAGTAATTGTAACAACTCCTACCGATATTGAATTCCCAACATACCTCGTAATATCTAAATATGCCGATACAGAGTTTGAATTAACCGTGACAGGTGACAATTTCGATCCAAATCTTGTTGAATTTGAATTCAACTCCACCATTGAACCTGTAGGATTTGGCGTGCCAACATACTCGTCAGCCGACGGAGGAAATGGATTAGTTTGGAATATACGCGGTACAGGCACAGGAACGGTCGAATTGCGAGTACTTTACAATGGTCAATATATGCCTCGTGGCTCAGAAGGTAGTACCTATTGCGTTCTTGAAATCCCTGCCGAGGTTGCATTCAACAGCAATGGTTGGGATTGGATTTATGCTCCAACAGAAATAAGCCTTTCTGACCCTGAAAGTCCAGCATTTAGCTATTTAGAAAAATTAAACATTGATGAAAACAACCGAGTTATAGAAATTCGTTCTCAATCTGAGCTTCTTTACAACGATCCCGTTTATGGATTCTTAGGTGGCATTACATCTTTATCACCAAGTGAAGGTATGTATAAAATCAAATCTACCTACGAAGATGCATCAAATTGCATATTGAAATCAACTAAACCATATTGGGAACGCTATCCACAAAGAACCATCAAACCCGGTTATACTTGGTTTGGATATAGCAACGAATGGGATATGACCTTAGATGAATTAAACTCATTAGGCTCTCAATATATCTATGCAAATGATGGCGACCTTATTATTGGCAAAACCTGTTTTGCCGAATATAGCGAAGGAGCTTGGGTTGGTACTGATTTTACCCTTGAAGCCGGTAAGGGCTACATTTATTATAATAGCTCTGAATCAGACATGAACATCTCTTTTGATTATATGCCCGATTTTAGCAATCAAACATATAATTTATATAGCACAAAATCTAAACTCTCTGCAAAAACTCCTATTAATATAAATAGTGTATGGGAATATGATGCACGACAATTTGCCGACAACATGGCTATCGTAGCACAAATTGCCGACCTTGACAACCCCGAAGATTACACTATTGGCGCATTTGTTGACGGAGAATGTCGTGGTATGGGCAAAGTTGTGAAAGATGGCAAAATGATGATTAATGTTGCCGGAAAAGCCGGTGAAACTGTAACATTCCGTCTCCACAACGAATATACCGGAGAATTTATCGATGTCAATTCAACAGTAAGATATGCACAAAAACTTGGTTCATTAAAATCACCTACTACACTCGTGAGTGGTGAAATCACCGGCATTTCTACTATTGAAATCGATGAAAACAACGAAGCTACTTATTACGATTTAAATGGTCGCATCGTTGAAGGCAATATTTCAAGTGGTGTTTATATCGTAAAAACCATTGAAAATGGTCAAGTAGTAGTAAAAAAAGTCATTAAAAAATAGTCTTTAATATATTATGTGTTGTGCGACTTAATTGTTGCACAACACATAATTTAATATCAATTTGATATGTTTATGAGTTCCAAAATAAGGCTGACTACAATTATTGTTTCTATTTTGTTGTCCAATGTAATGTTTTCCCAAAACATTTCAGAGATTGCAAAAAGCGATCCTCTGATTATATCGGGTGCTATTGGGACTCAGAATACTTACCGTTATTCATCTGTGGGTAACGGCTATGGTTCGCCACTGAGCAATACAATTTATGCAAACTTAGACATCTGTTTGTATGGATTCAACATGCCGTTCTCATTATATTATAGCAATGATAATTTAAATTTCAACTATCCACAATTATCATTTAACTTATCACCCTCATACAAAAATTGGACCGGATATTTTGGTGAATCAACCATGGCCATGAGCACCTATGTAATGAATATGTCGTTCAATGGGATTGGGCTTGAATATAACAGCGATCGCATTCGCGCAGGATTATTCTACGGGCGTTTACGCAATGCCATTAATGCCGACCCTTCCGATCCATTCGCTCGCACCCCTCAATACAAACGCATGGGTTGGGGATTCAAAGTTGGATATGGTTCAGGCAAACATTACATTGACCTGTATATGCTCCGAGCCTACGACTGCGAAAATTCTATCGATGAATTGTGGCGTCAACAAGTTTCTCCCCAAGAAAACATCGTGGTTGGAGTAAAAGGGTGTGTTACACCATTTAATTGGCTATCATTCACAGCAAATGCCGCCACCTCGGTTTTCAATACCGACCTACGCTCTCCCGAAGTTCCTGTCAAAACCGATTTTGACAAGGTATTTGATGTTAAGTATAGTTCTCTCATGCGCTTTGCCGGAGACCTTAATGCCAACATCAACCTCAAAGGAGTCAACGCATCTATCAGCTACCGTATGGTACAACCCGATTATACCTCACTCGGGACCTATTACATGTCAAACAACTACCATAGTTTAGGTATAACTCTTGGTACAACATTATTTAATAAGGTGTCTTTTTCCGGTACATTCTCCGGGCAATCCGACAACCTTTCAAAAGAACAGCTCTATTCGACTTGTGGTTACATCTATGCTGCCAATGCAAGTGCACGTATAGGCAAAAATTTCAATATCGCTGCCGGCTACAATGGTTATCTTCAAAACCAACGAAACGGCACATGTGTGGTTAATGACACAACTCGCGTTAATCGTTTAATGTCGAGTTACAGTCTCACCCCTTCATTCTTCCATGAAACCGAACATTTAGGACACAGCATAAGCCTCTCAGGCAACCTTACTCAAAATAAAGACCTCAATAAATTCTCCACTGGAGAGAGTGACGTTAATACTATGGCACTTGGTCTTTCCTACAACATCGACGTAAAACCTATTGAAACCGATTTTACCCTAACATATAGCCACCAAGAATCTGAAGGATTCAACAGTAAATACATCAGCGATGTAGCATCTCTTGGGACCAGCCGTTCTTTCTTAAAAGAAAAAAATCTAAGTCTTTCAGCCTCTGTTTCGCTTTGCTACAATGAAGTTGAACGACAATCTAAAAGCCTCTCTCTTGGAGGTGATTTCTCGGCAAGTTTCAATCTCAAAAAAGTTCACATGTTTTCAGCAAGTGCTGCATTCAATAAGTATGGCGATGTGAACATAACAAAAACTCGCAGTGGACTTGACTGTACCGACATAACTGTCAATTTCAACTATACATATACATTCACCTTACTTGCAATCAAACGCAAAGTAAAAAAAGAAGAGTAAAAAAAGAAGAGTAAAAAAAACAATAATATAGTCAGATATGAAAAGATATAGGTCAATAGCCTTTTTAACAACGTGGCTCATCAGCGTCTTCTGTGCTTTTGCTCAAGAAGTAATAGTGACTGTGACTCCTACCCAGCAGGTGCTTCCGCCGCAAGTGTTATTGTACTTGTCTGATCCCGGCAAATATTTCACAATCACATTGACCAATACCACGCCCGATATACAACAGGTGTATTTAGGACTTCAATTGGAGCAGATAATACCGTCGTCCGATTTGGCGATCTCAACCCCGGCTAACCGCCAGCCCAATACTCCATTTGTTATCCAACCAAATTCGGCCTACACTCTCAATTCGGTGGAAATGAAGAAGCTTTTCGATCATATTCCGGCGAGTGAAGTTAAATGTCCGGCAAATCTTTTCGATGATTACCGAAGTGGAGCTTTCGGATTACTACCCGAAGGAACATATAAAAGTAAGGTTACCGCCTATCGTTGGAATAATCCTAAATTATCCACTCCGGTAGTAGTAAGTAATCCTGAGGGTGGATGGTGTACCTTCCAAGTGTGTTATAAAGCACAAGCGCCACAATTCTTGCTTCCAATGATAAACGTAATGAATGGAGATGCAACGGCGCAAGTTGACCCACTTAACGCTCAGTTTACCTGGACAATGCCACTCATCGCTTGTGGAGCATCAGCAAGTTTTACCTATAATTTCAAGGTTGTAGAGTTGTTCCCAGGTCAACAACCCGATGTGGCAATGGATCGCAACCCAACAATATATCAAGCGAAAGATCTTTTGGCCAATATGTGTATTATCCCCTCTCAAGTGGTTACAGGCAACTTCTATGCCGATAAGACCTATTTGGCTCAAGTTTCAGCGACATCTAAAGCCTCAGGACCTCTTTCATACGTGATGTTGGAAAACAATGGAAAGAGCACATATCTACCATTCAAATTTAAGACCGACATTGGAGGAGAGGAAGAACCCAAAGAAAAACCTAAAGAAAATGAAGATGAGGGTGATGATGATGACGATGATGACGATGACGACGAGAATGTTGACTTATTAACCCTCTGGGGAAAGGATTCGGTACAAGACAGCCTCGATATGAGTGCTTTGTATAATTTCCGAAACCCCACAATCACCACTCCCACATTTTCTGAGCTTGCCGCCCGTAAAAAATTCTTGCGTAGCGACATGGCTATTGAATGGCGTGAGGTATGGCATTTAGGAGGACAAGGACTTGACCCTGATACGCTTAAATTTGACTACGAAGTCCAATTGTTTAATGGTAAGAACATTATTGACAAGAAAGCAGCACTTGAATCTGAGCCTATATATACCAAATTGGTTAAGGGTACCGAAGAATTAATCGACACCATTCGTTGGGATTTGGTAAAGGACAAAGTTCAAGAAAAGGACTATTTGGTTCTTCGCGTCAAACCCATTTGTACAAACTTTGATTCGGTTGTCTTCCATCACGACTCCCTAAATGTGGTCGATTTTGCTCTTGTAGAAGCTCTAACAAAAAAATATTTCCAATGTTCAAACATGGTGGAAATTGACAACGAGACTCCCACCACTGCAACAGCCGATGAGCTATTAGGTAAGACCATCGCCATCGGAGAATATCAGTTGACCATTGATGAAATCAAGGCAGGCAAAAAAGCCGACACTTGGGAAGGTAAAGGTAAGGTTGAGTGGAACCCTCTCGGAACGACGGTAATGGTATGTGTCAAGTTTGAGGACTTGAAAATCAATACCGACATGATAGTTTTCGGTGGTACGGCACAATCTTATTCCAACGATCCCAAAAGCAACAACGACATCGTAGAAGGGTTATTTAGCGATTGGGGAATAGATAATCTCATTGCCGACACCGGTATCCCGTATGCCAATGAACTGCAATCGGCAGCTACCGACGGAGTGAAGAGTTTGGCATCAAAAATTGACCTCAGCAAATATTATGAATATGTCGTTGTAGGACAAAATGTTTGGAATGCTATCGGCAGTCAAAACATTGACGAACTTTATATGCCTATTGCATTGCCTGAGTCAATGACAAGCAATAGCCCGGTAAATGTGCAAATCTCCACCATGAAATTTGCGGCAACACATGCCACCATGGACCTTATTGGTGAATTTGTTCTACCCGATTGTGATGTATTACAAGATCAGATATTGGTATTCGGTGCTCCTCGCCTATGCATTTCGCCCGATCGCATTTTGCCCGAATCGGGAACATTGGCATTATTATCCGATTTGACATTGACCGACCCCGATTCCGACTTTGAATGTAAATTCAAGGCACCAAAAGATGTAATTAATCCTGTCGATGGTTGTTATGTTTCTTGGCACGCCGATGAGTTTGAGCTTTTGGGTGTCGATGTTGACATGAAGATACCCAATTTGAAAAAAGATATTGATGGAGTAGCTCAAGAAGAATGTCCTGTATTTAATATAAAGACAAGTATCGGTGATTGGGACGACTGGATGGTTGACAATATATCTATCGATCCATTCCAAGCTGAAGACCTTCCCGGTTGGACATTCACTGCTCAAAACATTGTGTATGATCACTCTCTTTATCGCAACTCGGCTCACATGGGTAAATTCCCTGCCAAATATGACAAATCGCGAACACTCATCAGTGGTCAAATAAACACTTGGCAAGGGCTTTATATCAAAGAAATTGGTGTAAAGATGCCTAAATCGTTGGAATTTGGATCATCAGGCGATAAACGATTATCTATTGCCGCCAAAAACATGTTCTTTGACGATTCAGGAGTTACCCTTGAAATAGGAGCCGAAGACATTCTTTCTGCCAAAACCGGTAAAGCCGGAGGTTGGGCTTTCTCACTTGACAAAGTACATGCTACCTTTATCCAAAACGACTTCAATGAATGTGGTTTCAGTGGAAAATTTGATGTTCCATTGCTCGATGGCAAGTTGGGTTATACTTGTCAGATACTAAAAGTCAACGATCTGAAGAATAGTGCAGCAGGAAACTATGCCTATGTATTCAAAGTTCAGCAAGTTAAGGAGTTGAGCTTTGATTTCTTGTTAGCCAAAGCCGATTTTGACGAGAATCTGAGTTATATGCTTGTAGAGGCAGTTCCCGAAAAAACAGAGTTGAAGACTCGTGTCGAATTGCTTTTGACCGGCGACCTCAGTATCGGTGGCGATGCCATGAAGAACAAGATGAAAAGTTTACCTCTTGAATTTGACCTGCCCGGCATTCATTTCTCCAAAATGCGCCTCGCCAACTGCCCTGTGTGGGAATCACAATTTGATGACATAAAAGAGTTACAGACTAAAAAAGACAGTAAAAAAACTCTGGTAACGCTCTACGAAGGGAAAGAGTTTGTCGTAAATGACCTACTCTATTTCAATACAGGACGGTGGTCTTTGGCTTCTGCTGCCAAGAAATTAGGTCCGTTTGAATTCTCTATCGACAAATATAACTTCGATTTCAAGAACGAAGTGCTGAGTGCGTCAATAGAAGGCACGGTCAAATTGATTGAAGGTCTTGAGCTCAGTGCTACAGCCGGATTGACCATAAAAGCCCGATTGAGTGGAGTGACAGCAGTAGCCAAGAATTTTGATTTCTCAAAAGTATCATTCAAGTACGAAGAAACCAAATTTGACAAGGCTTCGTTCTCAAGTTCGTTTGCCGGCATGAAATTGAGTGGCGAATTGGTTGCCAGCGATGATGCCAAATATGGCAAGGGTTATAAGGGTTCACTCGAATTTACCATGCCCGGCGACCTCTTTACAGCCAAAGCCACCGGTGGATATTACAAACTTGAAGATTATCGTTGGGGATATTTCCTTGCATCGGTAGGTAGTGCTACGGGTATTCAGATTCCACCTGTTGCAATCACCGATATCAGTGCAGGTTTCTATTTCAACTGTATTCGCAAGTCAGCAACTGAAGTTGAACCTCAAAAAGGCATCATCGGTGTGGTAGCCGGAATGGGTATTGCTTCATCGGCAGGTAAAGATGTAATGGGTGGCAACTTTGAAATGACAGTTGTCTATGACAAAGACTATGTTGACGCTAAGACAAAAAAGAAAGGTCGCCTGACCACCTTTATGCTGACAGGGACCTTGAGTGCTGTATCGGGTATGATTAACTCCAAAGCCACCATCGTATATCAAGAAGATGATATCGACAAATATTTTGCACTTAATATTACTGCCGATGCCAAAGCCGATGGTATAGGTGGAATCAGTGAAAAAATGACCAAATTGAATGACGATCTGGCTAAGATGCAAACCACACTCAATGCAAAGATGGAAAAAGTGGTCAGCAATGCCACCGGTGGGTTGGAAGCAGCTCTTAACGACCAATCAAAGTCAACAGCCGATAAAGATACCAAAGCAACAATGCCCGATAAACCAACAGTGGGTGAAGCATTGATGTCACTTGACCTTCGCATCACTATGAAAGAGAAAGGAAAGAAATTAGACAAAGTGAAATGGCATCTCTATTTGGGACAACCCGACGAAGATTTGCGTTGTAAGTTTGTGTTGGTTGACTTCAAGTCAAAGATAGTGAGTGTAAATGTTGGAGCCAATGCCTATCTATGTGTAGGTAATGAATTACCCAACAATGGAGAATTGCCTCCGATACCTGCCAAGATTCGCAATTTCCTTGATGGCTCTACCAAAGGTAGCGGAGTAGAAAGTGCCGACATCACTAAAGCGAACAATGCTCGCACAGCTGCACTCAAAGATTTCCAAGCACAGGTATATGGAGGTGTTATGATGGGTGCTTCGGCTTGGGGATATATTGATTTTAATCTTGGACTATTCTATGGCGACATGGGCGCTTTGGCAGGATTTGATGTCAGCGTTCGCAAAATCGGCAACACTCAATGTATGAATCTGCCACTTACACCGGGCTTCAACGGTTGGTATGCCGAAGGGCAGTTATATGCCTACCTATATGCCAAGTTTGGTATACATATTAACCTTGGTTTCTGGGAGAAAAAGATTGACATCATTGATGCCGGAATTGGAGGCGTACTAAGATTGGGACTTCCTAATCCTACATACTTCACCGGTGAAGCACGCGTGAAGTTGAAGTTATTAGCCGGATTGGTAAGTATTAATCGCAAGTTTGAATTTGAATGTGGTGACCGATGCGACATATTCTACGGCAATGCACTCGATAACTTCAAGTTGTTTGGCGAATGTTCTGTGGGTGATACCATTAAGTCGAAAGGTTGGGAATCTAAAAATGCAATTAATCCGAAGTTCTATATACCGATTACTGTAGATACCGAAGCTCCTATAAGGGAACACTTCCGTGTGCTTGACGAAACCGAACTTAACCGTTTGGCTGCCGATTTCAATGGCGATAAGGAACAACTTAAAGCTCAAGCAAGTCGCACATTTGTATTTGATATGAATAAATATGTGCTAATATATGAATATAGTTATCCTAACCAAAACTTGAACAAATATGACCGTTGTATTGCATTCTATTACAAAGGGAATGCTCGTTTCCAACATCAAATAAATATGACACAACTTAATCCAAACAAGTACTATCGTCTGCGTGTAGTAGGTTGGGCTAAGGAGATTGAACGTGGGCAAGAAGTTGATCCGTTGAAATGGAACGAAAACAAGAAAAAATATGAAAATGTGCAATGGCAACAGTATAAGGACTTTTTCTTCTGCACCGAACCGGCTGAAAGCTTAGAGGATTGTCCCGAAGACCTACAGAAGTATGTGGCAATAGCCTATCCTTCATATCGCAATCAGTTGAAATGTGACAAAAATTTTGAGGCTTACACTCACGACGTTAAGGCTCCAAATATTGCATTCTTCTCTGATATTTCCAAAAAAGCTTTCCAAAAGGGGAAATTACGTTGGAAGTTGGAAGAATATATGAGTGGCGATTGGAGATTGGTAGATGAAAAAGATGCCTATTGGGTAGTAACCGATAGTACTTGTAATTTGACAGTCGCAGGTGGACAATTTGACAAAAAAGTATATGATCAATCTGACTATCGTCTGCAATTAAACTATGTAGTGTCAAATACCAAAACAGTTTATGTAACTAAAGAAGATCCATCGGGCGGAATACCCCAAAGAATACCTACTAAAGTAATTACTACCGAAACAACCAACATAGCAGATTGGAAACTAACTGCATACGACGGATATTATCACACAGGTTATCGCGGCAGCCAAGTTAACTACGAAAAACCGTTTGTAGGCATACGTTTGAATAGTGTGAAAATGAAAACCGATTTTCCCGGTTATAATCTTAGGGGTCTATCTTACTACAGAAAATATATGGCAGCCGATGGAGTGAACCCGATGCGTTATCAAGACCCATACACCTATATTGCATATATGAGTAATTACGGGCTTGTGGGTGGTTGGACTCTATCCAACAAACGATTGGCGGTAAATGCTACTACGGCGCAGTCGCTTATCTACCACGACCGTGGTGGTGTTTATGAGGGAGCTTATAAAGATAATTATGGTCAAACTTGGCCTTATGATAAGATTAAATCCCTATCAATATATGATGGCAGCCAGTGGAAAAAAGATTGCCAATATCCACTTCCGGTGATGACCGACTCAAGATATAACTATGCTATCGGTGGTCGCGAACGTGCATACAAGTTAAATTTGTCAGGGAAAGATGACAAGTCTCGTGCTACATATCTTATCAAAGATCTTTATGCAGTATATAGCGCAGTGGACCGATTTGACTCAAAATTACGATATGAATTGCAATATTTCATGGCTTTAAGTGGTGGTGACTATAGCAATTGGGCGGCTAACAGAATTGAGGAATTGATGGAAACCAATACAGGAGTATATTTTACTTCAACATCGGCTCTAAACTCAGATGTTCGTATAGAGGTTCCATATTATCAGTTGGGTATCCTTTGGGGTTCGCAATTTAATAATAAGGGGGATCGCAAGCAAGCCACTATGTGGTCGAGCTACGACGATTTGCCCAAAGCTTGGTCTCGTCCTCAAGAGGAACGAAGCGAAGATATATTGTTGGGACTTGTCGGAAACTACCCATATCGTCTTGTCGATATAGAATATAACCAGGTTATCACCGGAAAGAACAGCCAAGGTCAGTACACCTATGGCTCTCGTGGTGGCTATCTCGATTTTATTCCTCGTTGGGACAATATCACGCAAATTAAGGTTACCTCTTACCGCGTGAATGCCTACAACTTCAAGAAAGCAGAATATACGGTTTGTGATCGTGCTTATTTGAATATGGGACCACGCAATGCCCGGTACACCTACACAATTAACAATCCGTCGGATGTATTGTCTAACAGCAGCAAAAAGAATGTAAATAGTTATCTGTATAAAAATAATTAGATAATAAAATAAATATATGAAAAATAGCAGACATATAATATTCCTATTTATTGCCGGCATCTTGGGTGCTTCGGCGGCATCGCATAGGTTGGCATTCTCTGAAGAAGACCAAGCAATAAACACCGGGCTTATCAATCCTGAGGACATTGCTGAAGAAGATACCGGATATGTGTGGCAACCCGACAGTACTCATGAATATCTGCCGGGAGAGGTGCGCGACACTGCCGAATTCAATAAAACAAATCCCGAGCAACACAATTACGAAAGTGTGATTCATCTGCTTGCTCGCACCTACGGCGACAGTATTGTCCTTCGGTGGGCACCCGACGACTATGTGAGTTGGCAATATCTCAATGCTGTGGGGGTAAATATCTATCGCATGCCTATACCCGACGGCAAAAAGACGGATTTTCAGCTCAGCATTGACACTCTTGCCTATCGATTAAAGCCTGCTACATTAGAACAATGGCGTGCATTATATCCCGAAAACGACTCGGTGGCGACGATAGCCATGGGAACACTTTACAGCGAGGGAGGTTTTACCCAAGACCAGTCACGCCACGGCACAGGCGAGATGGGTGCTTTGCTCGATGTGTATAACGACCAACAGTTCCGTTTCGGTATGGCAGTGTTGGCAAGTGAGTGGCGCAGAGATGTGGCAGAAAATTTGGCAATGCGTTTTGTGGATAAGAAAGTCAAAAAGGGTGAAAAATACCGTTACATTGTGCGTCCTGCGGAATTTGACTCTACCAATAATTTACAATTCCGAGTGGGATATATTGATGAAATAGAAAACAAGCCATATGTTCCCCAACCCTACGAAGCTGTTATGGGCGACTCAGTAGTGGGCATCAACCAACTGCGCATCTGGTGGGAACCAACCGATCGTTTCTCGTCATTTGACATTCATCGCCGTGGAATGGGTGAAAAGAATTGGACCAAAATAAACAATAACCCGTTCATAATGATGCGTGACATACATGATGAAAATTTAGATAACTTCATTAATGACAATGTGCGTCCCGGCACTTATGAATATCGCATATCGGGATATGACACTTATGGTGATTTGATTGTAGCCAAAAACTATCATGTTGCCTCGATGCCCGACTTGGAAGCCCCTCGCCCACCCAAGTTGAAATCAATTGTTATCGACCGTCGCAATCCCGACGATTTATCCAAAGATGTATATGCCGATTTTCACTTCTACAAAGATACCATTGAAGCCGACTTTATCGGTTATAAAATTCTTTACTATCAACGCACTCGCGATGATCGCAAAGCCGAGTGGATTGAGTTGACTCCCGAATTAATACCTACAACCGACACGGTGTGGACTGTCAATGTTTCAGATATCACCTCCAGTCAAGTTACTGTGGCAGCCTACGACTCGGCTCAAAATGTCAGTTATTCGATGACACACATCCTGCGTGTTACCGACTTGAAGGCTCCCGATGCTCCGGCTAATTTCCGTTATGAAATATTAGACAATAAAGCCGGTGCTGTTAAACTTTCATGGAGTGCACCGTCTTACGACATTGACTATTATGAAGTGGCATTTGCCAATGATACCACTCATGAGTTTATGTTGCGTAATATCCCCGGAAATGAATTATTGCGTGATACCATTTTTATTGATACATTGGCTGTAGATGTCAATCAAAAATACATCTACTATAAGGTGCGTGCAATCGACTATGCCACAAACGAGGGTGCATACACTACCCCACTACAAGTGATACGTCCAAGTATGCTTAAACCTGCTGTGGCTCATATCGATTCGGCATGGGTTGACCAAATAAAAGGTATAAACATGAGATGGGTATGTAGCAACGAACAACAAATTTCTCATCATGTATTGATGCGTAAACTTGCAGGAGCAAAAGAGTGGAAAGTAATCAGAGTCTTTGACGGTGATTCGTTGCGCCAAGCAGGTAATATTGTGAATATAATGGATGTTCCAGAGTATGCACGTCGCACTCGCTATGAATATGCGATGGAGTCATTCTCCTATGCTGGTATATCCAGTGGATTGAGCCTTGTTTATTCAACACGTTTTGAAGGTGAACGTATCTTTGAATGGCCCATTAAGTTGGTAGGTGTATATGATGAGAAAAACAAGAAGACCAAGATAGCATGGGAAACCAACAAAAATTTACCATATAAGGGTGAATGGTATTTCTGTGTCTATCGTAAGGGCCCGAAAGATAAACGACACAAATTCTTGATGTCGGTTAGCTCCGATGAGTTGATGTTCCAAGATAATTTGCTTTCGCCCGGAGAATCGGCAGAATATTTTGTAAGAATCAGATATAAAGATGGCAGAGCTACAACCGACTCAAACATCATCGTAGTAACTGCACCTGAAATAAAAGAAGAAGATACAAGTCGCAAGTAACGCAACCTCCCGAGGTATAACTCAGCGAAGCTCAAATTGATAATTTATAGTTATAATGAAGAAACTTAGACATTTAACAGCATTCTCATATATCATGGTATTGACATCGTTCATTACCTCATGTGGGCTCATTGATATGGAATTTGATGAGGAAGTACAAATGGTCTATGATATGAAATTGGATCATGATACGATCTACGTAATAGAGGGTGACTCAATAGTTTTGCAACCTCTGTTCACTCCCGATTCTGTAAGTAATCGCGAAGTGTTCTTCCGTTCGGCCAACGAAGATATTGCATATATCCATAATGACACAATTATAGCTGCCGGCGAAGGAGAAACGGTCATAAGCGCAACTTCTGTAATGAATGAGAAAATGGCTTTCTGTCAGGTTTATGTTATGGCACCATGGGAGATAAATATATATAACTTTTCTAACGATATGGTAGTTTATGTCACAGCATCGATAGATGGTGAGCCGTTGAACCCAGAAACGCAGACAATCGGAGCCTTCGTTGGAGGTAATTTACGTGGCATCGGAGAAGTTATTGAATTAAAAGACACAAAAATAGTGCGAATACGCATCTACGGGCGCTATGAATGGGGAGATGACGAACCTACACGCCCCGAGCTGGTGCGTTTTGCTTGCTACGACAAGGAGAAACTGATGTTTAATTATTTATCCTTATACATTCCTTTCGATGGAGAGACTCACGGCACTCCTTCCGCTCCATTAGAATTAACAATCGGGCAATAACTTGCTTAAATTTATAAATAGTAATCATAATCAACAACCAGATATGAAGAAAATAATCGCCCATACGTTTACCATCCTATCATTAATGATGATGTCGTCTTGTATGTTAGACATGGATGAATTTATTCTTACCGAAGACCAGAAAGGCAAGGATGAACCTTATACCGAACGTAGTCCCTATGGCGAAGTTACATATCAATACCACGACAATGTGACTTCACTCAACGGAGAACCTCAAGATTATATTGCGATGACAAACGATTCTGTTATCTGGTTCATGGATAATCTGCCCGAAAAATGGATACCCAAAGAGGGTAATTATATCGCTGCTCACTGCTCGCAAACGTTCCCTCTGGGCCTTTGTGCTAAAGTTCTATACGTTTCTCGCGGAGGTGGAATGATTCGCGTAGAACATGAGCCTGCCGAAAAGGAGGAGGTATTCAAAACATTGGAGATGCGACTCGACTTTGAATATATCATGCCCGGAGTAAGTGATTTTATGCCCGACAGCATTGAACCGGAGGCACGCAATACTCGCCCCACTATAAAACGACCCGGATTTTGGAAGAACGACTCGGTATTTGTTGATATGTCGTTTTATGAACCGAATTCCCGTAGTGATGGAGGGGAAACCGATGTCACTACATTTAAATTCAGTAAAGCTATTGATATCCCAAAGGCAGATCAACAAATATATGTTGATATTACATACAAATCAACAGAGTATGTTATAGTCCACCAATTTGAAGATCTTGTAAGATATTATAAAGAAGAATGGAATGACACTTACACCGAACGTGATATTAATATACTCGTAGGATATGGCAACAATCCCGATGGTGCAACTAGAAATTTGGCGAGTTTCCCACAAGATGTAAAAGCCATAAGGGGATATAAAAAAGCTATCGAACAAGTAAAAGATGTAATGAAAGACAATAAATCAGTAAAAGCAATCAATCCTGTGGTCAGTATTCCATCTTTTCCATTTGGTGTGATGTTCCGTTTTGATGTCTCGGTCGGATACACAATAATGGGATATGGTAAAATAGACTACAAATACCGTTCTGAAACCCATAGAACCGGATATATTGTTGACGCGGGACATGAAAGAGAAATCGATAAAATTGTAAACACTCCCGGGAAGGAACCATATTCCAAGTGGACCAATCTCAATTTCGGTGGTTCTCTCGACCTTTGGCTCCGTGCCAGAATTGGTGTAGGGATCCTTGTGGGGAATTCCAGCTTAGCAGTTGGTGGAGTAGTAGGGATAGAAGGAAAAGTGGGATTTAAGGCTTCTTTGGAATCAGAATTTCTTACAGATTATCTATTAGTGGATCGCCAAAACTTTAAAGCCGGACTCTACGCTTCATTTAGTGGTTTTGGTGAAGGGATAGTAAAGGTAGGACCTTGGACAGGTAGCGTGGGAGATTTCAATTTTGGCACTAAAGAAAAATCTACTGAATCTAATTTTAAGGCCGAAGTAAATACTGACAAAACTAAATCGGCATTGGAAACCCAGGAAATAGAGGTCCCTATGGAAGATGAGAACGGAAATCCATATGTCAATCCTTGGACTGGAGAAATAATGTATGAAACTAAAAGCGAATTGGCTATAAATACCTCATTGAATTTCAGCAAACTTGAAACATTCTTTGTCTTCCCCAAGATTGAATCTCAAGACCAACGAGCTGCATTGCGTATCTACGAGGGAACGATAATGAACGGCAGTGGCAAGTGCATACAAGAGGTGAAGATGGACGAGATATTGCAGGCTGATAAAACTTATAACTTTACCGTTAACCTTAAAGAGGCAGGCTTGAGTGAGAAAGAAGGTGTTTATGAAGTTGTTCCGAGCATCTATGACAAAGAGACAAAATTAGTTACTGAATATCGTAACAATTCAATAATTGTTACTCCCGGAGTACCATACATCTCGCAACCTAAGTGCTACCAATGGTATGCACGAGAAGTTTCTGAGGACCTTTGGAATTATTTCGTTGATAAATATGGAGAGGCATATTTTAAAGGAAAAAAAAGGGAAGATTTTACCGAATATGCTTTTTCTACAATAGTAGAACTCAAAAATGTGACCGGAGTTAAAGAATGGGGATTAAAATATAAATTATATCACTCCGATGCAGGAGTTGTGCTTGAGCGTGAATATGAGATACCCTTCACCGGACTATGCCGCGCCGGAAAATATTCGATTATTACCTCTTTCATATCTGAACTCAGACCTAAGAAACCTGATTCAGGGTTAGATGCCATCAATGTTGCAGTAAAGCCTTATTGCAAATATGAAGATAAGAAAAAATACTACACTGAAGGTGGTTACATAGATTTATATTATCCCTATATGACAAAGAGTGGAGAACCTTATACTGTCGGGATAACGACAACTCAAGATTTTGAATAACAATATGATGAAATCGGGCATATTCATTCTTCTTCACTTTTGGGCACTCCTTGCCATTGCACAAGGGGTAAAGATTGATATTCCCGATTCACTACAAAACCTGACAATACAAACGCCGAGAATAGAATTTGCCGAGCGAGAACATGATTTTGGACGATTTGAACCAGTCGGAAATGATACATTGAAATTACATTCATTCATTTTTACCAACACCGGGCAGGAGCCATTGGTGATTATTCAAGCAGTGAGCAGTTGTGGTTGCACTCGCCCCTCATATACCAAAGAACCTGTTATGCCGGGAGACTCAGGAGTGATAACTGTGGGGTATCGTGGTCAAGGGCAACGTACCGGTAATTTCCGCAAATCCATTACTGTATATAGCAACGACCCTCGCTCCTATACTCGCATCTTCATTCGTGGCGAATTATTAAAGCCATCTGAACAAGAACAAATTGAAACAAAATGAGCTAATACTTTATACTAACCTAAAAAAGCACTTTAATAAAAAATTCTAACTCTAAATTTTTAACATATGAAACGCAAATCATTTTTATTGGTAGTGTCGCTTGTTATGACACTAATCTTGCCCACACCTACTTATGCACAATTTGGAAAGTTAAAAGGTCTTGGCAATAAAGTAAAGGAGAAAGTTAAGGAATCAACCAAAAATAAAGGCAAAGATATCGGCAATATCTCCGAAGAAGTTGGCAACATCTCCGAGGTTGCCGAGGTTGCCGGAGAATCGGCATCAACTACACAAAGTCAAGCACCATGGCCCATGAGTAACAATCCTACTTATAATGGTAAAGATGTTAGGACTTTCCTATATACCCTTGCCGACGAAAGCGATGAATACCTCACATCTTTACGCGAGGACATGTACTCACGCTATAAAAGCAATGCAAAAATAATCAACTCCATGGGGAATGGAAGTTATGAAGCACAGACCGAAAACCAAAACCTCATACGCTTATATTACGAAATTCTAACGATAGTGCAAAGTAATGTAGGGAATGTACATATTAATAACGGAGCAATAAACGCCAACGATCCACAACTTCTTATTACAAATCGTAAGGGTGCCGGTATTGGCTACTGGGTTATGAACAAGAATGGAAATTTCAGATTCTGCTCAGCCGGGGGTGATGGTGCATTCCTTGATGATGAAGATCTTGCAATAGCAAAGGACGCAGCATTACGCATGCGTAAAATGCAAATCATAACTTATGCGTTACATGTTATGCTTGAAGACGCCGGTGAACAATGCGACCCATATATTCGTGCTCTATATAACTTCTGTGGAATATATGCTAATGGTGTGGAAAAAGCTTGTGAAGCTAATACCCCTGAAAATATCGAGAGAAAAACGCGTCCAAAAACAGGTGCAATGCATGCTTCTATGAAGGTTCAAGCTCTTGCAGTAGCTAAAGCCAATGATAGTGATGTCGTTGATGTTATTATCACAAGTGCAAGTTGGGATGTAAAGATGAGAGGCTTCACTCCTGTGAATCGCAATATTTATGGATACTATGTAGTAAAAGATGAACATGGATTAATGTGTCTCCCTCGCATGTGGACTCAAGATTATAATAATGGGAAATATGGTAAACTACGAGCAGGAGGAACCGGAACAGAAAGTCCATTCTATATTAAATAGAAGGATATTCTAAAGATAATCCTCCCTCATAACTAAATTTAAGTACAATCAATTTAGTATAACTCATCAAATAGAATAGAGTTGAAATTATATATTCATATTAAAACCACATCCTTATGAAAACTTTATCTAAAATTAAATCGTCAAAAAAAGCACTTATGGTGTTGTTGTGTGCGTTGACATTTGTTCAACTAAATGCTGCTGACGTTGAAATTAACGGTGTAAAATATTCCAACGAAGGATTGGGATTAGCTGATGGTGAAGCAATAATCTCAGGAATAAACCATGGCACTATTCCTGCCGAAGTGGTTATCCCCGAAAAAGTAACTATCAACGATGTTGAATATACCGTTACTCGCATTCATCGCGAAGCTTTTGCCTATAACACTACAATTACATCGGTAACTCTTCCTGCCAAGTTGAAATACATTGATAACTATGCGTTCTCTCGATGTGAAAATTTGGCAGAAATTAAGGGATTTCCCGAAAAACTTGATTATGTTGGTCATGCCGTTTTCAATAACACAAAATGGTTGAGTAATCTTAAAGAAACTGCTCCCGAAGGTTTTTACTTGATAAGTGGTTGGGTATTAGGATATATAGGTGAAATACCTGAAACTTTGATATTTCCCAACAATACTATAGGTATTTGTGACAATTTTGCCCTAAGAATATCAGCTACCAGCTATTACAACGTAAAAAAGGCTGTATTGAATGAAGGTCTGAAATATATCAACTATGATGCTTTTGAATATTTTATTGGTCTTACCGAAATTAACATCCCCGCATCGGTTGAAGTAATTGAAAATGAAGCATTTGATTGCTGCTATAATATCGAGCAATATACCGTAGCAGAGGGTAATAATTATTTTAGTGCCGTTGATGGGATATTATATAATAAAGAGCAAACTAAACTAATACTTTATCCCGGTGGCAAGGCTGATACTGAGTTTGTTGTGGGCAATAACGTAACCGAATTAGCCGAATATGCTTTTTATGGAGCAGATAACATTAAATCATTGACAATACCCGAGAGTATCACCCAAATCCCAAGTCAAGCAATCAGAGGAATGTCGTCACTTGAAATAGTGATATTGCCATCAACAATTACTTATTTTGGGTTTGGTATATTTGTTCAATGTGGTAGCTTAAAATCGATTATTCTATATGCCGAAGAAACACCTGAATATTGGGGCGAAAACTTAAGTTTGTTTACTGAAACCACATTGTATGTTCCCGAAGCATCGGTCGATACATACAAAGCTCATGAAAATTGGGGTAAGATGCTTAACATAAAACCGATTGGTGAATATTCAGGCATTGAAAAGGTCGATATTAACAACAGTACTATCGATAACGCCATTTACAACCTCAACGGTCAACGCATCAGTTCACCTCAAAAAGGACAAATATACATAAATAATGGCAAAAAATATATTCAACAATAAAATTCAAGAATTAGTTATAATAAACATAGAGTAATAATTAAAAACAAACACATATATGAAAACTATTCTAAAATCGCTGATATTGACAGCTATGCTCTTAACAAACATACACGCTTTTGCTTCCGATTTTGAAGTTAATGGCATTTATTATAACATTACTTCAGAAACCGACAAAACCGTAGAGGTCACTTCGGGAACTGATAAATATTCAGGGGAAGTCGTTATTCCTGAGACTGCAACAGTTGAAAGCACAACCTATGCTGTTTCTATGATTGGAGAGGAAGCTTTTGGCGAATGTAGTAGCTTAACTAAGATTACTATTCCTAATAGCGTTACCACGATTGGTAGTGGGGCTTTTTGGGGGTGCTCCGGTATAACTTCAATTTCTATTCCCAATAGTGTTGTAACAATTGGAGAATATGCGTTTGATAGTTGTGAGAACTTAACTAACCTTACTATCCCTAATAGCGTTGTAACAATTGGCGAAGAGGCATTCTCTGGTTGTAGTGGATTAAATTCAATAACAGTTGAGGCCGGAAATCCCGTTTTTGATTCTCGCAACGACTGTAATGCAATAATTGAAACTGCAACGGATAAGTTGATTTTAGGTTGTAATTCAACCATTATTCCCGATGGAGTTAAGGAAATAAGTTCTTCTGCTTTTAATTCGTGTAACAATCTGACTTCTATTACTATCCCCAAAAGCGTTATTTCAGTTGGTCCCAATTCTTTTGACAGCAACTATCTAACTACAATAATTGTTGAAGATGGTAATACAGTTTATGATTCTCGCGATAACTGTAATGCAATAATTGAAACTGAGTCTAACACATTGATTTTGGGTTGTAAATCAACAATTATTCCTAATGGTGTTATTATAATTGGAGAATCGGCTTTTTCCTTTTGTGAAAACCTGACCTCAATAACTATCCCTAATAGTGTCACTACTATTAAATATAATGCTTTCGGTTGGTGTAAAGGTCTAACTTCGATAACCATTCCTAAGAGTATTACCCACATTGGTAATCCAATTTTATCAGGTTGTAACAGCCTAACAACGATAACAGTTGAGGAAGGGAATACCGTTTATGACTCTCGCGATAATTGTAATGCAATTATAGAGACATCTAAAAACCTATTAACTGAAGGATGTAAATCAACTGTTATTCCAAATGATATCACAAGGATTGGGAGATATGCATTCTATGCTCAGAAAGGCTTAACTTCAATTACCATTCCTAATAGTGTCAATTATATTGATTGGGCTGCATTCTATGATTGTAACAATCTAACTGAAATCTATTGCAAGCCAACAACCCCACCAAGAATAGGGACTAAAATTCCTTTTGAAGGAACGACACTTGAACAAGGCACCCTTTACGTTCCAATAGGTTGCAAAAGTGCATTCCAATCAGATGAAAATTGGGGCAATTTTTCAAATATTGAAGAATATGATTTCTCAAGTATTGAATCAATTCTTGATGACAACAAAAATGAAACAATGGAATATTATAATCTTCAAGGCATAAAAGTGAATAATCCCGAACGAGGATTGTATATCAAGCGTCAAGGAAATAAAACGACTAAAATCGTATTATAACATTTAACGCTTAACTAGCAATTTCGACTATCACAAGGGTAATAGTATGTTATTTTCATATATTTAATCATGCACTCTATAAACAACAACACGCACCTAAATTTAGGCGCGCGTTGTTGTTTTATGGAGGTCTTTATTTAGTCGCCCATAGTAAATAACAATTCTTCGTTGGTCGATGTGCGTTCCATGCGATCTTTGATAAATTCCATTGCCTCAATAGAGTTGTGTTCTGAAAGATATCTACGAAGAATCCACATACGATTGCGCATTTCGGGATGAATCAATAAATCATCACGACGCGTGCTTGATGCCATAATATCAACTGCCGGGAAAATGCGTTTATTTGACAATTTGCGGTCAAGTTGTAATTCCATATTACCAGTTCCCTTAAACTCTTCAAAGATTACTTCATCCATCTTTGAACTTGTTTCGGTCAATGCTGTTGCAATAATCGTAAGCGAGCCACCATTTTCAATATTACGAGCAGCGCCAAAGAATCGTTTAGGTTTTTGCAATGCATTTGCATCTACACCACCCGAAAGTATCTTACCCGATGCCGGAGATACAGTATTATATGCACGTGCAAGACGTGTAATTGAATCAAGCAAAATCACCACGTCATGACCACATTCCACCATGCGTTTTGCTTTCTCAAGCACGATACTTGCAATTTTTACATGACGCTCAGCTGGCTCATCAAATGTTGAGGCAATAACTTCGGCATTAACACTGCGACTCATATCGGTAACCTCCTCAGGACGTTCGTCGATGAGAAGAATCATAATATATGTTTCCGGGTGATTTTCGGCAATAGCATTTGCTATATCTTTCAACAATATTGTTTTACCGGTTTTTGGAGGTGCCACAATTAACCCACGTTGACCTTTGCCAATTGGCGAAAACATATCAACTACTCGTGTTGAAAGATTACATGTTTTGCCACTTGTGAGGTCAAATTTTTTATCGGGAAACAATGGTGTGAGGTGTTCAAATGCCACACGGTCACGAATAAAGCCGGGTTGACGCCCATTAACGCTTGTCACATTGCTCATAGGGAAATATTTCTCACCCTCACGAGGAGGACGAATAGTACATTTCACCACATCTCCTGTTTTAAGCGCATAGTTTTTAATTTGGGATTGAGTCACATATACATCGTCGGGCGATGAAAGATAGTTATAATCGCTTGACCGAAGAAATCCATATCCGTCGGGCATTACTTCAAGCACCCCACTCGCATTTAGGAATCCATCAAAATTATATTGAGGTTCGGCTGGTTGGGGTTGTTGATATTGTTGCTTATTATTGCGATTTTTTTGTTTTTTATTTTGCTTACCTTGTTGATATTGGTAATTTTTTTCTTGCTGCTCTCTACCCGGTTCTCCAATTAGGATTGTTGACTTTGCAGCCGCAACTGCAGCATTAGCAGCAGCTTCCTCTTTTTCTCTTTGACTACGAGGCACAAATCGACGACCTTCTCCTCGAGGAAAAAACGATCCAAACGAAGAATTTTCTTTGGGACGAAAATCTATTCTTGATTTTTCATTATCTGTTTGAGACTCTGTTGCATCGTCTGATGTTTTTTCTTGCGACAAGCCTTCAGTATTCTCAGTTTTTGGTTCAATCTGAATCGCCATTGGTTCTTCATCCTTAGCCAATGGGGTAAGCATTGTCAACTCATCTTTTTCATCAAGTTCTTCAACCGGTAATTCGAGTTGCACATTCAACTCTGTTGCAACATCTTTTTCAACTTGATTATCTTCCTTTTTTGCCGATTTTTTAGTGCAACGTGCCGGTTTTGCCTTAGGTTCTACTTCTTGTTTGGGTTCTTCCACTTCTATCGTAGATTCTACAGCAACCTCACTTTCAACTAATTCGATTTTAGAACCGGTTTCACTTTCAGATGATTTTTTCTTATTTTTTGGTTCTTTCTTAGTTGTTGTCTTTTTATCCTTTTTAGAAGACTCATCTTTGGTTTTTCGACGTTTTTTCTCAATTGTCGAAGCTGTTGCCATTGATATTGCCTGCTCGTCAAGAATACGATAAATCAACTCATCTTTTTTTGAGGGATCTATTTTTTTCAATCCCATAGATTCCGCAATCGTTTTGAGTTCTTGATCACTCATTGCGTTAAGATCGGAAATATTATACATATTGAATTTAGAGGGATTATAAAAATATAATCATATTTACACAATCGTGGCTCGTGATAATACGGCACACATCTCTTTGACTGATTATTTTCTATTATAATATAGGGATAAAATTGTTTTTCTGATATGTCACAAATCTAACATTTCAAAACAATTTCTAATTGAAATCAGTGCAAAGTTACCTTGCATTTACCAAATAAACAAATTTTGAATTAAAAAGTTGACAAATTTTCACTACTTTTTGTCAAAACAATTCCTGTTTTCCTAATTTCACTTTTAATATTTGTGTTGTGGACTCATTTACCACAAAATGGCGTGACACACGCATACCTACAATCCATAATATATCGGTATCTCGTTCCAAAATCCACACTTTATTTTTTTGCGACAACGATAGTTTTGCATCACTAAATATATCACTCAATTTTTTCGTTCCTCTCATGCCAAATGGAGCTAATTTATCTCCTTCTTTCCATCGACGCAATACAAATTTAGGATTACCCTCCAATACTTTCGCATCAAGATAAATCACTTGACAATCTCGACTTGGCATAAACTCTGACTTTGCAATCTGCTCAACTTCCAACTCAATAGGAAATTTCACATTTTCATGCAAATTTATCAGATATTCTTCTTCACGATGACTAAAGTCGGTTATTTCTGACAATTCAATCACTCCTCGATTTATAACTGCAACATATTTTTGAGAATAAAACCTACGTCCTGTCTCATCCTTCTCATTTATTATAGCCTCAATCTGAGAGAAATTAAAGCCTAACGGATTTAACATTTCAAATAGTAAAGTCGTTGGAGCCACATATTCTTCTAAAATTTGCGACAAATAGATTATACCACCTTTTTGATATCGTATTTTAGCCTCAGAAATCGCTGTTTGATAAACTTGACGATTCTCTTTAAGATTAGTCAATGACTTTGCCAACAACTTATCAGCATCGGGAAATGCCTTTCGCAAAATCGGCATAACAATATTGCGCAATCGGTTTCTTTTATACTCAACTTGAGCATTCGTACTATCTACGACAAAACCCAACCTTTTATCGTTCAAATATTGTTCTATCTCTTGACGCGAAATATTGAGCATTGGTCGCACTATATACCCATTTTTCCATCGCATTGCAGCTACTCCGACGATGCCACTTCCTCGCAACAAATTAAGAAACATCGTTTCTACATCATCATCGCGATGATGAGCGACGGCAATTGCTTGTGCTTCATATCTTATTCTAAGTTGCTCAAACCATTCATACCTCAACTCCCGACATGCCATTTCGGTAGATACTCCATGCTCCTTTTCAAATGAAGCTACATTAAAATGTTTAATCTCTATTTTTGAGCCACAAGCTTGAGCCAACTTAATAGCATGAGCCTCATCTCTATTAGACTCCTCGCCTCGAAGATGAAAATTACAATGAGCAACTATACAATCATAACCCAAAGCAACCAATGCCGATAGTAATGCAACCGAATCGGCTCCTCCACTTAGTGCAACAACAACTCGTCCCTTATCATTTAGCAATAAGTGTTGTTCTATATTTTTTAATATTTTTTGTTCTATAGAGTGTGTCATTTTTCATTCTTTACAACTAAAAGAACACTGCTATAAATTCATAAATCATATATAAACATAACAATACTTTAAGTAGAGTTCCTATGACAAAACCCAAAAACGAGCCGAATCCTGCAACCAAAGCATCATGCCAGCCCTTACCCGATAATTTCTCTCCTATAAAAGCGCCTATAAATGGGCCTATCAACAAACTTAGCCCCCAAGTAACCGAAACATAAAACAGACCCACAATTGTACCGAAGAAACCGCCCCATGTACCCCATTTACCGGCACCCATATATTTGCTACCAAGCATCGGGATTATAAAATCCAATACTGTCACAAGTATAACCAATGCCAACAACACGAGCAATGTTGTCAAACTATAATCATATTCATCAGTAAAATGCATCAATAATATGCCCACATATGAGATCGGAGGGCCAGGCAAAACCGGGACTACACACCCCACAATTCCGGTAAGCAAACACAAAGCGCCAAGCACTATTAATAATATCGTTAATACTGTCATATCTTTCTTTTTTTTACAAAGATAGGTTATTATTTCATGAAAAGTCTATTATAACCCATTTTTTTTGTAAATTTGCACAAAGAAATAACTAATCATTGCAATGTTAGAAAAGATAAATAACCTCAAGGCTCAAATAGAGAGTCTCACAGCAAGTAGCGCTGCCGATGTTGAGGCGTTGCGCATCAAATATTTAAGCAAAAAAGGTGAAGTGTCATTACTTTTCAATGACTTTCGCAATGTCCCTGCCGACCAAAAGAAAGCTATGGGACAAGCCCTCAATGAATTAAAAAATCTTGCCAACGACAAAATCAATGCACTTCGCGATGCTGTTGAATCGGTTGAAACTGTAGCTGATGGTCTTGACCTTTCTCGCACAGCTTCACCCATAAAACTTGGCACTCGCCACCCATTGTCGTTAGTAAGAAACGAAATAGTTTCAATCTTCTCTCGTCTTGGATTCTCTATTGCCGACGGTCCTGAAATAGAAGATGATTGGCATGTATTTTCTTCAATGAACTTCCCTGCCGACCACCCCGCTCGCGACATGCAAGACACATTCTTCATTCAACGCAATCCTGCCGATGTGTTATTACGCACACACACATCTTCGGTTCAAAGCCGTGTAATGGAAAAAACTCAGCCACCCATTCGCATCATTTGCCCGGGACGTGTTTATCGCAATGAAGCAATTTCGGCTCGTGCTCATTGTTTCTTCCATCAAGTCGAGGCTCTTTATGTTGATAAAAATGTATCGTTTGTTGACTTGAAGCAGACATTGCTATACTTTGCACAAGAAATGTTTGGTCAAGCTACACAAATTCGCCTTCGTCCAAGTTATTTCCCATTCACCGAGCCATCGGCCGAGATGGATATTTCTTGTAATCTTTGTGGTGGTAAAGGTTGCTCTTTCTGCAAGCACACCGGTTGGGTAGAAATACTCGGCTGCGGAATGGTTGATCCCAATGTACTTGAAGCTTGTGGCATCGACAGTAAAGAATACAGTGGATATGCATTAGGAATGGGTATTGAGCGTATCACCAACCTCAAATACCAAGTTAAAGACCTTCGCATGTTCTCAGAAAACGACGCTCGCTTCCTCGAAGAATTTCAAAGCGCACACTAATTGAACATACATATAACGCATAGCGATGACAACCAAGCAACGATATCAAGAAGTTATTGAGTGGTTCAAGGTTGCTATGCCTATTGCCGGAACCGAACTGCACTACGACACGCCGTTTCATCTACTGCTTGCCGTCATTCTCTCTGCTCAATGCACCGATAAGCGAGTAAACCTCATTACTCCGACTTTATTTGAGCGATACCCTACCCCCGAAATCCTTGCTTCGGCATCTTTTGACGAAGTATTTGAACTAATTAAGTCTTGTTCTTATCCCAACAATAAAGCACGACATTTAATTGGTGCTGCTAAGATGCTTGTTGAAGATTTTAATAGCGAAATCCCTTCCGACATTGACTCCCTAATAAAATTACCGGGTGTAGGTCGAAAGACTGCCAACGTGATGCTTGCCGTCGTTTTCAACAAAGCTGCGATGGCTGTTGATACTCATGTATTTCGCGTGAGTGAACGCATCGGGCTGACGACTAATAGCAAGTCTCCTCTTGAAACCGAACGAGCATTATGTAAAAACATTCCCGACGAAATTATTCCTCTTGCTCACCATTGGCTCATTCTTCACGGACGATATGTATGCAAAGCCCGTCGTCCCGATTGTCTAAATTGTGGATTAACACAATTTTGTAGATATTTTCAACAAGAAAAAACTGACTACTAAACTCTATACTCCATGGACAATATGTTTCTTTTCATAATCGAAGTTATTGGTACTGTTGCATTTGCCATTAGTGGCATAAGAATGGCAGCCGGCAAGCGATTTGACTGGTTTGGCGCATATGTCGTAGGGTTAGTTACTGCAATAGGAGGAGGGACCTTGCGCGATGTACTACTTGATGCACCAGTCTTTTGGATGCAAACATGGTGGTATTTAGCTGTCACTGGCTTGGCTTTGGCTTTTGTTATTATTTTTCGCAAATCATTGGTAAAGCATTTGGGCGCACTTTTATTATTTGATACCATAGGATTGGCTTTATTTGTCGTTATCGGCATTCAAAAATCCTTAGCATTTGACTATCCTATGTGGGTGGCAATTGCAATGGGAATGATTACTGGTGCTTTTGGAGGTGTTGTTCGCGACATCTTGATTAATGAAGAACCTTTATTTTTCCGTAAAGACATTTATGCCACTGCTTGTTTGGCAGGAGGTGGTATATATTGGTTTACAATGGAATGTGGTGGATCTGAAATATTACAACAATCGGCTTGCGCTTTAACTGTAATCATTTTACGATTCTTGGCTGTAAAACACGCATGGCAACTACCCACCCTTAAACACGATAATGATTAGTCGCAATAGCATCATGACTAAGAAAATTCAACATACAACTATTCAATTTCTCAAATATATTATGGTAGGATGCCTCAACACAGGCATCACTTTGGGTGTAATCTTTATATGCAAATCAATCCTAAACATAAATCCCTATGTTGCAAATGCTTTAGGATATATTGCCGGGCTTATCAATTCATTTATTTGGAACAAGAATTGGGTATTCAAATCTCAAAATGGATATAGCCGTGAAGCGATTAAATTTGCCCTCGGTTTTGTATTTTGTTATGGATTACAACTCCTTGTTGTATTTCTTATTAATTCTACCGACTTTGGCGATTACCAATGGAAAATCTTCGGGTTTTTCACTCTTTCGGGCTATGGAGTTGCCACACTCATTGGCAATGTTATTTACACTCTCGCCAATTTTGCATATAACCGATTCATAACATTCAAACCCTAAAAATATCGAAGTATCGTTATTTTTGCACCTTTGGCTTCCTTTTACCCTATAATTTTATTATTTTTGTAGCGTTTTATCAACCTACACATTTATGGCCGGGATTCAAAAAACAAACGTAGCGCGCTTGCTCGATAAGGCAAAAATTCCTTATGAGTTAGTTACCTATACTGTTGATGAAAATAACCTTGCCGCCGACCACGTGGCGGAGGAATTGGGCGAAGATATTAATCAAGTGTTCAAAACTCTTGTTCTTCATGGCGATCGCAGTGGATATTTTGTATGTGTAGTGCCGGGCAACACCGAAGTTGACCTCAAAAAAGCGGCAAAAGCTGCCGGAGCGAAGAAAGCCGAAATGATTCCAATGAAAGAATTATTACCTTTAACCGGGTATATTCGTGGAGGGTGCTCACCTATAGGCATGAAAAAGCCTTTTCCCACATTCTTTCACCAATCGGCTCTTGATTTTGATTTCATATTTGTGAGTGCCGGGATAAGGGGATTACAATTAAAAATATCGCCTCTCGACTTGATAAAATATGGAAGAGCCACAACAACCGATTTAATTCAAACAAAGCTAAATAACGAAAACGATGAATACAACTGGTAGGATTTTCAGAGTGACTACATTTGGAGAGTCTCATGGCGCTGCAGTTGGTGGAGTAATTGACGGCATGCCTTCAGGCATTGAAATTGATTTAACCCGAGTGCAACAAGAACTAAATCGTCGCCGTCCGGGACAATCGGCTATCGTCACTCCTCGCGACGAGAAAGACCAAGTAATAATTCTCTCCGGGCTTTTTGAAGGCAAAACTACTGGCACACCCATAGGTTTTATCGTGGAAAATGCCAACCAACATTCGTCGGACTATGAAAATATTCGCAATACATTCCGTCCATCTCATGCCGACTTTACCTACTCTACCAAATATGGCATTCGCGACCATCGCGGAGGTGGGCGCTCATCGGCTCGTGAAACAATATCTCGCGTTGTAGCCGGAGCATTTGCCCGTCAAGCATTGGAACAAATTGGAGTAAACATATATGCCTATACTTCGCAAGTTGGCAATATTGCTCTCGATAACGATTATAAAAAATATAATGCATCGCTCATTGAAACCAACGATGTGCGTTGCCCCGACCCTGAAATTGCACAACAAATGCACAATCTCATTGCCGAGGTAAAAGCCAACGGCGACACCATTGGAGGTGTAATCACCGGAGTTATCAAAGGATGTCCAGTAGGTCTTGGGAACCCGGTTTTTGGCAAACTCCATGCTCGATTAGGCGAAGCAATGCTCGGCATCAACGCTGCCAAAGGATTTGAGTATGGCATGGGATTTGATGGTGTTGGCCGTCGTGGCAGTGAGATGATTGACCTTTTCACAAACAACAATGGCAAAATAGGCACAACATCAAATAATTCGGGTGGCATTCAGGGTGGCATTTCTAATGGTGAAGACATATTTTTCCGTGTAGCATTCAAGCCCGTTGCAACGCTTCTCAAAGAGGTTGAAACTATCGGCAAAGATGGCAGCCCCACCATATTAAAAGCCAAAGGTCGCCACGATCCATGTGTATTACCTCGTGCTGTGCCCATTGTCGAAGCAATGGCTGCAATTGTCATTCTTGATGCCTATTTGCTCAACAAGACTACTATCATTTAATCATTACAATATGGCAGAGGGGTATCGCGACTTTGCACAGTTTCTCGCCGAACACTTTGATTGCAAGATGCAAAAAATTGCAATCAATGCGGGGTTCTCATGTCCTAATCGCGATGGGTCGAAAGGTCGTGGTGGTTGCACTTATTGTAACAACCAGACATTTAACCCTGCCTACTGCGCACCTTCTCAATCCATCTCAGAGCAACTCGAAGAAGGAAAACGGTTCTTTGGCAAGAAATATCCCGATATGCGTTATCTCGCATACTTCCAAGCCTATACCAATACCCATGGAGATATTGCAAAGATTCTTGAGATGTATCGCGAAGCTCTTGCCGTTGATAAAGTAGATGGCATAATCATTGGCACTCGTCCCGACTGTATGCCTCAAAAGTTACTCAATGCTCTTGCTGAGATACACAAGTCGCATTGGATTATGATTGAATATGGAGCCGAATCTTCACACAACAGCACTCTCAACTTCATCAATCGTTGTCATTCTTGGGAAGACACCGTTGATGCAGTTACACGCACTCATCAAGTAGGCATCCCATGTGGGCTTCACCTCATTTTAGGTCTTCCTCATGAAGATGAATCAATGATATTAAAGACAATTCAACAAGTATCACGCCTACCTCTCGACACTATAAAACTTCATCAACTACAGCTTGTGCGTGGCACTCGCATGGCAAAAGATATAGCAGAGGGGAAATACGATATTAAACTCTTTACAGTTGATGAATATATTGCTCTTTGTTGCAAAGTAATTCAACACACCCCCCCCTCTATCGCAATTGAACGCTTTGTGTCTCAGTCGCCCGACAATCTACTTATTTCTCCTCGATGGGGGCTAAAAAACTACGAATTCACAAATCTTCTGAACAACTCTATAAAAAAATTAGGAATCAAGCAAGGTGAAATGCTCAATTCCTAATATAAACGATTTATAATTCTATTTCTTATTTTTTCAATAAAGCTGCAGCATCTTCATAGTCCATCTGTTTAACAGGAACTTGTGTCAATGTTGAATCAAGTTTACTCTCATCATACGCTTCAGCCGGTTGAACACCCGCTGCAATAACAGCATCTTTTGTATTAACAAAATATACGGCATCGGCTCCTACGCGACAAATAGCATTATATGCCTCGGCTGTGGGTTCATTTACTGTAAAGATTACTGCATTTTCCAATGAATTCAACTTCGACATTGCTATCGCTGTTTCTACCGATGTTGCCTTTTCGGTTGCTTGACCGGAACTTTGAAGTTTGCCATTAAGCACCACAACCGATCCACATGGGATACCACCTTCTTCCACATTTACTTTTGCAACTGTCACTGCCATATCCATCCATATTTCATCTACCGGTGAAATCTTATCTCTTTTTGAGATGGGAACACCCGCAGTTAACAAACTTGATGCAAATGTGATAATTGCTAATGCTAAAAACAATCCTTTCTTCATAATTTTTTATTTTTGTGTTTATTAATATTCTATTTTATCCTTTTTTTGTGCCCATTTTTCAAATACTTTTATTGTGCGAGAACTATCAATTTTTATACATGGAATCCGTCTTTCTCTTTCGGGTTTAGACAATTCTTGATAGATAAATTTATCACTAAAATTCACTACCTCGGCATCGTCTTGGCTACAACCATAATATATTCTGCTCACTCCGGCCCAATACAACGCGCTTAAACACATGGGACATGGCTCACATGAGCTATACACCACACAATTTTTAAGATTAAACGTTGCTTCTCGACTACATGCACTGCGAATCGCATTTACCTCGGCATGTGCCGTGGGGTCATTATCAGCAGTAACTCGATTTACACCTGTAGAAATTACCTTCCCATCTCGTACTATTACAGCACCAAACGGACCACCTCCGTTGTCAATATTCTGCTCGGCAAGCTCAGCCGCCATATTCAAAAAACTTATGTCCTCGTCAGTAATTTTCATTAGACCTCACTTTTGATTACATAAATACTTTGTAAAAGTATAAACTTATAAATAAATAACAAACACTTTTACCAAAAAAGTTGTTAATTATCCCATTCCCACAAAAAATTAGAGGAAGATGTGCCGTTCTGGCAACACCCTCCTCCAATCATATTATCAAATCACGAATTAGAGACTTGTCAAATTAGATGAGATTGTGAACGATTTAACTTGTGTTCCTCCTGAGAATGAACCACCTTTGGTTACTTCATTAAATGTTGTTCCACCTGTTACTGTTCCACCTGTATATAGCTTGTATGAGCTGCCTGACACGAACTCCGGCAATGTAATATAGCAACCTTGGCTCATCGCTTGAGGTGCTTTGAACGACATAATATGAGTTCCTGATGAATTTGTAACAGTTATCAATGTTCCAGCTGAAATTGATGATGAGTATTTGATTGTTGGAACTTTACATTGGGTTGTAGTAAGATTCAACATATTACCCTTTTGGTTAATAACAGTGCCACCGGTAATTGACAATTTGCTTGCTTGGTCAACGTCGATACCTTCTTCCGGGTCGCGAGAACCACTTGCCAAAAGAAGACCTCCTGTAATTGACATCGTGCTATTTGAGTCAACAGCATCATTGCCTGTTGCAACACAACGAAGATTACCCCCATTAATATTAAGAGCTGATGCCGCATTGAGACAGTCATCATAGGTATTGAAATAGAAGTTGCCACCATTGATTGTGATTGTGGTTTTTGATTCAAGACCTTCACCACCTTCGTTAGACGACTTGATTGTGAAACTACCACTATTCACTGTCATTGCTGCCATTGCTTTGATTACCTTAGGACTGGTTGAACCACTTGTTGAAGTTGAGCTACCAGGGCGTTGCATTCCACCTCCTGATGAAGAACTACCGAATTGAGAACCTGTAGTTTCTGCAGTAACAACCAATGGAGCGATTTCTCCGGTAGGTGTTTCTTCTTCGGTTGTGCCTCCTTCTTCCTCTCCGGTTGTCGCTTCAGAATATTTGTAGCAAGCAGCACCTTGGAATGGAACATTTACCCACACATAGTAGTAATCTGTACCTGCTTCAGCACATACCGAGTTACGGAAACAAGTGTTGCGTGTGCTACCAAGTCCTGAAGATGGGAATGTACCCTCTACCGAACTTGTTGACATATTGGTTACCGAAACTGCCCCTTCTGAGATAGCTGTGTTAGATGTGTTTAGGTAAGTTGATGCTGCAGCATATTTCACACCATTATATGTGAAGAATTTAATATCTGTACCTTGATTGTTTACCAATCCACTTGGTAATTCTTCGATATAAGCACCTGTTGAGCTGAAGTGAGTTGCTGCATAGTTAGCCAATGAACTTGCCACCCAGAATGAGCCATCACTCTCAACTGTGATATTTGAGTATGGAACACCCGATGCAATTTCGTAAGCCGAGCCATTCTTTGTCAAGTTAATTGTAGTAGGTGTTGTTGATGAGATTGCACCATTTGAAATTGTATAATAATATACTTGGCTACCATAAGCAAACCATATGCGACCACTTGTCATATTTCCACTTACCGACATTGCGTCACCTGCACGTGTACATGGAGGTGTGGCGTTGAGCAATACTGTTGGGGTTGAACTATCGCTATCCCACTTATAGATTACCAAATTGGTTGATGTATTTGCAGCCAAGTTACATGCGAGAATTGTGCTACCAAGTGTTTCTACCGAGCTGAGGTTATATGTACCTGCAGTGCATGAAGTAGTATTCAATGTGCCGGTTTGTGCACCAGTGTAAGCATTAATAATCTTAATTGTGTGGTCGGTTGCACTTGAGCCGCGGCACACTGCATAAAGTTTACCATTGGCCAATGCAATATCTTCTACACCTTGTGAACCTGTAGTAACCCAACTTGAACTATTTCCACCATTTTGTGAATAGTTCCACACTTGAGTCATGTTACCTGAACTTACTGATGGAGTTGTAATGTCGGGAGAAACGCCGTCAACTGTACCCATAGTGATTTGTTGATCACTCTTAATACATTTACCACCGGCACCTGTTGATTTCACATTAAATGTACCTCCCAAGAGGTAAAGGTTACCATCAACTGAAATACAGATTGGGCTATAAGTGTCAGTTCCACTTGATGCTGTATAACTTGCAGCACTACCGGTTGTAGTGATTGTAACATTACCAGAGTTGAATGTTGCAATACCATCTACTGAGATACCTTTACCGCCTACACCTGAGTGAGTCGCATTAATTGTACCTCCATTTTGAGTATAGTTACCGTCACACTTGATAAATGAGCAGTGTGATGGGTCATAATTAACCACTACTGAGCTACCTGTCAACGTACCTGTGATTGTTCCTCCTGAGATAGTTGTATTACCATCAGATTTAATACCTTTTGCAGAATTTGCTTTCACATTAAGTGTAATATTTCCACCGCTCACATTCACAGCGCCATCGGCTGAGATACAAGTAGGAGCATAATTATCTGTTACACCCGATGTATTAGTATAAGTTCCGTTTCCTCCTGTTACAGTTGTTGTGAGGCTTCCACCTTTAAGATTGACATTTCCGTCAGCCGAGATACCACGACCGCCTGCACCTGAGTGAGTGATATTAATTGTACCATTTGTTTGAACAAAATCAACATCGGTTTTGATTGCAGTACAATAAGATGGGTCGTTTGAAACAATAGCCACACTACCGGTCATATTAGCTGTGATTGTACCACCATTCACAGTCATTGTTTGTTTTGTTTTGAAACCCTTACCTTGAGCAGCAGGAACTGTAAGAGTGATATCACCACCATTTACTGTAATGATACTATCACATTTAATACCTTTAGTATCGGCTGTCGATACTGTTACATTCATTGTACCTCCATCAATTTGGATATATCCGGCATCGCCATCAATACCATCACCGGTAGCGGCTGTAGTAAGTGTACCACCTGTCATCAAGAAATAGTCATTAGTGCGAATTCCATCATTCGCTGCTTTTACGATATTTACCGTACCACTTTGGATATCTATATAGTCATCACTGCAAATGCCATGTTTATAGTTACCATTTACATTCAATGTACCGGTACCGGTAAAGATAATTTGACCTTCGCTAAAGAAACACCCCTTTTGGTCTTCGCCCGATACTGATGTATATGAAGCCGCATCGGTAAGAGTTGATGTTCCTGTTAAATTTACTGTACATTTTTTACCTGTTTGAATATTGATAGCAGCACCATCATCGTTGGTGATGCTTACACTATTCATATTAAGATTGAATTTTGTATCAGAATAAACCTTAAACGAACCGGTTGTTGTTGTACCGGTCAACTGATAAGTTATTTCTGACAATGAAGTAGAAGTAACCACAACATCGGCACCCGACTTTGTTACTGTTACACCTTCAAATGCAAATGGGTTGATGATTTCGGCGTCTGTGCCATTATATTTTACCTCCACTACTGTTGAAGTTGCACCAAGAGTAACTTTTGACACCTCACTATTAGGCATTGACTTAGTTACACCATTTGTTGCTGTAAACACCACATTACTTCCATTCAATGACACACTATCGGCAATAGTAATAGGCAATCCTAATGTAATATTATCCGCTCTATGAATCCACATTGTTTCGGCAGCCCATGCTAAAGAAAGAGCCGATAACGCTAATGCTACACCTGTTAAAACTTTCTTTCTCATTACTTAACGATTTTAGTGGTTACACATCCTGTTTTCACAATATAAATGCCCGAAGCAAGTGACGACACATTGACTTGAGCTTCTTCTGTAGCTAAAACTAAGCGTCCATCGGTTGAATAGATTGCTATTCCTGCTTGAGGAGCTTTTACTATTACTCCATCATAGAGCACTCCATTTTCATTAATAGCATCTTCTACACCAACATTAATATTGCCATCAAAACGCAATGAAACAAATGTTGATGATGAATAAGTTTTAGAAGTTCCGTCGGTCATTGTCACAACCACAGATCCAGAAGGGAACGTAATTTCCTTAATGTTACTAATGGTCAACTGTGTATCGCCACTGTTTTGTCTAACAAAGAGGACATCCGAGGCAAATACCGGGACACTTAGCAACATGATTAGAAATAAGGATACAATTTTTTTCATGATAACTAAAATTAATGTATATATTAAAATATTTTTGCAAAAATATATAAAATACACATAGTAACAATAATAAAAAAGCCTTTTAACACAACCTTATTGACATATCTATATATTTTACCGATAAAATCTCAACTTTTTAACATTTTGCACCTATTCAATTATTAATCGTATAGTAACAAAACATTTATCAATTAAGCAATAACACCTACTTTCTTTTTCACTTTAATCTAAACAATTATAGTTACTATCGGCTCTATAGTAACTATCACTAACTGCTACAAAAATAAAAAGCCCCGGCTCGTTGTGAGTCGGGGCTCTGGATAGGGGGCG
>JAZSDX010000023.1:0-34258 GCA_045531405.1 Muribaculaceae bacterium | reverse complement strand
TAATATCCACCAAATATTTTTATAACTATTTTTTTGCCTATTTTAGCACTTTTGCATTCATTCGGTTAATATTCAATTAATTAACCCCTAAAAATTTTTATGTTATAAAACATGTTTTAAAATATCATTACATATGGTGGCAACTCTACCCTTCTTAATCTCTCATTTATACACATTAATATATATAGAAACGACAACTTCGGGCAAAAACAACAAAATGCAACAAAAAAATGTTGCATTTTATCGTTTTCTATTCGTTTAACCTAAATACTATGCGCTGAACTCCATCTTGGTAACGCGAACTGGATATGCGAAAATGTCCTATTTGAGACGTGCGTTCAACGTGAGCACCCACACATGGACAAGCATCGTAGTTGCCTATATGCACTATACGCAACATTTCCGATGCATCTTCGGGCAGCCGTTCAAGATCGTAAAGCGAAGCCGCTTCTTGCGCAGTGATAAATTCATATGTTACGGACAAGTCTTGTGCAATCAATTCATTAATAGTGTTTTCTATCTCTTGTAGCTGCTCTTGAGTCAATGGCTGAGCGAGAGGATAATCACATTTTGATTTTTTACGTTCAATGTGAGCATTGCGCGACCGTTTACACCCAACCATTTTAACCATTGTGCCGTTCAATAAATGCTCAGCCGTGTGCATGGGTGGATACTCGGCTTTGTTATGCTCGTTGAGCTGAATTTCTTGTTTCATATGTTCATTGTTTTGGTTTATTTTCCTCATAAAAATCTTCGTCTAAAACTTGGTATCCTCTCTTTTTAAGGACTGGTTTTAGCACCTGTTTCAAGCCCGTATAAACATCATCACAAAGTCGAATATTATCAGTCTCAGGGAAATACACATATTGACGAAGCCTTTCATATCCAGAGTTTTCAATACATTTATTGCGAGATGAAACATACATTTCTATATCCCATTTTTTGAATCGATAACGACCTGCTGCATCAATGTCGCACTGATGAAGATGACGAGGAATATCAAGTTCGATTAATTCCAAGTTTTCTCTGTTCTCGTATAGTGAAATTATTTCATTTCTACAAATTTCGTAGTATTCAAAAGAGGTAGGAAGATGTAAATTCTGTGCTGTGACTTTACATATTTCACTAACTATACCTCTTACTCCATTCCCATTAAATTCTTTTTTCATAAGTATAATTTATTGTTTTAGATTATTTATAATTTATTTACACCTTGCATTCTAAGTTCAAAAACAAGTATTTGATTTACGACTTGCGTAAAACCCTCTCTTCGCCCATGTTTCTCGGCATGTGCAAAATTTGCACACGCCAAGGATTTATCCAATTCTTTTTCCTTGAATATATTATTTATATGACGGCTTATTACTGTTCTATCACGACCAAACAACAATGCCATTTGCCCTTGAGAGAGCCACACAGTTTCTCCATCCATTTTCACATCAAGCGAAATTTGATTATCCTCGGTTACATATATCATAATTGAGGATGTGTCAAATCCATTGACCTGTATAGGTGGATACTCGGCTTTATTATGAGCGTTGAGTTGTGGTTCTTGTTCCATCATTTAATTCTTCTGATTAATGAGATTTACTACTACTTTTACCATTATATCCTTCCCTTCGGTGCGACTTTCGGCAATCATCAATGTTAATACCACAAGAGTATTGTCTGCTATACGTTGAGCTGAATTTCTTGTTTTATTTTTTGTCTTAATAGATTCTGTGAGGGTGTCGATTGCTTTTATTAGCAATCGAGCGATACCGAATTTTATTTCAATGCCATTTCATAGGCAAAGTTGTGAGCCTTTTCAAATCGTTCTAATCTCATAGCAGTTTCAGCATAGAGTTATTTTATTTCAATAGGTTCGCCGAGGAAATGAGGTTTCTTGTTCATAACAACCTCTCCCACCGCTTTTACTCGAGCCAATATTTCACGAAGTTCCATTTTTATGCGCCATTTACGGAATAAGGTGTTTAGCACATTAAAACCTATTGCGTCAATATCTTTTTGTCGAGCAATATACACAGCTCGTCGATTATGGAAATCTTGCGAAATAACCACAAACTCCGATAAGCCAAATACTTTCTTGGCCCTCACCATTGAGTCATAGGTTGAGAATCCTGCAAAATCAAGATATATAATACTATCGGGCACACCTGCTGCTACCAAGTCATCCTTCATTGCATCGGGTTCGCTATATGTAGGTTTTGAGTTGTCACCACTTATGAGTATGCGATCGATTTTGCCGTGTTGGTATAATTTCACTGTTGCATCGATGCGATGTTTGTAGAAGTAGTTCATTTTCCCTGTCTTTGTTTTAGGGTTTGTGCCTAACAGCATCGCTACTCGCGTGTGTGGCACGGCATCTACATCACTATACAATCGACCACTACACGAGCATAGCACCCAAATGTTACATGCAACCACAACTGCAATTAATAGTCCTACGCCAATCAGAAGCATATTGATTATTCTCCTAATGCTAATTTTTTAATCTTTTTAGGCACATCGGTATTATCATGAACACCCATAAACTCATAAGCGCCACGACCGATAGCAAACAATGGAACAGGGTCGCCTGTGTGTCCGGTTGCGACCCAACCAAACCCGGATTTTTCGTTTAAGATCTTGAACACTTCTACTGAAAATTCATTAAATGAATTATAAAGAGTTTGTTGATCGGCAGAGTTGCGCTGATTGAATGTATTGTCAAATTTTTCAATTAACATTTTTTCTTGAGTTTCTGATATTGAAAGTTTATCCCAAAAACCAAAACGAGATTTCAATTCGGCTTTCATATCATCCCATGTGAATATGCGACGAGAATTAAGGATGGTTTTTGTATAATACCCAAATTGATCTTTAGACATCTTTTGGCTATTAATGAGCGAGATGTCGCCAAAACGCACAGCCATGCCACCGGTATTGTGATCGGCAGTCACTACGATAAGGGTTTCATCGGGATGAGCAAGATAGAAGTCATACGCAATTTTAATCGCTTCATTAAAGTTTAGAATTTCTTTCACCACGGCACCACCATCGTTAGAGTGTCCGGCATAGTCAATATTTCCGCCTTCTACCATCATAAAGAATCGCTCTGGAGAGTGTTTTTTCAAATGTTCAACACACGCTTGAGTCATTCCCGGGAGATTTAACGCTCCTTTTATTGAATCGATCGTGTAACCACAATTACTATCAGTTGAATCAGTATTTAGCAACACAACTTTTCTTGAATCGATGCTTTTTAACGCATCAAAACCTTTTACAATTGCTACATTATTTTGAGCAAAGTGAGAATAAATATCAGTGGGCTTACCTTCTTTATCTTTTGTGCCTCGAAGTTTTGACCCTGCTACAAATTCATAACCCGAAGTAGCCATTTCTTTATCTATCTCATATGCCATAGCTCGATTGGGTTGATGGGCATAAAATGCACCAGGTGTTGCATCATCGGGAGCAACCGTAGTAACAATACCTATTCCCCAACCAGCATCTTTAAGATAACGAGCCACCGATGTCACAGGAACCGAATCGGGAGTTACGCCAAGCATTCCATTATTAGTCTTGTATCCGGTCGATAGGGCAGTACCGGCAGCTGCCGAGTCGGTCACTCTACCCGAGGCAGAATAGGTTGTTACCATTGAGACTACCGGGAATTGCATCATCAGAATAGGCGATTGATTTTTAAGCACCTCGCGATTATAGTTTTGAGTAGCCATAACATGACCCATCCCCATTCCATCGCCAATAAAATAAAATACATATTTGGGAGCCGCTGCATTAACTACAAATACTGCGACCAAGGCCAATGTCAATGTCAAAAATTTAGATTTCATATTTTGTATTTTTAATATTTATAATTCTATCTGTTTGTTTTGATTTTCAATTGTGTAAATATTTTTTGCATAAAATTGAGTCCTATATACGAAGCCAATGCTCCAATTTTATTTTTTAATCGAGTTTTAGGATTTATAATTATTGACTTTCGCAATTGTTTTATATTTTTCCAACAATGCCCAATTATCGCATCATCCTTTATTCCATTTCCCAACATGAGATACATGATATTCATATTGGCGCTAAATTTTCGCGACTTAGCAGCATCGACCAACGAGTTATGATATTGGACCATGTATTGCACCAATTTTTCAACAATCTCAAGCACATCAACTCGACGCATGTTAAACGTCCCTAATATACTATCTTCTCGTGAACGATAACAATACATTGAAAACGCCGAAGCTACAATACACGATGCATTAAGGCATACATATGGTATTGTCGCAAGATCTTCATACAACATCCCCTCAGGAAAACGTTGAGTTGCAAAAAGCGTGGACTTATACAGTTTCCCCCATGCCGAATTGTTAATAAATCCTTGCTGATAGAGCATTGATTCCACTGCATCTCTTCCACTATGAAATACCTTTATCGGTCCTTCTGAAGCAGTAGCCGGTTCAAAATCTTCTTCATAGATTGTGACAAACGAAATTGAAGCGACATCGGATTGCTCTTCTACAATATATTTATGCATCGTAAAGATACACTCTCGATGTATCAAATCATCGGAATCAACAAATGTAACATACTCTCCGTTCATCACATCAAGACCGGAGTTACGTGCCGCACTCAATCCGCCATTAGCTTGATGTATCACTTTTATATTCCCACATCTTTGAGCATATTCATCACATATATCCCCACTACTATCGGTTGAGCCATCATCAACCAATATTATTTCAAGGTTTTCATATGATTGATTAAGTATCGAATCTATACATGCGCCCACATATTTCTCAACATTATATACTGGCACTATAACCGATATGAGTGGTTGCTGATTCATTTTGTATTCATTTTTAGCATTGGGTCAATAAATTGTCTATCATTTGCCAAACGAGGCACTTTTCGTTGCCCTCCAAGTTTGCCTGTCGAAGCAAGCCAATCGTCAAATAATCGCTCACGTGCCACTACGACTGTTAATGAATCAAGAAAGATACTTTTATATCGCTTTGCTTGATAATCTGAATTTTCTTGTTGCAATAATTCATCGAGACGAGTTGCGAAACAAGCCATGTCTTTTGGCATTGTCGCAAATTCAATAAGCCATTCGTGACGGCCCTTTGAATTATCTTCGGCATATACAGGAGCGGCTGTGTAATTAAGAACTGCACAACTCATCTCGTTACACACTTTTGTAATTGCCGTTTCAGCGTTATGCACCATTAACTCCTCACCAAATGCATTGATAAAATGCTTTGTGCGACCGGCAATTGTAATTTTCACCGGATTTACACTCTCGATCTTTACCGTGTCACCAATTGCATATCTCCATAGCCCATTGCACGATGAAATCACAAGTCCATATATTTTTCCCTGCTCTATTTCCCAAATAGGCAATAAATGAGGATTAGGGCTATCTAATTGGTCGAGAGGCATAAACTCATAAAACACACCTACATCAAGAAGCAACAACATCGCCCTATCGTCAATGGCGTTTTGCACTGCAAAAAATCCTTCTGACGCATTATATGTTTCAATATATCGCATCTTTGACTTATCGGTTATCAATGCATACTGCTCACGATATGGAGCAAATGATATTCCTCCGTGGAAAAACACTTCAAGGTTGGGCCACACTTCATGAATAGTTGCTGCCCCAGCTCGTTTAATTACAGCTTTAAGCACAGCTAAAAACCACGATGGCACTCCCGATAAGTTTGTTATATTTTCCTTTATTGAGGCCTCCACTAATGCCGGTAGTTTCTTCTCCCAATCTTCCATCAAGGCAATATTCTTTGATGGGACTCTTACGATATTAACCAATGGATTAACCTTGTCAATAAGATGTGCCGAAAGATCGCCTACACGAGCTCCTTGCCGCAAATTATTCACCTCATTGGCAAAACTTCCCCCAAGAATGAAACCTTTTCCCGAAAACAAGCGACTATCGGGATAAAGATTTAAATAATGAGCCACCACATTGCTTGCTCCTTTGTAATGACATCTATGTAACGCATCGGTTGTTATAGGAATATATTTACTTTTCCCATTTGATGTTCCACTTGATTGAGCAAAACGATCAACACGCCCATGCCATAATACATCTTTTTCACCATCAACCTGGCGCATTATCCAAGAGGAAATATCTTCATAGCTACTCACCGGCACTTTTTGTGCAAAATCTTCGTAGCTATTAATCTCTTTATAATGATATTTTTCACCCCATTGCGTATTGCGAGCATGCCATACAAGCCATTCAAGTTGGTTACGTTGCACCGCCTCACTACCTCCTATCCACCGAAGCGATTCTTTCACTTGGCGATTAAACAAGATACGCGCTAATGGTGTGAGATTTATCATTTTAATAGTATATGTGATTTATGACTACAAAAATAATAAATACTTTTGTATATTTGCATATTATAAAATATCTGATTTATGAAAATTAAACAAATTATTGTGGGAGTGTTGTTGACACTTATTTTAACTTCTTTTCTCTCTTGTAAAAAAATATTTATTCTATCTAGTATTATTTCTTAATAAATTCCCTCGTCCTAATTATACATCCTCCAATACACCTCTTAAAGAAGATTTCTTGATTGTTAAAATTTCACAAATTACCCCCCCCGATTTGCAAATATTATTTAATTTATTATATTCGCAAAAAATATTCTTCTTTATGAAAACATTAACATCAAACTCATTCTTATTGTTATTTTTGCTACTAATATGTAGCATTAATACCTCTGCTCATGATTTTGAATTCAATAATATCTATTATAAACATTATAATAACGGCAAAGCTATAATAGTAACCTATAAAGGTAACTATCATAGTGAATATTCTGATGAATACATCGGTGACATTGTAATTCCTGATTCTGTCATATATAACGATTCCGTGTACTATGTTGTTGGGGTTTCAGATTCCGCATTTCATAGTTGCTCAAAGATGACAGCTATAAAGCTACCCAAAAGAGTATCTTTTATTAATAATAGCGCATTCTACAATTGTTCTAGCTTAACAAATATAACATTGTCCGATAGTTTAAAATGGCTTGGGATGTCTACTTTTTATGGATGTTCTAACTTAATAGACATAAATTTACCCGACACAGGACATGATATTACACTAGATACATCTTCATTTAAAAATTCCGCTTGGTATAACAACCAGCCAGACGGTGTTTTATACTTGGGTAATTATTGCATTGGGGTTAAAGGGGTCTTACAAACTGAAAACATAACCATAAAGCCTGGCACTAAACATATTTGCACATATGCATTCAATGCTTGTGATAAGTTAAAGAGCATAAATCTTCCCGAAAGCGTCGTTTCAATCGGCATTTTGGCATTTTATGGTTGTACCTACCTACAAAATATCTCTATGAGCGATAATATTTCATTTATCGGAGAATTTGCATTTAATCGTTGCTATAGGTTAAATGACGTTATACTACCTAATAATTTAACCCATCTCAGAGACTACACATTCCATAATTGTACTAGTTTATCATGCGTAACTATACCCAACGGGTTAAAAACCATTGGAAATTATGTCTTTGAAAATTGCACAAATCTTCGAAGTTTAATTATACCTAATAGTGTTACAACTATTGGGGAGGCAGTTCTCAAAGGGTGTACTAAGTTATACTCCTTAACAATTGGCAGTGGCGTAACATCAATCGGCAATGATGCAGCTCTACCTCTAAAAGCTATTTGGCTAACAGATAATCCCCCAATTGGATATACTAACATTTCAGGGAAAATAAACTATGTTCCTAACGATCAATATGGTTCTCTATCTAATACTATAATTTATCAAAACCTTCAACGTCTATTTCTTAAAGACGGAATTAAATATGTACCGACAAATAGTACCAACAATATTTGTGATGCTATTGACTGCTCTTACAATAGCGATGCAGAACACACCATTCTAACAACCAATTTATATCACAATAACACAAATTTTACTATCAATAAAATTAGACCATATGTATGTTATGGCAACAACTTTATAAAAACATCTAGAATTAATATCTCTGACACCATCCCAGAATATTCCTTTGCCAATTGTGAAAACATTAAATCTACTGACATTATAGCAAAAGGAATCGCCCAATATGCGATATCCAATTGTTCACGTTTAGATTCCGTCTCTTTAACCGAAGGTTTAGAAAAAATTGATAGAAATGTATTTGAAGGGTGCTCTAAATTGAAAACTATTTCAATTCCTAATTCTGTAAAAACACTAGGAGAATATAGTTTTTCCGAATGCTCATCATTGAAGGAAGTCAACCTTGGAGCTGGAATTTCAACAATTAACAATTATACTTTTAAAAATTGTGTCTCTATAAATAATATCACTATTCCACAAAATATCATAAAAATAACTGACAATGTATTTGTCGGCTGTAGATCATTAAGTGATGTTATATTCTCCGATAGAAATTCAACATTGACACTCGGTTCTAATGGCATCAACCCTCTTTTTTATGATTGCCCCCTTGATTCTGTTTATATTGGAGGAGATTTATCTTATTCTATCTTAGAAGAAAAAGGATTTTCTCCTTTTTTTAACAACTCTATACTTCGGACCGTCGTATTCTCCAACAATGAAACCACAATCTCTCAAAAAGAATTTGCAGGATGTATTGCTTTAGAAAACATAGTATTACCTAAATCTATCACAACAATCGAATCGCATGCTTTTTACGACTGTTCGTCATTAAGCGAACTCACAATCCCTTATTCTACCAATTTGATTGGAGATTTTGCATTTTCAGGGTGTTCTTCTTTAATAGAACTTTCAATCCCCAATTCCGTTAATTCATTAGGAAAATATGCATTCTCGAGATGTTCATCTTTGATAAATATAATTATTGGTACAGGCATCACATCTCTCAATGATTATATTTTTGAAAACTGTTCTTCTCTTTCTCAAATTTCTATTCCTCAAAATATTATGACCGTTGGCAATTATGCATTCAAAGGTTGTTCTCATTTAAAGAATCTTTCAATTTGTGACCGAGATACAATTATTTCTTTAGGATCAAATGGGAATCTCCCTTTATTTTCCGACAGCCCCATTGATTCAGTATATATTGGGGGAAATATATCATATTCAACATCTCATAATACAGGTTATTCTCCATTCTATAAAAGTTGTAATTTAAAGTCTATTCTTATCTCAAATAAAACAACTTCCATCCCTGATTACGCTTTCTATGATTGTGATTCATTAACTAAAATAACAATCCCCTCTTCAATCACATTTATAGGGAATAACGCCTTTACTTCTTGCGAAAATCTAACCGATATAAATATCCCTGGTAGTGTAATCTCAATTGGAGATGCTGCATTTAGTGATTGTTTCGCTTTAACTTCTGTTATCTTAAATAATGGAATTAAAACTATTGGGGAATATTGTTTTAGAAATTGTAGGAACTTAAAAAACATATCAATACCTAACTCTACTTCTTTTTTAGGAGCATCATCTTTTATTTACTGCTCTTCATTAAAAGATCTCATTTTGGGAGATAGTATCACCTCAATCGAAAATCACACCTTTGCTCAATGTGATTCAATCAAAAACATATTAATTAGTAATAATCTCGAAAAAATAGGAGAACATGCTTTCTATTATTGCAAAAATATTGAAGAAATCACATTAGGTCCAAGGGTTAACTTAATCGAAGATGCGGCTTTTGAAAATTGCTCATCATTATCAATTCTAAAATGCAATGCCTCAATACCTCCCGTTTGTATTGGCGAGCCATTTTCAGGAATAAATAAAAACACATGCCAGCTAATTGTCCCCCATCATTCTATAAACGATTACAAAGAAACTTACCAATGGAAAGAGTTTCTCAATATTAACGATGTTAGTGGATTTAAAATATATTCTAATAACAGTATTTTCATAACAACTAGTCAAAACGGAATTGTTATACATGGCTTTAACCCTGATTCATTAATTGAAATTTATAAAATCAATGGACAATGTGTATATAAAGGATTTCAACCCGCAATCCCAATATTGGGTAGTGGAATCTATTTAATTAAAGTCGATAACAAATTATTCAAAATTAATTTGTAAATGTCGTGTGTCAAATTATGCGTTTAATCGCTCAAAAAACATTGATTTGGGAATCTAACGATTAATATTAAAAGTCTCAAACAAGGAGCCCCTATTCTAAAGGAACCATCCTTGAATCCGAGAAGGTTAAAACATAGAAGATTTGTTTTTCCAAAGAAATCTTTAATTAGGCACTATGAATCTGCGAAACTCAGCCACTTAATCAATATAAATGGCTGAGTCGTTTTTTATAATTAGAGCTGTTTTATATCGAACCCATATAATTAATATAAATTGGCATAAAAATAAATTCAACATATCGTATATTCTCCTAAATCTCCACTAGCCTCCATTCTGAAATATTTCCTCGTGTATTGTTATCTATAATTCCTTTTGCTTTTAACTTTGACAGTATATTTCCAACCTTTTTCTTCTTTTGTGCTTCATTAAGTTTATCAGACAAAACATCCCACAACAATTTATCAATTTCTAACCTTGTAATTTCCCGTAATCACGTCTTATATCTTTTCAAACGCAACAAAACGCCCTAATTCACTTTCATTCCCTCATAAAATTAAGTTATACCCATTTATTTTCAATTCTATTTATTAACTTTGTAAATCTAATCAATGTGCTTAAGAGAATATGAGCAATAAAAATATATTATTCCCATTAGTGATGTTGTTAATGATGATTGTATCATTTACATCATGTGATAAAGATGAGCCTTATTATTCTCCTCTTATTGGTAGTTGGGAGTTACTTGAAGACCAATATGGTGTTGTACCAACCGACTATATAAATTATTTCCATTTCTATGCCGATGGTCATGGTGTTTATGAAGGTTATGACAATCATGGATTTTGGAGTAATTGGGATATTTGGTGGAATGATTTTGACAGATATGAAGATGTATTAGAAATAACCTTTGAAGATGGCACAGTATGGTCCTATTATTGGGAAATCTATCGAGGATATTTATATCTTTATGACCAATATGACTCTCGCATATATTACATATATCGTCCAATGTATTAATCCCTGCAAATATGAGCAACGCCAAACCTATTAACGAAAAATGGACCGAGATAGAACTTCTCCCCGAATGGGATGAAGAGTTTTATGATGTCTATACCGCCAAAAAATTTGGCAAATGGCTGATGCTCAAAACACTTAAACCTCAATATCGTGGCATAGAAAAATATGAAACGATGATTGAGAACGAATTTGACGTGCGATATAATTTGGCACATCCCCACATTGTAATGATTAACGACTTTGAGGAAGTGCCAGGTATAGGACGTTGCATCATAACCGATGATGTATATGGCGACTCATTGCGTAAACTCATTGACGAAAAACGCGTAACGCCAAAGCACATTGAACAGCTACGCCACCAATTGGTTAGTGCAATGGACTACATTGAGTCAAACCATATTGTTCATCACCCAATTCGCCCTGAACGAATAATTTTTACTGAAAATATCGGCAATCTCAAACTCATTGATGTAGGTTTTGACCAAAAAGAGCATTTAGAGCCTATAGATGCGGCCGATGATATATATAATTACGGCATTGTGCTTAAAGAAGTTCTTGATAACATCGACGAAAGTTATCCAAACTTGCAAAAAATAGCCGACAGATGCACCGATCCCAATCCCACTCGACGCTATCGCGATATACAAGACCTACACTTAGCCCTTGAACGTCGCACAGGTAATCGCTTATATCTTTTGATAATAATATTCTTGGTGTTAATGATATTGTTTTTGTCGTGGCTCATTATCAGCGAACCCCAAAAACTCGAACAAATATCAATGCTTGACACCATTACAACACAACTTGATAAATATATCACATTATGTCAATCATAGTAAAACCAATCGCTCACACGAAAAAAGAACTAAAAAAATATGTTCAATTTGGCATTGACCTTTATAAAGGTAATGATTGCTATGTGCCTCCATTGATTTTCGATGAAATCGACACATTGCGTCCTGAGAAAAATCCGGCCTTTGAATTCTGCCATGCACAATCATTCATGGCATATCGCGACAACAAGCCGGTAGGTCGCATCACTGCAATCATAAACGATGTTGTAAACAAACGTACCGGCGAAAATTGCATGCGATTTGGGTGGGTTGATTTTATTGACGACAAAGAAGTTGCCGATGCTCTATTTAAGGCCGCCGAAGATTGGGGCAAAAGCCAAGGAATGACAGCAATTGTGGGTCCTATGGGATTTAGCGACATGGACCACGAAGGAATGCTCATTGAGGGATTTAATGAGCTTGGCACTATGGCAACAATATACAACCATGCCTATTACCCCTCTCACATGGAGCGTATGGGTTATAAGAAAGATATTGATTGGGTGGAATTTCGTATTACCATTCCCGAAGCAGTTCCCGACAAATATCAGCGCATTGCCGATATTGTGCAAAAGAAATACAACCTTCGCACTATAAAATTTACTTCTCGCAAAAAGCTCAAAAACACCTATGGTCAGGCTCTTTTTGATTTAATAAATGATGCTTATGACAAACTATATGGCTACTCACCATTGACTCAACGTCAAATAGATTACTATATAGGTATGTATCTCGGTGTATTGCGTCTTGAAGATGTGAGTGTTATTGTTGACGAGAACGACAAGTTGGTTGGAGTGGGCATTTCAATGCCATCATTCTCTCGCGCACTTCAAAAAAGTGGAGGAAAGTTATTCCCATTTGGCTGGTGGCACATTTTGAAAGCAATGAAAGGAAAGAGCGAAGGAGTCGATCTTATGCTTATTGCCATTTCTAAAGAATACCTCAGTAAAGGAGTAAATGCATTATTATTTACCGACCTATTGCCGGGATATATAAGAAACGGATATAAATGGGCTGAGAGTAATATTGAATTAGAGGACAATTCAAGCGTACAACTTCAATGGCAATACTTTGACTATCGTCAACATCGTCGTCGTCGTGCATTTAAGAAGTCGTTATAATGGTTCAACTCTTTATTATTATAGGGTTAATATTGCTTAATGGGCTGTTTTCAATGTCGGAAATAGCAATCATCTCAGCTCGCCGTTCTAAACTTGAGAAAGACAGCAAGAAAGGGAACAAGTCGGCTAAGACAGCACTCAAATTAGCTACCGACCCCGATATATTTCTTTCTACAATACAAATTGGGATAACTCTAATAGGCATCCTCACCGGGTTGTTTTCGGGCGACGCTCTTGCCAATGACCTTGGTGCAATATTACAAAAATGTGGAATTGACGCATCATTAGCCAATAATCTTGCTCAAATTTCGATACTTATCATTGTCACCTATCTTACCCTTGTCATAGGCGAACTTGTTCCTAAACGCATTGGCATGGCCACAGCCGATCGCATTGCTCGTATTATGGCTCGCCCCGTGTATTTGCTTTCGGTTATCACAAAGTCCATCGTGTGGATTTTGGCAAAAAGCACCGCAATAATTGTCGTAATTTTAGGAATAAAACAAGATGACAACAATGTAACTGAAGACGATATTAAGTCAATCATTCAAGAGGGCACCGAAGCTGGAGAAGTGCAAAAAGTAGAACAAGATATTGTGGAGCGTGTGTTTTTAATGGGAGACATGAAAGTCAGTTCAATTATGACTCATCGTAGCGACATTGTGTGGATTAACATCAATGCTTCAGCCAAAGATGTAGAAACCCTTATCCACAACAATCTACACGATTACTACCCCGTTGCTAACAATCAGGATATTATCAATAGTTTTGTGTCGCTTAAAGATATTATTCGCACGATTAACAATGACGATTTCGCAATATCAAAAATTATGCAACCGGCTATGGTATTCCATGAAAATATGAGTCTATATAATGGGTTGGAAAAACTTAAAACCGATGGACACATTGGATGTGCATTAGTATTTGACGAATATGGTTCATGTCAAGGCATCATCACCCTTCGTGACATTCTTGAAGGTCTTGTAGGCATGGTTAATACCGAGCATCAAGAACCACAAATCATTGCTCGCGACAACAATAATGGGTGGCTAATTGATGGACAATGTTCCTTTTATGATTTTATGGTATATTTTGCCCTTGAAGATGATATAGAAGACTCCGACTACAATACAATCAGTGGTCTTATTCTTTCTCGATTAGAGCACATCCCACAAAGTGGTGAGAGTGTAACTTGGAGAAACTTCAAATTGGAAGTCGTAGATATGGATGGTCCTCGAATCGACAAGGTTCTTGCCATCAAATCCATACAATAGTCTCAACCTATAGCTGGAACTATATCAAAGGAAAGGCCAATGATATACAATGCGATTGAGAAGCTTCTATTATTTTAATCCCAAAATCACGAAAACCGTTGTCGGTATTTACCTTTGCTACATGGCTATCACTATCGATGGGCAACATAATATCATCGGCAAACGAAAGTCCCGGAGACATAGCGACTTTATAAAGTGCCTCTTTTAAGGTCCAAGCTTGTAATAAGAGTTGAGGTGTTGAATATATGGTCATCTCTTTTTGAGAAAGAAACCTACTTTTTATTTTTATGAGTTGATCGCGCCAATTTTCTATATCTATACCTATTGGAGTCTCTCTATTATATGCAATGACTATCTCGGTGGCGCTATGTGATATTGAAATATATCCCTCAATACCAACAATAATAGGAGCCCCACTTGCATCGTGCTCTATTGTTACTCCCTCTCCAAAAATCTCTTTAGTCATGAGATGAGATGTAACAATCTCTCGTTGACGACGTGGTGATGCAATACTATTTATAGTTTTTACTATCTCCGGACTACATTTATGCAATAATGGCCCTATATCATGATAGAGCTCTTTTATATATATATGTGTATTATGTGATATTATGCTCTTCATTTCAACCCAACTGTTTTTAGCGAGTGAATGATATCACGTTTCACTATATTTATTATAGGTTTTATCGAATCGATATTTGAATTATTATCAATATATAACGCACCGGATATCACCCAATTGCGATTATTGGTTGATAGGAATTGAATAGGAGTAACTCTACTTTGCTCGGTAGTGAGTATTTGAGACCTAAAATCATTTGCGTTTGTTAATTCTATCAATTCAAACGGGTGGTCTCCCGAATTAAGAACCATTCTTTCATAACGATTTGCTATTACATTCTTGAGTGTCAAACTATTAACCGGAGTAAATGTGCAATATATTGTTGCATTATATGACTTATAGTATATATTTATCCATCTACTTGAATTTTCAGATTCATTATTTACCGAATCGAGTGTGATTGAAGAAATAGCACTCATTTCAAAAAAAATAGGGCAATTTACAATCTCAGTAAAAGTCGAATCATGAGTTTCAATACGAGGATAGGCTTTCCTTCGAGGAGTTGGAGTATTATTTCCCGAACATTCACAAAGGACTATAGAACATATAATAGCAATAATCCACATAGGAAGCATTGCAATTAATGCCGTGAGAGTGTTGTTTTTGTATTTTTTAGACATTCTGAAGATGAGAACAATTAAACCTGTTCCTCGGGCATAACTTTCACTCTCACACTTGAAATGCGATGGTGACTAATATCAAGAATCAAGAATCGGCAACGACCATAAACGAGAGGTTCCTTCTTTTTAGGAAAATCGCCTTTGAGATTAAGCAACATACCTCCAAGACTTTCTGAATCTTCTGTAATCTCAGCATAGTCTTCTTCATTGAGATCGGTAATTTTAAAGAAATCGGTCAACAAGGTTTTTCCATCAAAGATATAAGTATCATCGGGCAGGCGTTGATAGTTTACCTCTTCTTCATCATATTCGTCATTTATGTCTCCCACAATCTCTTCAAGCACATCTTCAAGAGTGACAATTCCCTGAGTACCACCAAATTCATCTACAACGATAGCGAGGTGAATTTTAAGTTTTCGGAAGTCTTCAAGAAGGTCATCAATCATTCGAGACTCGGGGACAAAATAAGGTTGACGAATGAGAGTTTGCCAATTAAAATCGTTAACATCTTTTCCGATATATGGTAATAAATCACGACTATATAATACCCCTTTTATATTATCTTGCGATTCTTCATAAACCGGGAGTCGAGAATATCCACTTGAAATGACAATTTCCATTACTTCTTCAAATGTTGAATCAATTTCAATATCGGTAATGTCAACACGAGGCGTCATGATTTCCTCTACTGTTTTATCGCCAAATTTCAAGATTCCTTCAAGCATTTCTTTCTCTTCTTCGGCTGCAACATTTGTAATTTCAAGAGCTTGACTAAGCTCATCGGCCGAGATATTTTGCGCTTTCTTTGTGACAACTTTATTGACAATAGTTGAACTACACATCAATAACGAAGAAAGAGGAGTAAATAACTTCATAAAAAATTCTATCCCACTTGAAGCAAATTTGACCCATTTGATATTATAACTATTAGCATATAGTTTAGGCAGAATTTCACCAAAAAGAAGAATAAGAAATGTGAGAATAACTGTTTGCAAAACGAAACTCAGCACCGAAGGCATATTCTCAAATATCGGACCCAATGCAAAGTTACATAATATAACAATTGTCACATTCACAGTATTATTGGCTATTAATATTGTTGCTAATAACCGTTCGGGGTTTTCAATTATTTTTCTTATAGTTTCCCCCTTTGGTGCGTCCTCAAGTTCTTCAATTTGAGAAGGGGTTAAAGAAAAGTAGGCAATTTCACTGCCAGATATAAAGCCTGATATTAGGAGTGCTACTACTGCAATTGATAAGGCTACGATTTCTGCTATTCCAAAGTTAATTGTTGCAATTTGTGCCAATAAGGCAGTGACTGGTAACGGGTCTATATCCAAAATAAATGAGATTAGTTAAACAATACAATAACCATCAAGGTTATTTCACTTTGCAAAATTAATGAAACTTTCTCAATTTCACGTTATTTATTGCCAATTAGTTGATAAAGTTTTATTTTTGTAAAAAGAATTTCAATAAATCATGCAGTATCTATGAAAAAGAAATTAGTTATTTCAACCGGAGCAGGAATAAGTGCCGAGAGTGGCATCTCCACATTTCGAGATGCAGATGGATTATGGGAAAAATATCCCGTAATGGAGGTGGCAAGCGCCGAAGGATTTGCTCGCAACCCAGCATTAATTCATGAATTTTACAATGCCCGTCGTAAGCAACTACTAACCGTTGAGCCAAATGATGCACATCATGGATTGGTTGATTTGGAAGATTTTTTTGATGTAAACATAATTACTCAAAATGTAGATAATTTACATGAAAGATCCGGAAGCTCTAAGGTGTTACATCTTCATGGCGAATTAATGAAAATCAGGTCAATGAAAGTTGAATCGAGAGTTTATGAATTAACCACCGATAATATAGAAACTTCAGTAGATACTCGAGATGAATATGGCGACCCTGTGCGACCACATATAGTGTTTTTTCAAGAAGCCGTTCCTAATATAGAGCCTGCAATTGATTTAGTGCAAGAGGCTGATATATTTGTAGTTATAGGAACATCTCTAAATGTATATCCAGCCGCCGGACTTTTAAGATATGTACGCCCCGGGGTTCCTGTTTATTACATCGACCCAAATCCGGCACAGGTGCCTATGGGTGTTAAAGTTTTACCAATGAAAGCAACCCAAGGGGTTAAAAAATTGATAGAGCTCCTAAAAGAAGATTGTTAAATATTCTAAATTTGCAACCGTAAACGACGGCATTAAGTCCGACGTTTTTTATTACATGTCGCATGAATAAAGGGAAGTCATAAAATGTTGATAACTTTTTGAGTATTAGCTCATGGAAAGTTGAATTTTGATATGTAAATTTTGAATTAAAATTACTAACTTTACAACGAAAAATAAAAAAAGACTATATAATAATAAAAACCAGTAATAAACTCACCTTTTTGCTATGTCGGAAGACGTTTACCACATCCCAGCACTGTTGCCCGAAACATTAGAGGCATTAAACATAAATCCTGAAGGGACATATGTTGATGTTACTTATGGCGGAGGTGGACACTCTCGTGCAATCGTAGAAAAATTAAACGAGAACGGTCATTTGTATTCATTTGACCAAGATGAAGATGCCGTAAACCGAGCATTTGTTGATCCCCGATTTACGATTGTATATAGTAACTTCCGTTTTTTAGCAAATTTCTTGGAATACCACAAAGTTGAGTCGGTAGATGGTATCTTAGGAGATCTCGGCGTGTCGTTTCATCATTTTGACGACAAAAATCGAGGCTTCTCATTTCGCTTTGAAGGAGCGTTAGACATGCGTATGAATCAAAGAGCTAAGCGTACAGCATCTTGGATTGTAATGAATTATAGTGAAGAACAGCTTGCCGACCTATTTTATCTATATGGCGAACTAAAAAATGCTCGCAAATTTGCATCGGTAATCACAAAAGCTCGAAGTCAATCTCCAATTGAAACCGTTGAGAAATTGCTTGAAGTTGTAAAACCACTCATAAATCCCCGACAAGAAAAAAAAGAATTAGCAATGTTGTTTCAAGCACTGCGCATTGAAGTCAACGGAGAAATTGAAGTACTAAAAAAGCTACTCAAACAATCACTAAATGCACTTAAACCCGGGGGTAGATTAGCAATAATTACTTATCATTCACTCGAAGATAGATTGGTAAAGAATTTCATGCGCACCGGAAATTTGCGAGGTGAGCTTGAGAAAGATTTCTTTGGTCGCAATTTATCTCCATTCAAGTTATTGACAACAAAGCCTATCACTCCCTCAGAACAAGAGATTGAACGAAATCCTCGCTCTCGTAGCGCCAAACTCAGAATCGCACAAAAACTATGAAAAAATTATAAGACAAATGGCAGAAAGTAAAAAAACACAAAGAAATCACAAGAAGAAACGCACTACAGCATGGAAGCTTGTCCATGGTCAATTGTTGACAATTGACTTTTTTAAGCGTCATTGGTGGAAATTCCTCGTTGGGGTAGGAATGATAGTGGCTTATATCACCACAAAATACCAATGTCAAACTCGTATGGTAACGATCGACAAACTCAAAACCGAATTAGAGATTGTAAAAAATCAATGCATTACCGAACGTAGTCGATACATGGGAAGCACGCGCGAATCGGCAATGCAAGAACTCGTAGATACACTTAACTTAAATTTGAAAAAACAAGATCAGCCACCTTTTAAAATATCATACTCAGAATGAATGGATTAGAAACACGCACATTAATTAGGTATGTGGTAATCATTGGGATTATCGCCCTATTCTCTTGTCTCATTTTATCAGATGTTATTGACACAACAGTAAAATACAAAGCCGATTGGGACAAAAAAGCCGACTCAGTATTAACAAAACGCAAAATTCTTTATCCCAAACGAGGAGATATCCTTGCAAGCGATGGCAGTGTATTGGCAACTAATATCACAAGTTATACTGTGAGAGTTGACTATCGCAGTCAACAATTTTTGGAAGATAGATATACTATAGCTATTGACAGTCTATCAGATAGTCTTGCGAAATATTTTGGCAACACAGATAGCTATTGGAAAGAACGTTTGCTTAAGCCCCTACAGAAAGAAAAAGAAAAACGTCCACGAGCATATAAAATTGTGGGCAATATTTCATACACTCAATATCAACGATTGAGAACATTCCCATTTTTCTGCATAAAAAACAAAAATAAATGCGGACTCGTATTGGATAGCAAAATGCGCCGTCGCAATCCTTATGGAGAAATGGCATTACGTAGCATAGGCATGGTTGGTGAAAATAAAAAAGGGGAAATTCGTGGAGTTTGGGGATTGGAACGCGACCTTGACTCTTTATTATATGGACGCCCCGGAGTGGCTCGTATTGTACCCGTTAACCGCAACACCCTTAACTGGACCGATACTCCTGCCGTTGATGGTTACACAATCAAAACTACAATCGATATAAACATGCAAGACATTGTTGAAAATGAACTCAACAAAGTGCTTATCAAAGAAAATGCCGATTGGGGAGTTGCCATTCTCATGGATGTAGAGACCGGTGACATTAAAGCTATATCCAACCTTGAGATGGACCCAAACAACGAAGGTTGTTATATTGAAGGGATGAATCGTGCAATATTAGGATTCGAACCGGGTTCTGTAATGAAACCCATCTCAATGTTGATTGCTCTTGACAAAGGCTGGGTAAAAGATCCAAATCAAGTTATCACAACAGGCAATAGATATAGATATGCCAATGGTCCGGCGATAAGCGATTGTAGCCCGGTTTCATCAATGACAATATGGGAGATTATTGAGCGCTCTTCAAATGTGGGCATGACAAAACTTATGATGCCAAATATTGATAGTGCAGCTATGTTTAAGCAATATTTGAAAGAAATAGGATTTCTTGATCCAATGAATCTTCATATTGCCGGAGAACGCATTCCGAACATTCGAGATGTAGGCAATTCCAATTGGGATTTTATTGATGTGTCACGCATGACCTATGGCTACACAACACAAATTCCTCCAATTTATACTCTCTCAATCTATAATGCCATTGCAAATAATGGCAGATATGTGCGTCCTCGTTTTGTCACAAATCTCATTGGTAATGGTGTTGATTCTATGATACCGGTATCATACATGAAAGAACGCATTTGCAGCGAAAAGAATGCTGATATATTGAAAGAGATGCTCACTCGCGTGGTTTGGGGCGAACATGGTACCGCTCGACGAGTATTGCAAAATAACGTTGTAAAACTTGCCGGCAAAACAGGCACATGCTATGCCACTTATGAAAAGCTAAAACAAGATAAAAATACCGGAGAACTCATTACAAAAGATATCTATGGACGAAATATTCCAATAGGTACACCCGGTCACTATGACACCAGTCGCAAACGTCTTTCATTCTGTGGATTCTTCCCTGCCGACAATCCTAAATATTCTTGTTTTGTGATGGTATTTCATCCTAAGACCGGAGTTGGCGCAGCTGCATCGAGTGGAGTTGTAATGAAAGAAATTGCATTGAAAATGTATTCACGAGGAATGCTTGACAATGTCAGTGACTATAAAGCGGACCGAAATGCACCATCTCGTCCAACACTTTACGCAACACAATCAACATCTAAGCATTCAAATGTGCGCAAAGGACTTGCTCTTGGAAACATCAATCATTTCCCCGATATAACAACTACTACCGGAGTTCCTTCGGTAAAAGGGTTGGGACTTCAAGAAGCGATAGTAGCCCTTGAAACAGCCGGATATAATGTGGATTTTGAGGGAACGGGCTATGTTGTATCTCAAAATCCAGGAGCCGGGTCAATCGCTGAAGAAGGAAGTTGTGTAAAACTAAAATTAACCGAATTCTAAAAACATTCAAATAATTATGAAATCGTTAGAGCAATTGCTTAAATCAATAAATGCCATTAAAACGATTGGGAATATCAATCGGCAAGTTTCCGATATTGTGTGTGACTCACGCAAAGCAGGAGACGCAATGGTCTTTGTTGCCGTAAAAGGAGTTAATGTTGATTCTCACCAATTTATTCCAAGCCTCAATGGAAAGGGATTGGCTGCCATTGTGTGTGAGCAACTTCCTGAACAACTTGACAATAACACCACTTATATCCAAGTTGAAAACTCGGCAATTGCTTTAGGTCAACTTGCTTCTCAATGGTGGGATAATCCTTCAAAGAAACTGAAACTGATAGGAATCACCGGGACCAATGGGAAAACAACAACTGCTACACTCATTTATGAGATGGCTCGTTTAATGGGTCATAAAGCCGGTTTGCTATCAACTGTGTGTAATTATATTGACGATGTTGCCGTTCCTGCAACACACACAACTCCCGATCCATTAAACTTAAATGCCTTACTTGCACGCATGGTAGATGCTGGTTGCGAATATGCAGTGATGGAAGTCAGTTCACATGCAGCACATCAACATCGCATTGCCGGATTGCAATTTATAGGAGGAGTGTTCTCAAATCTCACTCGCGACCATCTTGACTACCACAAAACCGTAGATGCATATCTCGAGGCAAAAAAAATGTTTTTTGACTCATTACCCCAATCAGCTTTTGCATTAACAAATATAGATGACAAAGTTGGAGAAGTAATGCTTCAAAATACTAAAGCATCAAAAAAACGTTACTCCCTTCGTTCTCAAGCCGATTTTGTAGGTCGCATAATTGAAAGTCGTCTTGATGGTACATTAATGACTTTCAATACCCGTGAAGTTGAGGTGTTGTTTACCGGCAAATTTAATGCATATAATCTCACTGCAGTATATGCAACATCAATACTATTGGGATGGGAACCTGAATTAGTTACAATCAACATGAGTCGTTTAGTTCCTGTTGCCGGACGTTTTCAAGCATTTCATTCACCCAAAGGATATACTGCTATCGTTGATTATGCTCACACGCCCGATGCCGTCATAAACGTACTCAATGCTATTCGCGATGTCATTGGCAATAATGGAAACATTATCACGGTTGTTGGAGCTGGAGGAAATAGAGACAAAGGTAAACGCCCAATTATGGCAAAAGAAGCTGCCATGAGAAGTGAGAAAGTAATTCTTACTTCAGATAATCCTCGCGATGAAGACCCAACCGACATTCTTCGAGATATGGAAGCCGGACTCGAAGACTCAGGCCGAGCAAAAACGTTGAGTATCAGCGACCGTCGTGAAGCAATTCGCACTGCAGCAATGCTTGCCCAAAAAGGAGACGTAATTCTCATCGCCGGTAAAGGTCATGAGGACTATCAAGAAATTAAAGGAATAAAATATCATTTTGATGACCGTGAAGTGGTCGTTGAAATATTCAATAATGAAAAATAGCATTAAAAAATATAAATAGCATGTTACTGTATTTATTTGATTATCTTCAAGAAATAGATTTTCCCGGAGCACGATTGATGAGCTATCTCACATTTCGTTCGGGAGTGGCATTTGTATTGTCATTGATAATTACAATCTTCATCGGTCGTCGCATTATTGAACGACTACAACTCATGCAAATTGGAGAAATTATTCGCGATTTGGGCCTTGAGGGACAACAAAAAAAGACCGGGACTCCTACAATGGGGGGTATTATAATCATTATCTCTACAGTGGTACCATGTTTATTAATTGGAAGTCTTTCTAATATTTACATGCTATTAATGGTGGGAACAACATTATGGTTGGGAACGCTCGGTTTTCTTGATGATTATATGAAGATTGCTCGCAAAGACAAAGATGGATTAAAAGGAAAATTCAAAATTGCCGGTCAAGTTGGTCTTGGATTGATTGTCGGTATAACAATGTACCTCAGTCCTGATATGGTTATGCGAGAAAATCACGAAATAAACGTAGGCAATGACCAATCCCAAGTAGAGGTTGTATATGATAATCAAGAGATAAAAGCATTACAAACAACAATTCCATTTGTCAAAAACAACAACTTAGATTATGAGTGGTTTACACAATGGATGGGCGAATGGGCAACTCCTGCGGCATGGATATTGTTTATCTTGGTTACGATATTCATGGTTACAGCAACATCAAATGGGACCAACCTCACCGATGGGCTGGATGGTTTGGCAACAGGGACTTCGGCAGTTGCAGCTGTCGCATTGGCTATAATTGCATATCTGGGTGGTAACGTCATTTATTCTTCATACCTAAATATCATGTATATACCAGGCAGTGGAGAATTACTCGTATTTATGGCGGCTTTCATCGGAGCATTAATTGGCTTTCTATGGTATAATGCGCCCCCTGCACAAGTATTTATGGGCGACACCGGAAGTCTCACAATCGGAGGGATTATTGCCGTGTGTGCAATATTGATACACAAAGAATTATTATTACCTATATTATGTGCAATCTTCTATTTTGAAGACCTTTCGGTAATAATTCAAACAAGTTACTTTAAGTTAACCCGTAAAAAAACCGGAACCGGGAAACGCATCTTTAAGATGACCCCTATTCATCATCATTTTCAAAAACCGGGGAATAGTGGAATCGATGCAATGATTCAAGCACCTATTAACCCAATTCCCGAATCTAAGATTGTGATAAGATTCTGGATTATAGCAATTCTTTTGGCAGTAATAACATTTGTTACATTAAAAATCAGATAATGAAAACAAAAAAAATAGTAGTTCTTGGAGGAGGAGAAAGTGGAGTTGGCGCTGCAATTCTTGCCAAAGAAAAAGGGATGAATGTCTTTCTTTCAGATATGGGGAAAATCTCGCCTCAATATATTACCATGCTCAATAATGCCGGTATTGAATGGGAAGATGGACAACACACCGAATCAAAAATTCTTGACGCCGATGAAATTGTAAAAAGCCCCGGCATACCTCCAACTGCACCATTAATGCTTAAAATTGCATCAAAAAACATCCCTGTAATTTCAGAAATCGAGTTGGCAGGAAGATATACCGATGCAAAAATGGTATGTATCACCGGTAGCAATGGTAAGACTACTACAACCATGCTTACCTATCATATTCTTAAAGATGCAGGTGTTAATGTGGGATTAGCTGGAAATGTGGGCAAAAGTCTAGCTTTACAGGTTGCTCATGACCACCACGATGTGTATGTTGTCGAGTTGAGTAGTTTCCAACTTGAAAATATGTATAAATTCAAGGCTAATATTGCCGTGATGATGAATATTACACCCGACCACCTTGACCGATATGATTACGAGATGCAAAACTATGTAAACGCCAAGTTTCGCATACTCCAAAACTTGACATCTCAAGATGCATTTATCTTTTGGCAAGATGACCCGATTATTGAAGCTCAGTTACGTCAAATAGAGACACAAGCTCGCTTGTTCCCTTTTGCTGAAACTCTCGAAGAAAATACTCAGGCTTATATCGATGCCGAAAACAATATGATTATTAATACTCCCTCAACATCCCTCAACATGCCTCGAGCCGACTTGGCATTAAGTGGCTTACACAATCTTTACAACTCTATGGCTGCCGGTCTATCGGCTTGCTTACTTGATATAAAGAAAGAGGATATAAAACGTGCACTCTCTAACTTTGAAGGGGTTGAACATCGTCTTGAATACGTTGAAACAATTGATGGGGTGAGATACATCAATGACTCAAAAGCAACCAACGTAAACTCTTGTTGGTATGCTCTTGAGAGTGTTCCCAAAAACACGATTCTCATACTCGGAGGAAAAGATAAAGGCAATGATTATACCGAAATCGAACCTCTCGTAAAAGAGAAAGTTAAAGCAATCGTGTGTATGGGTAAAGATAATAGTAAATTACTTAATTTCTTCACCGGCAAAGTTGACCACATTAGCGACACCCATTCAATAGAAGATGCCGTAAAAGAATGTGCTCGCTTAGCTCAAAGTGGAGACACTGTATTATTATCGCCTTGTTGTGCAAGTTTTGACCTTTTCAAGAGTTATGAAGATAGAGGTGAACAATTTAAGAAAATTGTAAAATCAATGTGTAATAAATAATTTTATTTTAATCAGCTATGAAAAGTGAAGAAAAAGATTCAAAAGTAACATCAGGAAACGCACTAAAGACTAAGGTTCCCGGAGACAAATACATTTGGGCGATTTACATCATGCTCTGTATCATTTCTATTGTAGAGCAATATAGTGCATCGGCTCGTATTGTTTCGGCAACAAATATCATGGGCCCTATTGTAAAACATTGTTTCCACTTGTCGTTGGGATTGGGATTAATTCTTATAATGCAACGCATTTCCTATACCAAATACATAAAATTTATCCCTCTCTTGGCATTTGCGAGTGTAGTGTTAACCATTTATGTAATGTTTTGGGGCGATGTAATCAATGGTGCTCGTCGTAGTGTCAAATTATTAGGAGTACTCCCCATGCAACCGGCCGAATTGATAAAATTTTCGGCTGCCGCAACAATAGCATTTATTTTATCTAAATCACAACTCAAAACTGGAGGTGTCAGCAAAAAAGGGTTTTATACTACTTTAGCCGTTATTGGCATTTTTGGATTGGTACTAATAAAACAAGGCACTACCAACACAATTATTCTGTTGGCTATAAGTTTTTCTATGATGATAATTGGCGGAGTGCAATGGAAAAGAATTGGCGCGGTTTCTGGAATACTTGGAATTATATTGGCAATCGTTCTGGGATATGGCTTTATAAAATATAATCAGAAATATGATGATTCAGGAAATTTGCGTCCTGAATATGCCACTGAAATAAGTGCTTCACAAAAAATAGCGAAAGGAGAAACCATTGACCGATTGGTTGATGTTGTAATTCCTCGTCTCATTCGTTGGTGGAATAAAAGTGAAATCCCAAATCATAAACAAGAAATCAATCAATATAATCATCAAGAACAATATTCATATATAGCACAAGCCAATGGAGGTGTATTTGGGGTATTCCCAGGAAACTCACGAGAAGCCGCACGATTACCTTTGGCATTCTCCGATTATATCTTTGCTATCATCGTAGAGGACATGGGACTTATTGGAGGTATTTTCTTGCTTGTATTATATCTATCATTATTAGCACGAGCTAGTGGTATTGCTTCTCAATGCAAACGAGCTTTTCCAATGATGCTTGTGATAGGGATGTCGTTATATATAACCTATCAGGCATTAGCCCATATGGGAATAGTATCGGGGGTATTACCTGTTTCAGGACAACCATTACCTTTAATTTCGGCAGGAGGGTCATCTATCTTAATAACGTCGTTGGCAATTGGTGTAATGTTGAGTGTGAGTCGATATGCTACACGCAAAGGGAATGACGACAAGAGAGATGAGCGTCAAGAAATAAATGCATTGCCCGAAGATGCACGTGCCGAAAATCCAAGTTCGTTATAAAATAAGAATTGATAGTTATGGCAAATAAAAAAACATATAAAGTCTTAGTGAGTGGTGGAGGTACCGGAGGTCATATTTTCCCGGCATTATCAATCGCAAACGCACTCAAACGTCGCAATCCCGACACCGAAATCTTATTTGTTGGAGCTGAAGACCGCATGGAAATGGAACGCGTTCCGGCAGCAGGATATAAAATTGTAGGATTGCCCGTAAGTGGTTTTGATCGCAAAAGATTGTGGCGTAACGTCAAAGTACTTTTTCGATTATGGAAAAGTATGCGTTTGGCTCGCAAGGTGTTGCGTGACTTCCAACCCGATATTGCGATAGGTGTTGGAGGATATGCAAGTGGTCCGATGCTCAAAGAAGTACAAAAAAAAGGAATACCCACTTTAATTCAAGAACAAAACTCTTATGCCGGAGTAACAAATAAGTTGCTTGCACAAAAAGCCGGTGCCATATGTGTTGCATATGAAGGAATGGAACGTTTTTTTCCTGCCGAAAAGATTGTCCTCACTGGAAACCCCGTGCGTGCAAACATTCTTAACTGTGAATTAACCCAAGCACAAGCCAAAGAACAATTAGGTTTTGATCCAACTCGTAAATTAGTACTCGTTGTAGGAGGTAGTCTTGGAGCTCGCACTATTAATAATAGCATCGCTCAGTCTCTTGATGAAATACTTGCCTCTAATGCTCAAATAATGTGGCAAACAGGCAAGTTCTACATTCAAGAATGTGCTCAAGTAGCTCAAGGGAAAAACGGTGTAATAGCGACCGCATTTATTTCAGATATGAATGTAGCATATCGTGCGGCCGACTTGGTCGTTTCGCGAGCCGGTGCTGGTACAATCTCTGAGTTACAATTACTTGGAATGCCGGTAATACTCGTTCCTTCTCCAAATGTATCAGAAGATCATCAACGCAAAAATGCTCAAGCGCTTGTTGATAAAGATGCTGCCGTGATGATTCTTGATGCTGAATGTTGTGAAAAACTTGCATCAGAGGTTAATTCATTACTTGCCAATGATACAAAACGTGAAACATTATCACAAAACATTAGAGAAATGGCACTTATAGATGCCGACGAAAAGATAGTAGATAAAATTTATGAACTATTAAATAATGATAACAATGGAAAATAAGAAAACCAATATATATTTTGTGGGAGCCGGAGGAATAGGCATGGCAGCACTTGAACGCTATTTTCTTTCTCGAGGGTGTAATGTCGCAGGATATGATCGCACCCCTTCTGCTCTTACAAAAGCACTTGAAGACGAAGGCGTAGCCATTGTATATGACGATGATGTAGCTCTTATTCCCGATGAATTTAAGAATCCCAACACTACATTGATTGTTTACACTCCAGCAATACCCAATGACCACAAAGGCTTGAATTTCTTCCGTGAAAATGGTTTTGAGATTCTTAAACGAGCTGCAGTATTGGGGATGATTACTCGCGACTCAAAAGGGTTATGTTTTGCAGGAACTCATGGAAAAACTACCACATCGTCAATGGCAGCTCACATCCTAAACACTTGTGACGTAGGATGTAATGCTTTCTTAGGCGGAATTTTGCGCAACTACAATAGCAATTTACTTTTAAGCGAAACCTCTCCCTATTCGGTCATTGAGGCCGATGAATATGACCGTTCATTTCATCAGTTGGTGCCATATATAGCAGTTATCACATCAACCGATTCCGACCATCTTGACATATATGGTACTGAGGAAGCTTACCTTGAAAGTTTTGCACATTTTACCGAATTGATACGCCCCGATGGAGCATTGGTGCTACATGAAGGATTGAAGATGAAACCTCGTGTTGCCCAAGGTGTAAAGGTATATACATATTCTCGCGATAAGGGTGATTTCCATGCTCAAAACATTCGTCGAAGCAATGGTTCTATTATCTTCGACTTTGTGACTTGTGATGGCTCAGTGATTAAAGATATCGAATTAGGAGTTCCCGTAGAAATAAACATTGAGAATGCAATAGCATCATTAGCAGGTTGCTTCTTAACAGGAGATATGCAAGCCGATAAAGCTGCTGAAGCTATGGCCTCTTTTATGGGACCTAAACGTCGTTTTGAATTTTGGTTAAAAGAATCGGGTGAGACAGGTCGTGCCATAATTGATGATTATGCCCACCACCCCGATGAATTGACAGCCTCAATAAATTCGGTAAAGTCACTTTACCCCAATCGCAAAATCACTGTGGCTTTTCAACCTCATCTCTATTCTCGCACTCGCGATTTTGCTCCCGAGTTTGCACAAGCTCTTTCTCTCGCACATGAAGTGATTTTATTAAACATCTATCCTGCGCGAGAATTACCAATCGAGGGAGTAACCTCACAAATCATTTTTGATAAAATCACTTGTGATAACAAACAATTGATTGATAAAGAGGAATTGGTCGATTTCCTCAAAAATAAGAATTTTGAGATTTTATTAACCGTAGGAGCGGGCGATATTTGCAATTATCTCCCACAAATCTTCAACAACATAACTAATAATGAATAAGAAAACCATATTGTGGTGCATATTATCGTTGCTATTGGTAGCTTACATGGTGGTGGCTTTTGTAATAACCGATCGTAGAGCAAAAGAGGAACTATGTAAAGGGGTTGATATCGTTGTTCATGACAATGCCAGGCTCAATTTTGTCACTGTCGAAGATATAACGCACGAAATAGGCAACGAAAATAATAAATTTCTCTCAATGAAAGTGGGGGATATCAACACACATAAAATAGAAACACACCTCAACACCATTGACAAAATCGAAAAAGTTAATTGTGTGATTTTTAATAATTCAAGATTACGTATAGATGTGATGCCATTGATTCCAGTTGCTCGAGTGTTTGATAATTCAGGCTCCTATTATGTCAATAAAGAAGGTAAAAAGATGACTGCCAATCCACGATATCAAGTAGATGTTCCCATTATTTTGGGGCAATTTAATGATAATTTTTCGGTGGTATCAATGTTGCCATTATTGTCATACATCAAAAACGACTCAACTTGGAACTCACTTGTTTCAAGTATCAAAATCAATAATCTCAACAATGATATCATCATTGTTCCCATGATTAAGGGGCATGTGATAAACTTTGGTGACACTACAATGATTGAAAACAAATTCTCACGCATTAAAACCATCTATAAAGATGTGATGCCAATAAAAGGATGGACCTATTATGATACCATCTCGGTAAAATGGGAAGGGCAAGTCGTTGCAACACGACGAAATAAAAAGAAAGTTGATAAAATTGCCACCTTTGCCGATTCTATTGATGAAGAGTCGGTTGGTATCGAAACAATGAATGTGAGTGTTTTTAATGAACAACAAAAAAAAGCATTAGAATCTAACGCTGACTCAACCAAAGAAAAAGAAAGTAAACAAAATAAACAAACTAACTAACTTATGGAACACAAATATTTAGTTGCAATCGAAATCGGTAGTTCTAAGATTAAAGGCGCTGTTGGTGCTATCGATGAATCAGGCACACTCAAAGTGTGTGCCATTGAAGAACGCAACCTTGTAGATTGTGTGCGATATGGATGTATTCAAAATGTAGAAGAAGTGAAGGCTTGCGTAGCAGATATTATTTCTGCAATAGAGTCGCGCGCCAATATCGCTCCATGCAAGGTTAAAGGCGTTTATGTCGCCTTGGGTGGTCGTTCAATGATGTCTTATAAACGTGATATCGAAAAGAACTTTGACGACGAAGTCGAAATTACAAGCGAAATCATCAATCAATTACTTGATGACTCTCGTTTAGACGAACCCGAAGACAAAACTATTGTGTCAATCGAACCAATGGGATTTACAGTTGATAATATGACTCACCAAACTCCTATCGGCACCTATGGGCACAATCTAAAAGCTTCACTCAATATCATCGCCTGTCGTCCTCAAATAGAGAAAAATATCAATCGAGTAATCGAAGAACGATTACAACTCGACACCAATGGATTTATTGTGCGACAAGTGGCATTATCTCAATTAGTCCTCACAGCCGAAGAGAAGAAACTTGGTTGCGTACTTGTTGATTTTGGAGCTGAGACAACGACAGTATCTATCCATAAAAACAACGCGCTACAATACCTTGTAACAATTCCTATGGGATCGCGCAATATCACTCGCGACATTGCATCTCTTGGCATTACCGAGGAATCGGCCGAACAATTAAAACGCAAATATGCTAACGCAAACCCTCAAGAGACTGTTGGACAAGGAGGACGCTCAAGTTACATTGAAAATGTTGACGATGTAGTGTTCAATAATTATGTGCAACATCGTGCAGGAGAAATAGCGTTTAATGTTGCTTCGCAAATCAAACAAGCCGGATTTAAGGCGAGTGATCTCACAGGAGGCATAGTTGTTGTAGGTCAAGGAGCTAAATTACAAGGTTTTAATTCTGTGCTTGAATTCCATTGTTCTCTTAAAGCTCGCAACGGATTGATTTCTACCATGGTACACATCACCGATGGCAGCATTCAACCTGGAGATGCCCTCGATGTGATTGCAATCTTATTGGCAGCATCTAAAGACTCGAAAGCTATCAGTTGTCTTGAAGGAATTAATTATCAACAACCCGAACCGGTTATCACTATTGAAGAAAAAAATGACACTCAAGACAACATTAATCGCATTACCAGCGATTTTGATGATGATATTCTTAACGAAGAAAACGAAAAATCGGAAGAAATAAAGAAACCCTCAAAAATGGGAAAAGCCAAATCAATTTTGGAACGAGTAAAAAACACCCTTACCGATTATCTGAAAGAAGATGGTTATGAAGAATAATAATCATTCTAAATTTAACTGCTAAAAAAGATTACAATTATGAGTATAGAAGAAATAGACAAATCTGCTAACTTTGATATTAAAAGTGATCCACCTGCCGAAATAATGGTAATAGGTGTTGGTGGGGGTGGTAATAATGCCATCAATAATATGTATCGACAAAATATCAAGAGCGTTGAGTTTGTGGTATGTAATACCGACCGCCAAGCATTAGACAACTCTCCGGTTCCCAATAAACTATTAATCGGTCCCAAAACCACAGGAGGTCTCGGTGCAGGCAATATTCCATCGGTAGCAAAAGCTGCCGCTGAAGAAAGTGTTGAAGACATCGAAGCACTTTTTAGTCCTAACCTGAATATGGTGTTTGTAACAGCCGGAATGGGAGGAGGAACCGGGACAGGTGCCGCTCCGGTTGTGGCTCGTGTAGCAAAAGAAAAAGGATTACTCACGATTGGAATTGTTACCATTCCATTCTTGTTTGAGGGAGCAAAAAAGATTCACAAGGCACTTGATGGAGCCGATGAAATGAGTAAAAACGTTGATGCGCTATTGGTGATCAACAATGAACGCCTAAATGATATTTATGGTGATTTGGATTTCCTTAATGCGTTTGGTAAAGCCGATGACACATTGACTACCGCAGCTCGTAGTATCTCTGAAATTATTACCGAAGAGGGCTATATTAACCTTGACTTCAAGGACGTAAATACAACTTTGCGCGATGGAGGTGCTGCAATTATCTCAAGTGGATATGGCGAAGGAGAAAATCGCGTTTCAAAAGCATTCCATAATGCTATAATGTCGCCATTGCTCAAAAATCGCGAGATATTGAAAGCAAAAAAATTGCTATTCAATATCTATTTTGCAAAAAATGCAAAGAAACCATTTGCAATGAACGAAACAAAAGAAATTGCTTCGTTTGTAACAAGCATCAATCCCGGTGTTGATGTAATTTGGGGTGCAACTATAGATGACTCTCTTGGGGATAAAGTAAAAATCACAATTCTTGCCGCCGGATTTGAAGTTTCTTTACATGAAGACAATGAAGAAAGTGGCAATATAATCCCATTTAGTCCTGAAGTTATATCTGCAACACAAGATGAAATTGTTGAAGACCCGGTTGCTACCGAACGTCTGCGTAAGGCTTATGGCTCTGAAAAAATCGACAATTTCCAACGCGAAAAAGATACGAAACGCTACGTGGCATTAACTCCCGACCTCATGGACGATGATAGTATCGTGGAATCTCTTGAAAAAGTTCCTACATATAATCGTGATAAGGAAACTGCCGAGATGCTCAATTCTCGCATTAAAGCATCTCTTGAAGGGAAACCCATCTCCCCCGACAAACAACAATCTACTAATAGTAGCGAAGAGGGACAGATTGTAAGCTTCCTTTAATATACTTTGAATTATAATATTTAATATAATGGCAAATTATTTACAAGATCAACGCAAAGTTACCACTCATCGTCTCACAGAGATGAAACAACGTGGTGAAAAAATTGCAATGCTCACTGCTTATGATTATTCTATGGCTCACCTCATAGATGAAGCCGGTATGGATGTTATTCTCGTGGGTGACTCTGCATCAAATGTAATGGCCGGAAACATGACAACACTACCCATTACTCTCGACCAAATGATTTATCATGCAAAGAGTGTAATTAAAGGTGTTAAACGTGCACTTGTGGTGTGTGATCTCCCTTTTGGCAGTTACCAAGGTAACTCAAAAGAAGCTCTCGCATCGGCTGTGCGCATTATGAAAGAAAGCCATGCCGAAGCTGTAAAAATGGAAGGTGGAAGTGAAATTCGCGAATCAATTGAACGTGTGCTTTGCGCCGGAATCCCTGTAATGGGACACCTCGGGCTAACCCCTCAGTCAATAAACAAATTTGGGACATATGCCGTTCGCGCCAAAGAAGAAGCCGAAGCCAATAAACTCATTGAAGATGCCAAAATGCTTGAAGATATAGGTTGCTTTGCCCTTGTTCTTGAGAAAATTCCCGCCCAATTGGCAACTCGCGTAGCCAAGACAGTAAATATTCCTGTTATCGGAATCGGAGCCGGTGGTGGCGTTGACGGTCAAGTGCTTGTGATGCACGACATGCTTGGAATCAATAAGGGATTTTCTCCACGATTCCTTCGTCGTTATGCCGACCTTTCAACCATCATCAACGATGCTGTAGCACATTACATTGATGATGTAAAAACAAATGACTTCCCCAACGAAAAAGAACAATATTAAACAATGAGGGAATTTATAGAAACTCCCTTAATTAATGAGCGGATTGTCTCTCGACACTCCGCTCATTTAATACACAATTATTATAAAACAACTATTATTTAATTATCTTTTACCACTATCAGTTTGACAAAGTCAGTGGTTATCCTTTGCAAATATAATCGCAAAAACGAAACGTACAATTTTTCAAAACGAAACGTACAATTTTCTCACTTTTCGCATCCTCAAATACACACAATTTGAAAGGCATTTAATCGCTGTTTGAACGGTTATTAAAAGCTTTTTATTTTATGCATA
>JAZSDX010000029.1:0-7692 GCA_045531405.1 Muribaculaceae bacterium | reverse complement strand
TCGAGAAAAACTAAATTTTTCTTCTCCAAAAATTGAATTCTTCAAATTATTAAAATAATTTTGCACTTGCTTGTTGACTCTACATAAATTCCAAAAAAGCACAATTATATTGCACGATAAGAAAAAATGTTGTACCTTTGCAGTCGGGTAAGTCCTACACGACCAGCTCCCTGGGAACTCCGTCAGGTCTTGATCGAAGCAGCGGTACCAGGTCGTAGCGGTGCGATGTAGTAAGCTTGCCCTTTTTTCATGCCCATACCTCAACCTCATATACAACGCCAGCCACCCCAATCGGAGTGACTGATGCATTTATATAGCTATACCTTTATTGAAGTCCTTCAAGAATGCGTTTCAACACCACTTGTGCCGAAATTTCGCGATTGGCAGCTTCGGGGATAACGAGTGAGCGTGGCGATTCAATCACATCGTCGCTCACTATCATATTGCGACGCACCGGTAAGCAGTGCATAAAGAAAGCATTATTTGTCAATGCCATTTTTTCGGTTGTGATAGTCCAACTACGGTCGGTCGAAAGCACTTTACCATAGTTAGGGTCGGCGTATGCACTCCAGTTTTTGGCATATACAAAATCGGCTCCTTCAAGTGCTTTATCTTGGTCATATTCCACACGTGCATTACCCACAAACTCGGGTGCGAGTTCATAGCCTTTGGGGTGAGTGATAACAAAATCATAATCGGTAGCATTCATCCATTCGGCAAACGAGTTGGGAACGGCTTGTGGCAAGGCTTTGGGGTGAGGAGCCCATGTCAACACCACTTTGGGACGTGCCACGGTTTTATGTTCCTCGATAGTGATGAGGTCGGCAAACGATTGCAATGGGTGGCGAGTAGCTGCCTCCATTGAGAACACCGGACGACCAGAATATTGTATGAATTGATTTATAATTTTTTCTTCATAATCATCAGCCTTTGACTCAAAACGAGCAAACGCACGCACCCCTATCACATCGCAGTAGCTACCCATCACTGGCACTGCTTCAAGAAGATGCTCGGGTTTGTCTCCGTCCATAATCACACCACGCTCGGTTTCGAGCTTCCATGCACCTTGATTCACATCAAGCACAATCACATTCATGCCGAGGTTTAGAGCCGCCTTTTGAGTGCTAAGGCGAGTGCGAAGCGATGAATTAAAGAAAATCATCAAAAGGGTTTTATTTTCGCCAAGATGCTTATAGGCAAAACGATTAGCTTTCACTTCAAGAGCCTCTTTTACTGCTTCTTGAAGGTTTCCTATGTCATTAACCGTAGTAAAATTTCTCATTTCTATTTCCATTTTTCAAATTGACCTGCAAGTTACGCAATAATTTTGAGATAAGAGCAATTATCTAACCTTTTTGACTAAAAACATATATAACAAACAAAACCACTTCCATTATTTGCATTTGTGCTTTATACAAATAAACGCATATAATACACAAAAAAAAGCGCTAGACATCACTGATATGACAAAATTTAGAGGATAATATATAACTATATTTGCTTCTTTTTTAATTCTATAGATATTAGTCAACAAACCCTTTGATGGGAATATCAATTGAAGCCATGCTGATTGACGCATTGCCTTACTTTGAATAAAAACAAACTCCCAATATGCCAACACAAGCCTATCAAGTACATTCCGTGAAAATGGGCGATCAAAATATTTAATAAATGTCAAAAATCTTCGTTCTGACGAAGAAAGCCTTAATTTATTAAACTCATAATATTCTCGCCCAGATTTATTTTTAGCGATTTGATATAAGGTTGCTATTACAATACGCCTAAAACCATAATCATTGATCCTTTTTCCCAATTCGGATTTTTCTTTTTCAGAGAATCTATCGTAAAGCAACTCCAAGTCTTTTACCCACTTACAATCAGAAAAAACATGAAATGTGGCATGTTGAGCAAGATATAGCCAACGATCAAGATTATCCATATAACCATTTTCACATCGTTCTAAGGCATCTTCATTAAATGTACCAATTGTTCGCGAAAAAAATTTTTTTGTCACAAAGGATGTATGTATATCTATATTTAATTTTATTGGACAACATGACAATAGCGACACTTTCCTTTTTGATGCCAAAGCTTCTGGCTGTATTGCAAAAGAGAACTCTACCCTATAATCTTCTTGACATAAATGATTGATTAATTTCATGCAATCTCTTTCATTTTTACAAAGCACATCTATATCATTCAAATGCCGTTCAAGAGTTTCAGCATAAAGGTTTTGTAATAAATCAATACCTTTAAGTGGAATAATCTCAACGCCAATTTTTGAAGCTATAGTTTTTAGCCAATCATAATTATTAAGCACGAGTAACGTGCGTGCCAATTCTGATTGCATCATTTCATCTTCGTTCTTCATCTAAATTCCCCATCATTCGTTATGTAATTCGAAATTTTAACATCATCCCAATCGTGCTTAATGCGAGATGCTTACATTTTTTATTTTTTCATCCAAAAAGCTATTTACTATCGTTATAATAGTTTGTAATTTTTTGGAAAAAGTCACTACGTTCTTCTATTGCCATTTTTTTATACCTATTTCGAAATAAGACACTGTTTAAGCTATTATATCGAGGCAACAAGCAGTTATTGCAAAAATTTTCCTTATATGCTTTCCCCATCAAAAGATGTCTTCTTACTCTCCTGACTTCTTTTCCATTATATATTTTGCTAATGTAATCTCGATAAATATTATCTACAATCAGTTCCCCAGAATAATCAAAGCTACAAAAGCTAATATCACCATTCCACAATACAACTGGTAGCTCTTTTATTCGTTCACAAAGTCGGGCTCTCTTCGATATGTGACCTGCAATATCTCCGACCTGATGCAAATTAGGCCAAGGCCACATCGACGAGAATGATAGTTTGTTCAAATTCGAAAATTCAGCAAATAAATGTGTACATATTGAATCAAGCTCTAATATACTTAAAGAATCAAGTATAATATTAAGACCAAAAAATCGTTTCCTATTAAAAAAAATTTCATTAATTGTTTTTAGAGAGTTTATACAATCTTCGTATTTACCCGGTTTGCGAATCTGTTCATAATGTTTTTTTGAGAGCAAATCCATTGAGAATGTAATTTGAATCCCCCTTAAACTCAACAACCTATCAAGCAACTCATAATCTATTTTATAACCATTAGAAAAAATAACAGGGACTATTTTCTTTGCTAAAAGTTGTTCGGCAAAATAATATAGATTTTTATTCAAAAAAGGTTCTCCACACATATGTAGAAAACATTGCTTTATTGGCAAGTCCAAATGTTTTAAGAATTGATCAAACGTGTCTTGCGTCATCATTCCATGTTGCCGCAGCTGTTTTTGGGCAATGCCATTAGGACAACAAGAACATTTTAGCGAACACACATTAGTTGTTTCAAGTATGATAGTTTTCGGAGGGTTAAAACGCCAACCTCTCATTAAGTATCCATCAATCCATTTTCTTTTTATTCGCTGGTATCTATTTCTTAACTTCCTAAACATTTCTTTTCTTTATATAACAAATTACTCCTTGACAGATTTTTCTATTCCATAAAAAAACAAGACTGCACTTATTATATATTGGAAACACTTGTATTGAGCTAAACATGTTGTTAACCCAAAATCTTTTGTCTAATATAAAAATAACTGAAAATGGTTACACATTAACTCTCCATCACAAGGTGTTAATAAATGCATCAGATGCGATTTGTTGATATAAATATTTTTAGATAAGCAATACTGCACAATGCAAATTAAAATGCCCCATTACAAAAAACATTAACCAACGCGTCTTCTTCATTCTATAGTGCTTAATATCATCCTTCTTTAATATTCATAAAATCCTCCAACTCAACCAGTCCCCTTTCCCCATAATAAAACATATAATAAGGAATTCTATCGGCTATTTCATGACAGATATTTAGCCAAACATCTTCATCATACTGCATTCGAATATTATTGCTTGCCTTAAACAACCTAACAATCGTTTCAATAGGATCCATTCGCTTAAATCTCGATTTTTTCTTTTTATGACGTAATATATAAAAAATCTTTTTAATTGGCGTTTTGAATATAACCTTTCCATGACTTTGTTCTAAAACATCAATTGAATCTTTATTATATTTTACACCACCATCCGGAATAAGCTTTGCATTAAATAAAAGGCTCCCAACATAGAAACCTCCGGCTTCTGAATACAAAAAAACAATATCATCGCCAAGATATCCTCCTCCCTTCCTAGCCATATCTGTACATAAAGTAGATTTACCATGACCACTCTCGCCAACAAATACATAAGCTCCTCCATTAATCTCTATAGCTGCAGCATGAATACTATAGCGATTATACATTGCCATTACCGAATGGAGAAGTATTATAATTGTATCTGATATAATCGGACGTTCCACAAGCCCATCTTTTGATTGTTTACAATATAGATAACACGTTGTTAATGATTTTTCCCTATTATGAACAATCCATATTTCTTCTGAGAGAACCAATAAACGCTCATTTGTTGTAGGATAGATGAGCAAATCAATGCGTTTCTCTTTATGATCTCGATCTATAAAACATCCTTCCCATTTAGGAATCAACCCCGAATTTATTGACAATAAATCCCATATTGGCACATATTTAATGTGATGATAAGGTCTTTGTTCATCATGCATCTCAGCATGGTGATACTTAAACAAATCTTTGATCTCTTTTATCTCAGCAGAGCAATCGCTTTCCCATAATACGTCTATGCCTGCAATAGTTGTAAGGAATGTATTCTCCATATTAAACTTTTAAATTAGAGAGATGCACAAATGTGACATCTCTCTAATTTTAATTTTTATACAAAGATATGTAATACAACGACGTGTAATAGTAATACAACGATGTGTAGTATAACGTTGTATAAGTACTACCTTGTACAATGTTTTTAGACTCGTGCTTCTTAGTTGAAGGCTTTTCATAATTTTTATCCATAACCGATATTTTTAATATTACACAATAATTAATTCTTCTTTTGTCCAATAGTCAATCTGTTCTTGATAGTCTTTTGCTATTGTTTCATCATCTATATTGGAATAATTCTTTCGTAACATCTCCAATATATCTTCAGCTGATTCACCTTGTTCAATAGCCAACCATATCTCACTAGCAACAACATTCATGGTATAATAGTCCCCGGTTGAAACTTTTACTGCTACAACTTTATCTTGCAAAGTCTTCCAAGATACATTTTCTGCGATTTTCATTTGCTTTCTATTTTTAAGTTTTTTACTCCTATTAGATTTTTGGCGAGGCAAGCCCCATTACATAGCTGTGGCTTCATTAAATTACACGTTGCACAATCAGAAATTCGTCCCAATCTACGATATGGAGCAAATATTGTTTCAAACCAACTTCGAGCATCTTCATAATTTTTAAATTCATCATATTTTTTTGATGCAACCGTTGCCAATGGGAGACAATAAATAACATCTCCGAATGGAGTAATGTCTAATCTAGAGCAACAACCAGATCTTACTGCCGATCCACAACGCCATAATATTCCAAGCTGTTCATTCGTAAATGCACACGTTGGCACGCCACACTCATACTCTAATTTTATATCTTTCTTTTCAGCCATTTGAGCCAATTGAACTACTTTCTCTGCAACTATTTTGTATTCATTATCATTTAGAGCATAATTTGATTGATTATAAGTTGGTAACACAAACCCGACTTTAATATTACGAGCAAGATTAAACTCTTCTATTAAATTTATCGCCCATTCATTATCATCTTCATTGGGCATAATATTAAATGTAATCGAAGCTGCTTTCCCTAAATTTTGAAGTGATCTCCGAATCCTGACTTGCTGTTCAGATGTCCATTTATATGGTGGATTTATATTAACAACCCATGTAATTGGCAAATCTGCCAATTTTTCTGAATAAAGGGGAGCTTTCTCTGTTGCCAAATTTGAAAATATCGTAATTGTATGATCCTGTTCTAAAAGTGTATTTACAATCCATTCAAATTTTGGATGAAGCGTTGGCTCTCCTCCCATTAAATGAATCGGTCTTTTGTAATTAGTTTTTTCAAGCCAATTAAGTATCCCAAGAAATACAGCATCACTCATCGCTTCAGCTTCTACCTTAGGAGCCATCATATCCATACCAAAGCAATATGAACATTTATAATTGCACCAGTTTGTTAACATTAAATTAGGCATATGCGTTCTATTTTATTGATTTAAAACTAAGGCATCCTCCTTCACAGAGTCTTTTCTGCATCATACGACACTCTTTACACTTAGAAAAAACTCCACTCGATGTTCCTAAATATTTGATTGTTGATTCTCTTAGTTTTTTCTCCAATTCACCAAGAGTTTTTGCATTCATTACATCAACTCTTCCAATCTGAAAAAGAGGGAAACAATTCCAAGCCCATAATTTTGGGCCAACATCAATAGCAGCTCCACAGACAAAACGAACGCAGGTACCTAATCGTAGCAACTTGCCAATTTGCTCATCCGAAAACATACAAGCAATAAAACCACAATCCATCGCTAATGTTATACCCCTCTTGGCTGCTTGTTCTGCAACTGTCAAAAAATAAGCTCCTGCTTTATTATAATCATCTAATGCAATATATTGGTTGCCTCCTGATAAAATTGGGAGAGCTATGCCGACCCGAATATTTCTATTTAATCCATATTCATCTATCAAATCAAACAAATATGTAGGATCAATCGATAAATCAAAAATCGTAAAAGACAAAGATACAAGAGGAGAGAACTGCTTTAAAAATAAATCCAAATTACGAAATTGTTTTTCACCATAAGTATTTTTTGTTCCTACATTTACCACAAAGTTTACTTTCCCTATCGCATCTTCTATGCTCATACTTTTTAATACCTCTGGCATCTCGTTTGTGGCACTTGTAAAGATTTTAGCCGATATTCCTCTTGAAGAAAGTATACTTAAAAGCTCTCCAAAATGAGGATATAAGAATGGTTCTCCCCCCAACAACCCGACATTTTTCTCAACGCTCTCTATCTCGGGAAAACGGTCAAGCAACATTTCAATTTCCTTGATTGTCAAAATCTCACCAAGGTCATTTCCTGCTTCTTGCAATACTTTCCGAGCAAAACAAAATGGGCATCCTCTATTGCATCTATGTGTCAAATATAGGTTCATTCTCTATTTATTTTTAGTTTCTCTAACATATACATTCTTTTAAGATTATCCTCTTTTATATAATAACGATATTTCTTGTTCTCACCTATTATACTATAATCCGACATTACAACACTATGATTAGATAACAAAAATTTCTCTCCATTCCGAGTTACCCACGCATGACCTCGAGTATATGTAGGATAAAACATAAGAATAATATTAATTTTATACTCTCCCACCCTGTCAAACACGGAAAAAAAACGATAAATAATTTCAGAAACAATCAAACATTTCTGAAAACGTTTCTGTTTTTGTGGCATCCAATTCAGCATAATAGACATCATCCAAATAACGAAAGAATATACAAAGGAAAGAAAAAAAAAACATTTGCGCAAGTATTGACTAGTCCTAAATAAGCGTTACAAAATTAATACTTATTTATTAGGACAAAATTAATAACTTTTTAGTTACACACAATGGAGCATGCTCCATTGTGTGTTGTTTTTTTATACGTTTTAATTTTTCTCTCTGATTGTCTA
>JAZSDX010000063.1:0-5675 GCA_045531405.1 Muribaculaceae bacterium | reverse complement strand
AGTTTACTATTTTACTTAATGCATGAACTAATATTTTATCTTCACTTATACCTTCTATATCAATTATATAATTACCTTTTGCTATATTGGTATAACTATCAAATGTTTCAAATCTACCATTTTTATGAAGATAATATAATGCGTGATTTTGATCTACAACTATATAATCTCCAACAATAGTAACTAATGATATTTCTTTATTATAAACACCTGAATATTTTACCTCTTGACGTGATTCATCAAAAACTATAAGACCAAATTTTGTTGCAACATATATATAATTATCTAAAAATGCTACATCATTAATTTCTAAAGAATAATTCAACATAGAATTTTTTATATCTGGTAAATTTACTATTTCTCCATCATTATATAAAATATCTATATTTCCTGATTTATAAGTGATAACCAAATATTTTCTTTCTTTATTATAGTATATATCATCTACTACATTATCACTCAATTTATTTTGAGTAGTATAATTAAATAATTCATCTGTATTTTTGTCGTAAGAAAAAAGATTATTTCCTGATATAAAAAATACTTTTTCATGTGTTTGTAATATTTTTTCTATATCAGAAAACATTGAATAAATTTTCCAATCTCCTACTGCTGCTTGTATTGTAATAGTAGTAAATGAGATTAAAGTAATTAATATAAATAAAAGTCTTTTTATCATAATCTTTACTTTATATTACCTAATTTATTAATCAATTTTGCTGTTGCACGACCACGATGACTTATTTTATTTTTTTCTGCACTACTCATCTGAGCAAATGTCAATTCACTCTCTATTGGTCTAAAAATAGGATCATAACCAAAACCACTATCTCCGACACGTTCTTGAGTAATCTCTCCTTCTACTATACCATCCATTAGTGTAAGTTCTTCTCCTATTATTAATGCAATTACTGTTCTAAAACGCGCTTTGCGATTATTTTGTCGAAGCATATTTTTTAACAATAATTCCATATTTGCTTGAGAATCGTGATTCTCACCTGCATATCTTGCAGATAATACACCAGGTTCTCCTCCAAGTATTTCAACTTCAAGTCCTGTATCATCGGCAAAACAATCATAACCATAATACTCTTTTATATATCGAGCCTTTATTTCGGCATTCCCTTCAAGAGTAGATGCTGTTTCGGGAATATCTTCGTTACAACCAATATCTTTCAAACTCAATATTTTGAATTTGTCGCCAATTATTTCTCTAATCTCAGTTAATTTATGAAGATTATTGGTGGCAAAAACTATTTCTTTTTTACTATTCATATAATTACTTAGTAAGTAATTTTATAACGAAGATTTCCCTTAAATTATTATCCTACAACAATATTGACAATTTTGCCGGGAACAACTATAATCTTACGAATTTGTTTGCCTTCAAGCCATTTTGCAGCACCCTCATGTGCCAAAGCAATCTTTTCAACTTCTTCACGAGCTATATCGGCTGCTACTTCAATATTAAAGCGAGCTTTACCATTAAAAGATACTGCGTATGTCACCTTATCCTCTTTAAGATATTCCTCATTGTAAGCAGGCCATTGAGCATCGCAAATAGTAGTAGTATTACCTATTTCATGCCACAATTCTTCAGTAATATGAGGTGCAAATGGTGCCAATACAATAAGTAATTGACTCAATACTTCTTTATTATTTGATTTTAATGAATTTAGTTCATTTACACAAATCATAAACGCACTGATTGAAGTGTTGTATGAGAAATGTTCAATATCAAAAGTAACTTTCTTTATCAGTTTGTGAAGTGATTTTAATTCATCACGTGATGGCTCTCCTTCACTAACTGAAAGATTATCTCCTTTATAAAATAGTCCCCAAAGTTTTTTCAAGAAACGGTTCACACCATCTATACCATTAGTATCCCAAGGCTTACTTTGTTCCAATGGACCGAGGAACATTTCATAAAGACGCAATGTATCTGCACCATAACGTTCTACAATGTCATCGGGATTTACCACATTAAACATTGATTTTGACATTTTTTCTACGGCGTAACCACACACATATTTGCCATCTTCAAGAATAAATTCGGCATTATTAAATTCAGGACGCCAGTTACGGAATTGGTCCAAATCAAGAATATCATTACTTACTATATTTACATCTACGTGAATAGGTGTAACATCATAATCTTTCTTCAAATTATATGACACAAAAGTATTTGTATCTTTGATACGATACACAAAGTTACTGCGACCTTGAATCATACCTTGATTTATGAGTTTTTTGAATGGTTCTTGTTCGCACACTTCGCCCATATCATAAAGGAATTTATTCCAAAAACGACTATAAATCAAGTGTCCTGTAGCATGTTCAGTACCACCTATATAAAGGTCAACATTACGCCAATATTCATTTGCTTCTTTTGATACCAACGCATCATTATTGCGTGGATCCATATAACGTAGATAATAAGCACTTGAACCAGCAAAACCGGGCATAGTACATAGTTCAAGAGGATAACCATCTTCAGTTTGCCAATTTTTAGCACGACCCAATGGAGGTTCACCTGTTTCAGTAGGAAGATATTTATCTACTTCTGGTAATAATAAAGGAAGTTTGCTTTCATCCATCATCTGAGGAACGCCATCTTTATAATATACAGGGAATGGCTCACCCCAATAGCGTTGACGGCTGAAAATAGCGTCACGAAGACGATAGTTTACTTTTATTTTACCAAGCCCTTTTTCACTGATAAATTTCTTTGTTGCAGCAATAGCATCTTTTACTTCAAGACCATTAAGATCTAATTCTGCACCTTTTGAATTTATCATTTTACCTGCTTTGGCATCAAAACTTTCTTCACTCACATCACAACCTTCAATCAATGGAATGATAGGAAGATTAAAATGACGTGCAAAAGCATAGTCACGACTATCATGAGCAGGTACAGCCATAATAGCACCTGTTCCATAGCCTGCAAGTACATAATCACTCACCCAAACAGGTATTTTTTCACCTGTCAATGGATTGATAGCATAAGAACCTGTAAACACACCCGAAATTTTCTTTTCAATCATGCGTTCACGTTCTGTTTTATGTTTAATACTATTGATATATTCTTCTACTTCGGCTTTTTTATCTTCGGTTACTACCATATCTACATAAGCACTTTCAGGAGCAAGTACCATAAATGTTACACCAAAAATGGTATCGGCACGAGTAGTGAAAATTTCAAGTACTACATCACTATCAGCAATATTAAATTTCATCTCAGCCCCTTCAGAGCGACCTATCCAGTTTCGTTGAGTTTCTTTCAACGAATCGGTCCAATCAATTGTATCAAGACCATCAAGTAATCTTTGAGAGTAAGCCGATACACGAAGACACCATTGATACATCAATTTTTGTTCTACTGGATAACCACCACGAATAGATACACCTTCACTCACTTCATCATTTGCGAGTACAGTACCTAATTTAGGACACCAGTTAACCATAGTATTTCCAAGATAAGCAATGCGATAATTCATCAACACATCACTTTTTTCTTTTTCAGTATAAGAAGTCCATTCTTGAGCAGTAAATTCTAATTCTTTGCTACATGCTGCATTAATGCCTTCAGTACCTTGTTTTTCAAAATTTGCTACTAATTTTGCTATATCACAAGCTTTTTGCTTATCATTATCATAGTAGCTGTTAAACATTTTTATAAATGCCCATTGAGTCCATTTATAATATTCAGGATCACATGTTTTTATTTCACGATCCCAATCATAACAAAAACCTATTTTATCAAGCTGACTACGGTAACGAGCTATATTTTGACGAGTTGTTACTTCGGGATGTTGACCTGTTTGAATAGCATATTGTTCAGCTGGCAATCCATATGCATCATAACCCATTGGATGTAACACATTGAAACCTTGAAGACGTTTGAAACGTGAATAGATATCAGATGCTATATATCCAAGTGGGTGTCCAACGTGAAGACCTGCTCCCGATGGATAAGGAAACATGTCGAGCACATAAAATTTAGGACGATTGCTATCTATTTCTGTTTTATAAGTGTTGTTATCTTTCCAATATTGTTGCCAACGGCTTTCAATATCTTTGTGATTATATTCCATAATGAAGTTATGTATTATATTGATTTATTTATAATTACTTTTCTCTTTGCAAATTTAACTATAATGCTTCTTTTTATAAAATTATCTTATCTACTCCTCTTTTATTAATAATGATGATAAAATAGTTTATAATCCTAATTTTTCTGAAATATCAAGCATTCGTTGAATAGGAATGCGAGCTTTTTCAGCTATTTCACTTTCTACCTCTATAACCGGTTTTTCATACTTAAGACAGTTATAAAGTTTTTCAAGTGTATTGAGTTTCATAAAGTTACAATCATTACAAGCACATGTGCTATCTTCGGGAGGTGCAGGAATGAAAATTTTATCACTACATTTCTTTTTCATTTCGTGAAGAATACCACTTTCGGTAGCAACAATAAACTCTTTTGCATCGCTTTTTATAGCATAATTCAATAGAGCTGCAGTTGAACCCACCTTATCGGCAAGCATCACTATTGAGTTTTTACACTCGGGATGTACTAATAATTTAGCACTTGGATATTTCTTTTTTAATTCTATTATTTTTTCTACCGAAAATTGTTCATGCACATGGCAAGCACCATTCCACAATATCATATTACGCCCTGTAATACTATTAATATAATTACCAAGGTTACGATCGGGACCAAATATTATTTTTTCATCTTCGGGGAATGATTCAACTATTTGGCGAGCATTCGATGATGTTACAAGTACATCAGTCAATGCTTTTACTCCTGCCGAAGTATTAACATAACTTATCACCATGTGACCAGGGTGCTCTTTAATGAATTTTTCAAATTCATTAGCATCACAACTATCAGCCAACGAACATCCCGCATTTGTGTCAGGAATCAACACCTTCTTGTCGGGACATAATATTTTAGCAGTTTCTCCCATAAAGTGAACACCACAAAGCACTATTATCGGAGCTTCAATGCGAGCTGCTATTTGAGCTAAAGCCAAACTATCACCAATATAGTCGGCTAAATCTTGTATTTCTCCTTTTTGATAATAATGAGCCAATATTACTGCATTTTTCTCATTCTTAAGTTTTACAATTTCTTCTTTAAGATTGAGATTTTTATCAATTAGTGTATCTGCATAACCTTTGTTGACATTCATCTTTTTTAATTTATATAGGTTTTTTATAAAAAAAACTTTTTTCAATAATAAGAATATTACACGTTGATAACTACTATAACTTTTTTACTAAAAACTTGCTTTTTAATTTATAAATGTTTAGTTATCGCTTATCTTTATATAATCAACATCAATAAAGAGTGATTAATAATGAATTAGCATGGTTATCAACATTATGTTTATAAACCACAAAGTTAATAACTTTTCTTCTCTTTTCACACTAATAACTGTCAAAAATAGTGTAGAAAACGGCATAATATGTAAATGCTAACTTATTTGTTATATAAAGGGGAGTGATTATATAATAGCCTGACCGATAAATGCAAATTTAGTTATTGATTTTTCTTCAAAAGTTGTGTTATACTATTTACAGGTTATCAACACTTATTGTTAATAGTGAATGTTAATAACATCATGAAGTAAATAGGTGTTTTTATATCTCCTATATTTTGAGAT
>JAZSDX010000038.1:0-27925 GCA_045531405.1 Muribaculaceae bacterium | reverse complement strand
TTAATTTTGTCCTAATAAATAAGTATTAATTTTGTAACGCTTATTTAGGACTAGTCAATCTTTTACATATACCATTGCCCTCATTTCTCCTTCTTCATCTACTAATACCGGCGTTATTATTAATTCATACCTTTCATTTGTTGAATTTATAGAATCGACAATTGCCATTCCATCTCCAATTGTTTCATCATTAAAATTTTCGGCAAAATACTTTAATGACAATTTTGCCCAATTGTCATCTCGAATATACTTATAAAGATAGTATTCAAATGCCAAATTTTTTCTACCGGGTTTATAAATACATCTACTACAATCTAATCTTGGATTCGTTTTTTAACGATTCAAAACTTCCCGACACTAAATCAGCCGCATTAATTGACAATGATGCCAAAATAATAGTAATTAATATGCTTATATTTCTCTTCATTAATTTATTTTTAGATTGAAATTATATCCAACACCAACAAAGAATGATTGACTTCTACTTTTAGAAAACAATATATTATAACGTCTGAGACCGATATCATACCCCATCGTAAAATCCCATCGATTAATATTTATATCACAACCTAAACGTAGTCCTAAGTCCCATTCTTCCCAATCGAAGCCATAACCAACTATCGTTCCGGCAAAAGGATTTACCGCAACATTATCGCCCAATTTTATATGATAACTACCAAGACATGGTACAACAACAGAATGATTATAGTTATCTCTAAATCCTCTATTCATGTATTCTATCCCAGCTGTAACATACACCGGTTGTGATGACACTTTTATATCTACATGAGTGCCAACCATAGGCCAAAATACTCCACTCTCTCCCAATATTGTTGAATAGGATGTTCCTCCTATCACTTTTAAGTGACATCGAGAATCTTCATATGAAACTTCTTGACTACTTATTGGCATCACAATAAGTAGTACATTTATTATGGATAATAACAATTTCATCTGTTTAGTTTTTTATACTACAACTTTTTTATTACCAATGCACTATTTGTTCCTCCAAACCCAAATGAATTACTTAATATCGTATTTATTTTCATATCAACCCTTTTTGTAGCGATATTCAATTTAGAAGAATATTCATCCGGATTCTCAAAGTTGATGTTTGGTGCTACGAAATTATTTTGCATCATTATGATTGAATATATAACTTCACTAGCGCCAGCCATCCAACACTCATGTCCTGTCATACTCTTTGTTGAAGATATCAAAGCTCGTTTACCTTCAAACAATCGAGCAAGAGCCATCGCCTCATACATATCTCCTTGTGGTGTACTTGTTGCATGCGCATTTATGTAATCAATCTCATCAGGTTCCACCCCTGCATCTTCCATTGCTCGCAACATAGCTAAGGCTGAGCCCTCATCACTAGGTTGAGAAATACCTTGACCATTTGAAGAAAATCCGTAGCCACAAACCTCGGCTAATATAGTTGCTCCACGAGCTATTGCATGTTCATATTCTTCTAACACCAATGCAGCAGCCCCTCCGCTTGGGATAAGTCCATCTCGATCTTTATCAAACGGACGAGAAGCCTTAGTGGGGTCATCAACCCTCATTGAGAAAGTGCGCAATGCATCAAATGAGGACATACTATATTTATTTACCTCTTGAGCTCCACCACAAAGAATTACATCTTGTAATCCTTGTTTTATCATCATATATGCCAAGCCTATTGAATGACTTCCACTTGCACATGCAGCACTTACCGTAAAGTTTATTCCTCTAAGATGAAAAACCGAGCATAGATTCATATTTACTGTTGAATTCATTGATTGAAAAATCGACCCCGAACCAACTAATTCCGAATCATGTTTTTCTTCCATTATTTTAGCACTTTCAACTACCGGCATTGCAGTTGAATCATTTCCAAATATACATCCGATTTCGTTTTCAAGAATATAGTCTTTATCAATTTTTGCACATTCAAATGCTTGCTTCGATGCCATAAACGCATATTCAGCCGGTTCCGACATATTTGCGCGCTGTCTTCGATCAAGGAGCCCTTTTAATACCGGTTTTGCAACCAATCCGGTTAACGGAGAACGGAAACCATATGGCACCCTTTCTTCATCAATGCCAATTCCTGATTTTCCGTTATATAGTGATTCTTTAATCGATTCTATATCTGTTCCAAGGCATGACCACGCTCCAATACCTGTAACTACAACTCGTCTATTCATCTTTAATTTGATTATGTATAAAGTCCTCCATTTATTGACAATACTTCTCCTGTAATATAGGAAGCATCATCCGAGACTAAGAAAGCAACAACACCAGCGACCTCCTCGGGCGTCCCAAATCGTCCCATTGGTACAAGTTTCTTTAACTCATCTACATCCAGATCTTTCGTCATATCAGTTTCTATAAACCCGGGAGCTACAGCATTTACCGTTACGCCCCTTGCTGCAACCTCTTGAGCCAATGCCTTAGTCATTCCTATCATAGCCGCCTTTGCTGCACTATAATTACATTGCCCCGGCAATCCTTTCAAACCCGACAATGATGCAACATTTATGATTTTTCCATTTCTTTTGCGAGGCATCATGTGTTTTAACAAATGGCGAGTCACAAAAAAACTGCCATCCAATGATGTTTTTAGAACCGAGTCCCACTCCTCATTCGACATCATAAACATTACATTATCTTTTCTAATGCCGGCATTATTTACTAAAACTGAGATATACTCATTTGGGTGCATTTCCTCCCATTTAGTCAATGCATTTTCTACCTGAATTTCATCTGACACATCAAATTGCATCAATTCGGCGCACCCTCCATTTTTCTCAATCATCATCTTTGTATCCTCTGCTGCGACAGAATTGCTTGCATAATTTACCACAACAACATATCCCATTTGAGCCAACCGTAAACAAATAGCCCTTCCGATACCTCTTGAACCTCCTGTTACAAGTGCATATTTCATTCTTCTTGTTTTTATCTCAATAATTCACATTACTTTAAAAATGCTAATCCAATCTTAAAAACTATAATTCTCACTCTTAAAACTGGAATTTTTGAATATAAAATTCGCATTTTTTACAAATTTACACAATTAAATCCGAGCATACGGCATATTAACACATTTTAACTTACCATATTTTAATATGCAAATTCAGTCTTTTTTCTTATCTTCAAATTAATCTACACAGACTCTACTCAATTCTTTTCCATGCTATAAACTGAAATAAATCTTGTCACAAAATCTACAACATAGGAAAACATACAATGTTTGCGATAAAACAACCATTACATTGCATTACAAATCTATATTTAACAAAGAGAAGCTCATCCAAATTTAAGTGCAAATATTGCATTGCCAATGATTGTTTTTCAAAAAAACTTTTTCATTCTCTAATATTAATTTTTATTATTCCTAACTTTGTATTGTTATATTTTAGACATTAGCGACTTAAATTATTTATGAAGAAGACAATATTTTCAGTATTACTATTTTTATCTTTTTTCGCTTCTGCATCAGGTGTAAAGCCCATCATTGGTGTTTCTTGTTCTAATAGCAAATATAGTTCTTCGGTTTCAAAAAGCTATTGTGATGCGATAAATCGTTCCGGGGGTATTGCTTTGATGATTCCGGTGAGCACTGATAGTGTAACTCTACACGACGCATTGGGATGCATAGATGGGATTATATTAACCGGTGGTGGCGACATCAACCCTTCATATTTTGGGGAGGAGATGATTGCCGAATGTGGCACACCCGATCCTATTCGCGATATCTATGACATTAATCTCATAAAAATAGCGGCTCAACACAATATTCCTATGCTTGGAATATGTCGTGGCGAACAACTTATCAATGTTGCTTTTGGAGGCTCTTTATACCAAGATTTGCCATCGCAATTTCCGGGTGATACTCTGCTTCAACACCGAAATGCAAATCACAAAATTATACTACAATCCGATTCGTGGATTTCTCATACGACAAAGGTAGATTCGTTTATCTCAAACTCTTATCACCACCAAGCCGTTAAAGATGTTGCACCTGGATTCTCCTCAACCGGTTTTAGCAATGATGGCGTGATAGAAGTTATCGAAAATATCGACGGATATCCCATCTGGGGCATACAATTCCACCCGGAAAGAATGTTTGAAGACAACTACCCTATTGCATCTCGTATTTTTGAGTTTTTTATTAAAAAAGCGTCAACCTATCGTTATGCCAAGGAATTGCATCGACAAATTATTTCAATTGACACTCACACTGACTCCCCTCTTGACTTTAATGAATCTTATTCAATAGGCAATAGAGGGAAATTTCAAGTTGACATGCCCAAAATGCAAGAAGGATATCTTGACGCCCAATATCTTGCTTGTTGGGTGCGACAAGGGGAACTAAACCCAACAGAACGGCTAAAGGCAAAAAATCGGATTGATGAACTTATCAATCGCATTTATCAACAAGTTGACAAGAATAAGGAATTATGTGGAATTGCTCGCAATGCAGATGATATACAGGACCTCAAGTCAAAAGGCAAAAAAGCCTTTTTAATAGGCATCGAAAATGGTTATGCCATAGGCAAAGATATTAATTTATTGAATCATTATCACAACAAGGGTGTTTCATATATAACCCTCTGTCATTCAAAAAACAATGACATTTGCGATAGCTCTTCAGACAAAAGTGGCAGTAAATGGAACGGATTAAGCCCTTTTGGGAAACAAGTCGTTGCCGAGATGAATCGTCTAGGCATATTAATTGACATCTCTCATGCTTCAGATGCCACATTTTGGGATGTAATAGATTATTCAAAAGTCCCATTCATCGCATCTCACTCATCATCGCGAGCTATTTATGATTGCGACCGCAATTTATCTGATGCCCAACTACGAGCCATTGCCAAAACGGGTGGTGTAGTACAAGCTTGTCTTGTTGACGAATTTCTCTCAAGCAATCCCAAATCGAGCAATATAGAAGATTTTATGAATCATTTATGCCACATGATTGAAGTTGCCGGCATAGACCACGTAGGTATAGGAAGTGACTTTGATGGTGGCGCCGGAATAAAAGGTTGCAATGGAGACAATGACATGATTCAAATAACCATTCGACTCATAGAACGAGGTTATAGCGACGAAGATATTGCAAAAATATGGGGAGGCAACTTTATTCGTGTGCTAAATAAAGTGCAAGAATATGCAAAAGCAAACCAGTAAACAAATCTATTTTGATTTCACTCGCCATTGAGCATAATGTTTGCGACGAGATAGATAACTCAAATCATGGCCATGAGCATAGGCTTCTTTTTCAAATGAAATATCCATATATGCACGATGCCATGAACAATGGATTAATAGTTTAACAAACCATTCCAAAACATAAATGATATAAAATGGCACCCACAGCAACTCCTTTTGCTGTGCCGTGTGTATTTGTTCGTGATTAACAACATATTTATCAATCCATCTTTTATCCTGAGTTAATAACAGTCCAAATAAATTGAGACACATCCCCTTAGGAGCTAATCTTGTTTTTATAACTTTTACCATTATATGATATCTCAAAAATTAATAATTATATGTTTTAATTTCACAAAATTCGTGCCAACAGTAAAATATTTTAGAAAGAGATTTGCCGATTGTAAATTTAGTATTAACTTTGAGTTGTTAAAATTATAATCTATGCGATTAAGTAGCAAAAATTTATGGATTTCATCAAGGGATTACATCATGATAATCCTTGGTATTGCAATTTATTCTTTTGGTTTTACAGCATTTATCCTTCCCGAAAAAGTGGTAATGGGAGGTGTGTCGGGTATCGGCTCTTTGATTTATTTTGCGTTTGACATACCTGTTGCGATAACACAATATAGCATCAACCTTTTATTATTGGCTTTTGCCTATCGAATCGTGGGCAAACAGTTTGTACTTCGCACTATTTTTGGAGCAACCGTAATCTCGCTTATGATTGGTTGGATGCAACCGTTTTTCCTTGAATTACTTAACGGCAAACCATTTGTACAAGGCGAAACATTTATGAATGTTCTCATTGGGGGAGTGTGTTGTGGTATCGGGATAGGCATGGCATTTACTCACAATGGTAGTACCGGTGGCACCGACATTGTTGCTGCAATGGTATCAAAGAAAAGCAATGTAAGTATTGGTCGCACAATGCTTTATACCGACTTTTTTATCATCTCTTCATCGTATCTTCTTTTCCAAGACATAAACAAGATTGTATATGGGTTGGTAGTCCTTTTTGTGGCATCCTTTGTTGCCGATATGATAATCAACACCAACCGACAAGCCGTACAATTCACAATATTCTCACCCAAATGGAAAGAAATTGCTACAGCCATCAACAATGAAGCCAATCGAGGTTGCACGGTGCTCAATGGAGTGGGATGGTATAGCAAACAAGAAGTAAAAGTATTGCTTGTTATGTGTCGAAAGATTGAATCTATTACAATTTTTCGCATCATTAAATCAATCGACAACGATGCATTTATTACTCAAGCCAACGTTAATGGCGTGTATGGGCAAGGATTTGACGAAGTCAAGCTCAAGATGCGCCCCACCGACACCCGTCCAGGCAAGCCAATAAAAACCGACGAAGAAATAATATCGTCAAGCGGACATCCTGAGTCATTGGCTTAATTCTATGTTTTAACCGGTTTTATTTATATGTGCTTATTGGCTTATTTTGACCAATACCCCCCGATTTCTATATTCTCACAAGCAAATTCGTAAGAACTCTCATCGATTTTATAAACAGCACAGGCGACCCAAAAAGGTCGCCTGTGCTTTGAGTTTTATACAGAATCTTATCTTATTTATGGTTCATTTCAAGCACATCAGCCGATGCAGTAAAAATTGTATCTACATCATCTTTTCCTCCTACAACCAAACGATCATATTCACGAAGACCAGTACCTGCAGGAATCAAATGACCACAAATCACGTTCTCTTTCATACCTACAAGAGAGTCGGTTTTTCCGTTGATAGCAGCTTCGTTGAGTACTTTTGTTGTTTCTTGGAATGATGCAGCCGACATGAAGCTTGAAGTTTGCAATGCTGCACGAGTAATACCTTGAAGTATTTGCTCTGATGTTGCAGGGACAGCATCACGCACAACAATAGTCTTGAGGTCGCGACGTTTAAGAGCTGAATTTTCATCGCGAAGCTTACGAGCTGTGATGATTTGACCTGGTTTCACATTTTCAGAGTCACCAGCATCAACTACTACTTTTTTACCCCAGATGCGATCATTTTCATCCATAAAGTCGCGTTTATCAACAACTTGTTGTTCGAGGAATCCGGTATCACCTGGATCAAGAATATTTACCTTACGCATCATTTGACGCACAATAACTTCAAAGTGTTTATCATTGATTTTCACACCTTGCATGCGGTAAACGTCTTGAACTTCGTTCACGATATACTCTTGAACTGCAGTTGGTCCCATAATGTTAAGGATATCAGCAGGAGTGATTGCTCCATCTGAAAGTGGTGTACCAGCACGCACATAGTCGTTTTCTTGAACAAGAATTTGTTTTGACAATGGAACGAGGTATTTCTTAACTTCACCAAGCTTAGATGTAACCGAAATTTCACGATTACCACGTTTTACCTTACCGAAGTTGACTTCACCATCAATTTCAGAAACGATAGCAGGGTTAGATGGATTGCGAGCTTCAAACAACTCAGTTACACGTGGAAGACCTCCGGTGATGTCACCGGCACTACCTGTAGCACGAGGTATCTTAACGAATATTTCACCCACCTTCAATTCTGCACCTTCGTCAACCATCAAGTGAGCACCTACAGGAAGTGCATAAGTCTTGATAATTTGACCATTAGCATCAACGATATTAGCTTCAGGAGCTTTTGTACGGTCTTTTGATTCGATAATAATCTTTTCTCGAAGACCGGTTTGCTCATCAGAATCAACTCGATATGTTACGTTTTCGATTACATTATTAAATTCAATCTTACCTGCTACTTCACTCACGATAACGGCGTTAAATGGATCCCATTCACAAATCACATCGCCTTTTTTCAATGTGTCACCATTTTTGAAGTAAAGTTTAGAACCATAAGGAATGTTGGCATTAGTCAACATCATTTTAGTCTTAGGCTCAACAATGCGCATTTCAGCAAGACGACCAATAACCACTTCTACAGGTTGTCCGTTTGGACCCACCTCATCGGTTGTAACAGTGCGCAATTCATCTATTTCAAGCACACCATCATAACGTGAAGTAGCTGATGATACAGCTGCAATATTTGACGCAACCCCACCGACGTGGAATGTACGAAGTGTCAACTGAGTACCAGGCTCACCGATTGATTGTGCAGCAATCACACCCACAGCCTCACCTTTTTGAACAAGGCGATTGGTTGCAAGGTTGCGACCATAACATTTAGCACATACACCATGCTTAGCCTCACAAGTCAATACCGAACGAATTTCAACTGATTCAATTGGTGATGCATTGATACGATCGGCAGCTACATCATTGATTTCTTCGCCGGCTGCTACTATAAGTTCGCCCGAAATAGGATCAATGATATCGTGAACAGATACACGTCCGAGAATACGTTCACCAAGTGAAGCAACAACTTCGTCGTTATTTTTAATTTCTGTGCAAACAAGACCACGTAATGTACCACAATCTTCTTCATGAATAATTACATCGTGAGCAACGTCAACAAGACGACGAGTCAAATAACCGGCGTCGGCTGTTTTCAACGCAGTATCGGCAAGACCCTTACGAGCACCGTGAGTAGAAATAAAGTACTCAAGCACAGAAAGACCTTCCTTAAAGTTTGCAAGAATTGGGTTTTCAATAATTTGACCACCTTCAGCACCTGCCTTTTGAGGTTTAGCCATAAGACCACGCATACCTGAAAGCTGACGAATCTGGTCTTTAGAACCACGAGCACCAGAGTCGAGCATCATATATACAGGATTGAACCCTTGTTGGTCGGCAGAGATTTGCTTCATCAATGTATCTGACAAACGAGAGTTTACATGTGTCCAAATATCGATAATTTGGTTGTAACGTTCGTTGTTGGTAATGAAACCCATTGAGTAGTTAGCCAAAACCTCTTGTACTTGTTCGTTACCTTCCTTAACGAGCTGTTCTTTTTCTGCAGGAATAATAACGTCTCCAAGGTTAAATGAAAGACCTCCCTTGAATGCCATTTTGTAACCAAGGTTCTTGATATCATCAAGGAATTGAGCCGAACGTGGAATACCACATTTCTTAATAACCTTACTGATGATTGTACGCAATGATTTCTTAGAAAGAATTTCATTTACATAACCAATTTCTTTTGGCACATATTGATTAACGAGCACACGACCCACCGAAGTATTTTCGACAAGGCGAGTTACAGGGTTACCATTTTCGTCAATATCTTCCACTACTACCGATACTGGAGCATGAAGAGTTACACGGCCTTCATTATATGCGATTTCAGCTTCTTCAGGACCATAGAATTTAGTACCTTCACCTTTATCGCCTTTACGAAGTTTAGTTATGTAATAGAGCCCGAGCACCATGTCTTGAGAAGGCACAGTGATAGGTGCACCATTTGCAGGGTTAAGAATGTTGTGCGCACCGAGCATAAGCATTTGTGCTTCAAGAATAGCTTCGTTACCAAGTGGCAAGTGAACAGCCATTTGGTCACCATCGAAGTCGGCATTGAACGCAGTACATGCAAGAGGGTGCAATTGAATAGCTTTACCTTCAATCATCTTAGGCTGGAATGCTTGAATACCAAGACGGTGAAGAGTTGGGGCACGGTTTAGCAATACCGGGTGACCCTTCATAACGTATTCAAGGATATCCCAAACCACTGGTTCTTTGCGATCAACGATTTTCTTCGCTGATTTTACTGTTTTAACGATTCCACGTTCAATTAGTTTGCGAATAACGAATGGTTTGTAAAGCTCTGCAGCCATGTTTTTAGGAAGCCCACACTCGTGCATTTTCAATTCAGGACCAACGACGATTACCGAACGTGCAGAATAGTCAACACGTTTACCAAGAAGGTTTTGACGGAAACGGCCTTGTTTACCTTTCAAGCTGTCAGAAAGAGATTTAAGAGGACGGTTAGCGTCGGTCTTAACAGCCGAAGATTTGCGAGAGTTGTCGAGCAATGAGTCAACTGCTTCTTGAAGCATACGCTTCTCGTTGCGAAGGATTACTTCAGGAGCTTTTATCTCGATAAGACGTTTGAGACGATTATTACGAATGATGACACGACGATAAAGGTCGTTCAAGTCGCTCGTTGCAAAACGACCACCATCAAGAGGCACCAATGGACGCAATTCGGGTGGAATTACAGGCACAGCTTGAAGTATCATCCATTCGGGACGGTTTACATTGCGAGATGCGCGGAATGATTCAACAACTTGAAGACGTTTGAGAGCTTCTGTTTTGCGTTGTTGAGAGCCATCGGTATCGGCTTGGTGACGCAATTTATAAGACAAGTCATCAAGATCAATGCGTTTGAGCAATTCGTGTATTGCTTCAGCACCCATCTTAGCGATAAACTTATTAGGATCGGTATCTTCAAGAAGTTGATTTTCTTTAGGCAACTTTTCGATGATATCGAAATATTCTTCTTCAGACAAGAGGTCGAGTTGTTGGATTTCCTCTACATTACCCGGTTGGATAACAACATAACGTTCATAGTAAATTATCGCATCGAGTTTCTTTGAAGGAAGTCCCAACAAATAACCAATCTTGTTGGGCAAAGAACGGAAATACCAAATGTGAGCTACGGGCACAACAAGTTTGATGTGTCCCATGCGTTCGCGACGCACTTTCTTTTCGGTAACTTCCACACCACAACGATCACACACAATACCCTTATAACGAATGCGTTTGTATTTTCCACAATGACACTCATAATCCTTACAAGGACCAAAAATGCGTTCGCAGAACAACCCATCACGCTCGGGTTTATATGTACGATAGTTGATAGTTTCGGGTTTCAGCACCTCGCCACTTGATTTTTCTAAAATCTCTTCGGGCGAAGCGAGCCCGATAGTGATTTTAGAGAATCCGGTCTTTATCTTGTTGTCTTTTCTAAAAGCCATATATCAATTGATTATAAAAGCGATTATTATTGTTGTAAGTTGATACTCAAGCCTAAGCCACGAAGCTCGTGGAGAAGCACGTTAAGAGATTCGGGAATACCAGCCGGTGGCATGGGTTCACCTTTAACGATAGCTTCATAGGCTTTGCTTCGACCGGTAACGTCGTCACTCTTAACAGTGAGAATTTCTTGGAGGATGTGAGCTGCGCCGAATGCTTCAAGCGCCCAAACTTCCATTTCCCCGAAACGTTGACCACCGAATTGAGCCTTACCGCCGAGAGGTTGCTGAGTAATAAGTGAGTATGGACCAATGCTACGAGCGTGCATTTTATCTTCTACCATGTGACCAAGTTTCAACATATAGATTACACCCACTGTTGCTGGTTGGTCAAAACGCTCACCGGTACCACCATCATAAAGATATGTGCGACCATAGCGAGGGAGACCAGCCTTATCGGTCCATTCATTGAGGTCATCAAGACTTGCACCATCAAAGATTGGCGTTGCAAATTTTTCACCCAATTCACGACCTGCCCAACCAAGTACAGTTTCAAAAATCTGTCCAAGGTTCATACGAGAAGGCACACCAAGTGGGTTCAATACGATGTCCACAGTAGTACCATCGGCAAGGAATGGCATATCTTCTTGACGCACGATACGAGATACAATACCCTTATTACCGTGACGACCTGCCATTTTATCCCCTACGCTGATTTTACGTTTCTTAGCAACATAAACTTTTGCCATTTGCATAATACCAGCAGGAAGCTCATCACCGATTGAAATGTCAAATTTCTTACGACGCAATTCTGCATCTATTTCTTTTGACTTACGAAGATAGTTAACGATGGTAGCACGAATCATATCGTTTTTATGAGCATCGTTAGTCCACTTACTGAGGTTGATTGTATCGTAATCGATTTCTTTCAACACAGCTGCTGAGAATTTTGCTCCCTTTGCAATAATATCAGAACCGATGAAATCTTTTACACCTTGAGATGTTTTGCCCGAAGTCAAAGTAATAAGTTTCTCAACGAGAACATCTTTCAAGGCATCAAGTTTTGCTTTGTATTCTTCATCAAGTTTAGGCATTTGAGTGTTATTCTTCGACTTCTTAACTTTAGCAGCACGAGAGAAAAGGTTTGTACCTATAATAACACCTTTGAGTGAAGGATTCGCTTTAAGAGAAGCATCTTTCACATCACCAGCCTTATCTCCAAAGATTGCACGAAGAAGTTTTTCTTCGGGAGTTGGGTCAGATTCTCCTTTTGGAGTAATCTTACCGATAAGAATATCACCTGGTTCAACATGAGCACCAACACGGATAATACCACGTTCGTCAAGATCTTTTGTTGCATCTTCGCTCACATTAGGTATGTCAGAAGTCAATTCTTCCATACCACGTTTAGTTTCACGCACTTCGAGTGAATACTCGTCAACATGAACCGAGGTGAGAATGTCTTCACGAACGACACGTTCGTTCAACACGATAGCATCCTCATAGTTATACCCCTTCCAAGGCATGAATGCCACCTTGAGGTTACGACCGAGAGCCAATTCACCTTTTTCGGTTGAATAACCTTCGGTGAGGATTTCTCCTGTATCAACACGTTGACCTTTTTCACAAATAGGACGGAGGTCAATAGTTGTACTTTGGTTGGTTTTGCGGAATTTAGGGATACTATATTCTTTCACCGCACTATCAAACGAAACAAATTCTTCGTCTTCAGTACGATCATAACGAATGCGAATAACGCGAGAGTCTACATATTCGATAACACCGGGACCTTCGGCAGTGATTTGAGTGCGAGAGTCACGAATCAACTGACCTTCTAAGCCGGTACCTACGATAGGAGCCTCAGAAATCAACACAGGTACTGCTTGGCGCATCATGTTTGATCCCATCAACGCACGGTTAGCATCATCGTGTTCAAGGAATGGGATAAGAGATGCCGCAATTGAAGCAATTTGTGTTGGAGAAACGTCCATAAGTTCCACTTCACCCGGAGCCACAATTGGGAAATCGGCATCAAGACGTGCTTTCACACGGTCACGCACAAATGTACCATCTTCGTTCAATGGTGCATTACCTTGAGCAATAACCTTCCCTTCTTCAGTTTCAGCAGCAAGATAAACAACCTCATCATTATTGAGATTTACTTTAGCATCACTTACTTGGCGATAAGGAGTAACAATAAATCCTAATTCATTAATCTTTGCATATACACAAAGAGAAGAAATAAGACCAATGTTTGGACCTTCAGGAGTTTCAATCGGACAAAGACGTCCGTAATGAGTATAGTGAACGTCACGAACCTCGAAACCGGCACGCTCACGAGAGAGCCCACCAGGACCGAGAGCCGACATACGGCGTTTATGGGTCATTTCAGCCAATGGGTTGGTTTGATCCATAAATTGTGACAAAGCATTTGTTCCAAAATAAGAATTAATTACCGAAGAAATAGTCTTGGCATTAATCAAATCAATTGGGGTGAACACCTCGTTATCACGCACATTCATACGTTCGCGAATGGTACGAGACATACGAGCCAACCCTACTCCAAATTGGTTATAAAGTTGTTCGCCCACAGTGCGCACGCGACGATTGCTCAAGTGGTCAATATCGTCAACATCAGTTTTTGAATTAATAAGCTCGATTAGATACTTGATGATAGCGATAATATCTTCTTTAGTGAGCACACGCACATCCATGGAGATACCGAGATTCAATTTTTTATTGATACGGTAACGTCCCACGTCGCCAAGGTCATAACGTTTTTCTGAAAAGAAAAGATTTGTAATGACTTCGCGAGCACTTGCATCATCCGGCGGCTCCGCGTTGCGAAGTTGACGATAGATGTATTGGATAGCCTCTTTTTCAGAGTTACTTGTATCCTTTTGGAGTGTATTAAATATTATTGAGTAGTCGCTTGAATTCAAATCTTCTTTATGGAGAAGGATATGACTTACACCCGATTCAAGAATTTCATCAATAAGACTTTCATCAAGCACAGTTTCGCGGTCAATAACCACGTCGTTACGCTCAATAGATACCACTTCACCGGTATCTTCATCTACAAAGTCTTCTACCCATGTTTTAAGCACACGAGCAGCGAGTTTGCGACCTACAGCTTTTTTAAGATTAGTTTTTGTTACTTTGAGTTCCTCAGCGAGACCAAAAATCTCAATGATGTCTTTATCACTTTCAAGTCCGATAGCACGCAAAAGAGTTGTAACAGGTAACTTCTTCTTTCGGTCGATGTATGCATACATCACATTGTTGATATCCGTAGCAAATTCAATCCAAGAGCCACGGAAAGGAATGATACGAGCAGAATATAATTTCGTACCATTAGCATGTGTACTTTGACCGAAGAATACACCGGGAGAACGATGCAACTGTGACACTACCACACGTTCGGCACCATTAATAACAAATGTACCTTTCTCGGTCATATATGGAATAGGACCAAGATATACATCCTGAATCTCAGTAGCAAAATCTTCGTGATCAGGGTCAGTACAATAAAGTTTAAGTTTAGCCTTAAGTGGTACACTATAAGTTAATCCACGTTCAAGACATTCGTCAATTGTATAACGAGGTGGATCAATATAATAATCAAGGAACTCTAACACAAAGTTATTACGAGTATCTGCAATTGGGAAATTTTCAGCAAATACTTTGTATAGCCCCTCGTTGTTTCTTTTCTCGGGAGGAGTGTCTAATTGTAAAAAGTCATGAAACGACTTTAACTGCACCTCTAAAAAATCGGGATAAGGAAGTGGATTCTTAACCGAGGCAAAGTTAATTCTGTTTTTTGTAGTTGAGACTGACATCTAAAATAACGTTAAAGGGAACTCAAATTAAAAAATAACACAAAAAGGTTAAGAATCATCCATCGAGAGGATTCTTAACCTATTTACCTGATAATCAGGCAATATTATTTAAGTTCAACTTCAGCGCCAGCTTCTTCGAGTTGCTTTTTAAGACCTTCTGCGTCTGCTTTAGCAAGGCCTTCTTTGATTACTGAAGGAGTACCATCTACCATTTCTTTAGCTTCTTTCAAGCCAAGACCAGTAAGTTCTTTCACGAGTTTAACAACTGCAAGCTTGCTAGCGCCAGCGTTTTTAAGAACTACATCGAAAGAATCTTTTTCTTCAGCTGCAGCTGCACCAGCAGCAACAGGACCAGCAGCAACTGCAACAGCTGCAGCAGCTGGTTCGATACCATATTCTTCTTTAAGAATTTGAGCAAGTTCGTTTACTTCTTTTACTGAGAGGTTAACTAATTGTTCTGCAAAAGCTTTTAAATCTGCCATTTTAGTATTATTTTATTGATTATTTTTTTCGGTTAATTATTTATTTGATAATGTTTCAAGGATGCCATGAAGTTTAGTTCCACCTGAAGTAAGGGCTGAAACAACATTCTTCGCTGGAGATTGAAGAAGAGCGATAACGTCGGCAATAAGTTCGTTCTTGCTCTTGATATTTGCAAGAGTTTCAAGTTGATCTGCACCAACATAAACTGTTTCTTCAACATAAGCAGCCTTCAAACGAGGAAGAGTGTCATCCTTCTTTACAACGCTCTTGATGAGTTTTGCAGGTGCATTACCTACATTAGAACACATCACTGATGTAGAGCCTTTCAAAGTAGGATAGAGTTCACTAAAGTCGCCATCGAGAGATTCCAATGCTTTCTTAAGCAAAGTATTCTTCACAACCATCAACTTTACATCGGCTTTGAAACAAGCCTTGCGCAAAGCAGCAGTTTTTTCAGCGTCCAAACCGGCTGTTTCAGTAACATAAAAGCAGCTATACTCTTTAAGAGTTGCAGCAATTTTTTCTATAACGAGTGATTTATCTTCTTTTCTCATTTCTACTTAACTTTTAAAGATTAATCGTCGATAGACTTAGAGTCAACCTTTACACCGGGACTCATAGTACTTGAAAGATAAATACTCTTAATATAGGTACCCTTAGCAGTTGCAGGTTTAAGCTTGATGAGTGTATTGATAAACTCACGAGCATTTTCCTTCATCTGTTCAGGTGTAAACGATACTTTACCGATTGATGAGTGAACGATACCATTCTTATCGACCTTAAAGTCAATCTTACCTTTTTTCACTTCTTCGACAGCCTTAGCTACGTCATTAGTTACTGTACCACTCTTAGGGTTAGGCATCAAGCCACGAGGACCAAGTACACGACCGAGAGCACCAATCTTACCCATGATAGCAGGTTGAGTGATGATCACATCGATATCAGTCCATCCACCTTTGATCTTTTCAATATATTCATCAAGACCAACATAGTCAGCACCAGCAGCTTTAGCAGCAGCTTCAGCGTCGGGGTTGCAGAGAACAAGCACTTTTACTTGCTTGCCAGTACCATGGGGTAGTGTTACAACACCACGCACCATTTGATTAGCCTTACGTGGATCTACGCCAAGACGCACATCAATATCAAGCGATGCATCAAATTTTGTGTAAGTAATTTCTTTCACTTTTTGAGCCGCTTCCGCAAGAGTGTAAGTCTTCCCAGCTTCAATCTTCTCTAAAGCCAACTTTTGATTTTTTGTAAGTTTACTCATTTCAATTGAAGTTTATTAGTTATTTTCAGGGAATGCCCCTTTTACGGTGATACCCATACTTCTGGCTGTACCTGCAACCATGCGCATTGCAGATTCCACAGTAAAACAGTTCAAATCGGGCATTTTGTCTTCAGCAATTGCCTTTACTTGGTCCCAAGTAATTTCCGCAATCTTAGAACGGTTAGGTTGAGCCGAACCACTCTTCTTTTTGCTAACTTCAAGAAGTTGAATAGCAACAGGAGGAGTTTTTACAACAAAGTCAAAGCTCTTGTCGGTATAGTAAGTGATAACTACAGGAAGAACTTTACCTGCTTTGTCCTGAGTGCGGGCATTGAATTGCTTGCAAAACTCCATGATGTTAATACCCTTAGAACCCAAAGCAGGGCCTACGGGAGGAGATGGATTTGCTGCTCCACCTTTAATCTGCAATTTGATCTGTCCAGCAATTTCTTTAGCCATTTTGTAAAACTTAATTTAATTTGTTAATTGAAACTTGAATAAACGAAGTTCGTAACCACATCATTTACTCACGTTCTACTTGTGAATATTCCAACTCCAAAGGAGTGCGTCTGCCAAAAATTTTAACCATAACTTTGAGCTTTTTCTTCTCAGCATTTACCTCCTCAATCACACCGATAAATCCGCTAAATGGACCATGATTCACTTTCACAGATTCACCTACAATGTAATTACTGTCCTCTGAAACGAGTTGCATTTCATCGGCCAAACCGAGCATGCGTTTAACTTCACTCTCACGCAAAGGTTCAGGAGCAGAGCCTTTACCTTTACCTCCGAGGAAGTCAATCACATTTGTAGTGTTACGCAATTCGTGCAACACCTCGCCTTGAAGATTAGCCTCAACAAAAACATAACCTGAATAAAGATTTTTTTCTTTTACAACCTTCTTCCCGTTACGCACTGTTAAAACTTTCTCAGTGGGAATCAACACTTGAAAAACATTTTTACCAAGGTCGGTATTGCGGATAGCTGCATCCAACACTTCCTTCACCTTAGCTTCTTTACCTGAAATGGCACGTAAAACATACCATGCTCTTTTTCCTTCAGCCATTGACTTCTCCACGTTAAAAATTAAGCAAAGCTATAGATTAATTTCATTAAGTGCTCCACAACATAGTCCATGAAAAAGATTATCAATGCGATAATCACGGAAGCAATCATGACAATGATGGCACTTTTAATCAACTGCTTTTTGGTAGGCCAAGAAGTCTTATAACGAAGTTCTTCGTAAGACTCTTGAATATTCTTAAGTAGTTTCATTTTCTTTAATTATTCTTTTTTGCACAGGTTGAGAGGCTCGAACTCCCGACACCTGGTTTTGGAGACCAGTGCTCTACCAACTGAGCTAAACCTGTATATAAAACCGATCCTTCATCAGAGATCCTCAAAAGGACCGGTTTATCGATTATATAAGTTGATTACTTATTAGTCGAGGATTTCAGTGATTTGACCTGAACCTACTGTGCGACCACCTTCGCGGATAGCGAAACGAAGACCTTGGTCACAAGCTACTGGGTTGATCAAAGTAACTTTAATTTCCACGTTATCACCAGGCATAACCATTTCTACACCTTCTGGAAGAGTGATTTCACCAGTTACGTCAAGAGTACGGATGTAGAATTGAGGACGATAGTGGTTGTGGAATGGAGTGTGACGACCACCTTCTTCTTTTTTCAAGATATAAACAGCAGCTTTGAATTCGCTGTGTGGTTTTACAACTCCTGGGTGGCAGATTACCATACCACGTTTGATTTCGTTCTTGTCGATACCACGAAGAAGAAGACCTACGTTATCACCAGCTTCACCTTGATCGAGGAGTTTACGGAACATTTCAACACCTGTTACAGTTGATTTGAGTGATGCACCAAGACCCATGATTTGAACTTCGTCACCAACTTTAACGATACCAGTTTCGATACGACCAGTTGCAACAGTACCACGACCAGTGATTGAGAATACGTCTTCAACAGGCATCAAGAATGGTTTATCGATGTCACGTGGAGGAAGTGGAATCCATTCGTCAACAGCAGCCATAAGTTCCATAACTTTTTCTTCCCATTGTGGTTCACCGTTGAGTGCACCTAGAGCAGAACCGCGGATGATAGGAGTATTGTCACCATCATATTCATAAGAAGAAAGAAGATCACGCATTTCCATTTCAACAAGTTCAAACATTTCTTCGTCATCAACCATGTCACACTTGTTCAAGAATACAACGATACGAGGAACGTTTACCTGACGAGCGAGAAGGATGTGTTCACGAGTTTGAGGCATAGGACCGTCTGTAGCAGCACAAACGATGATAGCACCGTCCATTTGAGCAGCACCAGTAACCATGTTCTTAACGTAGTCAGCGTGACCTGGACAGTCAACGTGAGCGTAGTGACGGTTAGATGTTTCATACTCTACGTGAGAAGTATTGATAGTAATACCACGTTCCTTTTCTTCAGGAGCGTTGTCGATTTGATCGAATGATTTCAATTCAGAAAGACCAGCTTTTGCAAGCACTGTAGTGATAGCAGCAGTCAAAGTAGTTTTACCGTGGTCAACGTGACCAATTGTACCGATGTTAACATGCGGTTTGGTTTTCTCAAATTTCTCTTTAGCCATAACTTTATTTTTTAATATTTTATTGATAAATGATTAACTTTCTAACAAAACATCACGACAGCACAAGGCACTATCGCGTCGTCCGTTTAAGATTTTCGAGCCGATGACGGGATTTGAACCCGTGACCTCTTCCTTACCAAGGAAGTGCTCTACCCCTGAGCTACATTGGCAATAGAGCGGAAGACGAGGCTCAAACTCGCGACCCTCAGCTTGGAAGGCTGATGCTCTATCAACTGAGCTACTTCCGCAAAGAGTGTGGGCGAAGATGGATTCGAACCACCGAAGGTATAAACCAGCAGATTTACAGTCTGCCCCATTTGGCCACTCTGGTATTCGCCCTTTGACCAAAATCGAGACCGAAGTCTCGATTCTATTTTTGTCATTTTTTGAGCCTCTTGTCGGATTCGAACCAACGACCCCGAGATTACAAATCACGTGCTCTGGCCAACTGAGCTAAAGAGGCATTGTTGTTTTGCTGTTGAGTTGAGTTCCAACCCTCAAGCGAGTGCAAAGGTACAACGAGTTTTTTTATCCACCAAATTTTTTGACTTATTTTTTTCTATAAAATTTTTATTCTCATTCAAAATCGCCTTATTTTCTTGATTTTAGGATTCTAAAAATTTCAATGAACATTGGCTTTCATTCTCTCCTTTTGCGATGCAAAGATAAACAGATTACTCTAATTATGCAATACTTTTCTCACTTTTATTCAACCTTCGATTAAAAAACGCCCTAAACCAAGTCATGCGTCTAACACAAAACAACCATTTCCAACAATTAGACACAGTTAAAAATAGTATTAATGAAGCATATATTCATTTTTTTTATTAAGTTTGCATTTCAACTCATTATATATATAAATAAAATGAAAGCAAAATACACAGAACGCATATCAGTTCTTCGCAATGCTATGTCGGAAAGAGGCATCTATGCCACAATAATTCCGCAGTCCGACCCTCACCAAAGTGAGTATATAGCCGACCATTGGCAAGTGCGTCGTTGGCTAAGTGGTTTCACCGGTTCAGCAGGCACCCTCGTCGTTACGAATTCAGAGGTTCTACTATGGACCGACTCTCGCTATTTCATACAAGCTTCCGACCAACTCAATGGAACCGGAATTAAATTAATGAAAGATGGTCTTGCCAACACTCCCTCCATTACACAATATATAATTGACAACATTCCCTCGGGTGCAACAATAGGCATTGATGGCATGATTTATTCGGCAAGCGAAGCCGAAAACATGAAATCAACTTTCGCTTCTCACAATATCAAAATTGATGACACTTTTAACCCTATACCCCAAATGTGGTTAGACCGCCCGGCTCTTCCCGAATGCCCAATCATCATTCACGAAGAGAAATATGCGGGAGAATCAACAAATAGTAAAATCGAAAAAACGCTAAAAGCAGTCGCATCACAGGGAGCCGAAAGCATTTTCGTTTCAGCTCTTGACGAAATCGCATGGGTTCTTAACATACGCTCTCGCGACGTAAAATGCAACCCGGTTGCCACTTCTTTCCTATATCTTTCTCCAAAAGGCTCTACTCTATTTATAGACAATGCTAAACTTACCGACGAAACAACACAATATCTCGCAAATTGCAATGTAACAACAGCTCCTTACGACTCTATTCAGGAGTTTTTAACAAATTTACCCGGCAACGAAAAAGTTTTAATCGACATACCTCGCACTGCCATTGCCATATTGCCAATGTTAGGCAACCGCATCGTCAAAGGGCAGTCGCCGATTATACTTCTTAAATCAATCAAAAACGAGGCTCAAATCAAAGGGACTCGCAATGCTATGATTCGCGACGGCGTAGCTCTTGTAAAACTATTCATGAATATCGAAAAACGATTAGCGAATGGCGAAAAAATTTCAGAAGTAGAAGTTGGAAAACTTGGGGCAAAATATCGTAGCGAGGGTGATTTATACTTCGACGAAAGTTTTGATCCAATCGCCGGGTTTGGAGCACATGGTGCAATCGTACACTATTCTGCGACCGAAGAAAGCGACGCTACTCTCTCTCCCGACAATATGTTCCTACTCGACTCAGGGGGACAATATTTCGACGGCACTACCGACATCACCCGCACCGTTTCACTCGGCAATACCTCTGCTCAACAAAAACGCGATTTCACTCTTGTGATGAAAGGGCACATCGCCGTTGGTTCGATGATATTCCCTGCCGGCACTCGTGGTGCTCAATTAGATGCGCTCGCACGCCAATTCCTTTGGAAAGAGGGATTAAGCTACCTGCATGGCACAGGTCATGGTGTGGGACATTTCCTCAATGTTCACGAAGGACCTCAAAATATTCGTCTTAATGAGAACCCCACTACACTTATGCCCGGCATGATTACTTCAAACGAGCCCGGCGTGTATCGCGAAGGAGAATATGGCATCCGTTGTGAAAATCTTGTACTTACAGTTCCTGCGTTCTGCACCGAGTTTGGCGAGTTCTATAAATTTGAGACCCTCACTCTTTTCCCATTCGACCTCAATCTCTTTGACACCTCAATAATGAGCGACGACGAAATTGCATGGGTCAACGATTACCACACTATGGTGCGTGAACGTCTCACTCCACACCTTAATACCGAGCAAGCAGCATGGCTCGCTGAAAAAACAGCCGAATTAACACGTTAATTACACATTATTATATATAGCAATTAAATATGGCACTTATCAAACCCCTTTTGGGCATAATCCCTACAATAGGTAAAGATTGTTTCCTTGCCGACAATGCCACAATCATTGGCGATGTTGTGATGGGCGACGAATGTAGTATTTGGTTCAACACCATATTGCGTGGCGACGTCAATTCTATCCGCATCGGAAATCGCGTAAACATTCAAGATGGTTCGGTACTTCATACCCTTTACCAAAAATCAACAATCGAAATTGGCGACGACGTATCGATAGGACACAATGTAACCATTCACGGAGCAAAAATCCACAACCTCGCTCTCATTGGCATGGGTGCAGTTGTGATGGACGATGCCGAAGTGGGCGAAGGAGCATTAGTAGCAGCCGGCAGCGTGGTTCTATCTAAAACCAAGATTGGTCCCAACGAACTTTGGGGAGGTGCACCAGCCAAATTCATCAAGATGGTTGACCCTGCACAAAGCCGCGAGATAAACCAAAAAATCGCCCGTAACTATTTGATGTACTCAAAATGGTACGATGAAGACTACAAACCCGAATAAAATTCATCTTTTAGGGAACTTCTATAAATTACTTTGTGATGATTTATGATTTTTTACTTGAGCAGATTTTTGTTTTCTTGTTGAATGAGCATAGCGAGCTATGCGATTGAAACAAAAGCAAAAAGATGCCAAATAAAAACTAAAGCTCACAAAAGAAACGTTCCCAATAGCTATTGTTTTATTAATTCGTGGAATTTATAGAAATTCCCTTTAGTTAATCTCACATTTGGGAAGAATCACTTATAATGGTTCTTCCCTACTTTTATATAAAACCTTGCGATTATCATTTTAATTCCCTAAATTTGCAGAGTATTCCTAGCGGGGAATACCAAAAAAAGACATATTAACAAAGCATTAACTATTATTTCGCGTTCTACTAAAAGCGTAGGAAACTTTGAGAGACATAGAACAACCGAATTAATAGGTAAAGGATTTCTGTAGGAATACTTTCCACTCGATATATAGTTATGCTCAATGCCTAAATAGGGCGTGAGCAATAGCAATTATTGAGTGGAGAGGTGTCTGTCCTACGCTGCCTCGTAGAATGCAATAATTTGGGCTCTCGCCCTTGTTTTTGCATAGTGATTGATAGTAATGCAATTATAGCCAATCACTATGCCAAGGAATCAGAATCTCAGAAATGCCAATAGAGCAAAAAAGGACGAATTTTACACCCAATTAAGTGATATAGAAAATGAACTTCGCCACTACACAGCACATTTTAAGAACAAAGTTGTGTTGTGTAACTGTGATGACCCTCGCAAAAGTAACTTTTTTCACTATTTTGCATACAACTTTGAAAGATTGGGATTAAGACGCCTTATAACCACCTGTTACAAAAATCAAGACGCCAATCTATTTTCATCCCACAACTCTGAAAAAGCTGTATATTTAATCTACGATGGCGACAAAAATGGGAATCGCATACCCGACCCAGAAGAAATTGGGATACACGAACTACAAGGAGATGGAGACTTCAGAAGCACCGAATGCATTGAACTACTGAAGCAAGCAGACATTGTTGTTACCAATCCTCCTTTTTCATTATTTCGTGAGTATATTGCACAATTGATAGAATATAATAAAAAATTCCTAATTATTGGGCATCAAAACGCATTATCATACAAAGACATATTCTCTTTAATAAAAAACAATCTATTATGGTTAGGCTATGGATTCAAGGGTGGAGCTGGGCACTTTATTTCTAATTATATAGATACAGCTTCAGCTAGTGATCATAGAGAAGGAATGATTCGCGTCTCAGGAGTTACATGGTTTACCAATCTTGATATTAATAAACGGCATGAAGAGCTTGTATTATATAAACAGTATAATTCCGAATTATACCCCAAATATGAAAATTTTAATGCGATTAATATTAACTACACAGCAGATATCCCTATTGATTACTTTGGCTATATGGGAGTACCTATTACGTTTATGGACAAATATTGCCCAGACCAATTTGAAATCATAGGATTAGGAATCTCTAACTCAGGGTTAGAAATTGGGGTACAACCATACAAGCTAGAACACAAAGAATATAGGAAAAACATTCAGAAACGAGGAACTGTTGACGGCGACTTATATATGATAAGAAACGGAGTTGTTGAAGTTCCATACGCACGCATCATTATCAAACGCAAACAATCATGAAAATAGAGTTAAAAGAAATAAGCATTCGAGATTTATTTGAAGGGTACATAAACAACAATGAAAATGGAGTTGTGGGGTATAACGGCAAACTAAATATCCGCCCACCTTATCAACGTGAATTTATATATGACACCCAACAAAAAGAAGCAGTAATCGACACAATTCTCAAAGGTTTTCCCCTAAATGTGATGTATTGGGCTGTATGTAACAACCATTACGAAATAATAGATGGACAACAACGAACAATGTCTATTTGTGAATTTGTTGCCGGGAATTTTAGCATCCCTTATAATAACGACCGATTGGGATTTCATAACTTCCCAAGCGATATTCAAGAAAAAATCCTTGATTATAAGTTAATGATATATTTTTGCACTGGTACTGATAGTGAAAAACTTGAATGGTTTAAAACCATAAATATTGCCGGAGAAGAACTTACAGACCAAGAACTTCGCAATGCTGTTTATTCAGGCTCATGGGTAACAGATGCAAAACGTTATTTTAGCAAAACAAATTGTGCGGCACATGCCATTGGAGGTGATTATCTCAATGGCAGTGCCATTCGTCAGGAATATCTTGAAACTGCTATTAAATGGATTTCAAAAGGGGATATTTCAGGATACATGAGTAAACACCAACACGATATAAATGCTAATGCTCTATGGCAATATTTCAACTCAATTTTTACGTGGATTGAATCGTCTTTTCGTCCTACTCGCACTCAAAAGCGCATCATGAAAGGGTTAAATTGGGGCGAACTTTATGACAATCATAAAGATGATGTAATCAATTTGGCTGAATTTAATAAAAAATTTGAACAATTGTTGCTTGATGATGATGTTACCAATAAAAAAGGAATTTATCAATATTTGCTCACTGGGAAAGAAAAGCATTTATCAATTAGAGCCTTTACTGATGCGATGAAACTTGCCGCATATGAACGACAACGTCATCATTGTGCTAACGAAGAATGTCCCAAACACAATCGTGAATTAGACTTAGCAGAAATGGAAGCCGACCATATAACACCATGGCATGCCGGAGGGCGTACAATCGCCGAGAATTGTCAATTGCTTTGTCTCGATTGCAATCGTCGCAAATCTGGGATATAGACAATCTCCTATTTCTCCGACCGTTCCATTTGGCAAAATTCCACCATTCCCTACTTTTATCTATTAAAATATCATCGTTTTCCCATATTTAAGTACTAAAATATAGGTTGATTGTAGATTTTTTAATACCTTTGCCAAAATAATAAAAAATAATCAATCATATTTCACGATGAACAAAATAGTTGAAAAGGAGTATTTCTCAGAAAAAGTTGCAAAACTTGTGGTAGAAGCTCCACTCATTGCTCGTTCTCGTCGTCCGGGACACTTCGTTATCGTACGTACCGGCGAACATGGAGAACGTATTCCTTTGACTATTGCTGATGCTGATATCGAAAAAGGAACTATCACCCTCGTTGTTCAAGCTGTGGGCGATTCATCTTCAAAAATTTGTGCACTTAACGCAGGTGATTATCTCACCGATGTGGTTGGGCCTCTTGGTCAAGCTACTCATATTACCAACGTTGGCACAGTGGTGTGTTGTGGTGGTGGCGTAGGTGTTGCACCTCTTCTTCCTATCATCAAAGCGATGAAACAAGCCGGCAACCGAGTAATCTCAGTTCTTGCTGCTCGCACAAAAGACCTCATCATTCTTGAAGAGCAAGTGCGCGAACATTCCGACGAAGTCATCATCATGACCGACGACGGTTCGTATGGAACACAAGGTCTTGTAACAAATGGTATCGAAAGTGTTATTCAACGAGAAAAGGTTGACCAAGTTGTTACAATCGGCCCTGCTATTATGATGAAATTTGTGGCATTACTCACTAAAAAATACGAAGTACCAACAATATGCTCACTCAACACTATCATGGTTGATGGTACAGGCATGTGTGGTGCTTGTCGCATCACTGTTAATGGCAAAACCAAGTTTGTGTGCATCGATGGCCCCGAATTTGATGCTCACAAAGTAAATTTCGACGAAATGCTCATGCGTCTTCGTTCTTATAACTAATTTTCAAAGACTAAATCACTATGAGTGAAATCATAACATCAGCTCCTCGTGATGCCCAATGGCGTGAAGAGCTTCGCAAAAAATACACTGCAAAAGAACGCACTGCTATTGCACGCGTGAAAATGCCTGAACTCGATCCAGCCTATCGCGTTACTTGCAACGAAGAGGTAAACCAAGGCCTTAACGCCGAACAAGCAGTAGTTGAAGCATCACGCTGTATGGACTGCCCTGATCCACAATGTATGAAGGGGTGTCCTGTAAGTATCAACATACCAGGTTTTATCAAAAATATTGAACGTGGCGATTTCCAAGCTGCCGCCGTGGTATTGAAAGAGACAAGTGCATTACCCGCAGTGTGTGGTCGTGTGTGCCCACAAGAAAAGCAATGTGAGTCAAAATGCCTATACCACAAAATGAAGAAAGAACCTGTGGCTATCGGCTACCTTGAACGCTTTGCCGCCGACACCGAACGCGAAAGTGGCAATATCGCAGTCCCTGCAATGGAAGAGAAGAAAAACATTAAAGTTGCCGTTGTGGGTTCAGGTCCTGCCGGACTTTCATTTGCCGGTGACATGGCAAAACGTGGCTATGACGTTACTGTGTTTGAAGCACTTCATGAAATTGGTGGCGTATTGAAATATGGCATTCCCGAATTCCGTCTTCCTAATTCAGTTGTAGAAGTTGAAATCGATGGACTTCGCAACATGGGAGTAACATTTGAGAAAGACTGCATCGTTGGTAAAACAATCAGTTATGATGACCTCCACGAAATGGGATTCAAAGGCGTATTTGTCGCATCGGGTGCCGGACTTCCTCGTTTCATGAACATTCCCGGCGAAAACCTCAATGGCGTAATGTCGAGCAACGAATACCTCACTCGTGTAAACCTTATGGGTGCCGGTCGTCCCGATTGGGATACTCCTGTACTTCGTGGCAAACGCGTTGCCGTGATTGGTGGTGGCAACACTGCTATGGACTCTGTGCGCACTGCTCGTCGCATGGGCGCTGAAGTGGCAATGATTGTATATCGTCGCAGCGAAGACGAAATGCCCGCTCGTGTTGAAGAAGTTAAACACGCCAAAGAAGAAGGTGTTGAGTTTATGACTCTCCACAACCCTATTGAATATCGTGGCGATGAAAATGGTCGTGTAAACATGATGGTGGTGCAACAAATGGAACTTGGCGAGCCAGATGAATCGGGTCGTCGTTCTCCTGTTGCAATCGAAGGAGCAATAAAAGAGATTCCCGTTGACTTGGTAATTGTGAGCGTTGGTGTATCTCCAAACCCACTTATTCCTAACGCTATCCCCGAACTTGAAATCTCACGTCGTGGCACAATCGTAGTAAACGAAGACACAATGCAATCATCGCTTGGCGACCTTTATGCCGGTGGCGATATTGTGCGTGGTGGGGCTACCGTAATCCTCGCCATGGGCGATGGACGCCGAGCAGCAGCAGCCATGGCCGAAGCACTTGAAAAATAGGCAATAATATCCTCTATACCTAAATAAAACAGCGATAGATCAATAGATTTATCGCTGTTATTTTTTACTCATTGTCTAGTCCTGACATAGCGTTACAGTAAAAAGTAACAAAAAATGGAAGAGACTAAACACAAGTATGTTAAGCGAACACAACGAGATTATTCAATGCCTTTTAAGTTGGCAGTAGTACAAGAAGTAGAGCACACAGGAA
>JAZSDX010000017.1:0-28588 GCA_045531405.1 Muribaculaceae bacterium | reverse complement strand
GGTGATTGGGACACCATCAGCGACGAGATGTGGCGTACAATAGCCTCGCAGATAGGACATGAAACAAGAGGCTGGCAGATAGCAGAAACACGAGCTTACAAGCGTATGGCGTTCCTGCTGAACAATGCAAAGACTGACAGCCTTGTGATGGCGGTAACAGGTGATGCCGGTTGTGGCAAGACAGAAGCCATCAAGAACTACACAGCAGCCAACAAGAATGTTTATCACTTGTGCTGTTCCGAGTATTGGAACAGGCGTACATTTATGGGCAAGCTCTTGCAGTGTATGGGCGTGGATTATACCGGCTCAACCGTAAGCGATATGATGGACGACATTATCGACAACCTGAAACGTAAGGAAAGCCCTCTTATCGTGCTTGACGAAGCCGATAAATTGACAGACCAGGTATTCTATTTCTTTATCAGTCTTTACAACCAGTTGGAGGACCATTGCGGCATTATCCTTTGTGCTACCAACTACTTGGAGAAGCGCATCAAGAAGGGCTTGCGTACCAAACGCAAGGGCTATGAGGAGATATACAGCCGTATGGGTCGCAAGTTTGTAGAGTTGCAGGTCATCAACAGCGAAGATGTGGCAGCAGTGTGTGTGGCCAATGGTGTAACAGATGCAAAGAGTATTAACAGAATTATTGACGACTCAGATTGCGACTTGCGACGCGTGAAGCGTGCAGTGTGGGCAATGCAGAAAGGAGGCAAGCAATGATACAGGACGAATTAGCAGAGTTATCTTGGGAAATAGCCCAAATACTTTACAAATGTGATAATCAGAGAGAGGCTTTTAACTTGATAATAGCAACAAAGGGACGCTTATAGCAAGTTGGTATAAGGATAAAAACGAGCAAGTGGCTGCGTTGAAATTTGTCAGAAGATTGCTTAACAATTTTATAGAAAACGTAGAGAAAGGAGAATTGCAATGATTAAAATGAAATTTGTGCAAACAGCACCCACAGGAGGTGATTGTACTGCCCCGTATGATGTGTTTATAGACCAGGATTGTACTGTTGAACAGTTTATTGAAGCAGTTTTAGCCAACGGCGAATGGGGGAAAATCTGCGTTGCCAAGTCTGGGGCGGTTGAATATAAAAGAGATAAAATAACCTACAACGGTCTGGATAAAGCTATAATGTCACGTTTGGTTGGACGTATCTATGCTGCAGGTGGTTATTCAAATATGGATTATTATCTTGATTTGAAAGCATAAGTTTTTATGGGACGAGCGATAAGCAATAAGAATGTGTTGACAGCGAAGTTTGAGGTAGCCGAGTTTGACGGGAATTTCCTTGCCAGCTTCGGCAAGCCCGAACTGCGTGGCACGTGGTTGATATACGGTGGCAGTGGCTGCGGCAAAACGACATTCGTGTTGCAGGTGTGCAAATACCTTACCCGCTTCCGTCGCGTGGCTTACAACAGCTTAGAGCAAGGATTATCGCTCTCCCTGCAAAAGGCATGGGAACGTGTCGATATGCAGGAGGTCGGTAATAGGATTATTCTACTGAATAAAGAGAGCCTGAAAGACTTGCGTATCCGTTTGCAGAAGAAGCAAAGTCCTGATGTGGTGGTAATCGACAGTATTCAGTATTGGCATGGCTTAAAGTGGAGTGATATAACCAGACTTAAAGATGATTTTCCCGAAAAATTATTTGTGTTTGTCAGCCAGGAAAAAGGAGGTTTGCCGGATGGATATATAGGTCGTAAGATACGCTATGATGCCGATGTTAAGATAACGGTCGAGGGGTACAAGGCATTTTTTACGACACGTTATGAAGTACCGGAGCTTGGCGAAGGTGGAGCAGACTTCGTCATTTGGGAAGAAGGAGCAAATGAATATTGGCTGGATTCATTATAATAATCCAGCCGAATAACGGCGGCACCTCAGCAAATCAAGTAAACTTGTTTGCGTTCGGTTTGCACGTTATTTGGGTAGATAAAATGTAAGAGTATGGCAGAAAACAAAACAATGGACAGCATCCACAAAGGCATATTAAAGAAGTTCCACACTCTTTGCAGTGTGCTGGGCTTGTCGGAGGACGAGAAACGTGCCATCGTGGAAAGCTACGGTGTAGAGAGCAGCCGAGATATGGACACGCACGACTTGATAAATGTGTGTGCCAGCCTATCGGACCAGGTGAACAAAAAGAACGGTACCGGCGACCTTGACAAATTGCGTAAGCGAGTGATGGCAGCGATCGGCAATTATCTGACCCGGTGTCCGGGCAGACAATCGAACGCAAGCATCATCAAAGGCATTGCTTGCAGGGCAACAGGGTATGAGGAATTTAACAAGATACCCCGCGAGAGATTACGCAACCTTATAGCGACATTCAACAACAAGGTAAAAGATGCCGAGGGGGTTGAAGCAGCACTCAAGCAAACAAGTTTTATAGGGGTAATAAAGCCGATTGGAGAAGCATAAAAGAGATAATAAACAATATTTAATCACTTATTAAAAACAAATAATATGAGAAAAGTAACAGAAGAATTTCTAAACAAAAAGAAGGTGGAGATCCTTGATGGGGCTACATGGTTGGCAGAAACAGAACGAGCGGAGTTTTTCAGTGAGCTTGCCGACTGGGCGTATGCCCAATATGAAGCATTGTTAGTAGAAGATGAGTGCGAAATGCAAAACTATGAGGAGGAATGAATATGAGTATAGACGACCAGAACAAGCTCAAGAAAGCCGGCTTTATGATAATCAGAAAAGATGATTATCCATCGCCAAGAATTAAAGTGAGTACCGGAAGCAATGGAGGTTGGAAAACGCATAATACATACCCCTCGAAAGCAGAACGCGACAGAGTATTCAAGCAGATGCTTCAAGACGATAAAATTATAGAAGGTTAAACCATTAAATCAATAAGACAATGAAAGAGAACTTAAAAAGAGTAGCAAAGTATTTTACCAACATTTTTTATGTGGCATTGGTAGCCCCTGTTATTTTTGCCAAAGCGATATTGAACCCAATGTTGGGTTTAATAATAGCATTAATTTATGCTATATTAAATGACCATGACAAAGCGAGTGAGGCACTAAATGGCATAGCAGATAAATTTGAATAACAGTATTAAATAACCCGTTAAACAGCGTTTAACACAAAACTTTATAACAATGGCAAAGAGAGAAAAGAAGACAATTATCAGTGGAGTAACCCGAGAAGTCGCCGACGAAGCATTGGCAACATACGCAATGGCTGACGCCCAGGCTGCGAAGATTGCAGCCGATATAGAGTTGCAATGTGTGAAAATCAGAGAGAAGTATGCCGATAAGCTCGCAGAGTTGGAGGGACAAAAGGCAACAGCGTTTGACACCTTGCAGGCATACGCCAGTGAGAATAAAGGCGACTTGTTCACAAAGAAAAAGAGCCTTGATATGGTGCATGGCACTATCGGTTTCCGTACAGGGACACCGAAGTTGAAGACCTTGAAAGGTTTTACCTGGGCAAGTGCGTTGACCTTGGTAAAAGAGTTCCTTCCAGGATATATCCGTCAGGCAGAAGAAATAGCCAAGGACAAACTGCTTGCAGACCGTGATTATAAAAATATGCCAGAACAAATGGCTAAGTGTGGTATCCAGGTGGCACAGGATGAGATATTTTTTGTAGAACCGAAACGGGAGGAGGTAGTTTAATGGAAAAGCAACCAAAAGAGCAAAAGATCTTCCACCGATACAACCGAGTGGTAGAAGTGTGTGGGAAGTGTGGCGGGCGAGGAAAAATAACAGTATGGCCGGAAGCGGACATCTTCAAGCTCACGAAGCCGAAAGAAGAAAAATGCCCGTTGTGTGAAGGTAGCGGAATGTTGCAAAAGACTATAACGACCACGATAGATTTGTCACCGTTCAAGCGCGAATAAAAAAGCCCCGGCTTCGTCTGCCAAAGAATGGAAACAAGAACCGGAGCATTGTATGTAAAAGGACAATGCAAAAATAATGAATATTTGGCAGATGGAGAAACAAAAGCACCACAAAAGCACGTTGTCGCGAGTAGCCATGATAAAAGCTATCACCGAGCAACATTATGAACCGGGCAACAACCGACGATGTTACAAGCAAGTGTGGCGACACTATGTTTTCCCGAAATATGGTTGTTGTTATCGCACCTACCTGAATTATTTGGGCATAGAGCCAGAAAAGGTGGAAGCGAAAGAAGATTCAAGGCAGTTGCGCCTATTTAGCGAAGACCCCGCGACTTAATCGGTTGCGGGGTTGTTTTTGATATTAAGATTATCTATTTTCACCCTTTGCAGAGAGTTAAGCATTGCGGAGGTATCTTGAGCCCGGGTTATGTAGCGTTCCACGCTTTCAATCAGTTCGGCATGGTCGTGATTGGTGGCAGATGTGGTGAGCATAAATCCGGCAAAGTTCTCCCCGCGTAGTCCTTGCATAGCTGCATTTACTTTGTTAAGCAAGTCCAGGAACGCCAGTGCTGTGTCCTGTTTCGGGTCTGCGCTGCCATTGTAGGAAACTGCATCGGTAACAATGTGGAGTCGCACGGCAATATCTGCCATTCGGGCCCTGTTCTGCTGCTGTCTCCACTCAATCGTTTCAAATTCTACGAACACCGCAGGGCGTGGCCACACTGCACCCCCTGAAAGAACGGCAATGTTGTTATTCCAAAGATCGATGTGCTTAATGTCTGGCACCTGTGCATTGAGCCTGCCACAGATAGCCTTGTAAATTTGTAGTCTCATAAAAATTAAAATTTTTATTCGGATTATCGGCTACACTCATTGCAAGTGTAAGTAAACTTCCACTCACTCGTTTGCACGATAATTCTCATTTTTTCAATACTCTTGTTAGTTGAACATTAAAATCTTTTATGTTGTCGAAAATAACCCCTTTTATAATCTCCTGTGTTCGTTTGCCGTCGCCGATAAATTGACGCTGTGGCATCTTAAATCTACGCATATGGGCTTTTACTTGATGCGTTTTGCCCTTTTTGCCTCTACGGATATGAGCTTTGACCGGCTTTGTTCCTGTTCCACCCTCATTGTGTATTGAAGCATAAGGAACAGCGGAGGAAAAACGGACACCATTACCCCGCACCTCGCTTTTGATGGACCGCCTCATTGTGCCTGTAACCATCAGCAAAGTACCTTTTGCGTTGGGGTTAGCTCGCTTTTTCCATTTGTCGGTAAAGAATGCTTTGCGTTCAAAGTTCTTGTCGAACTCCTCGGTCAGTTCCACACGCATATCTGAAAGAATGTTGCGTTTGAGCTGTTCGCCGTCTAAAATATCAGCCATTTTGTTGTTTTTTAGGGTTAAGTGCTTGTATTCAAAATAATTTTTGTAATTTTGTGGCGTATGAAGCAAACTCCGCAAATAGTCAAAGACGCCGCCAAAGAACTAATTAAGGCTTATGGTGGCAAAGTTGACTTCCTTGGCAAGTACGAGGGGGCGGATGCTTATATGTACCATTTCCCTGATGATAGTTCTACCGGTTTCCCGTTTGTTTACATTCATAAAGACGACAAGGTTACTGATATTACAGGCTTTGAAGCCCTTGATATAGTAAATTTACTTGTCGAAAATCTCGATGAATTGAGTGTCGAATAATTTATCATCAATTCTCATTATACCGCGACAACCGTGTTGCGAAGAAGCACCCATTCTGGCAAGATAATTGATGTCTCTATTTTCTCTACCGGAACCTATTGAGTTGTCGTGCTGTGGCTCAATATATCGTAATTCTCCGTCTCCAAAGCGTTGTAGAACGGTCATGTGACCACCTCCACCTTTCCAACCAATACTTAGTCCATATATGCCCGGCTCTTTGCAGGTCTCATTAAAAAATTCCAACCACCTCTTTTGTGTCATTTGTTTGTATTTTTTACGAGCAAGCCAGTCGTTGATACTTGTGTGGGTTGCTTTTGTGCCATCTGGATTTTTCCATATTTCCCAAGCATTATATCCTCTGCTCAAATAATCAAGCTTAGAGCCTGATTTGTTTTCTTTGGCAGTGATGTTAAAACCACGAGAACGCAAAACATAGGCGGGGGTACAGGTTTGGCAATTTATGCCATAACCTTTGCTTTTCCCATAGTTCGGATTTGCATTTTGTTTATCCGCTTCCTCAACAGACATAGGTTTCCCCTTAATAATGCCGAGAGCCTGTTCTATTTTAAGACAGTTCTCTGCAATAGCCTGTTTTTCGCTTTGTGTCAAAGTATCGGGAAGTTCTGCTATTATATCCTGAATGTGTTTAGCTCTCATTTCCTCAGCAGAAACCTTTTCAATAACAGCCTTTGCAGCTTTCGGTGCTTTTCTATATGGGTGCTTTGGTGGGAACAGCTCCATCGTTTTGCCCGGATTATAGCGGAACATTCTCTGCTTTACTCCATCGGTACAGTTGTCGCCTCTGAGCATTGCCATAGCAGGGTCAGATGTCGGATATTTGCCTTTGCGTACCTGTACGACAGTACAACGGCAGTTCCAGCCGTTAGGTGGGAAATACTTATCCCAGAACGGATCGGAAGCCGGCAGTGTCGTTTCGTGTAGCAATGCGTGTTCCTCTCGCACCTTGCCATCGTTGGCCGTTCGGTACTGCAAATCGTAACGGTCCCCGTCTTGCTCAAAATCGTGCCATTTGGCAGCCATTAGTGAGGTGCCGACAGCGTGGTTATATTCTGCATACAGGTAGTTATGGTTATACATTTGGTTTATCTTCTTGACATCGGTCATAAAGTCGTTAAATGGCTTTATTTCGCCTTTGTCTGTAACCATAGACAACCCTATTTCACGCATTGAGTGAAATGTCTTGAAGCCTGAGAATATAAACGCATTATTTTCGAGTGCATAGCGCACAGTTGCAGGGACTTCGTGCGGCAGTCCGCTGCCGATGGCAGTTGAAAGAACACGCAGCGTTTCGTTTATTACAGCCCTTGCAGCAGGGTCTTCGAGTTGTGAAATGTCAAAGCCTCCATTCTCGTACACCAATGACGCAGCAGCTTCAAAGAGGGAGTCGTCAAACTCAAAAGGTTTTTTCTTGTCGGCTAACTGCAAGATGTCATCACTGTATAGCGACCGCAGGGCGGTATTAAATGCCCCGTATTGTTGGCGTAGCCCCACGCCTGCGGTGGGGCTTATCCGAAAAAAGCGTCAGGCTGTGTTTTTGCTTTTCGTACCCCTGTGATTTGTACATTGTATTTGTCAATGAAATACTGCGGGTCAATCTCGTAGTATTCCAATAGGACGCGTTCCAGTTCTCGCTGTTCGGCAGGGCTGAATGTGGCAGCATTGTCCCACTCAAAGGAAAGTCCTTTGACAGGGAAACCGTGCATAGCCATAAGAGGCAGCAGCTTGTCATTTACGATGCAGGCAATTAGTCGTGCATCGGCAGCAATAACATCCTCGAAAATTTCAAGGTGGGTTTCAGACTGCGACAATGAGGACCCGCTGTCAATGGTCATAGTCTGCATAAGCGTACCCTTTGACAGCTCGCTGTTACACCTATCTACACGCTTGTCATAGACATTGTAAGCATCGCCCCGGCTACTTTCCTTTATCTCAATATCGGTGCCCTCGGGGAACAACGCCCAGAATGCAGCACCCATCTTGTCAAGAGACTGCTCGATACGACTGCGTTCTTTTGCGTCTTGGGTGTTGGTGCGTGCCACACGCATAGGAGCCCCGAATATTTCTCCAAACATATCCCAAAACGCAAGCATATTCTTTTTGCTTATACAAGCAGGGGCACACTTTAAGAGCAGACCGAGATCGCGAGGCTTGCCAACCTCAATACACCAGTTTGCAAAATCCCCCTCTTTATAGCTGATACCGTCTTTCGGGTCGTCCGAAGCTTCGTGCAGGATTACTCCAAATTCAGGGCATACATGTTTGCGAGGTACCAGTTCCACCCCGTTGAAACGCAGACCGTCATCGTCTTTTATGATGTCGCCAAACTGAATGAGGCTGTGCCCCCAGAAACGGCTGTCAAGGGCAAGATCCATAAAATCGAAAAACCACTCTTTTTTAAGCAAGGCTGTTGCCTGTTCGTTCTCTTTGCCGTCTTTGCCTATCAGGCGGAACTCCTTTTGCAAGGTTTTTCCCTTACGTTGGCCGATACAACCGGTTAAGTGCAGGTCCACGAGGCAGTCGGTGTAAATATCGTAAAGAGAGCTGCGTTTAGGGTTTTCAATGTCGATAGCTACCTGCCAAGCTTGCCTCCAATGCCCGATGTCTTTTTTTGTTAGAGAATCGGTTTGTTGCATGAGTTGAGCCGTGAGTTTAATCCCTTGGCGGCTTTTGGCGAATCGAGTCAAGCGGTCAATCTCGGCATTAGATATCGTTCTGGGTTCAAGAAGGTGTTTAATATTGGTTATAAAATCCATTCAATAGCATTTAAGAGGTGGTTAAACATCGGTTAATAGTCATATTTATTAGGAGGCATTGAACCAAAACGCACCGGGTTGTTAGCGTCGGTTTCCCCATCGCCAGTTGTATATGTAGGCAGATCGGGTGAAGCCTTAGAAGCTTGCACATCGCGAAGCCATTTAATACTATCGTTATATAGGCATTCACGTCGTTCATGCCCCATTGATTGAGGCAAACGGTGTATCATGAGCCACAGCGTTATATTAACGGCACATTGTACCAGCATAGCGTTGCGGTCGTTGCCTACGGCAGCAAAGGCCAGTTGCATATCGTAACGATGTCGGGTGTAGGAGCATATTTGCTCCATGGCAGCACGCTCAGCGATGAGTCGGTCATCGGATAGAGCCGATAACTGCTCCAACTCAAAAGTGGTGCATACAGAAGCATAATCTTCGATGGTAAGAAACATAGTTGTTATTTTTTAGGGGGGTAAGCGATATAAACAGCCATTTGCTCGGCTTTTTCGGCGGTGAAATCACGCGAGAAGCGGTGTTGATGTATCATTTTTTTTAGACCTTGCATTGAGACAACTACCGGTCGTTTTTTCCACACAAGGACAAGATATTTTTTACGATAAGTGATGGCATCGCGTTTAGCTTTAGCGACAGCCTTGCGTTTTCTCCATTCAAAGATGGAAGCTTTGATGTAGTCGATAATTACCATAATATATTTTTTGCATTATTCCGTCTGCCGAATGACGGGGTGAAACTATTAACTCTCGTATGCTTCTGCAAATACCATATCGCACCCTCGTCGGCGTCGGGTGCGTCATCGTGTCCTCGCATACCTTTCTCAAACGCGAGAGTTTGGTCAATACCGGCGAGCATATCGGGGTCGTTCTTTTCGTCATCGTTGTATGTCACAAACCCACGTTCCCATAGAGGGCTTATTGCTTCCACACGCTGGAACTTGTCCGGCTTTTTACGCTTGTCGCCGCTGATGGGGAGCTGGTACCCTCGCAAATCGCCCTCACGTCGGAACTCGTCGAGGATAGTATCTTGCATAAAATTGGCTTCCATATACCATTTTATGGCGATGTTTTGTTGTTGCGACCATTCGTAAAGGTCATAGAGCCAACGTACCATTTCGGCAACGGAGCATTGGCGAACAAATGCCTTGATGTGCCATAGTTGAGAGCCTATTTTTCCCCAGAGCTTCGCCGCCTTGTAGTCGTTGCGAGTTGTACCCTTGAACGATGGGTCGATGTAAAGGACAAGATCCTCAAACTTTTTAAGGTCGGGCAGTTTACCCCATTTAATCCAATCATGACGGAACACGGCACCCTCGGTAATGGGGTTGTTCATATACTCCTTTTGAAATGAACGGTACCCTTGGAAGCGTTCTATGGCTTTCACCTCGTCGGGGGTCCATTTGGCAGCCCACGACACATTGCCGTTCTTGTCCCAGATATTGACCTGTGAAACGTGTACGCCATCGGTGGCAGCGATATTTGCTAATACGCTGTTTTTTGCAATGAGGTTTCCCACCATAATAAAGCGACCGCGACCACCGTCAAGCGCACCGAACAGAGCCTCTTTTACCCAGTTGGTAAGACGAGTGACACGAGCCGGCGATTGGCAGAGCTCGTCATCGTCAAGGTCGTCGATGACAATATAGTCGGGGCGGTGGCTGCGATAGCGAAGACCACGAGGCGACTGCCCCCTGCCACGAGCAAAAAATGCTGTGCCGTCTTTTGTTACAAACTCGCCATCTTCCCACGATCCGTTATTGTACTGTTGGCCGAAGTCGTGAATATAACGCTGATTGAATTGCAGCTCTGCCTGAATATCTGCAAGCAGGGTGTTTGCGTTGTCCTCACTCTTACCGACCAATACCATAACATTAAGCTGCTTTACCTCTTGGCATTTCAGCCATAGGGGTATGAAAATATCGAGGTGTGTAGATTTTGCTGCACCTCGATGCCATTTGAACACAGCTTTTAAGTTGCGTTCTTTTTTTACTTTGTTGGCTGCCTTGATATGGAAATCGGCACAGGGCGTTGTCTTTCCTGTTTCAGGGTTTACGGTGTAGTGTGGAAAGTAATAAGCCACAAAGGTAGCATAATCGCCACGTACCTTTTTGATACGGGCAAGTTTATCCTTTTCACTCTCCGCTACATTTATGGTGGTCGAGTTCTGCACCGTTTCGCAGTGCTTTTTCCATTGTTCAAGGGCATCATTTATGTTTGCCTTTGTTGCCATAGGTTATTTAATTAACGATGTTGATTATCGGCGGCACCTCAGCTAATCAAGTAAACTCGTTTGCATTCGGCTTGCACGCTAATTAAACTTGCTTTGCAGCAGTTCGGTGATATACAAATCGTGATACTTGTTGATTGTACGCAACAGCTCAGGGGTAACATCATCGTCAAACGACATACGGAATTGCAACCACTTGCTGAAAGCCATAAAAACCTCTACCACATCCACGATGCTTGCCTTTTTGTCAAGGCGTTCAATGGTGGTGGATAGTTTTGCCAATTTGTCGCCAAGTCCATTTATAGCTTCCGGATCTTCACTTTCGTTTACCTGCTCAATCAACTTGTTGATGGTAAGCAGTAGTTTGTTTACCAGTTCCGGACGTGTGATGTTGGAAGCTGCACGCTGTTCCTGCCAGCCTCCGTCGTTTACCCACTTGGTTATTGTCTGTGCAGACACTCCTGTTTTGTCAGCAATAATTTTCTGCTGTTCACCCTGCATAAAAAGCAAACGGGCATACTCTTTTTTCTCTTCGAGCTCTTTTTTTGATTTTTTCATTCATAATTAAAAGTTATTGAAACTACCCATTTTGGGTTTGAAAACAGTGCAAATTTCTTGTAATTCTTGCATATTATAAAAAAGAGTGTCAAAGTTTTACACTCTTTTTGCAGGGGTATCGGGAAAGGGTGAAATTTGCTGTTGAAAATAGCGAATATCGCGGGATGGAGCAGATGGTAGCTCGTGGGGTTCATTCCCCCAAGGTCGGCGGTTCGAGTCCGTCTCCCGCTACAACCCTATGTAAGAATTGAATGACCGGCGGCAGGAATGCGACGGAAAACAGTGCAATGAAGTTGGGTTTTTGCACCCGTCGCAATGCCACCGCCAAAACAATGAAAAAATGGCAAAAGAAGGTATTATAACGACCAGTGGATTGAATTGTTACGGTGGTCGAGTATTAACAAGTGGAGGCAATTTAACGCAGTTTGAGAAAAATCCTGTGCTGCTGTATATGCATCGACGTGGTTTTGATGGTAAAACTATGCCCATAGGTCGTATTGAAAACCTGCGTATTGATGGAGACAAGTTGATAGGAACGCCGGTATTTGATGAAAAAGATGAGTTTGCAAGGCAAATAGGTCAAAAGTGGGAGGACGACTTTTTGCGAATGTTTAGTGCCGGCATTGAAATCTTGGAAACATCAACAGACCAGGAATTGATGCTACCCGGGCAGATACGCCCAACCGTAACAAAATGGAAACTTGAAGAGGTCAGCATTGTAGATATAGGTGGCAATGATGAAGCTTTAAGACTATCGTATCAAGGTAAAATCCTTAATCTTTTCGCAAGTGAAGACTCGGACGTCTTACCTATACTTTCGGATAAAGAACACGCAGAGGGAACAGCCACCGAAGCGTCATTTAATAATCAAAATAAACAAATGAGAATGAACAAAGAGATTTTGCAACTGCTCGGGTTGTCGGAGACAGCGAGCGAGCAGGAAGCAGTGAACGCGTTGCGTTTGCTGAAAGAGAAAGCCGACCGAGCCGAGAGCTTACAGTTGGCGAGCATAAACGCCCTTGTAGATGGAGCTGTCGCAGACAAGCGAATCACAGCGGACAAAAAAGAGCATTTTGTAAATCTTGGCAAGACGTCAGGCATTGAGTCCTTGCGTACCACTTTAGAGCTGATGCAACCACAGCAAAAGCCCACCGAGGTAATCCGTCAGAGAACGGACAACCCCACAGGTAGTGAGCACAAGACTTATGCAAAGCTTTCGGATGTCCCGGCAAGTGAAATCCCCACCCTCAAAGAGAGTAATCCCACAGAGTATGCCCGCCTATATAAAGCGGAGTATGATGTAGAAGTTTAACCTTATTAAACAATAATTAAAAAGAAATGAAACGAATTTTAATGGCTTTTTCAAGTTTGATTTGTGCCGTAGTATTCAATAGTGTAATGGGAGCGACGGTGGGCACAATTGCAGGGATAACCCCTGTCATTGGTGCCATAGCAGGAAATGTAATACCATTTTTAGCCGGTAGTTTTATCCCCTGTGGGGTTTTGCCCGAAGGAGTTTTTACCGAGATATGGACGGGCGAGATGATAAAGGCGTTCAGAAACGCACCTGAGAGCCTGGGCTGGTATGACAAGATTAAGAGTTATGACCAGTATGTCAACAATGATGTAATCCACTTTACGGAGCTTGGCGGCGACCCAACCGTATTGGTAAATAACAAGACCTATCCGCTGAATATTGAGGCATTGGAAGATGCGGATAAGCCAATTTCATTGGATTACTTTGACACAACGGCAACACCTGTAACAGATGACGAGTTGCATGCTTGCAGTTATAACAAGATGGCGAGTGTTCAGGAACGCCATAAAGAGGCATTGCGTGAGAAAATCCACGAGAAAGCAATCCACGCCATTGCTCCGAGTGCACACACTGCCAACACCCCTGTATTGCTTACAACGGGTGATGCGACAACTGACGGCACACGCAAGCGATTGACCTTTGCCGACCTATTGGCAGCGAAAGAGGCTTGCGATAAAATGAAGATGCCAAAAAAGGACCGTATCCTTGTGCTTTGCAGTGAGCATATAAACGACTTGCTTGCTACCGAGCAGAAGTTCAAAGAGCATTACAACATTAACCAGACGGAGGGTAAGATTGCACGCTTGTACGGTTTCGATATTTACGAGTATGACAGCACACCTTATTACAAGGTTTCGGGCAAGTCAAAACTTGCTTGGGGAGCAGTTCCTGCTTCTGCTACAGACCGCCAGGCTTCAGTGTTCTACTATAATGGCCGAATGATGAAAGCTAACGGCTCAGTACAATTCTATCACAGCGAAGCTTCAAAGGATACTTTATACCATCGTAACTTAGTGAACTTCCGCAAGTGGGGCATTTGCTTGCCATTGAAAGCGGAGGGAAGTGTCGGCGCGATAGTGAGTGCACTTAATTCATAAATAATAACCGATGGCAAAGAAACTGCAATATCTTGTAATCCATTGTACTGCCACTCCTGAGGGACGTGAGGTAAGTGCCGCCGACATTAGACGGCTGCACACCTCAGCCCCTCCAGTGGGCCGAGGTTGGAAACAGGTAGGTTATACCGACATGATACACCTTGATGGCAGAGTGGAACGACTTGTAAATAATAATGAGGACGCCAATGTGGATCCTTGGGAGATTACCAACGGAGCCAAAGGCTATAACTCGGTGAGCCGCCACATAGTGTATGTGGGAGGTGTGTCGAAAAACAATGTAAACAAGCCTGAAGATACACGCACTGAAGCACAGAAGGAAGCTTTAAGGAAGTATGTGCTTGATTTTCACAAACGATTCCCTGATGTGAAAATTATAGGGCACAGAGAGGTTGCTGCGAAAGCATGCCCAAGTTTTGATGTAGAGCAGTGGCTTGAAAGCATCGGAATAAAACAATAAACACAATGAGTACCGAACTGCTAAATATAATATTACCGTTGGTAGCTGCGATAATCACAGCCCCGGTAGCGTCGTGGCTGACGAGCAAGTTGCAAAAGCGGCAGTATGAGGAGAAAATACGCCAACTGCATGCCGAGGTTGACAAAATCAAGAGTGATGTCAAGAGCAACGAATTGGAGAATGTGAGGAAAGCGAGCGGAATATTGATGGAGCAGATCGTAGAACCATTGAAAAAAGAGATGACACGATTAAGGAATGAAGTCAATAGATTTAGAAAGGCCCTTGATGAATATGCCCGTTGCCCTCATGCTGATGATTGCCCTGTGCAGTTCAAGTTGCGAGAGCTCGAAAAGAGCGACAACGACAATATCGACAACGAGCACCGGGATAAATAAAGATTTAGAGAAGGAATTCGATAGCGTGTCACGCCTTGAGATAGAGGATCTGGCAAATCGGCTGATAAACAGATTGGAGGAAATATCAACGACCTTGATAGTGTTTGACAGTGATAAGCCGGTAAATGACAGCACCGGGCTCCCCCCTGTCAAGGCAATTGTCAATCAAGAAGCAAATCGAAAGGAAGTCGAAAGATTTGAAACCTCAAAAAAGGGGCAAAGTGAAACAGAGCAGAAGCAGAAAACCATAGACAAGAGTGTTGAAGAAACTGCAACGACTTTAGAGGTAGCACAAAAAGCCTCTTGGAGGGAAACAGTTAAACAGCACATAATGTATATACTGCTAATCCCTGTGCTAATTATCGCCCTTTGGGCAATGTATAAACTAATTAAAATTTTGAAATAATGGCAAAGAAAGAGGGAAAGAGTGCTGAGGTAGAGGCTACAGCACAGAATGAAACAAAAGCAACAGTACAACCTGCAACCGAGAAAAAGGAGGGTGGCAGCGTATTGGAAAAGGTAGGTAAGGCTGCCATCAAGGAGCACGGACTTGCAGAGGTTTTTGTGGCGAGTGATGGAACAGTGTTCCGCACCGAGAACGATGCAAAGAATTATGCTATCAACCTCAAAGACAAAAGTATTTTAACCGTTAAAAAATAACGACAATGCATAAATTAGAAATCAATAGAGAAAACGGCAATGTTCCCAAAAGTCTTGCAGGCGAAGACCATGTAACAGGACTTGTGTTTTACATGGCTGGAGATGAAATCCCGGCAGCGTTCAAGACAGATCGAGTGCAAGCGATTTCGACACTTGACAGAGCCGAGGCATTGGGTATTACAGCCGATGCAGCAAGTTGGATAGTGAAAGTGTTGCACTATCAACTCTCGGAGATTTTTAGGGTCAACCCTGCAATTTCGCTATATGTGGGCTTGTTTGCAAAGGCGAACAGTTACACGTTTGCCGAGATTAAGACCGTTCAGAACTATGCCGGGGGTCGCATACGCCAAATGGGTGTGTGGAGTGGCGACAAAGCATTTGCTGCAGAAGATGTAGTGGCAATTCAAGGAGTGGCAGAAGCCTTAGATGTAGTGGATGCCCCCTTGTCGGTGTTATATGCTCCTAAAATCGAAGAAGTGAGCAAACTGCCTACTAATGTAGCCATAGCCGGACAGAGTCGAGTGAGTGTTATTATTGGTCAAGCAGGTAGTGGGACAGGAGCAGAGTTATACGGCGATATTGGTAACACGGGGTTCTCGACGGTATCATGTCTTGGCGTGATGCTTGGGCTTTTGTCAAGAGCAAAGGTACATCAATCGATCAGTTGGGTAAAAGAGTTTCCCACCGGCATCACCGTGCCAGCCTTTGGCGATGGGACATTGTATCGCAATTTCGACAAAGCCCTGATAGAGCAGCTTGATGCGAGTCGCTATATGTTTTTAGTGACGTATCCGGCAGTTAGTGGCAGCTATGTGAATGACAGCCACACGATGGATGTAGCGACGAGCGACTATGCTTATATTGAGGCAGTGCGAGTGATGGATAAAGCGGTGCGTGGTGTGCGCAATTATCTGACCCCAGAGCTCGGAGGGAATGTTTATATCGACTCAAGTACCGGCAAGATGCAATCGTTCAGTGTAGCCCATCTTGAGACAACGGCAAATAAAGCCCTTGAGGATATGGAAAAGGCCGGCGAATTGAGTGGCTACAAGGTGGAGATCGATCCGGAACAGGACGTGCTAAGCACCAGTATGGTGGAGATTGTGATCAAGCAGGTCGCCGTGGGTGTGATGCGAAAAATTAAAGTTAAAATAGGATTTGCAAAATCAGTATAGGAAATGGCAAGTGTAATCAATAATGGCATTCCTTTGGTAAATGGAATGCTCTACTCGTGGGCTGACATAGTTGCAGCAATAAGTGGCGTACCTGTTACAGGTATTACCGGGATCGAGTATGGCGACGATCAGGATGTAGTGAACAAGTATGGAGCAGGTCGCCACCCGGTGGGTCGAGCCAAGGGGCGAATAACCCCAAGTGCAAAAATCACCCTCTATCAGGAGGAGGTCGAAGCCTTGCAACGCCAAGCCCCTAATGGCAGGTTGCAGGATATTGCACCTTTTGACATTACGGTAACTTATATTCCAGACAGTGGTATTGTAACGGTGGATAAAATACGCAACTGCCAGTTTAAGGCGAATAGTCGTAAATGGAAAGAGGGTGACACCGGTCAGGAGGTGGAACTTGAGCTTGTGCCGTCGCATATCGAGTGGAACCGGTGAGCCACCGGGGGCATTAAATCGAAACTAACTTAAATTAAATTAATAAACGGCCTTAGGGTCAATTAGGGTCACTAATGGCTCTAAGGTCAAATTATAAAAACGCAGAAAATTTATGGAAGAAACAGTGAGAACAGGCGAAACCTTTGATGGTGGTGTAACCGAGGAGCAAATCAAGGCATGGAAAGGTAAGCATGGCAAGGTAGTGAGAATCGATGTTGTCGATGATGGGGACTTGCATGTGGGTTATTTCCATCGTCCAAGGCTTGAAACGATGAGTGCAGTTACAAAGATGGCAAAGAGTGATGAGATGAAAAGCTCGGAGGTGCTGTTTGACAACTGTTGGCTTGGTGGTAGCCCGGCACTGCGAACTGACGCGATACTCTATTTGGAGGCGACAAAGCAGTTGGGCACGATGCTAAACAGTTGCAGAAGTAGCCTAAAAAACTTGTAGAGGCGCAACTGCTATCGGATCGCGACGAAGAGGACGGATTTGAGAAAGGTTGTGCCTTGATAAGGGCAAATTTGGGGATTGACCCAACAGCAGGCAGTTATGAGGAATGGGCAGAGAATTATGCCCAGGCCTTATGGCTGGAAAAGTGGAGGTTGAAAAATCTAAATGAGATGATAGCGAGAATGTTCAGCACGGGAAAAGGTGCCCGGTAATAAAATCCCTTAATAACAAACTAAATGTTTATTTCCAAAAGAAAGGGTTTCGACATTGAGGAGATTTTCCTTTTAAGAGTTCGATAATAAACATAATAAAGCCGATAAAATAGAAAATAAAGCCGATGCCAAGCACAAAAGCTACGATATAAACAAAAACTTCTACTAAAAAAGCGACTATCATAAGATCTTATATTGAAATATACTTCAAATATAATAAATTAATTCGAAATGGCAAGCATTTTTGATTATCAATTTAATGTCGGGGGCAATTTTACCGCTGCAATGGAGGGAATGATTGATAGTACCGGCAGGTTCAGGGCAAAAATTGAGGATTGCAATAACTGGATTGGAAAAATTTCCAATACATTTGCCTCGTTGGATATGGCGAGTAATTATGTGGAAAAAATCAATGGCGTATTCAGTGGGATAACCGAAGCGGGAGCGAATGCAGAGTTGCAGTTAATGAATCTAAAGACCTTGTTTGGCGGGAATGCTGAAGCCGCCGAGGCGATGTATGAACGTATATCGGAATATGGGAAGGTAACGCCCTATGATAAAGCAGGCTTGCTTGAAGCCCAAAGGACTATGATGTCGTTTGGCATGACGGGAGAAGTGGCATTTGCTATACTGCGACAGATTGGCGATATCGCCATGGGAGACAGCCAAAAATTACAATCGTTAGCATTGGCATTTGCTCAAATGTCAAGTACCGGCAAGTTGACCGGACAGGATTTGATGCAGATGATAAATGCCGGTTTTAATCCACTTAATGAGATAAGCAAACAAACGGGGAAAAGTGTATCGGAGCTCAAAGAGGATATGAGCAAGGGTGCAATCTCGGTGGATATGGTATCGGAAGCCTTTAGAACAGCGACAAGTGAGGGCGGCTTATTTTATGGTGCAATAGAAGCAGCATCGAATACGACAGCCGGACGCATGGCATCAATTCAGGATAGCATAGAAGAAATAAAAGTAAAAATCTTTAATGCCTTTGGAGACTTTGGGTTATGGATAAACACAATAAGCCAAGTAATGATACCCATCTCACAAATATTACCATTGATTATGGGTTTAGGAAAAGCGATGTTGTGGGTAAAGAGCTTGCAATGGGCATCTATGTGGGGAAGCATACGAGGTTTTTTATATGCGAGCCGGATACAAATGCTTTTGATAAATAAAGAATTATTAACCGGTCAAATTCGTTCGGCAGGGTTTCTTGTGAACATCATGCGAGCAACCGTGGGGGTTGTGAGATTTGCTACAGTAGGGATCTTTCAAGCGTTGAAAGGATTGGGGTCGTTACTGTTGTCGTTTATAACTACCGGAGGTGCATCAACGGCATTTGCAACCACTGCATCAATTTCTTTTGGAGTATTTAAGCGAACAGCAGTGTCGGCATGTCGAGCCGTCGGAGTCGCAATAATGAATATCCCAATTATAGGGTGGATTGCTGCAGCAATAGCAGGGTTAATCGCCCTTGGCAATTGGCTTGGCTATACCTCAACAACGTTCAAAGCGATAGTAGCTTTTATGCTAACGGGCTTGGGATCGATATTTGTGATTTTATGGGATAAATGTGAGGGGTTCAGAGCATTTTTGTTTGGGATATGGGAAGTGCTCAAGGTGTCGGTGTCGAGTGTGTGGAATTATATCAAGAATGGAGCACTTTATGTGTGGGGGTTGATCAAGCCTATTTTTGACAAAATATGGACATGGGGGCAAAATTTGGTTGAATGGGTTAAAAACATTCCCTCCCATATCTATAAAGCAATTTTAAGTGCATGGGATTATGTCAAGGGCTTGTTGTCGAGAGCGTATCAATGGCTGTCAAATAGTATATTCAGTCCGATAATTGGTTTCTTTACCAATCTATACTCTAAATATGTGAAACCTGTACTTGATAAGATAGTGTCGTTTATGGGGAAGATATTCAATCCCATAATTGAACTATGGAACAGTGTTACAGGCAAGGCAGTAGAAGCGTTCCACGCAGGGGAAGAAAAAGGAAGAGAATCCTTTCGCAAAAGCCAAGAAGAAAAGAATAAAAAAGAGGAAGATGAGGACCCCGAAGCCGATATTCCACAGGTGGAAATTCCGACAATCCCAACTACACCCGATCCGACACTCGGAACACTCGGAACAGTCGGAACAGCATCAGCCTCTACCAGCGACAAGATAAAGAATGTAACGGTAAATGTCGAAAAACTCGTTGAGCGTTTTGAGATACACACCACAAATATGCAAGGGGATATGTCGCGCGTCAAGGATATGGTGAGCGAAGCCCTTTTGTCGGCGTTGAATGATGTAAATTTAGCAATGTAATGGCACTATCACCAATAAGTTTTCAATTTGTGGCGGCAGGAGCTGCGATACAGGCGAAGGGGTCGTTGTATAGGTTTAAGCCCTCTCGCACAGGAGAGTCACCCAGTTGGGATGGCAGAGAGAATAGTATAACGACGCATGAAGTTACAAGTCCGATAACGGATAAGAGTTATTGGGAGGGTCGTTATGCCCTTTGTGAGCTTACTTTTGAGAACTCCAAAGGTGAACGCCTTGTAATGAATGATGCAGTTGTGGCGATAAGCCGGTCGAGGAATATCGTGAGCACGCAGATGGTGGGGCTGAATGGCACGGTGAAGGAGTATATCAACGATGGTGATTACAGTGTGAATATCGTAGTGGGTGTTGCCGCAGTGAGAGATGGGAAGATTGTCGATGAGTATCCTGCAGAGGGATTGCGTGAGCTGCGAAAGTTTCTTGAGGGTAATGAGGCACTGAATGTATATAGCGAGTTTCTGAATATCTTTGAGATAGACAGGATCGTTGTGAAATCGTTCTCCGTGTCGCAGGAGACGGCAAGCAATTACCAGAGTGTGAGCATCGGGGCAGTGAGCGATGAGGAATATAATATTTACAGCACGGAGTATTAAGAATTAAGAGTTGTAGTAACTATAGAAGATATGATTTAACCGGCATTTAAACAGCATTTAACCGATGTATAGATTAACGGCAAAAATAGAGATATCGGGGACGAAGCACTGGGAGCTTGATGTGGTAACGGAGGTGGAAATCACCCTCGACACCGAGCAGCTTACCGACACCTGTAAACTGACCCTACCGAAACGATTGAAATGGGATGGAGAGAGGGAAATGCCTGTGCGTCGAGGTGATGGTGTGAAGGTGTGGCTTGGGTATGATGGAGAATTGCAATTGGCGTTTACGGGCTATGTGCGTGATGTGGGCTTTAAGACTCCGATAGTGCTGACATGCGAAGATGAGATGATGAAGCTGAAGCAACAGCCTGCAGTGAAAAAAGCGTATAAGAGTGTGACGATTGAGGCATTATTGAAAGACCAGGGTATCAGCTACAAACTTAATGTGATGGGAGAGCAGAGCCTTGGACAGTATAGAGTAACGGCCGACACGGTAGCCTCGTTATTGGGACATCTGAAAGAAAACGGTATCAGGAGTTTTTTCAGGTATGAGAATGGGGAGCCGGTGTTGTATTGCGGAGTGTTGTTTGACAAAGATGATAAGGCGACACAGGTGTTTGCCACGGGTGTGAATATCATCAGCGATGAGAGCTTAGAACAGCAAAAGGCAGAAAATATAAGATTGCGAGTTAAGGCAATATCATTGATGCCGAATAACAAGAAAATCAAGATAGAGGTAGGCGATGCCGATGGAGAACATCGCACGCTGCACACCTATAACAAAACGGAAAGCGAACTAAAGGCGTGGGCCGAACAGGAGATAAAACGGTTGAAACGTGACGGGCTGAAGGGGAGTTTTACGACATTCGGGGCAAAACTTGTGGATAAGCTCACGGCTATAGGTATAAAGATCGATGGCGAGAAACAAGGGGTGTATCAAGTGTCGAAGAATGTAATCAAATATGGCACCGGAGGTTTCCGTCAGGAGATAACATTGGGGGCGAGGATTGGAGAATAGTAACAATAGTGAAAATATTAACCATAATGAATAATATAGCAGATGCGATAAGGAGAATGGCCCAGGGTAGTAGGCAGACTGTGAGTCTAATATGCACCGTTGATGCAGTGGATAAAGAAGCCCGGACGGTTGATTGCACGCCGATAGATGAGAGTGCCCCATTGCTCGGAGTGAACTTGCAAGCCAACCAGGATAGCAGATGGGGTGTTGTGACCTATCCCCGAGTGGGGAGCTATGTTGTGGTTGGTTTTGTAGCCGAAGGGAGTGCCGGGGTTGTGTTGATGACGGACGATATTGAGAGCATTGAGATTGTGGTGAGCGACACGACAAGTCGGGTGCTGATTGATGAGGAGAAGGTGCGTATCGATGTTGGCGAGGAAACGAGTGGCGAGCTAACGAAAGATGGTGTGCTGCTAAATGGAGGAAAGCTTGGAGGGCTTATTAAGGTAGAGGAATTAACAAGCCGCATTAACAATATTGAGGAGGATATAAACTCATTAAAAGATGTTTTTGCCAGTTGGACGGCAGTTTCGCAAGATGGTGGAGCCGCCTTAAAGGCTGCTTCGGGGACATGGGCAGGGAACAAATTGACACTTACGACGCGAGGTGATTATGAAAACGAAAAGGTGAAGCAATGAAAGGTATATTGATAGACAGTGAAACGGGCGACCTATTGGTTGAAAATGGTGGGTTGGCGATCGGAGACACCGAGGCACAGACGGTGGAGGTAGTGCTGACAGCTAATCGTGGTGAGTTTAAGGAGTCGCCATTGATAGGTGGTGAGGCGATGCAGATGCTTGGTGGGGTTGTAGATGTGATGTGGCCCGGCAGGGTGAAGAAGATGCTGAAGGCATGTGGTGTGGAGTGTGAACGAGTAAAGGTTGATAATGGCGAGGTCATAATCGAATAGCAATGGGAATGATAAAGGTAAAAGACAGACAAACGCTACTTGATGTTGCATTGCAGACGGGTGGCAGCCTTGAGGGTCTGATGGATCTTGCGATAGCTAACGGAAGGAGTGTAACCGATGAGCTTGCCGATGGCGAAGAATTGATGACGGGCGAAGTGGTCGATAGAAAAGTTATAGAACGGTATGAGGTGGAGGGTATATTCCCTGCCACTGAAGCAAGTGCTGAAGATTGCGAAGCGATGCCGTGGGGAGGTATAGGATTAATGGGAATAGAAATAGATTTTGTAGTATCATAATAATATCTAAACAGATGAGAACGATAGCAGAAATCAAGGAGAGTATAACACAGGAATTCATGCAGAATGAAGATGCAGCCAAGATATGGGGATTCGCCAAAGGTGCTTCATGGAACAGTGTTATGGGCAGAATGAGCGTGGAGAATGTAATAATACATATAGTGGCAGTGTGCTGCCATGTGGTAGAGTCGCTCATGGCTACACATAAAAAAGAAGTTGAAACGATGATATCGGTCAAAGTACCGCATAGTTCAAGATGGTATTGTGAAAAAACCCTTTCTTTTCTTGACGGGGAAGAACTAATAGAAGATAGTGATGAATATGACCTCAGCCAAATGACACAGGAGGATATAGAAGCAAAGAGAATCGTAAAATATGCTGTGGCAGTGGAATCGGAAAACGATGGGAGCAATGAGCTTATGATAAAAGTCGCCGGGGAAGATTCGGAAGGGAATAAACGACCATTGACAGATGAAGAGGCGACCCGCTTAAAGGCATATCTCGGAGAGATAAAAGATGCAGGTGTAAAAATAAACTTAGTAAATGAGGAGCCTGACCAACTCCGTTTACATTTAATAATATATTATAACGCATTGTACAATGTAGAAGAGCTAAAAACTCAATGTGAAGTGGCACTAAAGCAATATGTAGAGAATTTGGATTTTGACGGTGTGTGGAGTCGGAATGGAATTGTCGATGCCGTTAGAGGAATTGAAGGGGTGGAACTGGCACAAATAGTGTCTGTAGTATGGGGTGGTGCCGATCACAGTGTCAGTTTTGATAAAATATATAGCAGACCACGTTCGGGCTATTGCAAATTGACAGAAGTTAACCTTACAATGCAAGTATATGGAACAGATTTATGATGTGAATATAAAACGTCTTGTGCAGTTGGCATTGCCGACAAGATGGAGAAAGGGTGGGTTTGGCTCGTTTTTGTATGCGTTAACAGCCCCATTGGGAGGGGTGTTGGTAGAATTGCGTCGGTTTAGGAAGGAGCAGGAATTAAGTTTACAATATACCGGGCAAGTGTGCCGATTGCGTAAACTCATACGCGACACTGTGGGTGGAACGGTAACGGTCGAGGATTATGATAGTGCCGGGGAGATTGCCGCCCAGAAAATAACGCTTAGGGATATGGGGCAATGGTTATTGGTTGGGGAAAGAGGTGCGGAAAAAGTCATAATTCTCAAACAAAGAGGTTATTCAAGAACGAAAGGCTATGATTTTTGGGTTAATATACCCAAAGAACTAAAAGGCAAGGTAAATGAACAATACCTCAAAGCGAGGATAGATAATTATAAATTAGTGTCAAAAAAATATGTCATAAATTATATTTAGCAATGGAAAGAATAATCGGAAATTTCACCAGCCAGCCAAATATGGATTTCCCATTGGACTGCGAAACGCTTGAAATGCTGCAAAGTAATGCTTCATTATTGGCTTTGCTTGGCAATGTCATTGGAGATAAAGTTATATTGCAAGGTTGCGTCGAGGACGATGGCGGAGCTACCCGAGGGGCAGGATGGGTGTATTTGAAAACCACAGATTATCCCTATGGAGAGATTTTACCATGGGAAGGAGGCTCGGTAGCGAGCGGAATGTATGTTAAAACCGAGGATATAAAAGTATCAGCGTTTGGTAACGAATATCCCGAAGCATACACTAAAAGAAGTTTAGCTGAGGGGATTGGCACAGAGTGTTATGCCTGGGAAGATTTTAGCGAGCTTGTAACAGTTCCCGGCCTAAGGGCCGAACTTAACAGCTTAAAACAAGAAGTGGAAAATTTTAGCCCTATGCCATTGGGGGTTGTTCAGATGTGGGCAGGGAAAAAGGTTCCGGAGGGTTATGCCTTGTGTGATGGGCGAGAATTGAGTGCAAAAGAATATCAAGCCTTATTTAATACAATCGGGACAACATTCAATCAAACTAATAATTATAATGGTGTCGCACAAACCACTACTGCCGGTTATTTCAGGCTTCCGGATTTAAGAGGCCGATTTGTTGTTGGACAAAATGGTGACGATAATGATTATAAAATGTTAGGGATGTCGGGAGGCGAAAAAACACATACGCTACAAGCTCATGAGATGCCCACACATAGTCATCAAGTAGATATTCCCGGCAAGCAAACAGGAGCAGCGTCAAGTAATTATGGTACTTTTTATTGTAGCGGAGGAAATAGTAATAATAATTTGATGACAAAGACTACGGGAGGTGGCAAAGCTCATGAGAATCGACCACCCTACTATGTATTGGCTTATATAATGAGAATTAAATGATGGTTAAACGAATATTAAATTGGATTAAAACAATGGCAAAACAAACATTATTACAATTGAAACATTATTTCAGACGAGGAGCTTATCCAACGGCAGAGGAATTTGCCGAACTGATTGACAGCTTCGTGCATAAAGATGACGAAATTGATCTTGAAAAAATCAAGGGTTTGGTGAGTGCATTAAATGCGAAGTATAGTAACTATAGTGGCAAAACTCTTGAGTTAAAACAAACGGTTCTTCAAGATGAAGTTAAAAATCTCAAGAATAAAATTTTATCACAGGAGGGTCTCGCTTCGATTGTTGCATCGTCGGCAAATGAAATGATGGGGGTTGCAAGTGATGAGAATAAAGGAAAGATAGTTTATCTAACAACTGCAGGTATTGACGTGTATGTGTTTACTCACCCAGATGGCGAAGCTTATGGCAGATGCTATGCATTGGCTGAAGAGGTTGAAAGTGGTGAAGATTTTGCATTGTGGGCAGATAGTAATTTGCAAACCCCATTTGTCAACGAAAATGGGCAGGCTGCATTTGGTTATTTCGAGGAGTCGGGGGAGTTCTATTTATATTATGTGAATAGAGATAATAGGGTGCTTTATGCATATAACCCTGATGACAATATAACGTACGAAAAAGGGTTGTATGTGGTTACAGGGGAATTATCGGTTGCACCTATAATCACCGAAGCAGACTTTGACCGATGGGATGCAGGTGTGGGTAAAGATGTTGATTTAACCCCATACGCAAAGAAATCAATGCTTACTCCATTGGAGAATGTCGCATCGGCAAAGGTTGATAAGGCAAGTTATATGATAGAGTTGGCGACAAATGGTTCAATAGGGAAGTTAATATATTTGAGCGAAACAAGCATTGACGTGTATGTGTTTACTCACCCAGATGGTGAAGCTTATGGCAGATGCTATGCATCGGCTGAAGAAGTTGAAAGTGGTGAAGATTTTGCATTGTGGGCAGATAGTAATTTGCAAACACCATTTGTCAACGAAAATGGGCAGAATGCATTTGGTTATTTCGAGGAGTCGGGGGAGTTCTATTTATATTATGTGAATAGAGATAATAAGGTGCTTTATGCATATAACCCTGATGACAATATAACGTACGAAAAAGGATTGTATGTGGTTACAGGGGAATTTGCAGTTGAGCCGGTTATAACCGGGACTGAAGCACAAAATAATTATGTCCAAAAGGTAAATGGAGTTAGTCCGACAAATGGAGAAGTAGAAATTACCGGCAACAATATTGAAGCTGATATCATAGTTCAAGACCCATATAATGGAGAATACGAGATTACAGTAAATTTAGGTGAAATCATTGGGGGAATTATATCGGCGTTAAACATGTTTTCATGGGTTATTGAGATGGAGATATACCCATTATATGGTCTGTTGGAGCCATTTACTCTGACTATCGATGTGGAAGATGGGATAAATTCATATCAGTATGATGACACCAAAGGGATTACTTATGATATAGTGAGAAATGCGTTTAGTGCAGAGGTATCACAGAATTTTCACATAGAATATGAATCAGGGAAAGTGGCACGTAATGTAAATACGTTTTTAGATGGAGACAATATGACGATAAAGTTTTCGGTCTTTAACATTGGAGATGATAATATGGTTACAATGTCATTTTATGAGTTGAGATTCACGCCAACAGAGTACACGACAACTGTTGTTCATAAAACGATAGTATAAGAAAATTGCTCGTGGGGGTGGCAAATAAAATAAAGCCCCCAACCTGTTAGTAGAAGATCTCACCCAACATACTAACACAAAATGCGCCATATCGCATGGTCGGGGGCAATATGCCTTTTGACCGCGATATGGCGTTTTTGTGTTAGCTTACGCAAATAGTATGTTAGGTGAGATAGTGCAAAGTTACGAAATTTTGGGGTAATCCCTATTTTATAAACCAATTAAATTGTATTTTATGAATGAATAAGTATTATTTGATGCTTGAAAAGGTCCTAAAATCGGACAAAACACAGCAAAACAAGAAAGGTGGTATAAGATACCTGCTGAATGAACAGATTACACTGACTCCTGCCGATCTCTTGGATATATTCGAGAGCCACGGTATAGCGAGAAAGAAGTTGCGTAGTGAACTAAATCTATTTATGGATGGGGAGCGAAATGTTGAGAGGTATAGGGAAGCCGGTATAAATTGGTGGGGCTATTGTGGTTCGATATTGGTAAACTCCTATCCTACTTATTTTGAAAAATTGCCACCATTGATTGACAAAATCAACAGAGAGAAGCGTAATAGCAAAAATTATGTGCTGTTCTTGGGCGAGACAGGTGTCGAGAGCAACCAAATGCCTTGTTTGAGCCTTGTACAGTTCCAGATTGATAATGGTGAATTGGTAGTGTCGGCATATCAGCGCAGTTCTGATGCAAACTTGGGATTGCCGGCAGATATTTACCACCTATATTTAATAAGCCGACAGATTGATTTGCCGTTGAAATCGATTACAATAAATTTCGGCAATGTGCATATCTATGAGAGTAATGAAATAAATACACGCAGGCTTCTTGCCGGCGAGGAGAACGTAAAATTTGAACTGAATGTGTGAAAAGGTATATAAGTCTGCACCATTGCCATTTCAGGGGCAGAAACGCCGTTTTTTGAACGACTTGCGAGATGTTATTGCTCGTTTCAATGATATTGATATTGTTGTGGATTTATTTGGAGGAAGTGGATTGTTGTCTCACACCGTGAAACGAGAACGCCCGGAACTGAGAGTGATTTACAACGACTATGACAACTATTGTGAAAGGCTTGAAAATGTGGCTGTGACCAATGAGATTTTGGCACAATTGCGCGAGATTGTGAAAGATGTCCCGGCTGACAAACGTATTCCTGATGCCATACGTAGCAAAATACTTGAGATTATTGCCGAATATGCAGGGAAAAATTATGTCGATTATTTGACATTAGGCTCATCGTTATTATTCAGTGGGAAGTGGGCAAACAGTTATGAGGAACTGTCGAAACATACGATGTATAATTGCATGAAACAGAATGATTATTGTGTCGAAGGATATTTAGACGGTTTGGAGATAACACACAAAGATTACAAGGAGTTGTTTAATCAGTATAAGGGTAATAAACGAGTTTTGTTCCTAATAGATCCGCCTTATCTTTCGACTGATTGTGGCTCGTATAAAAGTTATTGGGGATTGCCGGAATATCTTGATGTGCTGAAGGTGCTTGTGGGAACAAAATACATTTATTTCACGAGCAATAAATCACATATAATAGACCTTTGCGAGTGGATAAAAGAAAACATGGATATTGGAAATCCTTTTGATGGTGTTGAAAGGCGTTTGCAACAAAACCGGCTCAATTACCAAAGCTCTTTTACAGATATAATGTTGGTTAAAGGGTAAAAAAAGCGTGTTAAAGCGGCAACTTAAACACACTGTAAATGCTTGGGGAAGCAAAAAACGAAAAACTGAACCTTAATGCAAAGCCAATTTTTTCGATTGTAACTTCGTTTTGAATAGATTGCAAATAGGCAAATTAATACTTTAACCTACTAACAAAGGTACAAAAAAATAGCGAAACCACCAAATAAAAGTGCTGAAAAATAAGGAATTAAACACATTTTTTATGCATAAAATAAAAAGCTTTTAATAACCGTTCAAACAGCGATTAAATGCCTTTCAAATTGTGTGTATTTGAGGATGCGAAAAGTGAGAAAATTGTACGTTTCGTTTTGAAAAATTGTACGTTTCGTTTTTGCGATTATA
>JAZSDX010000074.1:0-8815 GCA_045531405.1 Muribaculaceae bacterium | reverse complement strand
TAGACAATCAGAGAGAAAAATTAAAACGTATAAAAAAACTACACACAATGGAGCATGCTCCATTGTGTGTAACTAAAAAGTTATTAATTTTGTCCTAATAAATAAGTATTAATTTTGTAACGCTTATTTAGGACTAGACAAGATTTTATATTTATTTTCGGCAACTACAAATTTTGAATAATTGTTTTCGTCTTCATAATCAAAGACAATCCCAAAGTATTTGTCATCTTTTATTTTGGGAATTAAGAATTTAATCTTAATATTAAAATTTCTTTCAACATCAATGGGTAAGTCGGCAACTGCATGAGCATTCCCGTCTGATTTATTCTCTAAAATAAGATAACCATCCATGATTCCCGCGGTTTTGTTATTCCCAAAATATTCGTCCCATTGGAATTTTCCATTATCGAAAGGATCGGAGATTGTCATTTTGTTTTGAGAAAATAATGTCAATGGGAGAGCTGCGATTGTAAGTAATAATAAAAAATGTTTCATATCGTAGAATATTAGAAGCTAGAGCCTAAAGATGTTTGTAACTCAGAGATGACGTTTTCGTATTTTCGAAGGATTCTGTTGTATGGTTCGAAGCATTGATCGTATAGTCCACAATCTTTATCTGCTATCTCAGACGATAGTTTTACTCGATAGGCTAATTCTCCTTCTCCTACAAATTGTAAACGAATTTCAAGACGTGTACGAACTGCTTGATACGAAAAAGATGAATTTACCCATGCTGTTCTAATCCAACCAGCAGCTTTGTCTCTGATTTCAACATTCTCAAAATTAGAAATTGCAATGTTCATTAAACGTTTCCACACGACATCTTCGGTCATGCCTTGTTTACATGTGATGGTGAAATATTTGTTTGCGATATCAATGCCATCTGAAGCTCCCATTGAATTTTTTTCGGCTTCATCTTCATATAACTCATAAGAAACGGTATTTTGTGGGTTTTTCTTGAATAACTTAACTGTTCGAGGAATATATCCGGGTGCTGTAAATTTTAGCATTACAAAATCATCTTTGCGACCAAAATCCACTTCATAAATACCTGTTGCAACTTCATCACCGTTACAATAGATTTTAGCATTTTCGGGGATTACGTGAATAGTTTTCTTTTTTGCAGATAAAGGAATGAATGTAAGTAATGCGATAACTGCAATCAATGAAAATTTAATTAGTTTCATAATAAAATTTTGTGCCTCCTACGTCCCCTAATTTGGCATTATAATTATTTATAAAACAGAAAGCGTAGGACATTTTCAGTTTATCTCATCTGAGGCATCGCCAAACGCCTTATCGGTAATAAACAGTCCACACCCACGCCTTATCGAATATCTCGAACCCTTGTCGGGAAGTGGATAAACGACAAACATGAGCGTCTTAAACTGCTAAACCCTACCGATTAAAATTTGGCGAATTTCAGATGAAGGATAAAGCAAAAACGCTTTCGAAAATATGTTATGTTTCTTGCAATAATGACACAACGCATTGTGCCTAACAAGATTGATGCAAAAATAATAATTATTAATGAAATTGAAAAATAGTATTGTTAAATTTATTATTTTTGTGAGATACTGGAATTCTAAGATGCAAGGAAAAAATGTAAAAATATGGCATTATAATTCGCCATGTGGGAGGTTGCTTATCGGGGACTATCAAGAACAGATGTGTCTATGCGATTGGGATATGCCTGGGCGACGGGAGCTTATTGATGGTAGAGTTGCAAGGGAACTTAATGCTCAGGTAGTATATGGTAAAACTCCGTTGATAGAGCGAGTTGTGACTCAATTAGATGAATACTTTAAGGGTGTCCGGCGAGATTTTGATTTGCCGTTGGTAATGATGGGAACGGATTTTCAGCAACGAGTGTGGCAAGAGTTACAGCTAGTTCCTTATGGCATCACTATTTCATATTCACAACTTGCCGAGAGGATAGGAAAACCTCATGCAGTGAGGGCTGTTGCCTCGGCTTGTAGAGCAAATGCTATGTCTATAATCATACCATGTCATCGTGTGATAGGGTATGACGGAGCTATTACCGGTTATGCAGGAGGGGTTGATGCAAAGCGTTTTTTGCTCAAATCAGAAGCAAAAAACAGTGTGAAATCGTAAAAAAATCGTCAGTCAACTGACAAAATTTGCGTAAAAATCGTCAGTGCATTGACGATTTTTACTATATTTGCAAAAAATAAGAAGTAAACTATGGTAATAAAGCGAATATTACAAGAAGAAATTTTTAGACGAATAACTCCTGGGAAAGTCATTGTTATATATGGTGCTCGTAGGGTGGGAAAGACTTTTTTATTACGTGAATTAGTTAATTCATTTGAAGGGAAAACGTTGCTCCTAAATGGTGAAGACTATGATGTGCAGTCAATATTGGCAAATCGATCGGTTGCCAATTATCGTCATTTGTTTAATGGTGTTGACTTATTGGCTATAGATGAGGCTCAAAATATTCCGGAGATAGGCAATGTGTTAAAACTTATTGTTGATGAGATAGATGGAATAAGAGTCATTGCAAGTGGATCTTCTTCATTTGATTTATTGAATAAAACAGGAGAACCTTTAGTCGGACGTAGTGTGAAATTCCAATTGCTACCATTTAGTAGTAAAGAAATTTCAAGTGTGGAAACTCCATTTGCGATGAAACAAAATCTTGAGCTACGGATGCTTTATGGTTCTTATCCTGAAGTTGTTACAATGTCAAATAATGATATGCGCATAGAGTATCTTCGTGAAATAGTAGATTCGTATTTGTTGAAAGATATTTTAGCAGTAGATGGGATTAAAAATGCATCAAAGATGCAAAATTTATTGCGATTGATAGCTCTGCAAGTGGGTAGTGAAGTGAGTTATGATGAATTAGGAACGCAACTCGGAATGAGTAAAAACACGATTGAACGTTATCTTGATTTGTTATCGAAAGTATTTGTTGTGTATAGGGTTGGTGCGTTTGCTCGAAATATTCGCAAAGAAATATGTAAGGCTGGTAAATGGTATTTTTATGATAATGGTGTGAGAAATGCGATTATAAATAATTTTTCTCCACTTGCATTGCGTAGCGATGTGGGTTCTCTTTGGGAGAATTATTTCATAAGTGAACGTCGCAAATATATCTATAATAATCTTAAACATATAGAGCAATATTTTTGGCGCACTTATGACAAACAAGAGCTTGATTTGGTAGAAGAATGTGATGGAAAATTACTTGCAATGGAGATAAAATGGGGGAATAAAAATCCTAAATTGCCTAATGTTTTTGCAAATGCCTATCAAGGGGCTGAATATCAGGTGATAAGTAGAGATAATTACCTGGATTGGGTATAAAAATCGTCAGTAAACTGACAAAATTTACGTAAAAATCGTCAGTGCATTGACGATTTTTGCTTTTCATGAGGTTCCTAAATGAATTGTTGAATGAGATGAGGATTGAGAACTATTTTTGTGCTCGGCGTTTTTCAAAGGCTATTGCCACAAATGTGTAAATGCCAAGGATAATGAGCAATAGAGTTTGTGTGCCAAGTACGAGGTTGGCAAATGCTAATGAAATCCCATTGGTGGGTAGCCCATAAATGCTTAATCCAAAGATAACAGCCCACTGCCATGGCCCTATGCCCCCATTTGATGGAACACCCATTGCAATACTTGATAACGCAAAACACACTAAAACGGCAATTGCTCCATGATTTTCAATGACTGCAGTTGTCTCCTTGAAAGCAAAAAATGCCACAAACATTTGCACAAAATAGCATCCCCATATTGCAACTGTCAGCAATAACCATTGCCCTTTATTTTTCATTTTTGCGATTGCTACAAATCCAATCCACAGACCACGAATAAAGTCAATTATCTTGGCAATGAATTTGTTGTTGCGTTTTTTTGTGAAAATCCACCATGTGAATGCAACCAAAGCGATGCAAATGCCCCACAACCAAGGTGACGATGCAAGATTAAGGACTTTGAAATATAATTCGGTATTTTGAGCGAGGTATTGTGAGATAGCATTGCCGGCAAGTAGAAATGCTGAAAGTGTAATAAATAGCACGGTAACTGTGTCGGCAAGACGGTCGGCTACCATTGAGCCAAAAACGGCTGTAAATGACGCGTTTTGGCGTTGTGAAATGTAGGTTGTGCGCCACACTTCGCCCAAGCGAGGAAATACGAGGTTTACGGCATAAGTGCCGAATATGCTATATGTCAAAGCTAATAGAGGTGCATCGATGTTGAGCGCGCGCAATTGAATGCGCCAACGCATGGCGCGAAACACATGTGAGAATATGCTGATAAATAGGGCTAATCCAATCCACCAAAAGTTACATTCATTGCGAATGGTTTCTATCATTGCATTAAAATCTATGCCTGTAAATAGCAAATAACATAGCCCAATGCTGATAATCAATGGGATGCCATATTGGAATAATTTTTTAAGCATACTTTTGCTGTGTTATAATTTCATTGCAAAGATACATATTATGTGTTATAAATCATATTCTTGCTCAATATTTATTACTTAAAAGTTGCATTATTCACTCAACAAATGAGTAAATAGCCTTGTTAATTTTTATTATGAATAAAGCATTATAAATTATGAACGAAATTGTGTTATCTTTGCATTTATAAAATTTGAGATTCAGTAAAATAAAAGATATGGCAGAAATTAAATGTATAGGAATACTCACATCGGGTGGTGACGCTCCTGGTATGAATGCGGCTATCCGTGCCGTAACCCGTTCGGCTATCTATGCCGGATTTTCAGTAAAAGGAATCTATCGTGGCTACAAGGGGATGATAACCAACGAAATAGTAGAGTTTAAGACGCAAAATGTGTCAAATATTATACAAATGGGAGGTACTATTCTCAAAACAGCTCGTTGTAAAGAGTTTACCACTTCCGAAGGTCGTCAACAAGCATATGACACGCTTCGTTCGCATGGCATTGATGCACTTGTGGTGATAGGTGGTGATGGCTCTTTGACCGGTGCTCGCATTTTTGCCAATGAGTTTAACTTCCCTATCATCGGCTTGCCCGGAACAATCGACAATGACCTCTATGGCACTGACCTCACAATTGGATATGATACTGCGCTCAATACCATTATGGAATGTGTCGATAAGATTCGCGATACAGCCACTTCTCATGAACGCCTGTTCTTTATTGAGGTAATGGGGCGCGATGCCGGTTTCCTTGCACTTAATGGTGCTATCGCATCGGGTGCTGAAGCTGCCATTATTCCTGAAATCTCTACAAAGGTTGACCAGTTGGCCGAGTTGATTCAAAATGGGTTTCGTAAGAGTAAAAATTCATCAATCGTGCTTGTCGCCGAAAGTCCTGTGACCGGAGGTGCAATGGCACTTGCCGAACGCGTGAAGAATGAATATCCCGGCTACGATGTGCGAGTGTCAACTCTCGGACATTTGCAACGTGGTGGTTCTCCTACTGCTCGTGATCGCATTCTTGCTTCGCGCATGGGAGCGGCGGCTATTGATGCACTTCTCGATGACCAACGCAATGTGATGATTGGCATTAAAAACGATGAAATCGTTTATGTGCCATTTGCAAAGGCTATTAAGAAAGATAAACCTATCAATAGCGATCTCCTCAACACCCTACATCGCTTGTCGATATAAAACATCAACGTAATAAAAAGTTGCGGGCTGTATCAAAATAAGACGATACAGCCCGCACTGCTTATTGTTAGCAGAACAAGAGGGTATCGCTATTTTATAGGATATCTAATGTGAATGGGGCTTCTTCGTCGAGTGAGTAGTTGATGAAATCAACAAGAGGTTTTAGTAGGGAGAAACGATGGGCTGCGATTTCTACCCAAGCTGGGTCGCGAAAGAATGCTTCTTTACATGAGTTGAGGCGACCATATTCTTTGAGTTTCAATAATTCGGCTTGTGGGTGCTCTTTGTCCCACCCTTTTGGTACATTTTTGAGGCTGTCGCCTATCCACGAGGGGAAATGTTTGACAAACTCGGGGTTGTTGATTATCTCCTCAAATTCTTCGATATTATCAACGATTGCGTGGCGTAGCTTGCGTAACATTATGGCATCGGGGCACCATAATCCACCATATAATCCCGACCCACCCCAGAGGTTTTCTTCGTCGATGCCCATATGTAGGTAGTAGCCTGCACGAGGGAGTTTGCGTCCCCAGGGGCTGATGGCTGCTGAGAAGAATGTTTTGTAGGGAGATTTGTCTTGCGAAAAACGTGTGTCGCGATAGAAACGATAAGCACACGATTTGGCCGACTGTGAGGCGAGTTGAGGTTCCCATGCCGTCATCAATGTGATTAATTGGTCTATGTCGTTCATCCACAAGGCACGCAGTTCGTCGTATTCGCTTTTGTGGGCATGAAACCATTCACGATTGTTATTGGCTGCCACGCGATGCAGAAAGTCAAAGAGTCGATGGGTGTAGTATTGTGCCATGGGAGAGTTATTTTATGTTTAGTTCGTTTTTTATTTTGTGTGGCAATTTGGCGACAACCAATTCGTAGGAGTGAGCCACTAATTCTTTAATGAATGAGTGGGAAAGGGAGCCTGTGAGGTCTATTTGATTCCAATGGGTTTTGTTCATGTGCCATGCAGCATTGATTTCGTGGTGTCGTTCACGCAGTTCGAGGGCGTGTTCGGGATCGCATTTCAGTAATAGCAAATGAGGCTTTTCAAGAGGGTATAACGCAAACATTTTGCCTCCAACCTTAAACACAAGTGTGCTGTCATCGAAGGGGAATGTGGCTTCGGCATAAGGGAAATCCATACACATTGCATATACCTCTTCGGAGTTCATAATGAAATGTAACTTTGTGAAGTTGAATTACTTGATTTCTTCCCACTCGGCATCGGTGATGAGAGGTTCATCTTTGATGTGTGAAGATTTTTTGGATGACGATTGTTGGGTTTCGGCAGATGATTGTTGGTTGTCTGAAACCTCCTCAAAATCAACATATTCGCCCATCGAACGGCGACGTTGACGCTGTTGTTGACGTCGTTGCTGTGATTCAAATTCTTCTGCGCGATTTTGTTGCTGTTGGTTGAACTGCGAAAAGGCTTTTTTTGCTTCCTTTTGCATGCGATAAATCTTCCAACCCACCTTGAAAAGGGGGATTCCAATAAATATCAAAAATAAGATTAATAGAAAGCCCAAAAAACTCATTTTTCAAAATAGTAGATTAATTTATAGATATATAGATGTTTCGTTGCCAATCAAATGTTTTTGCGAGAGAACACTGAAAGCAAAATGTAAAGGAAAATTTCGTAGGCTAAACCAGAAACTCCAAAGAAGATAACAAATAAAAAGGCAGAAAGGATTATGAGGTAGCGTTTGTAGTTCTCACGAATTGCAAAATTGTGAAATTTGAGTGAATACATTTTTATAGGTGCTACCATAAATAATGACATAATTACCAAAGAGGCAATAACTGATGCGTCGCCGGGATAGCCGTATTTATAAATCAATGCGTTTGATCCAATCCAAAATATTGCATTTGCAGGGATTGGAAGCCCGATGAATGTGTCGGTTTGTCGATCATCGACATTGAAGCGTGCAAGACGGATAGCGCCAAATACGGCAATTGCCAATGCGGCAAATGCTGAATATAATCCACCATTGTGGTAAATCATGGTGTTATACATGAGCATTGCCGGAGCCACGCCAAAGCTAATGAGGTCGGAGAGAGAGTCTAACTCTTTACCTATATTGGTGGTCGCATTTAGTAAGCGAGCAGCAGCGCCATCAAGAAAGTCAAAGATTGCAGCAGCTCCTATTAGTATATATACTATTTCATAACCTTTGAAAGAACAAAATGTATCTTGAGAATGGAATGCGAAGATACAAGCAACACAGCCCGAAAGGAGGTTGAGGCATGTGATGGAGTTTGGTATATTTGATTTAATTTTCTTAAACATTTTCTTGAGGCTTGAGGCGAGCAACTTCGGTAATACCTCCTATTGTAAAGTCGCCTATTTTAACGTTGATTTCGGTATTGAGAGGTAGATATAAATCTACACGAGAGCCAAATTTGATAAATCCCATGTGGTCTTCGATCGACGCTTCAACGCCCGGTTGGGCATATGTGACGATGCGACGAGCCATAGCACCGGCTACTTGACGCATGAGAATCTCTTGTCCGTTTTTAGTGCGAATCACAACTGTAGAACGTTCGTTCTCGGTGCTCGACTTAGGTAGATAGGCAGCCATGAATCGACCGGGGTGATGCTTGGAATATATCACTTCTCCGTCAACAGGAAACCAATTGGCATGAACGTTGAATACGCTCATGAATACAGAGAGTTGAATGACTTCGCGATTAAGGTATTCCGATTCAAAAGTGCGCTCAAGGGCTACAACTTTACCATCGGCACTTGCAACAACTACATTCTCTCGATTACCTGTAAAATTGCGTCGTGGCGAACGAAAGAAATTTACAACCAATAACCACAAAATGGATGAGATTGCGGTTATGGTAATGGGAATTGCAATAGGCGCAACATATAGCCATAAGGGAATATTTATTGCTAACAAAATAATCAGCAATACTATTATTATGTTGGTGCCTTCGTGATGAATTTTTACTCTCATTAGGGTATAAAATGTCTATATAATATGCAAAGATATATTAAAATTTTAATATTCCCAAAAGGTGTACTTATTTTTGCGTTTTTGTAGAGTCAACAAGCAAGTGCAAAATTATTTTAATAATTTGAAGAATTCAATTTTTGGAGAAGAAAAATTTAGTTTTTCTCGAGGTCTTCGATTGATTTTAGCTTGAACAGCATCAAACTGACTCTGCTCAATTAGTC
>JAZSDX010000009.1:0-105505 GCA_045531405.1 Muribaculaceae bacterium | reverse complement strand
AATTCCGGTGCGCTCTACTTCTTGTACTACTGCCAACTTAAAAGGCATTGAATAATCTCGTTGTGTTCGCTTAACATACTTGTGTTTAGTCTCTTCCATTTTTTGTTACTTTTTACTGTAACGCTATGTCAGGACTAGACATATCTCTCAATAAAAAAGGCCATACAATCTAAATGTATGACCTTAATTTTACGCGAATGAAAAATTTCAGAATAAACTCCACGAAACAGTCAATCCTGCCATTACAATTGCAACCATTGACATAAGCTTTATTAATATATTCAAACTTGGACCAGATGTATCTTTGAATGGATCCCCAACTGTGTCTCCCACAACTGTTGCTTTATGTACCTCACTACCTTTCCCCCCAAAGTTACCTTCTTCAACATATTTTTTTGCATTATCCCAAGCTCCTCCAGCATTTGCCATAAAGATAGCCAAAACAAAACCGGCAGATAATCCACCTACTAACAATCCAATAACTCCTGTTACTCCAAATATCAAACCTGTAATTACTGGAACTACAATAGCCAAAATTGACGGAATAATCATTTCTCTTTGCGCTCCTCTTGTTGATATTTGCACGCAACGGGCATAATCTGGCTCACCCTCTCCTGTCAAAATTCCTTTAATCTCGCGAAATTGACGACGAACTTCTTCAACCATACTTTGCGCAGCTCTACCAACTGCGTTCATTGTCAATCCACAGAACAGAAACGCCATCATGCTACCTACAAACATTCCTGACAAAACCTTTGGATTCATTAATGTAACATCAAAATATGTCATAAAATCTGTAAAAGATGCTTCATTAATGGATTTTATAACTCCACCAGGCAACTCTAATGTTGTTGTTCCTAAGCGTTCTAACCCAATCCTTATCTCTTCTATGTAAGATGCCAATAAAGCTAAGCCAGTAAGCGCAGCCGACCCTATAGCAAAGCCTTTTCCTGTTGCTGCTGTTGTATTCCCCAATGAGTCTAAAGCATCAGTACGCTTTCTCACTTCTTCTCCTAATCCACTCATTTCAGCATTTCCTCCGGCATTATCAGCAATTGGTCCATAAGCATCAGTTGCTAACGTAATTCCCAATGTTGACAACATTCCTACTGCTGCAATGCCAATTCCATATAATCCCATACCAACGTTTGAAAAATCAAAATCAGAAGCAAACCAATATGACAATATTATACCCGCAACAACTGCAATTACTGGCACTGCAGTGGAAACCATCCCTAAACCAACGCCTGAAATAATAACTGTAGCAGGTCCTGTCTTTCCACTTTCAGATAATTTCTGTGTTGGTTTATAAGACTGAGATGTATAGTATTCGGTCGATTGTCCAATTATAATCCCGACAACTAATCCTATTACAACGGCACACGAAATCTGCCACCAATTTTGCAGGCCTAATGCCCATAATATAACAAAAGTTGCAACTACAATTAATGCCGAACTTAAATTTGTCCCTAAAGACAACGAACCAAGCAAATCTTTCATTTTTGCGTCTTCCTTGGTTTTAACTGCAAAAATTCCTATTATCGACAAAAATATACCTGCTGCTGCAACCAACATCGGTGCAATTACCGCTTTATATTGCATATCTACATCTCCTGATGTTAAAAACGCGGCAGCCCCTAACGCTGACGTTGCTAAAATAGAACCACAATATGACTCATATAAATCAGCTCCCATTCCGGCGACATCTCCTACATTATCTCCTACATTATCAGCTATTGTTGCTGGATTTCGTGGGTCATCTTCGGGAATACCGGCTTCAACCTTTCCAACTAAATCTGCACCAACATCCGCAGCTTTTGTATATATTCCCCCTCCTACTCTCGCAAATAAAGCTTGTGTACTGGCTCCCATGCCAAATGTTAACATTGTTGTAGTTATCATACACAATTTTGCCGTACCATCTTCTGGAATTAGCCAATTTAATAGCATATACCAAAATGAAATATCTAACAAACCTAAGCCAACAACAACAAGTCCCATTACTGCTCCACTTCTAAATGCAACTTTTAGCCCACTATTTAATGATTCCCGTGCGGCATTTGCAGTTCGAGCAGAAGCATATGTTGCTGTCTTCATTCCTAAAAATCCTGACAATCCAGAGAATAAACCTCCCGTCAAAAATGCAATTGGCACCCATTTGTTTTGCACTTCAAAACAATAAGCCATTACAGAAAATAAAATAACTAACACAAAAAATACTATTCCAACAACCTTATATTGCTGTTTCAAGTAAGACATTGCACCTTGACGAACATGTAATGCAATTTTTGCCATAGTAGTAGTTCCTTCACTTTGTTTTTTCATTTGTCGATAAAAATACCAAGCAAATAATAATGCGACAACAGATGCAATTGGCGCTAATAAAAATAGATAAATGTTCATTTGTTAGTACGATTTAAGTTTATTAAAATTGAATACAAATTTAGTAAATATTTCAGCTACCTGAATCATATTTATAAAAAATCAACACTTTTGATATTTTATACCCCTAAAATTTAATATCTTGCCTTATTTTTTAGTATCTTTGTAGTCTAATTTTCCATTACTACATCGAAACAATTAACTATTAAAATAAAATTTTATGGCTACTACTGCAGATTTTAAAAATGGCATGTGCCTTGATATTGATGGCAACTATTTCTTTATTGTTGAATTCCTTCATGTAAAACCAGGTAAAGGTCCTGCTTTCGTTCGCACAAAATTGAAAAATGTAAAAACAGGTCGCGTACTTGACAAAACATGGAATTCAGGTGTAAAGGTTGAAGAAGTTCGCATCGAACGTCGCCCATATCAATATTTATATAAAGATGATATGGGATATAATTTTATGCACACTGAAACATTTGAACAAGTTGCCCTCCCTGGTGAAAGCATAGAAGGTGTTCAATTCCTTAAAGAAGGTGATATTTGTGAAGCTATGGTACATGCAGCTTCAGAAACTATTCTAACTTGCGAAATGCCAATTAGCGTTATTCTTGAAATCACTTACACCGAACCTGGAATCAAAGGTGACACAGCGACTAATACATTGAAACCGGCAACTCTTGAAACCGGTGCAGAAGTTCGCGTTCCTTTATTCTGCAACATCGGTGACAAAGTTAAAATTGACACTCGAGACGGATCTTATGTTGAACGTATCAAGGCTTAAACTAATTTAGTTTGATAAAATTCTGAATAAATCAGCTAATTACCTAATAAAAAAACTACGTGAATCACGTAGTTTTTTTATTAGGTAATATTGTTTATTATATTATTACTTGCCCTTATTACATGCACATCCACCAACTAATTTCCATACTGTAGCAGCTAAACACGCTCCAACTATCGGTCCAACAATAAACACCCAAAGTTGTTCCAATGCTTTACCTCCTTCAAATAAAGCTGGACCTATTGAACGTGCCGGATTTACTGATGTACCAGTATATTTAATACCAACTAAATGAATTAAAATTAAACTCAATCCTATTGCTAAACCGGCAAAATTACCTGCTCCTTTTTTATCATCTGTTGTTCCTAAAACAACTAAAACAAATATAAATGTAAGAATTATTTCAACTAAGAATCCACCAGAAACGCTTCCACTACAAGCATTAGCTCCAGTTGTAGTTCCTTCAAATAGGATTCCAGAATTTTGCACCATTACATATAATAATGTGGAACCAATTATTGCACCAAATATTTGAAACAACATATACAAAATAGCATCTTTTCCAGACATACGGCCTGAAATCCATGCTCCTAATGTTATTGCAGGGTTAATATGACAACCTGACACTCCTCCTATCGTATAGGCCATAGCAACTACTGCTAAGCCAAAAGCCAAAGCTGTGCCAACGACTGACGCTGTATCAACACCACAATTAAGACTGGCTGCTGTTCCACAACCCATCAATACGAGAACCATCGTTCCCACCATTTCCGCTAAATACTTTTTCATAACATTATAATTTAAGTTAGTATAATTTGCGCATTAATGTTTAAATGCCTTTCGCTTAATTTTCTTCAATATAGATTTTAATGTTGGTTTTTCGTCATGAGTATATCCATAACCATATCCATAACTTTTTCCATATCTCCCATAATGCCCATATCTACGATAATTATATGAACTTGACTTCACATTTACACCATTAAGTACAATATAGCAATTTGACAGCCTTCCCGTTCCTATCGCATGATGCATAACTTTCAAGCACTTCTTTGTAGAATAATTTGCTCTTACAACATATAATTGCATATCAGCATATGGCGCTATCAAATAACTATCCGAAACCACGCCAATCGGAGCTGAGTCAACAATAATATAATCATAGTTTGCTCTTAATTGCTCAAACATCAACTTGATATTCTCACTTAATAGTAATTCATTTGGATTTGGAGGTACTGGTCCCCCAGGTATAACCGACAAGTTTTCATGAATATCTGTTTTATGAACTATTTCTTGAATCGAAGTATTTTTACCCGACAAGAATGTTGTCACCCCCTCATCGTTTGTAAGATTATATAAATGAGCCAATACCGGACGTCTTATATCCATTCCCACAACCACGACTTTTTTACCGGTTAAGGCAAATGATAAAGCAATATTTGATGCAATAAATGTTTTTCCTTCTCCTGACAATGATGACGTTACCAAAATCACTTTCTTTTCATTTGTCGCAAGAACAAATTGCATATTGTTTCGCAAGAGCCTAAACATTTCTGCAATAGGTGTTGAAACATTATCTCCCAATACAACTTTCCCTTCTTTCTTTTCGGCCAAACTAACTTCTCCCAAAATAGGCACATCAGATGCTCGTTCTACATCATCTTTATCCTTAAAGATTGGGAAAATCAATCGTTTCAAGAAAATTAATACAGCTGGGACCAATGCTCCTATTAATAAAGCAATACCATATATTGTCATTTTTCGGGGCGCCACAGGACCACTACCCGACGGGTTATCAATGAGACGAGCCGTAGGTGTTGCTAATGTTTTTTGCAAGGCAATTTCTTCTCTTCGTTGCAATAAAAATGTATAAATATTAACCTTTACTTGTTGTTCGCGGAATATTTCTTGCAAACCTTTGTCTATTGGGGGTAAATTTGCAAGTTGTCCGGCACTTCTACTTCCTAAAGATGCAATAGTATTATATCTGACTGATAAATTAGATTTAGCTGATTGTATATTTTGAAAGATTCTACTTTTTTCCCTTGCCAAATCTTCTTGCATTGATTTAATTATCGGATTGTTCTCTGTCCCGGTTTCCTTTTGACGTTCTAATTGTGAAACCTTTTTGTTATATCCATCTATCATTGAACTCAATTCAGAGTCCTCTATTATTTGAGGGATATGAACATAATCATCTTGTTTTGAGATGGCATTTTCGACAGTATTGATTATTTTTTGTTGCGCTTCTACTTCTGCAATTTGTTCCTCTGTTGAACTTTGCTTTGCCAAACTCATTTGAGCTTGCGCACTTAAATCAGTAATATTATTAACTCTGCGATATTGCTCTAATCGATCTTCTACATCCTTTAGCTCACTAGAAATTAGAACCAAACGGTCAAGTATGAATGCTTCAGTCTGCATTGCCGAGCGATTTTTGTCAGCTATAATATCTTGATTATAAAACGAAATAAGGGTATTTATAACATCAATTCCTTCGCGAATAATTGAAGTAGCACACGTAATTCTTAAAATTGTTGATGAATTTTTCGCAAAGGAAATATTTAGACTTCCGGCTAATCTACCTGCTACCCAATTAGGATTTTGAATCTTAATTCGTTGAGTTCCACTTAAAATTTTTGTAACTTTAGATTGCGACAATGTTAGAGTTCCCTGACTTAGCTCAATTTTTATCGGTAGATTCTTAGTAGTCACATTTTTTATCTCTTCTGCTCCACCATAATGAGTAGAAATTTCAAATTGATATTCTTCTCCTATTTTATTTACCAATACATTAATAGGGGAACTTAAATTTCTTAAACTTACTGAATCTAATTGAGCTTCGATAACATTTGTGCCATATATTGGATCATCTCTAAATTTCTTAACATCATAGTATGAGTATGCTAAATTAAGACTATCCACGATTTTAATCATATTATTTCTTGATTTTAGCACCTCAATTTCTGTCTCATCAATAAAACTTTTTTGATTAACCAATGGATTTGATGCATTTAACGCCACTGCGCTACTATTGGCAGTATTATCATCGCTCAAATAAATTGAAGCCGACACCTCATATACAGGCACTATTGTCGCTATCATATAATATGCGACTCCGGCGGCAATGAGAATACATAAAACAAACCACTTCCAATGAGCTAAATAATCAAGTAAAAGACCTACTAAATCAAATACTTCTTCAGACTTTTCTTGATTTTCCACATTATTATTTATTATATCTGCCATTACACTACTATTTTGCTAAATTTGCGATTCCAATTATTAAAGATGCGACCGATGATATACCACCGACGATAGTTATAGTCGCCCCTACTGCCGGATTCAACTGCCAAGCACTCTGTGCCGCAGACTGATTAGGTTGAACGTATATAATATCATTTTGTTGTAAATTAAAATATGGAGACAACAATATATCTTTATCGTTCAAGTTTAATCGATGTATTTCTCTCTGACCATTACCATTTGTTCTTATCAACATTATATTCTCGCGTTGACCCTTAATATCTAAATCACCGGCCTCTGCAATAGCCTCAAGGAAATTTAGTCGTTCTGTTTTTGACTCTATCACCCCGGGAGATCTAACCGCACCTAAAACAGTAACTCTAAAATTCATCAACCGAACATCTATTGATGGTTTTTCTTTTACATATTTTGGATATATCTCATTTTGAACAACGTCAACTATCTGAGATTTTGTTAGTCCTCCTACATATATCGAACCAATAATCGGGAACTCAATATATCCATTTTTATCTACTAAATAATACATAGTAGATTTTTCATAATTTGCCCCCCCCATATTATTTGAAGTATTTTGAGTCACGGTACCTTCTGCTGTAACATACTTACCTTTATTAAATAAAGATACTGCTAGCATGTCTGATGCCGAGACCTCAATGTTCAATAAATCTCCAGGAGCAATCACAGGGTCACTTGCGACACTTAACTTAGACAAAACCTCTACAGGTATAGTCTCAGCATCAATCATATATGGAACTTTTTTGTATGCAGTCGAACAACTTGAAAATAGAATTACAAATACAATAGGTAAAATTTTTAGACAGTTTTTCATTTTTCTCTAAATTAATTAATATGCAAAGATAAAGTTTTTTTTTAGTTTTTTCAACATTTAGACCACATAAAATCAATACGTTTTTATTTATTTAAGTTATAACAATTAGAAACAGCAGTTTATAAAAAACAACTTAATGGTTATAATCAATCTTTATTTCGCAGAAAATGTCTATTTTTGCATATTATACAATGAATTATGATTGATATTGAACGACACCCATGGGAACCTTACATCCCCAAAATGGCAAAAGTTTTGTTTTTGGGATCATTTCCGCCTAAAAAGAGTAAGTGGAGCATGGATTTTTATTATCCTAACAAAATAAATGATTTTTGGAGAATTATGGGTATCTCGTTTTTCAATAACCCCAATTATTTTTGGAATGACAGCTCAAAATCTTTTAATAAACTTTCCATTATTTCATTCCTAAATAATTACAAAATTGCGATTGGAGATTGCGGTTTAGAAGTAAAACGATTAAAAGATAATGCTTCCGACAAATATTTAGAAATTATCACCACTATAAATCTTAGACAAATACTCAGCAGTGCCCCATTTTGTGATGCAATTGTTACTACTGGACAAAGAGCCGCAGAAATTATTTCTAAGCTCACGACTTCAGATATTCCAAAAATTGGGCACCACACCGAAGCTATAATTAACGACCGTAAAATAAAAATATATCGCTTGCCTTCTACATCTCGGGCTTACCCAATGTCAATTACACAAAAATCGCAATATTACAAGTCTCTTTTTGAAGATATCGGAATTTTATAAAAGAAATGATTTATATTTGTTTTCTGCAAATAATCATTGTAACTTTGCAAATATAAAATAGACTCAAAAAAAATAAATCACAATGCTTGAATTTATTCCATTAGCCATTTTTGATGCTGGAGAATTTTTCAAATGGTTTGTTGAAAATGCCAGTTATGTTTTCGTTTTCATTTTTATGGTAATCGAAAGCTCTTTTATCCCCTTCCCTTCTGAAGTTGTTGTTCCTCCGGCTGCATATATTGCTTGTCAAACAGCAAACTTAAATCCTAATAATCTAAATATTTATATGGTTATTGTTTTTGCAACACTTGGAGCAATTACAGGAGCTCTTATAAATTATTATTTAGCCAAATGGATTGGTCGCCCCATTGTTTATAAATTTGCTAATAGTAAATTTGGTCATGCATGTTTAATAGATCAAGAAAAAGTTCAGCATGCCGAAGCTTATTTTGATAAAAATGGAGCAATTTCGACATTTATAGGACGATTAATTCCCGCAGTACGCCAATTAATTTCAATACCAGCAGGTCTTGCTCGCATGAATATTTGGAAATTCATTCTTTATACAGGATTAGGTGCAATGTTATGGAACATAATCCTTGCAATATTGGGTTGGTGGTTAAGCACTATAGTTACACTCGACAATCTATACGAAAAGATAGAAGAATATAACTCATATCTCTCTTTAGGAGGTGTAATTCTTGCTATATTTTGTATTATTTATATAATCAGAAACATTTACAAACATCAAAAAGATAAAAAATGAAAATATCGCCCTCACTTCTTTCCGCCGATTTTGGCAACCTTGATCGTGATGTATTAATGTTAAACGAAAGTGTTGCCGACATGATTCATCTTGACATTATGGATGGTGTTTTCGTACCCAATATATCATTCGGCTTCCCAGTTATCAAGTCTGTGCAAAAAATTACAACAAAACCTCTTGATGTACACTTGATGATAGTTAACCCTCAAAATTATATTAGCCAAGTTCGAGATTGTGGTGCAGAAATAATGAATGTTCATTATGAAGCTTGTACGCACCTACATCGAACCATACAAGCGATTAAGAATGCCGGCATGAAAGCTGCTGTAACATTAAATCCAGCAACACCAGTTTCTCTTCTCGAAGATATTATTACTGAAGTTGATATGGTTTTACTTATGTCAGTAAATCCAGGGTTTGGAGGACAATCCTTCATCCCTAATGCTCTAAAAAAGGTAAAACAGCTAAAAGAACTAATTCGCAGTTCTTCTTCAAATGCCCTAATAGAGGTTGATGGTGGTGTTAATTTAGAGACCGGCAAGCAATTAGCTTCCGTAGGTGCTGATATACTTGTTGCTGGAAATGCAATATTTTCTGCTCCAAATCCCTCTGAAATGATTCAGAAATTACATAATCTTTAAATCTTTTAATCACAATGGAAAAATTCAACATTTCTCCCAACGGTTTTAATCCGGAGGAATTAAATAATGAAAGCACACAAAACAGTTTTAATAATCAAAGCAATTCTGCAACTCGAAATCGCGAACGCAAACAAAAATCGGGGAATAAAGAACTTGAACAAAAATCTTCAATCTCAAGTTTTCTCAAGAGTAGGCAAACATATCGATTTATTGGAATAAGTTTGATTTTTATTGCTACTTTTTTTATTATTGCATGTATTTCGCATTTGAATAATGGTGCCGAAGACCAAAGTGTCATTTGTAATAACTCTCTGACTGCAATAGATAGCACTGCAAACACTAAAAATATTGCAGGAACATTAGGCGCTTATATTTCCCAATTGGCATTAACGCAATGGTTGGGAATGGGGGCATTTATACTCATTGCATACTTTGCTGTAATTGGTGTATTCATTACCTTAGATAAAAAGTTTAAATTTTGGTCTATCACTTTCAAATGTCTGATTTTATCAATCGCAATATCAATTGTATTTGGATTGGCGACATACAATTCTGCGTCTCCTCTATTTTGGGGAGGTCAACATGGTTATCAAATTAATGATATCTTAATTAAAGTTACAGGTGTTTTTGGGACAATCTTAATCAACATATTTATCATTATATTGGTTGCATTTATCTTTTTCAAAGAACTGCACAGTATATATAATGCATATAAAGAGCGTATCGCTCCTAAGATAAAGACTCCAGGTTCAAACAATAGCAATGACGGATATGTAAACGATTATACTCACACCGAAAAAATAAATAAAGAGGAGATTATAATTGAATCTGCAGAAAATAATAATACTAATCCTCCTACGAACGACAATGATCAATCAAATTCTAATATTGAAATTGTTTCAAATATAGAGATAAGCGATATTGAGAAAAAAGAAGATGATAATATACCATTAAACATAACAACTTCTACAATTGAAATTGCAGATGAAATAATTAATGATGTTTATGATCCTACTGCCGAATTATCTCGATACCGTTTCCCGACTCTTGATCTTCTTATAAATCGTATTATTAAGGAAAATAGTGTAGATCAACAAGAGCAAGAGGAAAACAAGGAAAGAATTACCAAAACTCTTAGAGATTATACCATTGAAATTTCTCATATAGAAGCTACTGTTGGTCCTACTGTTACATTATATGAGATTATTCCGGCCGAAGGTGTTAGAATAGCTAAAATCAAACGACTTGAAGATGATATTGCTCTAAGTCTTGCAGCTCTTGGTATTCGTATTATTGCGCCTATTCCAGGCAAAGGGACTATTGGCATTGAGGTTCCTAATAAAGACCCACAAACTGTTTCATTCCGCTCAATTATTGCCTCTAAAAAATTCCAAGAATGTAAATATGCGCTTCCAATGGCTATGGGTGCAACTATCTCTAATGATGTATTTATAGCCGATCTCACAAAAATGCCACATCTACTTGTTGCAGGAGCTACTGGACAAGGTAAATCCGTGGGGTTAAATGCGATTATTGCATCTTTACTATATAAAAAACATCCTGCCGAATTGAAATTTGTGCTTATCGACCCTAAAATGGTTGAATTTAGTTTGTATAGCAAACTTGAGCGTCATTATCTTGCCAAATTACCCGATGAGGACGATGCTATTATTACCGACCCATCAAAAGTAGTTACTACACTAAATTCATTGTGTGTAGAGATGGACAACCGTTATAATTTACTACGTGATGCAAATGTAAGATCAATAGCTGAATATAATACCAAATTTATTTCACGAAAGCTTAATCCCGAAAAAGGACACAAATATCTCCCATATATCGTTATGATTGTCGATGAGTTTGCCGATTTGATTATGACAGCAGGTAAAGAGGTAGAAACTCCTATTGCACGTATTGCCCAAAAAGCGCGTGCAGTTGGAATGCATATGATTATTGCGACTCAGCGACCATCTACAAACGTAATCACTGGTATTATCAAAGCAAACTTCCCAGGTCGTATTGCATTTAGAGTATCTCAAATGGTTGATAGCAAAACAATCCTGGATCGCACTGGAGCAAATCAATTGATTGGTCGTGGAGATATGTTATTTTCTCATAATGGAGATATGCAACGTGTTCAATGCGCGTTTATTGACACTCCTGAAGTTGAAGCGATTTGCAATTGCATTGATGAACAAATCGGATATGAACATGCATACTATCTTCCTGAATATTTCCCCGAAAATAATGATACAATCATTTCTGGAAGTATAACAGATAGAGATCCTTTGTTTGAAGAAGCAGCCCGATTTATAATTACATCTCAAACAGCATCAACTTCATCATTACAACGTCGATATTCTATAGGTTATAATCGTGCAGGTAAAATTATGGATCAAATGGAATCTGCAGGAATTGTTGGACCATCACAAGGAGGCAAACCTCGTCAGGTTTTAATTGATTCTCTTCAACTTGAACGCATTCTTGAATCATTCAATTAAACCATTTTATATTTTTGTGCTCAAATTGATATGAAACATCTCATAATAAATATCATTACGGTTATAATCTCTATTGCATCATCTACAACGATGAATGCAATTACAGCTAATGATATCTTAGAAAAAGCATCAGATAAATTCACAAATAGCAAATCAATTTCAGCCACATTCAGTTTAATTGATAATGGCATCTCAAGTTTAGGGAACATAACAATTGCAAGTGGTAAATTTTTCATCTCAACTCCACAACTTTCTACATGGTTTGATGGAAAAACACAGTGGTCCTATTCATCTGAGATAAACGAAGTTAATGTATGCGAACCTACCCAAGAAGAATTACAACAAATTAATCCATTTGCTTTAATTTTTAATTTTCGCACTAATTACAATGCGAAATTATTAAGCAAGAATAATTGTTACAAAATTTCATTGACTCCTAAATTGACAAAACAATCAATCAAAGATATTGAAATTACTTTTAATTCTTCAACTCACCTTCCATCCTTAATCATCCTCACCACAAAAGACAATCACAAAACAACAATAAAAATAAAGTCAATAACTGTTGGGAAATCCCTCCCGGCTTCTACGTTTGTATTTAATGCATCAAACTATCCTGGAGTAGAAATTATAGATTTAAGATAATTGTATAATAAACTAAAATATGAACAACAATCATACTAAATGCCTCATTATAGGCTCAGGTCCGGCAGGATATACCGCCGCTATATACGCCTCTCGTGCAAACCTATCCCCTATCCTATACGAAGGAAATCAACCTGGAGGGCAACTAACTATTACCACCGAAGTAGAAAATTTTCCAGGATACCCCGAAGGGGTAACAGGTCCTCAATTAATGGCAGATTTACGTAAGCAAGCAGAACGTTTTGGGGCCGAACTTCGTAGTGGATTAGTTACATCTGTCAACTTTGACATATACCCATTTGAATTGACTATTGACAACAGCGAGAAAATAACAGCCGATACCGTCATCATTGCAACCGGAGCATCAGCAAAATACCTCGGACTAGACGACGAAAAGAAATACAATGGATTAGGGGTGTCTGCATGTGCCACTTGTGATGGGTTCTTCTATCGCAAACGCACAGTAGCCGTTGTTGGTGGTGGCGACACTGCCTGTGAAGAAGCAATATATTTAAGCAACTTGGCAAAAAAAGTATATATGATTGTTCGCAAAGACCACCTTCGTGCGTCTGAAGTTATGCAACGCCGAGTTTTTGAAAAAGAAAACATTGAAGTGCTATTTAACACCAACACCGTTGGACTTTTTGGAGAAGAATTTGTTGAAGGAGCACACCTTGTTGAGTTCAAAGACACAGAGAAAGAGCGTTATTATGACATAGCTATCGATGGCTTTTTCCTTGCCATTGGACACAAACCTAACACCGATGTATTTGCCCAATATATCAATCTTGATGAGACTGGATATATCAAACTTGAAGGGGGAACATCTGCTACTAATATTGAAGGAGTCTTTGCAGCTGGCGACGTTGCCGATCCTCGATATCGCCAAGCAATTTCTGCCGCAGGCATGGGCTGTCGTGCAGCTCTTGATGCTGAGAAATATCTTGCCGAAAAAGAATAATCAAATATTTCTAACAATAATAATAAAGCCACCCAATAAAGGTGGCTTTACATTTATACAATACTATTAACAAACTCCGAAATCCTTGTTAATACATCTTCATCATTTAAATGCCCATCAAGACATGTTTCTAACGGACATCTACCCGACCCATCTCGATTTTTTATCTGAGCAACCAACTCTCCATATTTTCCATTAATACCATTCTTTTCGAATACATTAAACGCATCTTTACTGATTACATTTGTGTAATATTCTTTTATCCCACCAAGAGCCATTAATGTCGCCGCACCGGCCCCAATCACTTTATCAGCAATTACAGCACCTTTAAGTATATCAGGTGTATTAATATAGAGATTATACAAATCTTTAACCCCTCGCCCATCAAAAGTATATACTTTGCCATTAGTAGCTTCAACTACTAATGAATGATTACCTGCAAGCATTTTATCTTTCACTAAATCAGTCGTTTGTTTCCGTTGCTTCAATGCCTCAGTGTAATTATGTATTTTCTTCAATTCTATATCAATTGCAATCCCTTGTGGACAATGCGATAAACACTTTCCACACGATATACAATGACCTGCTTGACGTAATTTAGGGACTTTCCTATCATATCCCACCAAAAACGCACGTCGTGCAGCATCATAATGTGGGTCTCGAGTATCATCAGTCATATTTCCTTCATTTACACACTTATTGTAATGTGTAAAGATTGCAGGAATATCTAATCCTTTATGACAAGGCATACAATATGCACATTGAGTACAAGGTATTGTTGGAAATTTCAGCATAAACTGAGCCATCTCCTCCAAAAATTGAGCTTCATCATCTGTAATAGGCTCTAATGGTGAATATGTCGCTAAATTATCATGAAGATGTTCAATATAAGTCATACCACTTAATACCGACAATATCCTGGGTTTTGAACCTGCAAAACGAAAAGCCCATGAAGCAACACTATCTTGTGGACGACGTTGCTTCATTTGTGCAACGACCGAATCATTCAAATCTGCTAATCTTCCACCTAATAAAGGCTCCATTACCATTGCAGGAATACCACGCTTTTCTAATTCATTATATAGATATTCAGCATTGGTATTTCGCTCATTCAACTCTTTAGCATGCTTCCAATCCATATAATTTAGTTGAATTAAGCAAAAATCCCATTTCATTTCATCATGTTTTGACAACAAATAGTCAAACACCTTTATATCACCATGATATGAAAACCCCAAATTTCTTATCCTGCCTATTTCCCGTTCTTTTAATAAATAATCTAACACCCCATTATCTATATAACGAGCATTAAAAGCATCCATTCCATTCATTCCAATGCCATGAAGGTGCATATAATCAATATAATCTGTTTGAAGTTCCTTAAATGATTTATGATACATTTCGAGTGATTTTTCTCTCGACCACGTACTTTCTGCAAAGTTTGACAACTTAGTTGAAAGATAATAACTTTCACGTGGGTATCTGCTTAATGCGATTCCCATTGCATGCTCCGACATTCCTTTACAATATGCAGGAGATGTGTCAAAAAGATTTACTCCATATTTAATTGCATAATCAACCAATTTATTAACCGCCTCTTGATCTATTATCTCCTCATCGTCATCAGTTGTCAACATCGGTAATCTCATACAACCATATCCGAGCAATGAAACGTTCTCTTTAGTTTTGGGATTTACTCGATAGGTCATATTTCCTTTGATTGGGCGTTCTGCATCTTCGCAAGATTTATCATCAGTTGAGTTCACACATGATGCTATCGTTGATGCAGCTGTTCCAATCCCTAAAATTTTCAAAAATTTTCTTCTATTTATTTCTGAACTATATTTCTTCATATTTTTCAATTTTTAGGCATTAAATAGAGCGATGAACCTCATTCCCATTAACATAAATCGCACTCAATGGTCTCACCGGACAATAATATTCGCAAGCACCACACCCTATACACTTCGATTCATTAACCACAGGCATATAATGTGATTTTTCATCATCTGGGTTCATTGGCACAATTTTTATTGCACCTGTGGGACATTTATCAGCACAATTACCACATCTACGACCCCTTGATGCCATAACACAAGCATCAAGTTTTACAACGGCATGACCAATCTGTATCGAACTTTTCTCCTCAACAGTAATCCGATGAAATGCACCAACAGGACATGCGTCAGAGCAACGCACACACTCCGGACGACAATATCCTCGTTCATACTCAGCTACAGGTTGCATAAACGAATCTAAATTTATAGACGGACGCAACACCCCATTTGGACAAGCCGAAATACACAATTGACAACCGGTACAATGGCGTTGTAAATGCGAAAGGCTTATCGCTCCTGGAGGCACAATCCTATTTTTCCGTTGAGGTTTCTCTTTTTCGATAATAGGAGCTAACCCACCATCAATCGTTTTGTCTGAAGCTTTCACAGCTAATGCAGTTGTCAACATCGTGCCTACTGTCATGAAATTTCTTCTACCTTCAGCTGATTTCTCATCTATTTCATTATCGACTTTTGATTTTATACCCTTGTGCCAACGATATTTTATTGCATTTGTGCTACAATTCTCAATACAATTCATACATACCACACAGCATGAATAATCTATAACATGATTCTTTACATCTATACACGAAGCCTTACAATTACGTGCACACTTCGAGCAACCATTACACTTCGACGCATCTATAATAGACTTTAATAATGAAAAGCGACTAAAATAACCAAGTATAGTCCCCACCGGACAAATCATATTGCAATACGCTCTCCCTCCTACCCAAGCCATTACACCAACAACTAATAAAGTGGCTATAGCAATTATTGTTATAGGTAAATAATTATAACTTTCAACATGATAAAACCAATAACATTCAGTATCTACAATCGCATCGGCTATCATATTGTTTCCAGCATCATAAATAGGAGCAAAAAGTGATGATGCAATCCTTCCATATGCGCTATAAGGCTCTAATATTGAAGCTATTGTTGTCCCAATAATATTGCAAACACCCAAAATTAACAAAACAACAAATATAATCAAGACACTCAACCTTAACCAAGTTTTAGGTTTTGCGTAATTAAATCTGTTTTTACGCGATTTTTTTTTACCAACCAATCCTCTAATATGTATTATTATATCTTGTAATATTCCCAACGGACATATCACTGAACAATAAGCCCTACCAAATATCAACGTAAGTAACAATAAAATAATTATTGCTATCACATTAAGCGACAAAAACGCAGGAACAAACTGCACCTTTGCAACCCACCCCCACCATTGTTGTGCAACTCCTGAAAAATCAACAAACAACATAGTAATGGCTATAAAAAATAATATAGCCAATATTATTCTAACTTTTCTATACATATTTAACCAGGTGTTATTTCTTTATTTTATGCAAATATAGCATATTTTTTAGAGTACATAGTTTTTTATTAAAAGAAAGTATGTAAATTTATAGTGTGATTATTCTTATATACATATAGTATGACAAATATTGAATCTTTTCTGTTCAACATAAAAACAAGCAAACAAATACCTACCCAAGGTGCATTACTTATTGCTGAGCCGTTTTTAAGAGAAGAATATTTTTGTCATGCTGTGATTTGCCTTGTTGAATATTCTCCTCAAAGTAGCACTATGGGGATTGTGATGAATAAGCCCACTAAATATGCATTGAGTGATATAATTCCCGATATATATTCTCTAAATAATTTTACTGTATATTGTGGAGGACCATTATCGTGTGATCGACTCTATTTCATTCACACTCTCGGCGATATAATTCCTAATTCACAAAAAATCAATGAAGAACTTTATATTGGAGGCGATTTCAACACTGTAATTGAATTAATTAACCAACACAACGTTTCAAGTTCACAAATTCGTTTCTTTCTCGGCTATAGTGGTTGGGATAAAGGACAACTTGAAGCAGAAATAAAGCACCATGTGTGGGCTGTTACAACGCCACTTAGTATCAAAGATATCTTAGATGGCGAAAACGATAAATATTGGCATCGTTATGTAAAATCGATGGGCAATGAATATAAAGGTTGGCTATATCACCCCGAAAATCCACAATTGAATTAAAAGGTGCTCAACATCTTTATATTATTATCACTCATATCAAGGCTCAACAAGGGCACTCCTTTATAATTATCATCAAGATATATCCTATTTCGCTCTATATACGCTATACTTGCAACTGAATAAGTATCATCTCGATGAATAGTTTCTATTCCTGCAACATTTAGCACCGTATGAAAAAATGATGCACTTGACGAAATCTGTTTATGTGCGTTTGACTTTAATGCTGCAAATACATGAGGATAAGCATTCTTATATGCATCTGACAACCACACCAACATTGGCACATGTAGTTGATAATACGAAGGAGTTGTTGAAGAATGAAATATTACTTCACGTTCATCATCAAAAAGTTCCTCTCCATGGTCACTTACATACAATAACGATGTATGTGCATTCTCTACACTATCTAACATCGTGATTAAATCATATAAAACCTTGTCGGTATATCTGATTGAATTATCGTATGCGTTTTTTAATTTAATCAAAAAATCCTTTTGTGGCGACACTGGGGAGTCTGGCTTAAAATATGCCATGTCTTGAGAATAACGAGCAGCATAATTGTAGTGCGAGCCATAGGTGTGTAACACAATTAATTGTTTATTTGCTCCATCATTAATTACTTGTTGAGTTAATTTTACTAATTCACTATCTAGTGGATTTAAATTAATATCCTTTGACCGATCTTTCAAATATTCCATTCTATCGGCTTCAAGAGCAAAATTATCAATTAAAGCCTCTGTATGTGCTTGATTTGAAAAAAATGCAGTCTTAAATCCGGCTTCCTTAAATGCTGTTATCAAACTTTTTTGATAATAAATTTTATCATAATCAACAGCCGATGCCAACGAAATTAACATAGGCACAGTTTTGTGTGTGATATTTGATTCTGTCAATACACTATCAAACACCACCAAATCTTTTACCTGTTTCAACAGCGGGTTAGTAGAGCGATCATATCCAAATAATTCCCAATTGCAGGCTCGTGCAGTCTCGCCAATAACTACCACATATATTTCACGTTGTTGAGCTGAGTGCGAAGATGAGGCATTAAACTTGAAATCTCTCGATGTTGCTTTATAATTTTTAAGCATATCATGGCGTGATATAGCCTTATACATATTGTAATAAGCATTTATAGGATATACCGATCTCTTTACCGAATATTCATCATTTGATGCATAACACACCCAAAGTAACGACACTCCCACAATCGACAGCCCTAACGCCACATTTCTATTGCGTTTTATAAATGTTTTATTTAATTTTTGTCTTTTAACGAGATAAATTGTAGCAACGATAATCGGTGTTATATACATCAACACCACCGACAACAATATTAACAACAAGTTACCTAACAACTCTTTTGACTCATTCATATCGGTTGTTACAAAATTGATAAACATATCAGTTGCAATAACCGAACGGCCATAAATATATAATAATACGACCTGAAAACCTGCCAATAAAGAAATTGGACATAACAACCATATAGACCAACCTAATCGTCGGTTTATTGATGCTATTAAATAATAGCAACCCAATGGAAAAACGATACTACACACTCTTTCTATTGGTGATAAGGATTCGGTAATTGATAACAACACATTTGGCAATATCAATATTGCCAAATAAACATAAAACAACACTTCTTGACGCAACATTGCATCAAAAAATGCTTTTATATTTTGTGCGATGCGTTTTACCATATCTTTTTCTGAAAAAGGAGTGCATTATTATATACATTTCCTCGCTTTAACCACCATTTCAGCACACCAACTTCTCGATACCCAAGAGTTCTGAATAATCTTAATGATGCTTCATTATCTTCTGCGACAACACATATCAACTGATTTATAGGCAAAAAGGTTTCACAATACTTTTCAAAAAGTCGCATTGCTCTTTTTCCATAACCTCGACCTTGAAAATCTACGGTCAACAAGATGCCCACAGAAGCACGATTATTAACAGGGTCAAAATCATACAAATCAATCGTTCCCACTACACCCTTAGTTGATATTTCCTCTATCATCAAGCGCAACTGGCGACTCTTAAAAATATCGCCATCATACCCTTCAATATAATCCCATAATTGTTTGCGAGAGAAAGGTGTTATAGTCGAACATGTGTGCCACAACTTCACATCGTTCTCCCACCGATACAACACTTCTAAATCAGTAGGTTCAAGCGCTCGAAGCATTAATATTTCATCATGAATATTCATCGGCTATTAAATGAATCGGCAAACAATGTGCGATTTAACAATGAACGACCAAGCGTAATTTCATCAGTATATTCTATCTCATTCCCTACCGATACACCACGTGCTAATTGAGTTATTTTTACAGGCAGAGGCCCTAATTGACGATATATATAGAAATTAGTTGTCTCTCCTTCCATCGTAGCACTCAAGGCTAAAATAACCTCGGCAATTTCACCTCTTTTAACTCGCTCTATAAGTGATGATATCTGCAATTGGTCAGGACCAATGCCATCCATAGGCGAAATAACTCCACCAAGCACATGGTACAACCCATTATATTGACGAGTATTTTCAAAAATCATCACATCTTTCACACTCTCTACTACACAAACAGTACTTTTATCGCGTGTTGGCGAACTACATATGGGACACATCTCGGTTTCAGAAATATTGTGACACACACCACAATATTTCACCCCTCTACGCATATTAATAATTGCTTCACCCAGAGCTATTCCTGCACTTTCATCCTGACGCAATATATGTAATGCCAAGCGCAAAGCTGTCTTACGCCCCACACCCGGCAATCGCGACAATTCTGTCACTGCTGTTTCAAGCAATATAGATGAAAATTCTTGGTCCATAACTCTTACAGGTTATTAATATCCTACAAAGGTACATTAATTATTCCACACACACAACGCACTATTAATTTTTCGTTTTTAATTATGAATTGTGCATTATTATGTGTAATTTTGTAGCGTAAATAAGCTTATTACCATCAAAGAAATGGAAATCATACGTGAAGTTGCACTCCTTCGCCGTCGTGTTGAGGAGGAGAAACAATGTGGACGCTCAGTGGGATTAGTCCCCACAATGGGAGCCCTTCATGCCGGTCATGTGTCATTAATTGACCGTGCTCGTAAAGAAAATGATATTGTTGTGGTTAGCGTATTTGTCAACCCCACTCAATTCAATAATCCCGAAGACCTTCGCACCTATCCTCGCACCGAAGAAGCCGATTGTAAAAAAATGATTAATGCCGGTGTGGATATTGCATTTATACCATCGGTTGAAGAGATATATCCCGAACCCGACACACGCGTGTTTGATCTCGGAGCAGTTGCTGAAGTAATGGAAGGACCTATGCGTCCCGGGCATTTCAATGGTGTGGCACAAATCGTGAGTAAATTGTTTGCCATGGTTCAACCACATCGTGCATATTTCGGAGAAAAAGACTTCCAACAAATAGCTATTATACGTCGCATGGTGGAACTTGAAGGATTTAACATTGAAATCATCGACTGCCCTATTATGCGAGAAGATGATGGATTAGCTATGAGCAGTCGCAACGTGCGCCTCACTCCAAGTCAGAGAGCCATTGCCCCTGCAATTCACAAAGCACTTGTTGCAAGTCTTGACTATGCAAAAAATCATAGTGTCGTAGAAACTAAACAATATGTAATCAACGAAATTAATGCTCAACCCGAAATGGAAGTTGAGTACTACGAAATCGTTGATTCCCTTTCTATGCAACCAATAAAAAATTGGGAAGAAACATCAACTCCAGTTGGGTGTATCACTGTTTATTGTGGTGATGTTCGTCTAATTGATAATATTAAATATACTAAATAATGATGCAAATAGAAGTTGTAAAATCAAAGATACATCGTGTCACTGTAACCGAGGCATGCCTTGATTACATTGGTAGCATCACTATAGATGAAGACTTGATGGACGCCGCTAATATCATTGCCGGTGAAAGAGTATATATTGTAAATAACAATAACGGGGAACGATTTGACACATACGTAATTAAAGGCAGACGTGGTTCAGGCGTAATATGTCTCAATGGTGCCGCTGCACGAAAAGTGCAAAAAGGCGACGTGGTTATCATTATGAGTTATGCCACAATGCCATTTGAAGAGGCTAAGAACTTCAAGCCATGGGTAGTTTTCCCCGATACAGCAACAAACCGACTTATATAATCATAGATAATAACAAAAGAATAAATATATGTTTGAAAATCTTAGTGAGAAACTTGAGAGAAGTTTTAAGTTACTGAAAGGTCAAGGCAAGATTACCGAAATCAATGTTGCCGAAACACTTAAAGATGTGCGTCGTGCCCTTCTCGATGCCGACGTTAACTATAAAGTTGCAAAACAATTTACCGATACCGTAAAGGCTAAAGCACTTGGTCAAAACGTAATAAATGCCATCAAGCCAAGTGAATTGATGGTAAAAATCGTGCATGATGAGCTTACTCAATTGATGGGTGGCGACACTGCGCAAGTAAATCTTTCAGGCAACCCTACTGTGATTTTGATGTCAGGGCTTCAAGGTTCGGGTAAAACAACTTTCTCAGGAAAACTCGCTCGCAAACTCAAAAGCGAAAAAGGCAAACGTCCTTTGCTTGTAGCTTGCGACGTATATCGACCTGCTGCAATCGAGCAATTAAAGGTTCTTGCTTCTCAAATCGAAGTTCCTGTATATACCGAAGAAGGGAACAATAACCCCGTTGAAATCGCTAAAAATGCGATTCAATATGCTAAAGCCAATCATCTCGATTTAGTAATTGTCGATACTGCCGGTCGTCTCGCTGTTGACGAGCAAATGATGGACGAAATCGAGGCTATCAAAAAAGCTATCAATCCTCAAGAAACATTGTTTGTTGTCGATTCAATGACCGGTCAAGATGCAGTAAACACTGCAAAAGAATTTAACGATCGTCTTGATTTTGACGGTGTTGTATTGACCAAACTTGATGGTGACACTCGTGGTGGTGCTGCACTTTCTATTCGCACCGTCGTTACTAAACCAATAAAATTTGTTGGTACAGGTGAGAAGCTTGATGCTCTCGACCAATTCCACCCATCACGTATGGCCGACCGTATTCTCGGCATGGGCGACATCGTTTCACTTGTTGAAAAAGCACAACAACAATATGACGAAAAAGAAGCTCGTGAACTTCAACGCAAAATTGCTAAAAACCAATTCAATTTCAACGACTTCTTGAATCAAATCCAACAAATCAAGAAGATGGGTAATCTCAAAGATTTGGCATCAATGATTCCCGGATTGGGTAAAGCAATTAAAGATGTTGATATTGACGATGATGCATTCAAGGGCATTGAAGCAATTATCCATTCAATGACTGAAAAAGAACGCGAAAACCCCGAAATCATTAATGGTAGCCGACGTCAACGCATTGCCAAAGGATCGGGAACAACTCTTCAAGACGTAAATCGCCTGCTCAAACAATTCGAAGACACTCGCAAAATGATGAAAGCAGCAACTACCATGAAGAATAATCCAATGAAGATGATGCGACAAATGCGACAAATGCGTAGAAGATAATTAACTATAACATAATATCAATTAAACATGGAACTCATTGATGGCAAAAAAATTGCCGACGATATAAAAAAAGAAATTGCAATCGAAGTAGAAAAAATGGTTGCTGAAGGCAAAAAACGCCCACACCTTGCTGCTGTTCTTGTAGGGCATGATGGTGGAAGCGAAACATACGTAGCTCATAAAGTGAAAGCCTGCGAACAATGTGGTTTTACATCAACTCTCATTCGCTTTGAAGATGATGTTACTGAAGAAAAACTTCTTGAAACAATCGATGAGCTTAACAGCAATGCCGATGTAGATGGATTCATTGTGCAATTACCATTGCCCAAACACATCTCAGAGCAAAAAATCATTGAAGCTATCGATTATCGAAAAGATGTTGACGGTTTTCATCCCATCAACGTAGGACGTATGTCAATAGGTCTCCCATGCTTCCTTTCAGCTACCCCAGCTGGTATTATCGAGCTACTCGCACGTTATAATATCCCCACAAAAGGCGCTAATTGTGTAGTATTGGGTCGCAGTAACATTGTTGGAAAACCGGTTGCAACATTGATGATGCAGAAAGGCTACCCTGGCGATGCAACCGTAACAGTATGTCATAGTGCGACAAAAAATCTCAAAGAAATTTGTGCTAAAGCCGATATTATTATAGCCGCACTTGGTTCTCCAGGTTTCGTAACGGAAGACATGGTTAAACCTGGAGCTATTATTATCGACGTTGGTACTACTCGAGTTCCAGATGCTACTCGCAAAAGTGGCTTCCGTCTTAGTGGTGATGTTGATTTTGAAAATGTTGCATCTAAATGTTCTTATATAACTCCTGTTCCCGGAGGCGTTGGTCCAATGACTATTGTGTCATTAATGAAAAACACCTTATTAGCAGGTCAACATGTGATTTATTAATAACTTTATGACTTCATTATTTGTATCACTTTTCATATCACTATCATCGCTCCTTTTTGGGGAGCAAGATAGTGTGGAATTGGTATTTGCCGGTGATGCAATGCAACATAAAGCTCAACTTGAAGCCGCAAAACAAGCCGATGGCACTTATTCTTTTGATGAATGTTTTGCCTCTATTGCTCCATACGTGCAAGAAGCCGATTACGCAGTTGTTAATTTGGAGACCCCTATAGGTGGCACCCCCTACTCGGGGTATCCTATGTTTGGGGCTCCGGATAGTTATTCTAATGCATTACAAAAAGTCGGTTTTGACTTAATGCTCACTGCCAATAACCATGCACTTGATAAACGCGACAAAGGTGTGAAACGCACACTTGATATTCTTGATCAACAAGGGCTTGATCATGTGGGGACATATCGCAATAAAGCTGATAGAGAAAAGGCTTTGCCTTTCATAAAAGATATTAATGGATTCAAAATTGCTTTTCTCAATTACACCTACGGAACAAATGGCATAACTGTGCAAAATGATGTAGTTGTTGACTATATTGACAAGACAAAAATCAAAAAAGATATTGCCGAAGCTCGTGCAAATGGTGCCGAGGTTATTTGTGTATGTATGCACTGGGGTGTGGAATATGTATTACTACCAAATGCCCAACAAAAAGATTTAGCCAATTTCCTCACCGAGCAAGGTGTTGATCTAATCATTGGTGGACACCCTCATGTTATTCAACCGATGGAAATGCGTTGGAGCAAGGCTCACAACAAGAAAGTATTCTTAGTTTACTCTCTTGGCAACCTCATCTCAAATATGACCACCCAAAACACCCGTGGTGGAGCTTTGGTAAAAGTGAAGCTTACTCGTGACGCGAATGGCAACCCAGTTGTCGATAGTGCATCATATCGCCTTGTATTTACTCTTCAACCCGGTGGTGGGAATAAAAACTTTCGCATAATCCCTGTTGAAGATTACACCTCAGGACCTCTTAAAAGCAATTGCGACGTGTTTGTAAACAATGCCGAAAAGATTTTCAACAAACAAAATATCGACGTGCCTCGCGACAAATCCCCTATCCGAGCAAAATAAGAGCTAACGATTTTTCCAAACTCATATATTAGAGTTGTCATCGAAATGGCAACTCTTTTTCTTTGTGAAGATGTGATAGGAGATATAAGAGAGATAGGAATAATAGGTCATCTAAAATTACAAGGCTTCTAAGGCGACTAAAACAATGTTAGCTGATAGGCAATCTGAGAGGATTGCTTGAGTTGATTGTCGTTGAATTGAGTTTTGAGATTATGCGACTATTGGCTTTATCAACTATTGTGTTACTGATTGAGGATAGGTAGATTTGTGTTGTTTGCTCGGAGTCATGCCCCATTCCTTGACTGATAATGGATATTGGAATTTGTTGATCACGTGCCACACTTGCCCATGAATGCCGTGCCACATACATTGTGAGCGGCTCATCTATACCGGCGAGCTGAGCAACATGTTTGAGGTTATTATTTACACGAGCCATAACACTTTTATAGCTTGCATGTGGTTCGTCGCGTGATTTACAGATAGGCAATAGAAAAGAACCATGAGAACAATACTTATATTTATCTACAATTTCTTGCATACATCGCTCCCACCTTATTTGGAGTTGCTGTCCTGTTTTATGACGCCTATATGTGAGTGTATTATATTTAATATTATCAGCAGTAAGATGAGCCATATCAATAAATGACATGCCCCGAGTATAAAATGAGAATAGGAACATATCACGAGCCAACTCAAGTGCAGGCTTTTTCTCAAGATTAAGCGATTTGATGCGTTGCAAGGCTTTAAGGGGTAATGCACGTTTAATAGTCTTTGCTATACCGGTATATACATAACGAAATGGATTGGTTTGCGATACAAGTTCTTTCTCTACAGCACGATTGTAAATTGCTCTGAGATTGCGCATATAGAATGAAATGGTATTGGGTGATATTCCACGATCAATGAGATAGGCTTCATAGCATTGTATAAGGTCAGAGTCAATTGCAGATAATTCAACATCTTTATTTTCACGAAATTTCATAAAACTTTTTAGGGCAGATGCATAGTTTTGTGCTGTGCCATGACGATTAATAACCGTTAGGTGGTCGATAGTATCGTAAATAAAGTCAAAGAACGAGATAGAACGACGTTGGCGATAAAATGAATTTGCGACCCTAACCAAACGAAAGTGTTGACCCGACTCGCAATAATCGCGATAAATATCTTGTATTTGCATAATATCGCATTTTATTTCGTTTTCAATCGCTTTTAATTCGTTTTTGCGAGGAGAAGATTTACGAGGCATTCGAATGGTGTTGCGATAGTGATTCCACTCATTTGGATAGATATAGTGAGAAGTGTTGATGTGAGCAGTATCGCCTTGACGATTTGATAAACGATAAACTAAGCGTCCCGGCTCGTTGGGCGTGTCGCCAGGATAAAATATTGTTTTAATTTTCATAATTGAGTTACATTAATTGTTAAAGTATAAAATTAGTGTTGTTTGCAAACATGATGCAAAGTTACAATGCAAAAAAAGGGTAAAACTGCGATAATGACAAAAAATGAATTATACTTAAAAATCAAAAGTTATTACTCTTTCTTTTTTAATCATTGTTTTATGTCTTCTATGTCAAATGAGACTACAATGACAACTAATTCACAGAGTAGATTTTTAGAGAATAGAAAAAAGGTCGTGGCATTTCACCACGACCTGTGAACAAAGAAAATTCTAATGATTAATGCTAATCTTTTTATTTAACAAACTCTTTGCGAGTCGAGCCATCGCTCATTTTGATGATATTGATACCCTTTGTTGGTTCAGCGAGTTTACGCCCATGAATGTCGTAGCGAGCGATTTCAATATTGTTATTGCCGGCTTCTACACCCTCAATGCCACCAATGCCTACAATTACTTTACATGAAGCTGAAGCACCCGAACCATCGGTTGCCTTGGCTGTAACTATAGCCTCTCCATCAGCCATACCAACAACCGTAACTGAGCCATCTGAGTTATTCTTAATATAAGCAACATTAGCATTGCTTGTTGACCATTCAACCGAAACAAGTGATGGTGTATATGTTAGTGTCATAATATCATTTACTGGGATACTAACTTCTGTTTGTGAAAGTGTTATTTTTGTATTATTAACTACAACATTGCACGATGCAGATATATCACTACCATCATTGGCTGTTGCTGTAATGGTTGCTGTTCCGACCGATAATGCTGTAACTTTACCCCTTTGATTTACTGTTGCAACTTGTGGATTATTACTTTTCCATACAATATCTTTTATTGTGGCATTTGATGGGCTAATTGTTGCAGATAGTGTCGTAGTTGCCCCTTTAACCAATTCAATAGATGAGTTGTTTAGCTTAATTGAAGACGCTAATGTTTCAATCTTGTTGATGTTTGAGAATAGTCCCCACACATCATCAACAAAATATTTTGCAAAACTATCTTTTGGAACATATAAGGTTGCATTTGAATAATTATAAGAATAAAACGAATCGCTACTTACACAAGGAGGAGTGGAATTTAATGATACAATAGTTTCTAAATCGTAGCAATCATCGAACGCATCCTCGCCAATCGAGGTTACGGAATTGCCGAGGGTCACCGAGGTCAAGCCGGTGCAATTTTGGAACGCAGCGGAGCCAATCGAGGTTACGGAATTGGGGATGGTCACCGAGTTTAAGCCGGAGCAACGAGAGAACGCTCCGTTGCCAATAGAGGTTACGGAATTAGGGATTGTAACCTCGGTCAAGCCGTAGCAATACCCGAACGCACTGTCGCCAATCGAGGTTACGGAATTGCCTATTGTAACCTCGGTCAAGTCGTAGCAATACTCGAACGCATAGTTGCCAATCGATGTTACTGAATTGGGGATAGTTACCGAGGTCAAGCCGCTGCATTTATAGAACGCAAATGAGCCAATCGAAGTTACAGAATTGGGGATAGTTACTGATTCAAGCTGATGGCAATCACAGAACGCAGATGAGCCAATCGAAGTTACAGAATTGGGAATAGTTACTGAGGTCAAGCCGTAGCAATGTGCGAATGCCCAATCTCCAATCAATATTACAGAATTTGGGATAGTTACCGATGTCAAACTGGAACAAAAATCGAACGCCCCATAGTCAATCGATGTTACGGAATTAGGGATAGTAACTGAGGTCAAGCCTGTACAACCTTTGAACGCTTCTATGCCAATCGAAGTAACGGAATTGGGGATAGTTACCGAGGTCAAGCCACTGCAATACTTGAACGCATAGATTCCAATCTCAGTTACAGAATTAGGGATAGTTATCGAAGTCAAACCGGAGCATTCTACGAATGCTCCGAAGTCAATTGCGGCTACGGAATAAGTTGTGCCACTATAAGTTACCGAAGAGGGGATTGTTACTGAGCTGGAGTATTCGTTAGTATAACTGTCATACGAACTTCCCCGATAAGTAACTTCTACAGTTTTGTCTGATTCATCAAGGTAATTGTAATAAATGCCATCGACTTCAAAGTCATGGGCAATAGTGGGCATTGCCACGCTGAGCATTATCGCTATCGCAATGAGTGCTCGAAAATGATTTGTTAATTTTTTCATAATGAGATTATTTATTGATTGTATTAATTATCAATGTTTTATGCTTATCATAACTGTTTATCTCTTAATAAGAGAGTGTTGCTATGTTTACATAATTCTGATATATAGCAAGTTGGAAAGTTTGGTGTCACTTTTTTGCAACAAGTTTGCACTATTTCATTGCAAAAATTAACTAAAAGCCGTGCAATATCCCACTGATTTTCACTAATTTTGTAATATATATCACTCTCTTATTAAGAGAAAATATTTACAAATTTTAATTGGTAAAATGGGGATTTTTAGACAAAATGACAGAATGGGCAGAATGATATTTTTGCTATTTTTTTATTAAAACAGAAGTACATAAGAACAGGTTTTTGATTAGCTCATCTTTACCCCACCTGAGCAAGCACCTCGTTCCCCTTAATTACTCTGTAATTTTCAAGAGGAAAGCTTCTTATGTTATTGTTATAATTCAACCAATATACGGTCAATAAAAATCAAGATGTTGCTGTAATTTGGAATTTGAGAAGATTTTTTGAAATTTCGAGGGGAAGTGTTGCGAGATTAAAAAAATAGTTGTAACTTTGCACCGTTGAAAAAACATGGTGGACGTAGCTCAGCTGGTTAGAGCGTCGGATTGTGGTTCCGAAGGTCGTGGGTTCGAGCCCCATCTTCCACCCTACAAAAAAGAGTGTATCGGTGATACACTCTTTTTTTGTCTCAGATAGGAAGATAATCTTTCTGACAAGAGAAACATTAGGAATGACGATTCTTTAATGCGGAACTTCATTAATGCGAAGTGCAAAGTATGGAATTTATTGATATTAAGATAGTATGAGTTGGATTGAAATAAAAGAGTTGCTTGATGAAGAGGCGAAGAGGATTAATCATGTGGATTTTATTGCTGATGATCCGGTGCAGTTTCCTCGTCGTTTTGAGCGTTTGCAAGATATCGAGATTGCTGCACTATTGTCGGCCACTATCGCTTGGGGCAATCGCAAGATGATATGCAATAACTGCAACAAAATGCTTGCTCTAATGGATAACCAACCCTATAATTATGTGATGGAACAAGGCTATGAAGAATTACCCGACATGAATATTCATCGCACATTCTTTGCTCGTAATCTACGATATTATCTTCGTGGACTCAACCTTATATACTCAAAATATAACTCATTACACGATTTTGCCAAAGCGACATCGATTGATAAATCGGAGTTTCCCTCATGGAAATTAGTTGAAGAAATGAGTAATGTATTTATTGAAGCGAACAATGGGGAAAAAGATAGTCGCTGTCTTCCCGGCAATCTTGACAATACGGCATTAAAACGCATTAACATGGCTTTGCGATGGTTAGTGCGTGATGATGGCATAGTGGATATGGGCGTGTGGAATGTTATCAAACCCTCACAATTATTTATACCGTTAGATGTGCATGTGGGTAATGTGTCGCGTGATTTAGGTCTGCTCACTCGCAAAGCAAATGATAAAAAATCAACGATTGAGCTAACCGAAGTGCTTCGCTTAATGCGTCCGGAGGACCCAATTTTTTATGACTTTGCTCTGTTTGGCATAGGAATCAACAACAAATCAATCAACAATCTCGTTTAGAAAATAAACGTTCAAAATATGTTACAATTTATTACACACCCAAATGAAAAATACAGCATCGTTGAACAAGTAAAGATGGTGCTTGATGGCGGTTGCAAATGGATTCAACTTCGCATGAAAAATTCAAGCGATGAAGAAGTAAAAGCTATCGCCGAGGAAATAATCCCTTTATGCAAAGAAGCTGATGCTATATTAGTGATCGACGACAGAGTGGAATTGGTAAAAGAACTAGAAGTTACAGGCGTACATCTTGGCAAAAAAGACATGCCGGTAGCCGAAGCTCGCAATATACTTGAGGGTGGTCCGATAATCGGAGCTACAGCCAATACAGCCGGCGACATTTTCGCATTAAAAGGGATTGATGTTGATTATGTGGGACTTGGTCCATTTCGATACACAACAACAAAAGAAAATCTCTCGCCTATTCTCGGATTAGATAGCTATCGCAAAATCATGAAAGAAATACGCGACGCCGGTGTTGAATTACCGGTAGTTGCCATAGGAGGAATTACGCTTGATGATATTGATGACATCATGTCAACCGGCGTTAACGGCATTGCAATGTCGGGTGCAATCATAAATGCTGAAAATCCCACTGAATATACCAAAGCAGTATTAGATAAACTATATAAGGAAATGAAAATTTGATATATAATCATTAAATTTGCAAAGTAATGTGTTATATCTAACATGACAGAAATTCTAAAAACGATAGCAAAGATTATTTTCCCGATTATAATTGGGATTGGGGTATTTCTTTGGCTTTTCAGTGGCGAATTTAGTTTTGAAATTTTCAAACAAATCACTTTTGACAGCCGATTGATTATTGCTCTGATATTTGCTTTAATATTTGTTGTGGGACGAGATTGGGGCATGTGTTGGAGGTTTAGAATTCTCACCGACAAGTCACTAACATGGCTACGTTCTCTAAAAGTAACAATGCTTTGCGAATTTACATCGACCATTACTCCTACATCGGTAGGAGGTGGAGCATTAAGCATGATTTTTCTGAATAGAGAAGGAATAAGCTGGGGAAAATCTACGACGATTACGCTGACAACACTGTTTCTTGACGAATTATTTTTTGTTATCACTTGCCCTATTGTAATATTTCTTTTCCCAAGTGAACAACTTTTTGGCTTTGCCAAAAGTGGATTTGTTCAAAATCTCAAACTGATTTTCTGGATTATATATATCGGAATAGCCATATGGACAGCAATATTATATTTAGGGATTATCGTCAAACCCCATGCGTTAAGAAATGTGCTATTGAAAATATTTTCGTGGCGAATATTGCGTCGCTGGCAAAAAAGCATTGATAAAATGAGCAATAATATGCTTGCCACGTCGATTGACATAAGGAAACGAAATAGAAAATGGTGGATAAATGCGTTTTTTGCTACTGCCATATCTTGGTTTTCTCGCTATTTACTTGTTAACGCCCTCTTTTGGGGATTATATCCTGTTGCAGACCAACTAATAATCTTTGGTCGTCAATTTATTGTGTGGACAATATTAATGGTAAGCCCAACACCCGGAGGCAGTGGTGTGAGTGAATATCTTTTCACCGAATATTATGGCGATATGATAAGTGGAGGTGCAATGGTGATGATTCTTGCTTTATTGTGGAGATTACTAAGCTATTACGTTTATCTTCTTATAGGGACTTTTATGCTTCCATCGTTTCTTGCTGCCAAGAAAGTTGAAACATTAAAAAAGAAATAATATGGTTACACGCTTTTTTACTGCACTTTGTTTGTTGATAACGTTTACAATTAACATTTCGGCTAAAGGGAACCAAATTTATATTCTATCTATCAATGACGAAATTGGTTCAATAACATGGCAACACACCAAAAGAGCTTGCGAAGAAGCCAAATCTATAAATGCCGATATTTTACTTATACACCTAAATACGTATGGTGGCACATTGCAACATGCCGACTCAATAAGAACCTCTCTACTCAACTATCCCGGCACAACAATAGCCTTTATTGACAACAATGCAGCTTCTGCCGGCGCATTGATTGCCTTAGCCTGCGATAGCATCTATATGCAAAAAGGGGCGAGCATGGGAGCAGCAACTGTTGTTAACGAAAAGGCAGAAGCTCTCCCCGATAAATATCAATCATATATGCGTTCAATTATGCGTGCCACTGCCGAAAGTCATGGGAAATACATCTCCCCCATTGACTCAACAGAAAAATGGCATCGCAATCCATTAATAGCTGAAGCAATGGTTGATTCACGCATTATCATTCCGGGCTTAATTGACTCGTCTAAGGTATTGACATTTACTACATCAGAAGCAATAAAATGGGATTATTGCGAAGGTGAAGCTGTGTCAATTGAAGATGTGTTAAAACAATGCAATGTAAATAGTTACACAATTTCCACATTTGAGCCTAATTTTATTGATTGGTTGATAGGCTTTTTTTCAAGCCCGGCAGTGCAGGCAATACTTATTATGTTTATAGTTGGGGGAATATACTTTGAGTTGCAAAGTCCGGGAGTGGGGTTCCCCTCTTTGGCTGCAATAATCTCGGCTATTTTATACTTCCTACCTTTATATATTACCGGCATTGCCGCAAGTTGGATTGTTGTATTATTTATAATCGGACTAATATTCCTATTAGTTGAAATATTTATTATTCCCGGCACGGGTATTACCGGAGTAATTGGAGGAACAGCTATGTTCATTGCTTTGGTTGGTGGTATTGCCGGCAGTTTCTCGGGAGAACTTTTCACTATTGGAACATTGTGGCAAGGATTTATAGTTGTTTGCATAGGAATATTTTTAGGTATAATTTTAATTGCATTCCTCACATCTAAATATGCGCCCAAATGCATAACTCGTCATTCGGAGTTACAACATAGTCAAAAGGTTGAAGATGGATATATAGGTGTAGATGTTACTTTATCAAGCCACATAGGGAAAATGGCAATAACCAAAACCGACCTTCGCCCAAGTGGAAAAATCGAAATAAACAACAAAGAATATGATGCAGTGTCTCTTAATGGAAATTTCATAGGAGAAAACAGTATTGTCACTGTAACTAAATTTGAGAATGCTCAACTATATGTAATCGAACAAAAAAATAATAATAATGAATAACAATCTAAAATTTATAGGAATTATTCCTGCTCGATATGCTTCTACGCGTTTCCCGGGCAAGCCTCTCGCCGACATATGTGGCAAATTAATGATAGAACGAGTTTATAATCAAGCATGTAAAGAACTTGACGATGTAGTTGTGGCTACTGACGACCAACGCATAGCCAATGCAGTAAAAGCGTTTGGTGGAAATGTAGTTATGACATCAAATGAGCATAGAAGCGGCACCGACCGATGTTATGAAGCATATCGCAACATATGCAGCAATGCCGATGTTGTAATAAACATCCAAGGAGACGAGCCATTTATAGATCCTACTCAAATTGCTTCAATAAAAGAATGTTTTGATTCAGAAGAGACTCAAATAGCAACATTAGTTCGTAAATTCGAGCCAAGCAAAGGCTTTGATGCTCTATTTGATTCAAACACACCAAAAGTAGTGATGGACAGCAATATGAATGCTATATATTTTAGCCGTTCGATAATTCCATATGTTAGAAATAGTGAATGGAAAGAGTGGGTTAATAATGCAACGTTTTACACACATGTGGGAATGTATGCCTATCGAGCAAGGGTCTTAGGCGAAATTACAAAACTACCACAATCGTCTCTTGAATTAGCTGAATCGCTTGAGCAATTGCGTTGGATAGAAAATGGCTACAAAATCAAAGTTGGGATAACCGATTGTCCAACAATTGGCATTGATACTCCAGCCGATCTTGAAGCCGCTCGTAAACTTTGTGAATCTTTATAAAAATAGCCATATGATGTTGGATCGTAGCACAGCTCCAATGGTTTATGATTTTGGAATGCTAAAAATTCCCAATTGTAGAACCGTTACACTTGATAACGGTATCAAATTAAATATTATAGACCATGGAGAATTTGATGTAAATAGACTAACAATGTCATGGAAAGGAGGTGCTAATGACGTTGATAGTTTCTCCTCGTTGATGCTTACTACTGATTTGATGCGAGAAGGCACATTAAATCATAATGGAGCTGAAATTGCAGAAGTTTTTGATTTTAATGGGGCTTGGCTTAAAAGTAATTTCCACTCCCACCACACAACATTAATATTACACTCTCTGAATAGTTGCTTTAATAATGTAATTCCTACTATAATTGAAACAATAACATCTCCGTCGTTCCCAACACAAGAATTTGGAATAAATAAAGAAAAATTAGCTCAGCGCAAGGAGTTAAACCTCTCAAAGATAGCATATTTAAGCAATCTTAGCAATCAACGGCTAATATTTGGAGAAGAGCATCCGTGCTCTAAAGAAGAGAGTCCTGATGAGATAAGAAATCTATGCATTAGTGACATCAAACAATTACACTCACAAGTATTCACACCTAATAATTGTGAATTATTTCTTGCAGGAAGAATCACGCCACAAATTGAAGATTATATCAACAATCAATTTGGGCAACTCCCTCCCTCGACCAAATCAATTGAGCAAAGGGTGATTCAGATGAACCTTTCTCTAAAAAAAATGGATATTATTGATATGCCACAATCGTTACAAAGTGCTATATCAATATCAATCCCTACAATCCCACGGTCACATCCCGATTATATAGATTTGAGATATACCATTATGGCTCTTGGTGGCTATTTTGGCAGTCGATTAATGACCAACATCAGAGAAGATAAGGGATATACATATGGCATATCGGCATTATTATTGGGACACTGGGAAGGTGGTGTAATCTCCATAACTACTCAATGTGACAACACCTATACCAAAGACGTAATCAAGGAGATAAAAAATGAAATTGAGTTAATGAAGTGTGACAATTTCAGCGATGATGAATTAAATAGATTGAAACGATATGCTATGACTCAAGTTGCTGCCACTCTCGATTCTCCATTCTCCATAATGGATTATTACGAAAATATGCGTCATGTGCTTACACCTAAAACATACTTTAATGATATGCAATATTCACTAAATAATCTCACATCAGAAAAACTATCATCTTTAGCCGAGAAATATCTGAATATTGAAGATATGCGCATTTCGATAGCAGGTAATAAAAAAGAAATAGGAAATATATAGCCATATTTTCAAGAATTAGCATCAACAAACTATTGTATAAGTAATATTTTTTTGCGAAATTTGCACTGAATATAGTTATTCAAAAATTGACATATATATTTATAACTTATAATTACATATCTTAATGAAAAAAAGTGCTTTGCAACAAGCTCGTGCGGCTTATCAACCCAAATTGCCTATCGTGCTTACAGGTGCCGTTAAGGCTGTAGAAGGAGAACCAACTCAATCAGTTGCCGATCAAGAAGACATCAAAAATTTGTTCCCCAACACTTATGGTCTCCCCGAATTGAAGTTTGAAAAAAACACTAATCCCGCTGCAGGCAAACCTATTAATGTAGGTGTAATCCTTTCGGGTGGTCAAGCCCCCGGTGGACACAATGTAATCAGCGGTCTATTTGACGGTATCAAAAAAATCCACAAAGAAAGCAAACTTTATGGTTTCTTGATGGGACCCGGTGGTTTTGTTGATCACCAATATATGGAATTGACAAGCTCTATCATCGACGAATATCGCAACACAGGTGGTTTTGACATTATCGGTTCAGGTCGCACAAAACTCGAGACAAAAGAACAATTTGACAAAGGTCTTGAAATCCTCAAAGAACTTGACATCAAAGCTCTTGTAATCATTGGTGGTGACGACTCAAATACAAACGCAGCTATCCTTGCTGAATACTACAAAAGCATCGAAGCAGGCGTTCAAGTTATCGGTTGTCCTAAAACCATCGACGGTGACCTCAAAAACGGCTTGATTGAAACTTCATTTGGTTTCGACACTGCAACAAAAGTATATTCAGAAGTTATCGGTAACATTCAACGCGACTGCAACTCAGCTAAAAAATATTGGCACTTCATCAAATTGATGGGTCGTTCAGCCTCTCACATCGCTCTTGAATGTGCTCTTCAAACACAACCAAACATCTGCATCGTATCAGAAGAAATCGAGCAAAAAGATATGACTCTTGGCGATATCGTAAATTATATTGCCGGTGTTGTCGCTAAACGTGCAGAAAACGGCAACAACTTCGGTACAGTTCTTATCCCCGAAGGTCTTATCGAATTCATTCCTGCAATGAAGAAACTCATCGCTGAATTGAACGATCTTCTCGCACACAATGCTCAAGAATTTGCGGTAGCCGAAAATCAACGTCAATATATCATCGACCACCTTTCGGCAGAAAACTCTGCAGTATATGCTTCACTACCTGAAGGTGTAGCTCGTCAATTGAGCCTCGATCGCGACCCACACGGCAACGTACAAGTTTCACTCATCGAAACAGAAAAATTGCTTAGCGAAATGGTAGGTCGTCGTCTTGCCGAAATGAAAGAAGAAGGTACATTTGTTGGTAAATTCGCTGCTCTTCACCACTTCTTCGGATACGAAGGACGTTGCGCAGACCCATCTAACTTCGATGCAGACTATTGCTATGCTCTTGGTTTCAATGCAGCTTGCTTGATTAACTCAGGAGTAACAGGTTATATGTCATCAGTTCGCAACTTGACCAAACCATCAGTTCAATGGATTGCCGGTGGCATCCCCATCACAATGATGATGAACATGGAACGTCGCCATGGTGCAATGAAACCAGTTATCCAAAAGGCTCTCGTGCGCCTTGACGATGCTCCTTTCTTGAAATTCGCTTCAAAACGCGACGTATGGGCAGTTGACACATGTTACATGTACCCAGGTCCTATCCAATACTTTGGTCCTGCTGAAGTTTGTGATCAACCATCAATGACTCTTCGTTACGAACATCAAGGCAAATAATTTTTATTTATATACCTAAATCCCAGCTTGCAAAAAAGTGGTAATATCCAAATTGATATTACCACTTTTTCTTGTTTCTCTATTTTACTTCTTTATCCTACCCGATGAGTGATATGTGCGAACATAGTAATTTTGGCTTAATTTGCTTATTACAACCCCTTTACTTGTTGAGGCATGAATAAATTCATCGTTTCCTATATATATTCCTACATGTGAAACTTTCCCCTTCTTCCCGGTAGCAAAAAACACTAAATCACCTACTTTAAGTTGAGATTTCTTTATTTTTTTACAAAATGCTTGCTGATCTTTTGACGAACGAGGCAATTTCACATCACAAACCTTTAGATATACCTCCATGACAAACCCCGAACAATCTGTACCTTTTCTTGAATGCCCCCCATATTTGTATTTTGTACCTAACCATTTCTTTGCTTCTGATACTAATTTCTTATCCAGTTTTGAAAATTTTTGTTCAGAATTAGTCGTAGTCTCATATCCATATATATCATCTCGAGTAGTAGATTTAGACAAGCTACAACTTGAAAGAATAACCATTGTAAATATAATAAGGGCTGAAAGTTTTAACACTTTTAGATTCATCTCAAACAAATTTAAAGGTATATTTTTTTGCTTCGTTCACAAATATAGTGTAAAAATTATATTAAATCGGGCGAGAACGTATTAAATTAATTTAAGAATGAGTGTTTTTGTTTTATCAACCACAATAAACAATTATATTTGTCGTCACTAAGTTAAAAATTAACATAACAAAAACATTAATTTAACATATAAATGACATGAATGTATTAGGAAAAATCACACTTGCATGCTCGGCACTTGCATTCGTAGCATGCACAATGGTAGCTCAACCTACAGACTTCACAAAAGCCGCAGAAAGTACAATAAATGGAGTTGTGAGCATTAAATGTTATGCAACACCACGAAGCTACGGTTATGGAAGTGGAGGATATGACCCATTCAGCGATCCATTTTTTGACTATTTCTTCGGACAAAGACGACAACAAAAACGACAACAACAAGAGCCGGAACAACAACAAACAGGATTAGGTTCAGGAGTAATTATTAGTGAAGATGGTTATATTGTTACTAATAACCACGTAATCGACGGAGCAGAGAAATTGGAAATTGTACTTAACGACAATCGCACATTTAATGCGACAGTAATAGGAACCGACCCAAATACCGACCTTGCTTTAATCAAAATAGATGCTGACGATTTACATGTCATTCCGATGGGAAATTCTGACGATTTGAAAGTTGGCGAATGGGTTCTTGCAGTAGGAAATCCATTCTCATTTACCTCTACTGTTACAGCTGGAATCGTGAGCGCGAAAGCAAGAAATATATCTCAAATCACACAAGGACATTCAATGGGTATTGAGTCATATATTCAAACCGATGCTGCGGTAAATCCCGGGAATTCAGGAGGTGCACTTGTCAACCTAAAAGGAGAATTAGTAGGTATTAACACTGCAATCTATTCAAAAACCGGCAACTATGTGGGATATTCTTTTGCAATACCATCAACTATTGTAAAGAAAATTGTTGGCGACATCAAAGAATATGGAGCTGTACAGCGTGCTATGCTTGGCATATCATTCTCTGAACTATCAACAAAATTAGCGAAAGAAAAAAATATCACAGCTGTCAACTATGGTATATATGTCGCAAAAGTTGAAGAGCGCAGTGCTGCTATGGAAGGTGGAATCCAAGAAGGAGATGTAATTATCGCAATCAATGATGTTCCAACTCGCACCACCGCACAATTGCAAGAGCAAATGAATAAATTTAGTCCCGGAGATAAAGTTACTGTTAAATTTATTCGCGACAACAAAGAAAAATCTGTAACAGTAACTCTTCGCAACAGCCAAGGAAATACCAAGCTTACAAAAGCAAGTGATATTTTTGATTTAGGCTGTGCTTTTACTGAAGTTCCTGCCGAGACATTAAAACAACTTGAAATTCGTCATGGTGTGCAAGTTTCGGGCATTAAAGCCGGTAAATTCAAAGATGCAGGCATTAAAGACGGATTTATTATCCTCGATATTAACAACTCACGCGTAACATCAAAAGATGACATCGAAAAGATTTACAAAGAGATTATAAAAAGTAATGGTTCAGATAAAGTGATGTTTATTACAGGCATCTACCCTACCGGTAAAAAAGTTTACTACGCAGTAGATTTGTCAGAATAATACCGAATATTAATATCCCAAAGTGCTTATCACATATAATGGTAAGCACTTTTTTATTGAATTAATGCAACTTTTTAGGTAACTTTGCGTCTAATAATAGAAATTTCATATATATTACAAATAATGGAACTTATTAAAGTTGAAAACGTAACTAAGGCATACGCTTCACACACTGCCCTTGACAATGTATCATTATCTGTACCTAAAGGGAGCATATATGGTTTGCTTGGACCTAATGGAGCCGGTAAAACCACGTTGATTCGCATCATAAATCACATTACAGCACCCGATTCAGGAATAGTTTATTTTGACGGACACCCTCTTTCAGCAAATGATGTTGTTAACATCGGATATCTTCCTGAAGAACGCGGATTGTATAAAAAAATGAAAGTAGGCGAACAAGCAATATTCTTTGCTCGCCTTAAAGGACTATCAAAACACGATGCCACTACCCGACTTCACGAATGGTTTGACCGATTCGGCATTAGTGATTGGTGGAATAAAAAAGTAGAAGAACTATCAAAAGGCATGGCACAAAAAATTCAGTTTATAATTACTGTTTTGCATCGACCAAAATTACTTATATTCGATGAGCCATTCTCTGGTTTTGACCCTATAAATGCAAATTTGCTAAAAAACGAGATATTAAAACTTCGTGATGAAGGCTCAACAATAATATTCAGTACTCATAACATGTCGAGTGTTGAAGAATTGTGCGATCACATTACTCTCATTAATAAATCCCACAATATACTCTCAGGCAAAGTCGAAGATATACGTCTTCAATATGGCAAGAATAGATATGAATTAGTTTTCAGTGGAGATGCCGATGCTCTGACGCAGCATTTAGAGCCATTGCTTCTAAAACACATAACTATACCTCTTGAAAATAATTCAACAAAATTGCTTCTAAATTTCAAAGACGAAACAAAACTAAAAGAAATTATAAATATCGCAAATAACAATAGTGAATTAATTAGCATAGTTCCATCGATGCCATCTATGGACGAAATATTTATTCAAACTGTAGAAGAATATAACAAAACACAACTATGAGCTCAAAAATAGGAATCGTAATAAAACGCGAATATCTTGAACGTGTATCAAAAAAGAGTTTTATATTCACCACAATATTAATGCCACTATTTATGGCTGCAATTATGATTGCACCGGCATTAATAACAATGTTTAGCACTCCCGAATTAAAATACATCGCAGTAATTGACGATAGTGGAATAATCGCCCCTACCCTAAAAAATGACGATGGTGTTAAATTTATCCCTATAACAGACCCTATTGAAGTAGCTAAAACCAATGACAGCATTGATGGTATATTGGTTATTAATCGAGATATTCTCACATCTCCAACAGGAGCAACATTATATACTCACGACGCATCATCAATGCTTATTGAGCAAAATATCACATCTCAAATCGAAAAAACTATTGAAGATAATCGATTAAAAAATTATAACATTGATAATCTTGACCAAATAATCAACGACATCAATGCAAATATAACTCTAACTACCTACCGCATTAATGATGAAGCCGAAGACAGTTCTTCATCTTCAACACTATCTTATATAATAGGAATGATAATGTCATTACTTTTATATATGTTCCTACTTCTATACGGACAATTAGTAATGACAAGCATTATAGAAGAAAAGAATAATCGTGTGCTTGAAATTATGGTATCCTCTATTAAACCAGGTCAACTCATGATGGGTAAAATATTAGGGATTGGAGCTGTGGCATTAACACAAGTTCTGATTTGGGGTATAATAATTGTATCAATGTCGGCATTCGTATTACCATCAATACTACCAGCCGAAATTATGAGCGAAGTAAATGCCTTTAATGCCGGCTCATTAAATGCCACAACTGCTAATAACGACATCGAAATGCTCCAAGCCCTATCTATAATTAGCAATGTGAGTTATGTGGTTAATATCTTTGTTTATTTAATACTATTCCTTTTAGGTGGATTTTTGTTCTATGCAGCAATGAATGCGGCAATTGGGTCGGCTGTTGATAATGTTCAAGATGCAAGCCAACTTCAAAGCGTTGTGATGATTCCTATTATATTAGGGCTTGTAATGTCAATGTCAGTAATTAATGATCCCAACTCCACATTCGCGACAATATTGTCAATGATACCATTCACTGCCCCAATGACAATGATGACACGCATCCCATTCGGCATTCCCACATGGGAAATAATAACATCACTTGTGATTTTGTATATTTCATTTGTTGGTATGGTGTGGCTCTCTGCCAAAATTTATCGAGTAGGAATCTTTATGTATGGCAAGAAGCCTACGATAAAAGAACTCATAAAATGGGTAAAATATAAATAAATCTACATAACGGCATAGAAGTTTGACTATTTTTTTGTACCTTTGCAAGTTGAAAAATACCCGGTAAAACAACATGAGACAACTTAAAATTACCAAATCAATCACCAATCGTGAAAGTGCATCTCTTGATAAATACTTGCAAGAGATTGGGCGCGAAGACCTTATTACAGTAGAAGAAGAGGTTGAACTCGCTCAACGTATTAAGCAAGGAGACCAAGTCGCACTTGAAAAACTAACTCGTGCCAATCTACGTTTCGTTGTGTCGGTAGCAAAACAGTACCAAAATCAAGGCTTAAGCCTCCCCGACTTAATTAACGAAGGAAATCTTGGCTTGATTAAAGCGGCACAAAAGTTTGACGAGACTCGTGGTTTTAAATTTATCTCTTATGCAGTGTGGTGGATTCGTCAATCAATCCTCCAAGCTCTTGCCGAACAATCACGTATTGTTCGTCTTCCATTAAACCAAGTAGGCTCTCTTAACAAAATAAGCAAAGCCCTATCTAAATTTGAGCAAGAAAACGAACGGCGCCCTTCTCCCGAAGAGCTTGCTGAAACTCTTGACGTGCCTGTTGAAAAAATCGCAGATACATTAAAAGTATCAGGTCGCCACATCTCGGTTGACGCTCCTTTCATTGAAGGCGAAGACAACAGTCTACTTGATGTGTTGACCAATGACGATTCACCAATGGCCGACCATACTTTAACCCAAGAATCACTTTCTAAAGAAGTAGATCGTGCTCTTCATCAATTGCATGAGCGTGAACGCGAGATTCTTAAAATGTTCTTTGGTATCGGTTGCCAAGAAATGCCACTCGAAGAAATTGGCGCAAAATTTGATTTAACACGTGAACGTGTGCGCCAAATCAAAGAAAAAGCAATTCGTCGCCTCAAAGGGCAAAAGAGCCGACTATTAAAAACCTATTTAGGCAGCTAATCTCAGTATTAGAAATTATATGACAACAGAGGCTGTATCAAATTGATACAGCCTCTGTTGTTTTGGAAATGTTGCCAAAATGCTACACCTTAAAAACTAAAAGTGAGCTGAATAAATCAGCCCACTTTATAACTCTACTTATGAATTCTCAGTTATTTATTCTTAATGTAATTTACAATCCACTCGCCTACTTCTTTAGTACCGTATTTTTCGCCACCTTCTACTTGAATTTCAGGAGTACGCACATTTGCATCGAGTGATGCGTTAACTGCTTCGCGAATTAATTTACCTTCCTCTTTGAGATCGAAATATTCAAACAGCATTGCAACCGAAAGAATTTGAGCCAATGGGTTAGCAATATTCAATCCTTTCGCTTGTGGCCATGAGCCATGAATTGGTTCAAATACAGGAGTGCTTTCGCCAGTTGAAGCCGATGGAAGTAATCCCATAGATCCACTAATTACACTACCTTCATCGGTGAGAATGTCGCCAAATGTATTTTCAGTCACCATCACATCAAAGAATGTTGGTTCTTGAATCATACGCATAGCTGCATTATCAACATACATGAAGTCTGTATTAACTTCCGGATAGCATGGAGCCATTTCTTGAGCAATTTTTCTCCAAAGACGACTTGATGCCAATACATTTGCTTTATCAACTACGGTGAGGTGTTTGTTACGTTTCATTGCGTATTCAAAAGCAACTTTTAAGATGCGTTCTATTTCAGGACGAGTATATGCATTGGTATCGTATGCTTTTTCATCATCTTGATATTTTTCACCAAAATACATACCGCCAGTCAACTCACGAATACATATAAAATCAGCACCTTCAACCAATTCAGCACGAAGTGGCGATTTATGAATCAAACATTTGAATGTTTCTACCGGGCGAATATTTGCAAACAATCCAAGTTGCTTACGCATGGCCAACAATCCTTGTTCCGGACGCACTTTTGCAGTTGGGTCATTATCAAATTTAGGATCGCCTACAGCAGAGAATAGTACAGCATCAGCATCACGGCAAATTTCGAATGTTTCTTGTGGGAAAGGATCGCCTACTTTATCTATGGCATCAGCTCCACAAAGAGCATATTTATATGTTACATTATGTCCAAATTTATTACATACGGCAGTCATTACTTCTACGCCTTGTTTTGAAATCTCGGGACCAATACCATCTCCGGGAAGTACTGCAATTTTAAAATCCATATCGATTAAATATTTATGTAGTTATTATATATTTTCTATTATATTGAGCATTTTTATGGTTGCTTGAATAGCCGCCTCGGTTTGGTCGGCATCAAGACCCCGAGTTTTAAACGAATGGCTCTTGTATTCCCACGAGATAGTAGTGTGAACAAGAGCATCAGTTCGTCCTCCCGGAGGAATACTAACCGAATAATTTGTCAATGCCGGGAATTCACGATTTAAATCATGTTTATAAATATTTCTTACAGCTTTCACAAAAGCATCATATTGACCATCCCCTACGGCAGTTTCTTGATATTCTACTCCGTCAATATCTAATTTGATTGTTGCAGTAGGACGTAACCCTTCCGACAAATTAAGCGCATAATTAATAATTCTCACTTTATCGGGCAAAGTTGCTTGTTTCAATACATCAGCAACAATAAATGGGAGATCTTCTTGAGTTACAAGTTCCTTTTTATCTCCAAGTTCAATAATACGTTGTGTTACTTTTTGAATATCTTCATCGGTCAACTCTATACCAAGAGCCTCAAGATTCTTTTTAATATTTGCTTTCCCCGATGTTTTCCCTAAAGCATATTCACGTTCACGACCAAAGCGTTCGGGCAAAAGATCATTAAAATAGAGATTATTCTTATTATCACCATCGGCATGAACACCTGCGCATTGAGTAAACACATGCTCTCCTACAATGGGTTTATTCTGTGGGATTAAAACACCTGAAAATGATTCAACGATACGACTCACTTTGTTTATCTTCGTTTCATCAACTCCGGTATCACGTTTTAGTTGGTCGTGAATAACTGCTACTACACTTGAAAGACACGCATTTCCGGCTCGTTCACCTAACCCATTAACTGTACAATGTACACCACGAGCTCCACCAAGTACAGCAGCATAAACATTTGATGTAGCCAAATCATAGTCATTATGAGCATGGAAATCAAAATGTAACTCGGGGTAACGCTTTATCATGCGTTGAATATGTGCTAATGTATCATATGGATTAAGAACGCCCAAAGTGTCGGGGAGCATAAAACGCTTTATAGGGAGATGGCGCACAGCATCCATCAAATCATATACATATCGATATGAATTTTTCATGCCATTTGACCAATCTTCAAGGTAGAGGTTTACCGACAATCCAGCAGCAACAGCTCGCTCCACCTCTTCACAAATTGAATCAAAATGTTCTTGAGGTGTTTTCTTTAACTGACACACGCAATGCTTTTCTGATCCTTTTGACAAAAGATTAATAGTTTTTGCCCCTACTCTTTTTACCCAATCAATAGATTGTCCTCCATCAATAAAACCAAGCACTTCTATTTTATCGATATGCCCCATGCGTTCAGCCCATGCACAAACATTCTTTACTGTTTCAAATTCGCCTTCTGAAACACGTGCCGAGGCTATCTCAATGCGAGGAATGTGCAACTCTTCAAGTAAAAGTCGCACAATACTTAATTTTTCGGAAGCAGAAAACGACACCCCCGATGTTTGCTCTCCATCACGTAGTGTCGTATCTAAAATTTCAACATTCATAATTGATATTATGACTATTTTTTAGCCTCGTATGCTTCGATATCATCTTTCTTTGACAATAAATATTCAATATCATCGAAAGCATTTATCAAGCAATGTTTTTTGTAGGGATTAATATCAAACGATTCTGATTTACCGGTAGCCTTATTTGTTATGGTTTGAGCAGGCAAATCCACTGTCACTTCTGTTTTAGGGTCTGCATTGATTGAATCAAACAATTCCGCCAAGAAATCTTCACTTACGACAACTGGTAGTACAAAGTTGTTCAATTCATTATTTTTATGAATATCTGCAAAAAAACTCGACACTACCACTCGAAAGCCATAATCAGCAATTGCCCATGCTGCATGTTCACGACTTGAACCTGAGCCAAAGTTTTTACCTGCAACAAGCACACAACCCGAATAAGTAGGATCGTTTAATACAAAATCTTTAATTGGGTTCCCATCTTTGTCATAACGCCAATCTCGGAAAAGATTTTCACCAAATCCTTCTCGTGATGTGGCTTTTAGAAATCGGGCCGGAATAATTTGGTCAGTATCAACATTTTCCATTGGCAATGGAACACATGTTGAAGTTATTATATTGAATTTTTCTTTCATTTGTCAATAATTAAGAAAGGTGAGAGATTAAATTTTACGAGGGTCGGTCAAAACTCCTGTTATTGCAGTTGCAGCTGCAACAAGTGGACCGGCAAGAATTGTGCGAGAACCAGGACCTTGGCGACCTTCAAAATTGCGATTTGAAGTTGAAACGGCAATTTTACCAGCAGGCACTTTATCTTCGTTCATTGCCAAACAAGCCGAACATCCAGGTTGACGAAGTTCAAAACCTGCTTCAACTAATATTTTATCGATACCTTCTTCTTTTATTTGGTCATTCACCATCCAAGAACCAGGCACTAACCAAGCAGTGATATTATCTGCTTTCTTCTTACCTTTTACCACAGAAGCAAATGCACGGAAGTCTTCGATTCGACCATTTGTACAGCTACCTAAAAACACATAATCTATAGGATAACCTTCAAGTCTTTGTCCCACTTCAAATCCCATATATTCAAGAGATTTATCATACGAAATCTTACCAGCTTCATCTTGAGGATCGGGAGCAGGAATTGCTTCGCTAATGCCAATACCCATACCCGGATTTGTGCCAAACGTGATACGGGGTTCAATATCTGCAGCATCAAAATTAATTTCCTTATCAAAGATTGCGTCATCATCACTCTTAAGAGTGCGCCAATATGCAACGACCTTTTCCCATTCTTCACCTTTTGGGGCAAATTCGCGACCTTTGCAATATTCAAATGTTGTCTCATCCGGAGCTATCATACCACCTCGTGCACCCATTTCGATTGAAAGGTTGCACACAGTCATACGTTCTTCCATTGAAAGATTGCGAATAGTATCACCAGCATATTCGACAAAATAACCAGTTGCTCCACCTGTGGTCATTTTTGCAATAATATATAATGCGATATCCTTAGCTGTTACCCCTTCTTTCAACTTACCATTCACATTGATACGCATTGTTTTAGGTTTTGGCTGAAGAATACATTGCGAAGCAAGCACCATTTCCACCTCACTTGTGCCAATACCAAAAGCAACAGCACCAAATGCTCCATGTGTTGAAGTGTGACTATCTCCACATACAATAGTATAACCAGGAAGTGTCAAACCGTTTTCAGGACCAATAACATGGATAATCCCATTCTTCTTATGACCAAGCCCATAAAGTGTCAATCCAAAATCATTGGCATTGCGTGTCAATGTTTCTACTTGATTGCGCGAAACGAGATCGGCAATAGGTTTATCTTGATTTAATGTTGGAATATTATGGTCGGGAGAACAATAAGTCTTCTCGGGACGGAATACCTTTAACCCACGTTTACGAAGTCCGTCAAATGCTTGAGGGCTTGTTACTTCATGACAATAGTGACGATCAATATATATTTGAGAGGGACCACCTTCAATGAGATTAACAACATGAGAATCCCATATTTTGTCGAACAATGTATTAGCCATTATATATATGTGTAAAAATTATTATTCTTATTATCTTACAAATTTATTTATTGCATCAATAAATGCTTCGGCACTCGCTGCAACGATATCGGTATTAGCCGAAAAGCCATAATAACTATTGCCATCATGTTCAACAGTCATATGCACTTTACCAACATCATTGCTACCTTTATTAATAGCTTGAATAAGGAATTCTTTAACAACCATAGTGCGATGTATGATTTGCTTTATTGCACGAATGGCTGCATCAACCGGACCATTACCTGTAGCGCATGCTTCGAATTTTTCACCAGCGATATCAAGTCCGACACTTGCAACTGAATGAATACCCACTCCACTTGTAACTTGCAAGTAATCCAATTTGATTCGATGTTTTGCTTGATGATGTTTTCCTGCAAGCATCAATACGTCATCGTCATTTATTTCTTTCTTGCGGTCAGCAAGTTTAAGAAATGCTTCATATGCTTTATCGAGAGCTTCTTTATCCATATCGATACCCAATACATGTAAGCGATGCTTCAATGCTGCACGACCACTACGAGCTGTTAACACAATTGAATTTTCATCTACTCCTACATCTTTAGGATCAATAATTTCATAACTTTCGCGATTTTTTAATACTCCATCTTGATGAATACCAGATGAGTGCGCAAAAGCATTGCGGCCAACAATTGCCTTATTTGGTTGTACCGGCATATTCATAAGGCTTGACACCATACGACTAATACCACAAATCTTTGTTGTGTTGATATTTGTAACGATATCCAACTCTTTGTGAGACTTGCATATCATCGCAACTTCTTCAAGAGATGTATTTCCGGCACGTTCGCCAATACCATTGATTGTAACTTCGGCTTGACGAGCTCCATTCATAACCCCAGAAATAGTATTAGCTGTTGCCATACCTAAGTCATTATGACAATGCGTAGCGATTGTAACTTTATGGATTCCGTCAACATGCTCCATCAAATACTTAATTTTTTCGCCAAATTCTGATGGTAAGCAATAGCCAGTTGTATCAGGGATATTGATAACTGTTGCACCTGCTTTAATCACAGCTTCAACCACGCGTGCGAGATATTCATTATCTGTACGTCCGGCATCTTCTGCATAAAATTGAACATCCTCTACAAATTTCTTTGCAAATGACACACAACCTATAGCTCTCTCTAAAATATCTTCTCTATTTGAATTAAATTTATATTTAATATGATAATCTGAAGTTCCAATACCAGTGTGAATACGTTTACGTTTGGCATATTGCAGAGCTTCAGCCGCTACCTTTATATCATTTTCTACAGCGCGAGTTAATGCACATATTGAAGGCCAAGTAACTGCCTTTGAAATTTCAACAACTGAATTAAAATCTCCTGGACTTGACACCGGGAAACCAGCTTCAATCACATCAACTCCAAGTTCTTCCAAAGCTTTAGCTACTTCAATTTTCTCAACTGTGTTGAGTTGACAACCCGGCACTTGCTCTCCGTCTCTTAATGTTGTGTCAAAGATAAATAATCTATCACTCATATAATTTCAAAATATAATTTACATTTTTATAAAAAAACCTTCCTTGTTTATAAAGAAAGGCTATTAAATTTAATTATCTCACTTTATACTGATATTATTATTTTCCAAATTATAATATTAGACCTAAAACAATAATAACAACAATCAATATAAAATTAAGAAAATCATTCATTTTCGTCCTACGTTTTGCTTTATTTCTTACCATTGCGTTATATTCTTTGCAAAATTAATATGATTATTTGAGATATTCAAATAATATGACACATATTTTTCCCAATTTCTGCACAAATTAAAAAGAAACAACAGCAAATTAATTGCAAAATGAAAGTAAAAACAGGAAAAAGCAAACAATTATTTAATCAATCTTAAACAAGACCAATTTTCTTTTACTTCATGCTTTACATATTTCAACGACAAAAGCTCTGCCTCAGTCATAATAATTGGAATGTCACTTTCATAAAATCCACTTAAAAGCATTTCGCCCCCTTCATTTAGAACTTTTTCATATGAATGCAAATCTTGAATTATTATATTTCTATTAATATTTGCAATAAACACATTTACATTTGATACATTTTTCAATGCATTTGCATCTCCTAAAATTAAATTAACCTTTTCTGCTCCATTTATCTTTAAGTTTTCAATCGCATTAGCATGGGCAAAAGGATCAATTTCTATTGCAGTTATTTCACCTGCATTTCTCATATTCGCAAGTATTGCCAAAATGCCGGTTCCTGTTCCCATATCTACCACATTCTTTCCATCTAGGTCCATCTCTAACAATTGTTCTATAATTAGAGATGTTGTTGCATGATGACCTGTGCCAAAAGCCATTTTGGGATCAATTACAATATCATAAGGCAATATAGGAATATCTTTATGAAAAGAACTATGTATTATACATTTATCTTTTACTATTATAGGCTTGAAATAATTCTTTTCCCATTCTCTATTCCAATCTTGCCCTTCTATTATTTCATATTTATACCTTATGGTATTTTTCATTGGGAACTCCCCTATTATATTGTCAACTGCAGAAACATCAAACAATTCCTTTTTTACATATGCCGTTAATCCAATATCATCCGGCACAAAGCTCTCGAACCCACAATCACATAACATTGCAGCTAATACATCTGTTGCAACTTCATCACAAGGAATTAACGAAAATTTCACTTCTATATAATCATTCATAATAACTTAACCTTTACGACGATTTTTAATTATTGAAAATAATTTACGACCTAACTTAAATGCAACCATAGAATAATCTACTATATCTATCGCACCTAATATTCGCCCCATTAGAGAATTCGAATTAACTCCGCCAATAATTGACAAGCGATTTTGTTGATATGAACTTACTACACTTTTGAGATTCTCCTTCTCTATCTCGCATTTAATAACAACCAAAGCTCGCTGATAACGTAACTCATCAATTGTATATCCTTTCCACTCCACATTTTTCATAATTATTCATTATTTTCTTTTGGTGGATTCAACATTAATCTTGAAATAAATTTTGAAATTGGATTCAAAAATAGCACTTTCTTCATCAAATATATAATAAATAGCAATAGTAAATAAAATACACTCATAATTAGGTATACATATAATATATCTAAATATTGAGATAGCATTTCACACATTGCCATTGACACAAAAAACACAATGACAACACTCAATAATATCGCGACAAAATAAAATGCTGTCGCAGCAAATATGAGTGTCAATTTTTCTGTTAAATTTAACTTTGCATTATCAATATTTAAGGCAATGTATCGCTTAATACATTTCCATAGTTCTCTTATTGATTGGTTATTCTCTATCATAAAAATATAACTATAACAACATCGACCAATACTTTACGTCTGGCCGATGTCGATTTATTATAAAAATTAGTTTTCGGCGTCTTCTGTTAATTGTTCAATAAGTTTATCCAATTCTGAATCACAACAATTTAGACCCTTCTTTTTTAGCATATCTTTTATGCGATTCCTCAAATCTTCCCCTTTCTCGGGAGCAAACAAAATTGCTACTCCTGCGCCCAAAATTGCGCCACCGATAAAAGCATATAACCAATTTAAATTATTACTCATATTACTTGTAAATTTTATTACTCTTACTTATTTGCCAATTCTGCCTCAATTTGAGTTGCTAATTCTTCAATCTTTTCTTTTTTGAGCGTTATCCCACGAGCTTTGAGATATTCTTTGATCTTTGCCCTTGTGTCTTTGCCTTTACATGGAGCAAAAAGTAATCCGACTGCCGCCCCGGCCAACGCTCCACCTAAAACTGCTAAAATAATATTAAAATTTTTCATATTTATGAAATTTATGGGTTACTACATTTATATAACACTTTTGTTTAGCAAATAGTTATTATGATTATGTAGTTTTTTTTATTTCTAAGTGCTAAATTAGATAATTTCATTCAATAGAGCAAATTTAATCGTGAATAATCTAAAAAACTACAATAATAAACATTAATACCCCTTAAAAACAAATAAGAAAATGTAACTTTGCATATAATTATGGACGACAAGAATATTACGATAAAAGGGGCTCGCATTAATAATCTAAAGAATATTGATGTTGTTTTGCCTCGAAATAAATTTATTGTTATTACCGGGCTTTCAGGTTCTGGCAAATCTTCTTTAGCTTTTGACACTCTATATGCAGAAGGTCAACGCAGATATGTTGAGAGTTTATCTTCTTATGCACGTCAATTCATGGGTAAAATGGCAAAACCTGAATGTGATTATATTAAGGGGTTACCTCCAGCAATCGCTATTGAACAAAAAGTAAACACTCGTAACCCAAGAAGTACCGTTGGCACATCTACTGAAATATATGACTACTTGCGACTTCTTTTTGCCAGAATAGGCAAAACAATTTCTCCGATTTCTGGGCAAGAAGTAAAAAAAGACACCATTGAAGATGTTCTAAATTTAGCGACCAGTTATCCCGAGGGTACTCGCATCGCTGTTACATGTCCAATTAAAATTCCCAATAACCGTCCTTTTATAACTCAATTAAATGTATTACTAAAAGGTGGATATACTCGTTTACTCAAAGGGTCTGAATTTGTTTTAATTGAAAATCTATTAGAAAATATAGACAATGAACATGCAAACGACTATCTATTGGTTATAGATAGACTCTCAGTTAATCACCACGGAGATGAATTAAGTCGATTAGCCGAATCTACTGAAACTGCATTCTTTGAGGGAAATGAAGAATGCGTTATTGTTATATGGGAGGGGGGAAATATTAAATACCATAATTTTTCAAAACGATTTGAAGCTGATGGCATCACATTTACTGAACCTAATGAACAAATGTTCAACTTTAACAATCCATATGGGGCATGTCCTTGTTGTGAAGGATTTGGAAAAACAGTTGGCATTGATGAGACATTAGTGATACCAAATCCAACATTATCAATATATGATGATGCCGTAATGTGTTGGCGTGGAGAAAAAATGAGCGAATGGAAAAAACATTTAATTCACATCGCCCCCCAAATAAAATTCCCCATACATCGACCATATTGTGATTTAACTAAAAATGAAAAAGATGTGCTTTGGCATGGGCATGGAGATTTTAAGGGAATTGATGGGTTCTTCAAAATGATTGAAGATAATCAATATAAAATCCAATATCGAGTCATGTTGGCTCGTTATCGTGGCAAAACAATATGCCCAAAATGCAATGGCAACCGTCTTCGCCAAGAGGCTTCTTATGTAAAAATTGCAAACAAAAGCATTTCGGATATAGTAATAATGTCAATCCATGAATTACTATTATGGTTCCAGCAACTTTGTCTTACTGAAATTGAAAAACATATTGCTAATAGATTATTAACTGAAATCACGAACCGACTTGGATTCCTTGTTGATGTTGGGTTAGGATATCTCACTCTTGATCGTTTATCTTCAACTCTATCGGGAGGAGAAAGCCAACGAATCAACCTTGCTACATCATTAGGTAGTAGCCTTGTTGGTTCACTATACATTCTTGACGAGCCAAGTATTGGACTCCACTCTCGAGACACGCAACAATTAATTAAAGTGCTTCGCAAATTACAAAGCATTGGAAACACTGTCGTTGTTGTTGAACACGACGAAGAAATAATGCGAGCTGCCGATTATATAATTGATGTCGGACCTAAAGCAGGTCGTCTTGGTGGGGAGATAATATATCAAGGGGAAATAAACAATCTAAAGGAAGCAACAAATAGTTATACCCTACAATATCTAAACAAAGAAAAATCAATACCTATACCAATACACCGTCGTAAATGGAATAGTTTCATTGAAGTAGAAGGAGCAAGGGAACACAACCTCAAAAACATCAATGTAAAATTCCCTCTTGGAATCCTTACCGTAGTTACGGGAGTTAGTGGCTCAGGAAAATCAACACTTGTTCGCGACATCCTTTATCGTGCAATGGTTCGACATCTCGGAGAATCGGGAGATGTCCCTGGTGCTCACCATGGATTAAAAGGTGACATTTCTCGAATCACATCTATTGAATTTATTGACCAGAATCCTATTGGCAAATCAACACGTAGCAATGCTGCAACATATCTAAAGGCATATGATGAAATTAGAAAACTATATGCCGATCAGCAAAGTGCCAAACAAATGGGATTTACCCCTGCTCATTTCTCATTCAATGCCGAAGGAGGACGATGTGAAGAATGTAAAGGAGAGGGAACCATTACTATTGAAATGCAATTTATGGCTGATATCACAATCCCTTGTGAATCTTGCCATGGAGAACGTTTCAAGCGTGACATTCTTGATATCGAATACCGAGACATGAATATTAATAATGTTCTAAATATGACGGTAAATCAAGCAATAGAGTTTTTTAGCGAAGGTAATGGCTCTACAGAACGAAAAATCGTCAATCGTTTGCAACCATTACAAGATGTTGGACTGGGATATATTAAATTAGGGCAACCCTCTTCCACCTTATCGGGAGGTGAAAATCAAAGAATCAAACTTGCATATTTTCTTTCAAGCGAAAAGCCACACCCCACAATGTTTATATTTGATGAGCCAACTACCGGGTTGCACTTTCACGACATCAATACGTTGATGAATTCTTTTAATAGATTAATATCTAAAGGGCACACTGTCATTATAATAGAGCACAATATGGATGTGATAAAATGTGCCGATTACATAATAGATATTGGTCCAAAAGGTGGCGAAGCCGGTGGCAATATAGTGATATGCGGCACTCCCGAAGATATCGTGAAATGTCCAGAAAGTCACACCGGAACTTATCTAAAAGAAAAACTAAAACTATAAATATACTACGAGAGGGATATAAATCCCTCTCGCCTATTTATAAAAAAATAATGGTGCAAAAAGTTATCGAATGCGATCTGCCGCCTTTAGTAATTTATCGTCGTGATTTATTCGACGCATAGCAGCTATTGACATCAAAAACGAGCAGAGCAACAATAATGGGCCTGCCGTCCAAACAACCTCTACATTTGGCATATTAAGATAAATCAATGTAGCGCCAACTATCGCAGAAAATAATATTAGAAATATATTGACTTTAACAACCAATTTTTGTCGAGACAAGTTTTTGTATAAAAAAATCGAAACTAACGACAACAACGCAATTAATATATTAAGTATTAAATATACTGGTTGTTTATATGGCAGAAAAGTTATATCTCCCTGAGTTGCTAATGGAAGAAATGAATAAAATCCCATCATTATTGATGCAAAGAACAAGAAAACCGATTGCCAACGTTGAATTACCATATTATTTTTAATATTAATTAGTTTATTATTTTTTAGTATTGCAAAGGTAGGTAATATTTTTTGATTATTTATCAATTGAATATAATAATGCATCAATCAAAAATGGGATCAATGAAATATCTACCCCCATTTCAATCAAATATTTTTCATCTGCATTTAAGGCATTAATCAAATCCTTAGTATCTCCCTCGCATTGATTTATATATTTTTTATAATATTCTATTGCTATTTGCATTTGCCCTTGAGTTAAATATAGATGACCCATATTAAGAAAATCTTCTTTTGTCGGATTTTCACTTAATACTTTTTCATAATAAACCTTACTTTGCTCATATTCTCCCGCCAATAGCAAACACCATGCTAATGGTCGCCATGATTTAGTTGATTTTTCATCAAGAAATTCTACTTTATAGTAATTTTTTATTGCATCCTTATACTCCCCAAGTTCAAGATAACAATGTCCTATATTTATTGTTGCGTTCAAATCATCTGGAGAATAGCTTAATACTCGTTCAAAATAAAGCAATGCCTTTTGTGGCTGATTTAACGCTCTATAACAAGCGCCAATTCTTCGCAAAGTCCACAAGCTATCCGATTTCAACAATTCTGATTGCTCATAGTATTTTAACGCATTTATTATATCTCCTTCTTGTTGATAACAATATCCAATTTTTTGAAAAATTGGTGCCGACGGTGGAATTTTATCTGAAATAGACAAAAACACATCTAAAGCCTCTTTATAATATTTACGACGGAAATAAAACTCCGCAACCAATGTTAATGTATCTACATCATCTAAATCTTTTGACAGCAATGGGAAATTTAGCAAATTCATGGGCATTCGGAATGGATCAAAAAATTCTCCTTTTCTACGAAAAAGCTTAAAAAAACGATATAAGTCTTGCAAATACTTATTCATTATATTTTTTCGTTGGTTAGACTTTGTCATCTCCGATACAGACTCACCAGCATCTTTCATAAGTTGACGTTGCTGTTCAAACTGTGACAACATCAATTGACGTTGATTTTGTGGGATAGTGCCAAGCGACAATAAAAAAGAATATTTATCACTATTGCATAAATATGGAGCATTTTTAATAATATCTCCAACCAAAGTTACGTCGGACCCTAATGTTTCCGAAACCAACGAATTTTCTACAGTAAAAGGTAGAAACCAATTTGCAATCTCTGAAAAGAAAGGATAAGATTTTAAATGAGAAAATGTACTCATAAACACATCACTTCCTTCCTCTTGTAGGTCATTCAACTCTTTGATTTTATCTACTATTCCTGAATTTTGCAACAACTCCTCCCATTCAGGATTTTCCTCCATTGAAGACAAATCAATCAAAGCTGTTGAATCATTGAGTTTTTTATATACATCTGGTCGCAACTTAAGCATCTCAGGAATTAACTCTTCTTGCATTTTGCGACTAATTCTCTCTGTATCTTTGGTTTTAACAAACTCAAGATAAGCTGTTTTTATATCTGAATTCCATAAAGGAGTATCTTTTATTGTCTCAAGTTGATTGACTAATTTTGTGTCATTTATATATTGTCCATATATATGCATTGAGATTAAAATTGCGACTAATGCCTTTACCGAGATAATTTCATTTTCGCTTTGATATGCATACAACAATAGCCTAAAACGTTTTTGGTCATAAAACTCAATCATTCCCAATAACAACGCCGAAAGCATTAATTCTAAGACTTCTTGAGGTAAAGAATCTGCTAATATCATCTCTTTTAACACCTCTTCATCTTCACTCTTCAATGGAAATGTTGTCCATATACGGTTAAAAATACGACGTTCTAATTCTTCCTTACTTTTAATCGTTTCTAGTGCCGATTTCGAATCACTATTAGATGTTATTAAATTATATATTGACGTCTTTTCAATTACTAATTTATATGACTTTATTAACCTTGATATAGAATCATTCGGGTGTAATTGCTCATACCTAAGAGTGTTATAATATAATGTTGCCTCATTTAACGACAATAAATGACGAACAATTCTATCAAGCAGATTATAAACAATATTAATTATTTCACTATAAAATGAATTTCGAGCAGGATCTTCTGCACCTTGCATTGCATAATCAAGCATTAATCGATATGATTTCTCTACATTTTCCACCTCGTCAGAGATTTCCCATACCATAGCCGATTCTGACAAATATTTCAATTCTAGAAAGGCATCATGCAATCTATTCTGCTTCAAATAATCAACTATACGCTTTTTTCTATTTAATATTTCTACTTTTGTCATAATTCTCAATTAAAATCACTCTTATAGTGCAAAATGAATGCCAAAAATGCGTCACAATCTCCCTCCACCACCTCTAATGGAATTGAAATAAATTTATATTTTCCACCATTTAAGTATATTCTTACTGTATTTCCCAAATTTTCAACACCTATCACATTCTGTCTTGGGATATAAGATGGGGGTATTTCTATTAATTCATCATTACAACTATCCTCATTTTCATACTTAAATCTTTTTATTGGCGCAAAATCCACAGTTATTCCTGAATTATCTATACTTATTTTCTTTCTAAGAATAGCTATTCGCGCCTCGATGGTTGTTGATTGAACAAAATACACAAACATTAAGGACGTTGGTATTATTAAAAATATTAAAATTAATGCCACATAAAGAAATGCTGTATTTAACATTAATGCAAGTATGACACATATAACTAACATTAATATTGGCACCCAACACCAACGATACAACAAAGAAAACAACACCGACCGAACATATGCACTTGTCGATATTGAAAATTCTTTTGTTTCAAAAAATTCCTCTTTCATAAAGCAAAGATAATGTAAGATTTACAAATATTGCAACCTTACATTATCTTTTTACTACAATATTATCTCTCCTTCTTATAATTTCATATCTTTTGGTATGTGAAACATGGGAGTAAAAGGTTTGGACTTAACCATAATATTATTCATTTCACCAACCAACGTTTTTTTATTGTTTATCAAATCTAATTTTAACACCGAGGCACCATCTCTGAGATCGCATTTTGCTAAATCTACCCAAATTATTGCAGGACTGAGTGTTGATTCAAAATAATACACCTTATCCTTTTGATCCGAAACCGAGCGCCATTGAGTTGACGATATTTCGGGTTGATCGGGAGTTGAGATTCCCATTGGTACCGAACAATTATATATAATTCCAAATACACCGGCCAATGCCATTTGATGTGTTGCTTCCTTAGGCAATGCGTCAACATAGAACGAAGCTCTAACAAATCTATCGGAGCTATTGTTAGTTCCAGGTAACATCTTCATTCCTCCTATACGTTTCCAATACTCATTTATAGCTAATTGTTTATCGTATGTTGGAGCATTAGTCATAACTTGATATTCCACTCCTTCATGTATAGAAATAACTCCATTTATATACTCTACTATCGCACTATTACCCGATGCGTCTGAAATTGCCATATGTAATGTTGTCGCATTTCCACCAGGCATTGCCGGTGCGTTTATCTGAAATTTATCTTTTTTTAATTCTGCCACAGCTTCACTTGTTGTCGCAAAATTATCTAACACATATTGAGCCCACACCGATGTCGAGATATATGGTCGGGTATCATTAGGTAATGAATATACCGTACCAGGTAAATATAACAAATTACACACAAGCCCTTTTTCATTCATACCTTCATTTACTCCGACATCATATCCAACCGATACCACACTGCCATATTTCGATTTCCATTTTATAGTGTTTGGCTGATCATATCCCTCTCGTTCCATTCCTCGAGGCATAACATACAAATTAGTTCCAATTGGAGTTTTCCAATCAAGTGTACGTCCAGTAATAATTTCTCCGTTATTACCAACATACACAACACGAGTGCATGCTTCCGTATCATCTGCTGTGGCAATTGCCATAATTGATAACAATGATAAAACTCTAACTATTTTTTTCATAATATATAAATTTATAGATTTATACATAAAACACCATTATCGGCATTTTGTTCAATGATTAATCTCACTGCAAAACAAAAAAATATCAATTTTCATCTCCAATTTTCATTTTTTCTCTATCTTTGCATTCAAATTTAATGGAGTGGTGCTCGAGTGGTTGAAGAGGCACGCCTGGAAAGCGTGTAGTCGCCAAAAGCGGCTCGGGGGTTCGAATCCCCCTCACTCCGCAAAGAAATAGCAAAACTTCTCGGTTTATGCTGTTTCTTTTTTATTTATCAACATTGAGTGCAATGAGTTATAATATAGTTTGCAGATGCCGAAAGTTTTATATAACTTTGTAACGATATGAGCGATGAAAAATCAAAAACAATAGCACGGGCTACGCTTACTCAGTATATTAATACTAATCGACTAAGACGCACCCCTGAACGCTATGCCATATTGGATAAAGTATTTGACATTGCAGAGCATTTCTCTATCGAAATGCTCTATACTGCATTGGAACAAGATGGTTTTCATGTAAGCAAAGCAACGCTCTACAATTCTATCCAATTATTTGTTGATTGTGGATTACTTCGCAAGCATCAATTTGATGGCAAATCGGCTCAATATGAAAGAGTAACAGGCATAGGGAATCATCACCATTTGATATGTACTCAGTGTGGACGCATAAAAGAAGTCAAAGATATCGCACTCGTAAATATGCTAAATTCTCGTCGATATCCTACTTTTCACACTGCCTACTTTGCGTTATATGTATATGGTATCTGTTCCCGTTGCCAACGTGAGAACAAAAAACAAGCTAAAAAACAAAATAACAAAATATAACGATATAAAACATTAATATAACTATGAAAGTTGACGTATTGCTCGGGCTCCAATGGGGCGATGAAGGAAAAGGCAAAGTGGTAGATGTGCTTACACCTCGTTATGATGTAGTAGCTCGCTTCCAAGGTGGACCTAATGCAGGGCATACTCTTGAATTTGAAGGAAAGAAATATGTATTACGCTCTATTCCCTCTGGTATTTTTCAACATGGTCAAGTAAATATCATTGGCAATGGCGTTGTGCTTGATCCTGTTTTATTCAGAGAAGAAGCAGAAGCATTAGAAAAAAGTGGCATTGCATTAAAGGAAATTTTGAAAATTTCAAAGAAAGTGCACCTCATCATGCCAACACACCGATTGCTTGATGCTGCTAACGAAAAAGCCAAAGGTGGTGCAAAAATTGGGACAACCGGCAAAGGTATTGGACCAACATACACCGACAAAATCAGTCGCAATGGGTTGCGTTTAGGTGATGCGTTCCATAATTTTGGAGCAAAATATACTGTTGCTCGAGATAAGCATCTTGCTCAACTTAAAGCGATGGGGGAAACTCCCAACATTACTGAACTTGAAACAAAATGGCTCGACGCAATCGAATATATAAAAGGTTATGACATCATTGATAGTGAATATGTTATAAATAATCTTCTTGACGAAGGCAAAACAATCCTTTGCGAAGGTGCTCAAGGAACATTATTAGATGTTGATTTCGGTTCATATCCTTTCGTAACATCATCTAACACCATTTGTGCAGGAGCATGTTCCGGACTTGGCGTTGCACCCAATAAAATTGGAGAGGTTTTTGGTATTTTCAAAGCATATTGTACTCGCGTAGGTAGTGGTCCTTTCCCAACTGAATTATTTGATGAAACCGGTGCTCGCATTCGCGATATCGGTCATGAATATGGAGCAGTTACCGGTCGTGAACGCCGTTGTGGATGGATTGACCTCGTCGCACTACGCTATTCTATCATGATTAATGGTGTAACACAACTTATCATGATGAAGAGCGATGTACTTGATCAATTTGATGAAATCAAAGCTTGCGTTGCTTACGAAATTAATGGAGAAGAAACTAACCAATTCCCATTCTGCATTGACGATGAAGTTCAAATCAAACCTATTTATAAATCATTCAAAGGTTGGAAAACCGATATGACTCAATTCAAGAGCGAAGATGAATTCCCTCAAGAATTCAGTGAATATATTGCATTCTTGGAAGATGCATTAAAAACCCCTATCACAATCGTTTCAATTGGTCCTGACCGTGAACAAACTATCATTCGTAACAAATAAAACAATATATAAGATATGGCAATCGTAAAACCATTCAAAGGTGTTCGCCCTCCTCGCGAATTAGTCACAGAGGTAGCATCTCGTCCTTACGACGTTCTTAACTCTGAAGAAGCACGCCAAGAAGCTGAAGGCAATCCCAAATCACTTTATCATATCATCAAGCCCGAAATAAATTTTGAGCCGGGCACTGATGAACACGATCCAAAAGTATATGACTCAGCAGTTGAAAATTTCAACGCATTTCAACAAAATGGTTGGCTCGTTCAAGATGAAAATGAGCATTATTATATCTATGCTCAAACAATGGATGGTCGCACTCAATATGGTATTGTTGTGGCTGCAAATGTTGATGACTACATGAGCGAGCGCATCAAAAAACACGAACTTACTCGTCGAGACAAAGAGGAAGATCGCATGAAACATGTGCGCATCAATAATGCCAACATTGAGCCAGTTTTCTTTGCATTCCCCGACAATGAAATTCTCGAAAACATAATCAAAACAGTTACAGCAAAAGCTCCTGAATATGATTTTGTTGCTCCCGATGGATTTGGTCACCACTTCTGGGTAATAGATGATGCAGAAATGATTGAAGCCATTACAAAAGAATTTAACAATATTCCTTATTTATATATTGCCGACGGACATCATCGCACTGCTGCTGCTGCCCTCGTTGGAAACGAAAAAGCGCAACAAAACCCGAACCACAAAGGTGATGAAGAATACAATTATTTCTTGGCGGTATGCTTCCCTGCGTCTCACCTCAAAATCATCGACTACAACCGTGTGGTTAAAGACCTCAATGGTCATAGTGCTGAAGAATTCCTAGCATTGCTCGAAAGTGATTTCGTCGTTGAGAAAAAAGGCGCTGAAGAATATCGTCCGATTGCTCTACACAACTTCTCTCTATACCTCGGTGGCGAATGGTATTCGTTGACAGCAAAAGATGGTCGATACAACGATGCCGATCCTATTGGTGTTCTTGATGTTACTATTTCATCTGACTTGATTCTACGTGACATTCTCGGCATTACAGATCTTCGTAGCGACAAACGCATTGACTTTGTAGGTGGCATCCGTGGACTTGGCGAGTTGAAACGCCGCGTAGATAGTGGAGAAATGGCCATGGCTCTTGCCCTTTATCCTGTATCAATGGATCAATTGATGAATATTGCCGACACCGGTAATATCATGCCTCCTAAAACGACTTGGTTTGAACCCAAACTACGTTCAGGGTTAGTTATCCATAAATTGGACTAAAATTCTATTACATATAAAAAACAAATGGATTGCAATAATGCAATCCATTTGTTTTACTATTAAATGAAAAATCATATCACACCTTGTCCCATCATTGCATTTGCTACCTTCATGAAACCTGCAATGTTTGCACCTTTCATATAGTTAATATACCCATCAGGTTCTGTACCATAAGCGACACACTGAGTGTGGATATTTTTCATAATGCTTTTGAGCTTTTCATCAACTTCTTCGGCACTCCATTGCAAATGCATCGCATTTTGGCTCATTTCAAGACCTGAAGTAGCTACACCCCCGGCATTAACAGCCTTTCCAGGTGCATACATAGTGCGAGATTCAATAAACGCATCAATAGCTTCAGGAGTGCAACCCATATTTGACACTTCAGCCACTAACATTACTTTGTTTTCTATCAGCATCTTTGCATCTTCGCCATCAAGTTCATTTTGAGTTGCACAAGGTAGTGCAATATCTACTTTTTGTTCCCATGGTTTGCGACCTTCATAGAATGTCGCACTAGGAAATTCTTCGGCATATGGAGCCACAATATCATTACCCGACGCACGAAGTTCAAGCATATAATTTATCTTTTCTCCACTAATACCATCGGGGTCATAGATATAACCATCAGGCCCCGAAATAGTAACCACTTTTGCTCCAAGTTCAGTAGCCTTAAGAGCTGCACCCCATGCCACATTCCCAAAACCAGAAATCGCCACAGTTTTACCTGCAATTGTATCGTTGTGCTTAGCTAAGATATTTTCAACAAAATATAACGCACCAAAACCTGTCGCTTCAGGACGAATTAAAGATCCACCAAAGTCAAGTCCTTTGCCCGTGAAAGTACCATTATGTTCCTCTACAAGTTTTTTATACATTCCATACATATATCCAACTTCGCGACCACCAACACCAATATCTCCGGCAGGCACATCGCGATCGGGACCAAGGTTTTTCCATAATCCAATCATAAATGCCTGGCAGAAACGCATAATTTCACGATCACTCTTACCTCTTGGAGAGAAGTCACTACCACCTTTGCCACCACCCATTGGGAGTGTGGTTAATGCGTTTTTGAAAGTTTGTTCAAAACCGAGGAATTTAAGAATAGAGAGGTTGACTGACGCATGGAAACGAATGCCACCTTTATATGGACCAATTGCATTGTTGAATTGCACACGATAACCAAGATTAGTTTGCACATCGCCTTTATCATCAAGCCATGTAACACGGAATGTGACAATGCGATCAGGTTCAACCATGCGCTCGATAATGCGATTTCGCTCAAACTCAGGGTGTTGATTGTAAACATCAGCAACCGACATAAGAACTTCTTTAACCGCTTGTAAGTATTCATTTTCGCCCGGGTGTTTTGCTTCAAGGGCATTTAAGATACTATTAATATCCATAATATTATGTTTTAAATGGTAAGGTTAGTTTACAAAAATAAAAAACAATCCCCGAAAAAGCAAGAATTTCCGGGGATAAATTTCGTTAAATATTCAATTATGCATTATTTCATAAACACAAGATATACTGCTGCAACAAGGAATATAAATGCGAGAATGTGATTCCATCTAATTTCGGTATTTTCAAATGCGACCAAACTAAATATCACAAATACCACAAGAGTAATCACCTCTTGCATTACTTTAAGTTGAATTAAAGAAAAAGGGCCTCCATTTCCATCAAAGCCTATGCGATTGGCAGGCACTTGAAAACAATATTCAAAAAACGCCACTCCCCAAGAAAATAGAATCACGACATAGAGTGGCCAATTTGAAGCCGTGCCTGTCGCTTGCAATTTCAAATGCCCATACCACGCAAAAGTCATAAACACATTTGAAATTATTAATAAAAGTATTGTAGTTATCGCTGCGCTCATTTCTTTAATGATTTTGCTTTTTCATCACGCATTTTACTGCCTTTCTTATAATTTTCAAGACTTTGTTGTCTTCCTTTTGTTGTATATCTTCTCACAACATCCATATCTATGTAATGTTTACCACTACCTCGTTTTATCGAAAAAACTTGATGCTTTCGACCTACAATTTCATCACAAAGAGGGCTGCGCCATAGTTTTCCTTGAGGACGCAATTCTTGTGGAACCGAATCAATCATAACAGGTAAGGTATAAGAACATGGGGGATAACCGATTTCTGTCCACATTATATATAAAGAAGGATCTTCTCCTGGAATTATACCTTCAATTACCACCGATGCACTTGTAGTGCGACGAGGAATATAATCTTGATCAATAACCCATCTGTGATTATCTTTAGAAACATCTATTCCTTTCAATGAATGATAAAATGAACGAGATATTAAATCGGTAAAAATTGACGCTTCAATATTTTTGTTTTTAATATATGGCTCCAATAAGTGCCATGCATTATCTTCGCGAATATATCCATATCCACCATCTTTTTCTCCCGTATAGGAATAATTAGTACGCACAAGTACTCCATTTTCGGCATCACTTAATGAAAACTTCTTATATGTATAATCATCAGTTTCATAATACGCACCATCACCCGAGGAATCTATAAGACCAAAGTTGGCTTGAACTCCCATTGGCTTGGACAAAGTATCAAGAAGGATTTCAAAATCAGCAAGAGTACGACATTTTTGAAGAGCAAGGCTCATCACATACCCCTCTTGGTCTTTAAGTTTTGCTGTGTCAGGAGCGAGATTATAAGAAGCTGTGTTCATTATAGCAAAACCAACTTCATTCATACCTAACCATGCATCTCTTAATGTTGAGTCGCCACCATTATACAATGCTACATAGGCAAAATTTCCATCTTTTGCGTCAACCTTTTCCACAAAATTATGTTCCGTTCCGGTATCGCGATTTTTCCATAATAAAGGACGTCCGGTTTTTGATGCTTTTGCACTTACGATTGCTGACGTACATGCCCAACCTTGCACTCCAACAAACAAAATTAGGATAAATGCTAATAATATCTTTTTATTCATTTCATTTTATATTTTTTACAAAGTTAAGAATAAAATAGATAATATTAATCAAATTATATTACCTTTGTAGAATATATAATATAAAACACCTACATAATAACTATTTGTATGAAAAAACTAATTCTAAACTTGATCTCTTTGGCATTAATTGGTTTATTCAGTTTAAGTGTCAGTGCCGAGCAAATCAGTCAAAGTGACGCGACTTCCATTGCTGCCGACTTTTTGTCAAAAAGCAACTCTATCTCTACCCAATCAAGCAACAAATTAAAACTTGCTTACACAGCAAAAGCAGTCACTAATCCCAACAAAAATTGTTTCTTTGTATTCAATCGAGGTGTACAAGAGGGATTTATAATTGTGGCGGCTGACGATTGCACACTAACAAGCGTATTGGGATATAGCAATAGTGGTGAATTTGACAGCGACAATATGCCCCCGAACTTCAAATGGTGGATTGAACAATACCAACGTGAAATCAACTATGCAATAAAAAATAATCTTCAATCATTGCCTACAATCCGCACTTATTCTACAAGCGTATCTCCATTATTAGGAAATATAGCATGGAATCAAGGAGACCCATACAATTTGCTATGCCCTACATTAACCAATTCAAGCGGAAATACCGAACGAACTGTTACCGGTTGCGTCGCAACTGCTACAGCACAAGTGATGCGCTATCATAAATGGCCTACTACCGGCACTGGTTCAAATTCTTATACCTGGAAAAACGGAGGAAAAACACTCACAATGGATTTCTCCAAATCAACATATGATTGGGAGAATATGACAGAAACATATAACAGCAGTAGCACTGACGCGGAAAAGAATGCTGTTGCCAAATTGATGTATGATTGTGGTATTTCTTGCAACATGAATTATGGTTTATCTGAAACAGGTGGAAGTAGTGCTTCTGCTCTTGATCAAGCTATAGGGTTATATAACTATTTTGGATATGACAAAGGTATGAGACATATTAGTCGCAACTATTATAATTTAGCAGATTGGAATGCTTTGATTAAGAATGAGATTGACAATAAACGCCCAATCTTATATCGAGGTACCGGTTCTGGAGGCGGACACGCTTTTATAATTGATGGTTATAACAAAGATGGTCTCTTCCATTTCAATTGGGGTTGGGGAGGTTCTTCTGATGGTTATTTCGTCACAACAGCTCTTAATCCCGGTGAACTTGGCATTGGTGGTGGCGCCGGTGGCTATAACTACGACCAAGGCATGACTATTGGTGTGCAACCTGCTACAGCATCACCAATTGCCAGTACAGAGATCACAAGTGATGGTATAACAATCAGTGGTGATGCTACAAATGGATTTAATATTACCGCAACTCGCATAATGAACTCTAACTGGCAAAGTTCTACGTTTAGCACAGCATTTAAGATTGAACCAATTAGTGGCGGCACTGCTCAATACCTAACATTCATATCTGAAAGGTCTTTAGGCTCATATTATTATTACAATCCAATCACATATACAGCCAATACTCTTGCCCAATATTTCAATGATGGCGAATATAAGATAAGCATTATTATCAAGCCCTTGACTACCGGAGTATGGGAAGAAGCCCCCACTCTACTCGGTACTGCCAAATATATCTATATGACAGTTGCAAATGGAGTTGCTACAAACGTCACATACGACCAAGCATCTTTACCCAACCTCAGTGTAGCCGGATTTGAGCTTAATGACAAACTATATGCTAATCGTGTAGCTACTATCAACACCAAAGTTAAAAACACAGGTGCCGAATATTTTGGAGATATGGCAATCATTATTGCGGATAGAAGTGGCAATATTCTTGCTACAAGTGGACTCGTTATGACCAACATTCCTTCTGGCGAAACTACAGATGTAATTTTTGATTACACCATGATTTCACTTGCCGATGGTGTGTCAATCACAACTGAAACTCCTTGCGTATTATATTTGTTTGGAAATGCGAGCAGCGAGTCAATCTACCAAATAGGCATGCTTGGTGAAGCCACTTTATATCCTGTAGGTAGCGGCTCACCGGCATTATCATTCACAAAAAATCCTATTGTAAATAGCGCAACCGAAGACAATGTATCAATCATTCTAAATATCGTCAATAACGGTTCAATCTTTAAAGATGCTATCACCTTCCACACTTGGGACTGTGACCTTAGTTACGAATATTGTGGAAGCATCTCTCAATATGCAATGATTGAGGAAAAAGAGATGAAAGCATTGACATTCTCATTCCCTTATGAAGGCGTAGTAGGTCACACATATTTGGTAAATATTTATGCCAACAATGCCATCATCAAAGGATACACTTCTAATGTTAACTACACATGCTCATTCACTCTTGAAGAAGGCAACGAAACCGGAATTGAAAATCTGAAAGCAAATTTTGAGACAGTTATAGCCAACGATAATAATATTCTTACTATTTCTACCGATAGCCCTATTCAAAACATCAAGACATATTCAACAACCGGGATATTGGTTACCAACGAAGATTTTGACGCAACATCAACCGAAGCATCTATTTCTCTACAATCACAACAAGCCGGAGTATATATAATAAATATCGAAACTATTGATGGTTTGAAAACCTCAAAAGTAATTATTAAATAACCATACTTCATAAACGATCATTTAAGGGGACTGCAACAACGTAGTTCCCTTAATTTATTTACACTTTTATGAAAATTAGCTTGATTTCAAAGAGTAAATTTTATATCTTTACCTTCTAAATTAATAATGATGGGAAATAATGATAAATACATCTATGAATTACCTATAAAGGTAAGAGACTACGAAGTGGATTCTGAGGGTATTGTAAATAATGCCAACTATTTACATTATCTTGAGCACACACGCCATGAGTTTTGCCATCATGCAGGTTTTTCATTTCGCGAAATGCACTCTCAAGGCATTGACCCTGTGCTAAAAAAAGTTGAAATTGAATATCTCTCACCTCTCGGCTTAGGCGAGGAGATGGTGAGCAAGCTCAATATTTGTCGCGACGGTGCTCGATTTATCTTTCAACAAGATATATACAAGCTCGATGGCTCTCCGGTGGTAAAAGCAAACGTCATAGTAGTCTGCCTTGAAAATGGGCGTTTGAGCAGAGGTGAAATTCTTGCACAAAAATTTGAAAAATATTTATAATCATGAATAACAACGAGTTGTTATATCGCATTGCGTTTTCTCTAATTCGGGGCAACAATCGCATAATTGCTGAAGAATTATTATCACGAATAGGCACTGAAAAAGAATTTTTCAATGCATCTTCTCGATTATTGGAAATGCGAATTGGCAAGAAAACAAAACTCACAGACGACACTTACCGGAAACAACTCGTTGAAAAAGCTTATGCCGAAGTTGACTTTATTGATAAAAATGGCATTAAACCATTATATTTCAGAGATAACAACTATCCACAGCGCCTACTTGATTGTGATGATGCTCCTTTAATGCTTTATACTTTAGGTAATTGCGACCTCAACAATTCGCATATAATTAGCATAGTTGGCACTCGCCACGCCACTCATTATGGAGTAGATATTACTGAACGTATTATTGAAGGATTAGCGCAAAAGCTCGATAATATTATCGTTATCAGCGGATTGGCTTATGGAATAGATATTACAGCTCACCGTAGTGCATTAAAAAATAATATTCCTACAATAGCAGTACTTGCACATGGATTAAATACCATATACCCGGCATCACATAGAAATATCGCAGCAGATATGATAAAACATAATGGCATGCTAATAACCGATTACACCTCAGCCGATAAAATCCACCGTGGGAATTTTCTTGCAAGAAATCGTATTGTTGCAGGGCTTTGTGATTGCGTAATTGTTACCGAATCGGCCGAAAAAGGGGGAGCAATCGTTACAGCCAGTATTGCAGATGGATATCATCGTGATGTGTTTGCTGTGCCAGGACGTGCAAATGATCCTTATAGTAAAGGTTGTAACAATCTTATTTCTTCAAATAGAGCCACATTAATAACATCAGCACAAGACATAATCGAAGCAATGAGATGGACTGCAAAGCCTGAAGAAGGGACTCAGGGTGAATTGTTTACTGAATTAAACGAGGAAGAACAATCTATAATAAATTTTATTAGTCAAAATCCTTTATCTTCAATAAACGAAATATCCGTTGGAGTAAATATTACCCTCTCAAAACTCACATCAACACTTATTGATATGGAATTTCGAGGATTAATTATTAATTATCCCGGAGGAAGATATGATATTGCTTAAAACATTTAGTCTCATTTTTTAGATATTAATAAACATACTACCATGAAGAAAAAAATCATACGCGAATCAGAGATGATTATAAACCCAGATGGCACTATTTTTCATCTTCACATACTACCAGAACAACTTTGTGACAATATAATTTTGTGTGGAGATCCCGGGAGAGTTGATATGATTGCTTCATTTTTTGAGTCAAGAACATTTGAAGTTTCGTCTCGAGAATTTCACTCCATAGGTGGCAAATATAATGGAAAACCGATAATGGCTTTAAGTCATGGAATTGGGCCCGACAATATTGACATAGTGGTTAACGAACTTGACGCATTAGCCAATATCGACTTTGAGACTCGCCAAGTAAAAGACACTCATCGCACACTCACCATGGTGAGGATAGGCACATCGGGGGCATTACAACCTGAATTAAAACTTGGCACTGCGGTAATAGCAGAAAAATCAATAGGATTTGATGGAGTACTCAATTATTATGCCGGACGAAATGAGGTGGCCGATCTTGAATTTGAGCATGCGTTTTGTGATGCAGTAAATTGGAATCCACTATGGGCGAAGCCTTATGTCGTAGATGCCGATGAGGAATTGGTTAATCGTATCGGGAGGAATGATATGGTTAGAGGCAACACAATATCAGCTGTTGGTTTTTATGGTCCTCAAGGCAGAGAATTACGTCTTCCATTGGCCCACCCTAAACTAAATGGGTTAATTGAGAATTTTCGTTATAATAGTCGCAAAATCACCAATTATGAAATGGAAAGCGCGCCACTTCAGGGATTTGCAAAAATGCTCGGGCATAAAGCTATGACAGTATGTTCAATTATTGCAAATCGCTTGAATCACGATGCTACCCCCAATTATAAGACTGCGATAAACGATCTAATTGCAACCGTTCTAGACCGAATTTAACGCAAATATACATTTATGAACTATCAAAATGGGGAATATATGGATATTTTGCTGTAACTTTGCAAAGATATGGATTTTTTACTACAAGCTACAGCAAATAACAGTGAAGCTCGTGCGGGGATTATAACAACCGACCACGGCAAGATTGAGACACCTATATTTATGCCGGTGGGGACACTCGGTGCGATAAAAGCAGTTCACATGCATGAAATGAAAGAAGATGTGAAAGCTCAAATCATATTGGGAAACACATATCATTTATATCTTCGCCCTGGTATTGAAATTCTCGAACAAGCAGGTGGTTTACATAAATTCAATGGTTGGGATCGGCCAATTCTAACCGATAGCGGTGGATTTCAAGTATTTTCACTTTCCTCTAATCGCAAACTAAAAGAAGAAGGTGCCTATTTTCGTAGCCACATCGATGGTAGCAAACATTTATTCACACCAGAAAACATTGTAGATATACAACGCTCTATTGGTGCCGATATCATGATGCAACTTGATGAATGCCCCCCTGGCACTGCCGATTATGATTATGCGAAAAAATCATTGGGGTTAACTACTCGTTGGCTAATGCGTGGATGGAAACATTATAAAGAAACCGACGGAAAATATGGTTATTCACAAGCATATTTTCCTATTGTTCAAGGTTGCACATATCCCGATCTTCGTCGCCAATCGGCACATACGGTTGCTGAATTAGGAGCTGATGGGAATGCTATTGGTGGTCTTGCCGTAGGGGAACCGGCAGAAGTGATGTATGATATGATAGAAGTCGTTAACGAAGTTCTTCCAAAAGATAAACCTCGCTATCTTATGGGAGTAGGAACCCCTGCCAATATTCTTGAAGCAATTGATCGTGGTGTTGATATGATGGACTGTGTTATGCCCACTCGCAATGGTCGAAACGGCATGCTATTCACAGCCAACGGCATTATGAACATGCGAAATAAAAAATGGGCAAACGACTTTACGCCAATTGAAGAAGATGGACCTAGTTATGTAGATCGAATGTATAGCAAAGCATACTTGCGACACCTATTTATTAGTCAAGAAATATTAGCTATGCAAATAGCATCAATACACAATCTTGCTTTTTACCTTTGGTTAGTACAAGAAGCTCGCAAGCATATCATTATGGGAGATTTCAAATTATGGAAAACTGAGATGGTTGAACGTGTAACCCGTCGTTTATAAATTCCTTCAAAATTCAGATGAAAGTTTTCAATAGAATTGATCGATATATTATAAAAAAATTTCTTGGAACTTATATATTTGCCATTATTCTCATATTGGCAATAACTATAATGTTTGACATCAATGAAAAGCTTGACGCATTCCTAAAAGCTCCATTAGATGCTACTATTTTTGACTATTTCTTAAACTTTCTTCCATATTTTGCAAACCAATTCAGTCCACTATTTACATTTATTGCCGTAATATTTTTCACATCAAAGCTTGCTGACAATTCCGAAATTATAGCAATGTTGTCGGCTGGTGTAAGTTTCAAACGTTTATTGTTACCCTACATGATTTCGGCAGCAGTAATAGCAATTAGTTCTTACGTTTTAAGTGCTTATATTATTCCTCCGGCAAATATTGAACGGATTGAATTTACCAATACATACGTAAAAAACAAACGTGTTGAATATGGCAACAACATAATGCTTCAAGTAGCTCCGGGAGAAATTGCATATATGAGTAGATATGACAATACTACTAAAACCGGGTATAAATTCTCACTTGAATCATTTGAAGACAAAAAATTAAAATCACGTCTCACCGCACAGATTATCAAATGGGATACTGCATACCAATGGCAAGTTAGAGAATATGAGATTCGTGATTTCAAAGACAAACGAGAATATATTAAAACGGGGAAACGCCTTGATACAATAATTCCGTTTGAACCTCGCGACTTCCTAATCGCAAAAAATGACCACGAAAAAATGACCTCACCACAACTTCGTGAATATATAAATCGTCAAAAAGAAAGAGGTGTGGCAAATATAAAATCATTTGAAATTGAAAATGAAAAACGATATGCCATGTGTGCCGCAGCTTTTATCTTGACAATAATTGGCATGGCATTATCGTCTAAAAAAGTAAAAGGTGGTATGGGACTAAATATCGGCATTGGACTTGTATTAAGTTTTAGTTACATTCTTTTTATGACTGTAACTTCATCCTTTGCTGTTTCAGGATTAACGTCTCCTATGGTTGCTATGTGGATTCCAAATATCATATACTCAATTATAGCCATATTCCTTTATCGAAGAGCTTCGGTCTAAATTTATAAATTAATACATCACTCTATAACATCATAACCAAACAGAATGAAAAGGATATCAAAAATTATACTTATTATTGTCATATCTATTTCAATAACTTCATGTGGCAACGATAATAAATCAATAAAAACAAATACTCTTAATCATAATTCAATTGATACAACATTATCCATCGAAGAAATAATTGAAGAAACAATAGATTCATTATCCCAAAATTGTTCAAAAGAAGAAGCCATTGAATTTATCCAAAGCTCAGATTTTTGGAATGAATACTCAACAGGCATTATACCATCGCTTATTGACCAACATCTACCATACGCACAACGTCTTATAAATAACAAATACGACCATTTCATCATTGTAGATAAAAACACAATGATGGTTATATTGTATGATAAATTTGGCAATCGTGTGTTAAACTTCAAAATGGCATGTGGGAAAAACTATGGACACAAGCAAAAGAAAGCAGATAGTCGTACTCCTGAAGGCTATTTTCTTTGTGGTGGAAGATTTGATAGTACTGATTGGCTTTTCACCGATGATAATGGTTATACATCTCCAATTAAAGGACAATTTGGACCTCGATTCATTCGTGTAACAACTCAAATTGGAATACACGGCACTAATGCACGTTACTCGATTGGTCGCAGATGTAGCCATGGCTGTATTCGCATTCAAAACGAACAAATCCTATACCTATATAAATATGCAAAAAAGGGTATGCCAATAATCGTAAACCCCGGGAAACGCGATGTAAACGAAAATGAAAAAGCCGGAATTGATATGCCAGCAATTATTCTCCCCGATACTGTAATTGAAGACCCTGTTGAATTCCTTGATTTCAAAGAAGAATATTTCAAAGAAAAAGCTCGAAAAGACTCAATAGAGAAAGCCGAAGCGTTAAAAGAAGCTCATCGATTAGATTCAATTAAAGCTCTTGATTCAATTAATAAATTAAGTTCCGACTCAACCATCCATATAGAATTTAATGACTCTGATTCTATATAAAATTATGTATCATAAGTCTTATAATAGACATTAAAATCTTTCCAAAAATCTCTATCTTCCACTATATTTGACACTTACAAAGTGTGAGATTTGCATAATTGGAAATAAATCACTAATTTTGCACCAGTTTTCCAAAACTAAGATGCCATAGCGATGGCTCTTTTCGCCGAAAATCGGCAAGAATTCTGTGTTGACTTGATGATAATTTGACCTGAGTTCTTAGTAAGAAATTAAATAGAATGTTAATGAAGAAAACAATTAGAATTATTGTGTTCTTTGCCGTTCTTTTAGTCTCCATTTCAGCTTATACCGGTAAGGTTGTTGATGCTAAAGAGGGATATAAAATTCCTTCTCTAACCTTAATCGGAAATAACACCCAAATTAATCTTAATGAGCTGAAAGGAAAATATGTGTTGCTTTCATTTTGGGCATCAACCGATGCAATTTCAAGGGTAGCATGTAATGAATATAGTGCATTTGCAAAAAATGCCGAAGCTGAAGAACGATTTTGTTTCTTGTCGGTTAATTTTGACCGTAGTGAACGCCTTTTTCGTGAGATAGTGCGTAGAGACAATCTTAATTCAAAAACACAATTTAATGTTCAAGGTGATGTTGCAAAAAAGATTCAAGAGATCTTTCACCTTGAAGATGGGTATAACACGCTGTTAATTGACCCTATTGGTCGTATTATTGCAACAAACCCATCAACCGAAACATTGACAAAGATTTTAAGTCTTTAATGAAACGTTGTAAGTCTGTCACAGAATGCGACAGGCTTTTTTTGTATCAACACATTACTCACAGCTCTACAATTTTGCAACACACGATTTTACAAAATCACACTTATTTCAGCTTAATCTCATAATGTTATTAATTACCTCAGATTGACACTAATATACCTTATTATGCAACTCTAAATTATTTTTACTTTTTTTTTGTTCTTTCCTCATTAATTCGTAATTTTGCATCAATCTTATGGGTAGCAAAGTGTTGCCCTCCCCATAGGAGACATATTAGTAAAAGCGTTTCGCTTTATCCTTATTCGTAAAATTCGCCAAAATTTTCTCTGAAGGATAAGTGGTCAAAACGCCTTTGCTTGTTGTATATCCCACCCACACAAGCGGGTGATGATATATAATTGGCGTGGGTGGGCTGTTTATTTCAGAGAGGGCGTTTGGCGATGCCTACGAATAGATAAACCGGCAATGTCCTACGCCTTTCGCATATAATACCCATAAATATATATTAACCAGCCAAATTCGGGGACACAGGAGGCACACAAAACATTAAGCTTATGCGAAAAATTATTACCCCGATTCTATTGCTATTATCATCAATTGCAATAGCTGAAACTCCAAAGTATTTAATTGTTCATTCAAACGGACAAAAAAAGCCTTATTCAATCAACAATATTCGTAAAATTACATTCAACCAGCAGACACTTAATTCCCTTGAAATTCATCAAAAGGACAACAACAATGTTGACAATTACTCTAATCTAGAGGATGCGACATTCGACATTGACCCTACAGGAGTTGAGAAGGTATTAACAAACTGCAATGATTTATCAATAATATACGACCAAATCAATCAGGATATCAAAATTACATCGACAAAAGAAATTTCAATGATAATAGTATGCAATGCCAATGGCAAAATTATTGAATTAACAGCCCCATACGCTAATGAAGCTCATATATCCATGACAAATTACGCATCTGGATTGTATATTATAAAAGCATTAACTGCAATAAATTCAAACACACAAAAAATAATTAAATACTAATTTATCTCAATATGAAAACAATAAAAAAAATATTAGCAATAATTTTAGGTATTTTTACAATAACTTCTGCTAACTCACAATATCTTCATTTATACAAAAATAATTCTCGAATTAAATCATACGTTACCGAATCAATTGACTCTATGTTGTTTGACACATCAGGATCAACCTATTATATGGATTTATATAATAATGGCACAAAACATAGAGTTGATAATTTAGGACGTATAGATAACTTTAAGTTAGGTAGAGTACCTATCAAAAGTGGCGTTTACTTAGGCATTATTGCTTTTAGCGATGGGCTCAATATAAAAGAAATTGGAGACTTAACAACATCAACAAAAAGTTCATACCAAACATTTGTTAATAATCAATCAATGAAGGGCTCAACTCATTTGTATTATGCAGTTGAAAATGCAATAAATCTGCTAAAGGACACAAAATATCCCGATGATTTAACATCTATATCTCTTGTTACATTTACAGATGGATTAGATGATGGGTCTTTATTTATGACAAATAATGGATACACTACTAATGATGAATATTTACAAACTCTAAATTCTCAAATCAAATCGACAAAAGTAAACAACCTAAATATAAATGCTTATACAATAGGCTTTAATGGTGGATATGTCGTAGATCTATCTCAATTTGATAAAAATTTAAAACTCTTGGCAAGTAAAGATGAAAATGCCAAAACGGTAAAAAACATAAGTGATGTTGAAAATTGCTTAAAAGAAATTAGTGACCAAATCAATAAAGAAAACCACTACAATAATGTAAGCGTTATTATCAATGGCAAAAGCAACGGTACAATTATAAGAATAACATTAGATAATGTAAACAATGCTTCTTCATCTAAAATGTATATAGAAGGGAAAAAGTGCAGTTGTAGTTTTTGCAATAGATTGTAGTAGCTCTTTATCTTCTGATTTCTCTAAGATAAAGACTTATGCAAATAATTTCATTAACACATTAGCAAGCTATGGCAATGATGAAGAATTCTCACCAATAGACTTGCGTGGAAATACTCCTCCTGAAAATCCAAACGAGCCAACTGACACAACTGAAATTCCGACAAACTTAATTACTGACGGGCATATATATCAAACTGACAATCTTACAGGCATTACTTGTAAAAGCAAGTGGATTATTGACCGCATCCACACTCCTGAAACGTTCTTGGACCTTCAATTTGTGAAAGATTATGCGACTAAAGCTCGTACTGCTGTTATCGATCCTATACGTAGTAAAATCTATCTTGGTTATTCTAAAACAATCACAACAGGCGAAGGTGATGCTGCAATTTCAAATGACTACGCACATCTTGTAATCTTCGACCTAAAAACAGGTGCTTACGAACAAGAACTTGCTTTGACTTGCAACGGAGAACCTATTTCTGGTCTTCTTTGTGCTAACCAAGTAGGTATCGACGATGCAGGTAATGTTTGGATTTGTGGTATGTATAGCGACGTTTGTGCTAAACCAGCTCAAATTTACGTTGTAGAAGATTTTGAAACAGGTGCTTGTAAACTTGTTGGTGAATGGAAACTTCCTGATGAAGAAGCCGATGCAGCCGGTCGTGTTTACTATTGGGACGTAGTTGGTGACATCACTGGTGAAACTTCTAACGCTGTTTGTATGGCTGCTGTAGGTTCAACTATTGCCGGTGAAAAGCTTTGTCTCTATCGTTGGGAACTTGCTCAAGGGGCTACTATATGGGTAGCCAATTCTACATGGGAAACTATCTCAAGCGAAGCCTCTGAATCTTATCCTGCCGACCAAGCTTCATGGGGTAATTATAATGCCACTGTAAGAATCGTTGCTGAAGATGGTCACGTAGGTTCTATGTTCTTTGTTGACGGTTTCAATACTTGTCCTTCACTTTACCAAACTTCTCTCAGAATGGTAGAAAGCTTTGCTTCTGCTACTGATTTGGCTCCTCAGGTAGGAGCAAATGGTGTTGAAGAATTTTCTCTAAATGGCAAATATTACTTGGCGTATGTTGAAGCTCAATATAACGTATCTCCAGGTTGTCGCGTAAATATTTGTGAGCTTGGTAATGGTGGCACATTCGAAGGTATGCGTAAACTTTGGAGCATTCCCGAAACCGGTCTTGGTGAAGTATCAGATGGTGGTACTCGTATCCACAATATCGACACCTACAAAGTAATAGATGAAAATGGGAAAGAAGGGGTATATCTTTTAACTTATAAATGTAATAATGGAATAGGTTTATATCTTATTGCCGAAGAAGGTTTTGATGAATCAACTGCACATTAAGCAAATATAGACATTCTATAAAATACAAAACGGGTGGCATTGAATTTTGCCACCCGTTTTCATATTAATAAATTACTTATTACTTTTGGCATCATTACCTTACTTTTTGATTCCGTCGCGTTTGAGAAGTGCGTCGATTGATGGATCTTGACCTCTGAAACGACGATATAGTTCAGCCGGATTTTCTGTACCACCTTTCATTAATACGTTTTCACGGAATGCATCGGCTGTTTTCTTATCAAAAATTCCATTTTCCAAGAACATAGAAAAAGCATCGGCATCAAGAACTTCACTCCATTTATAACTATAATATCCCGCAGCATATCCACCCGAGAAAATATGGTTAAATTGAGGAGACATTGAGCACCCCTCAATAGGTGAAAACATTTCAACACCTTTCATCGCTTCAGTTTCAAATGAAGCAGCATCATTGATTGCTGTTGTTGATGTGTGCCAAGCCATATCGAGATAACCAAACGACAATTGACGGAGACACGCATAGGCAGCACCATATTGTGATGAAGAAATAATTTTGTCAATCATTTCTTGTGGAATAGGTTCACCTGTGAGATAATGTTTAGCAAAGCCATCAAGGAATTCTTTTTCAGTTAGATAATTTTCATTAAACTGAGATGGTAATTCTACAAAATCACGATAAACTGATGTACCTGATAATGAAGCATATTTTGTATTTGCTAACAATCCATGAAGAGCGTGTCCAAATTCATGAAGGAATGTTTCAACTTCGTAAGGAGTCAATAATGAAGGTTTATCAGCTGTTGGCTTAGTGAAATTCATTACAATCGACACATGAGGACGGACCATGTTTCCATTAAGATTTGATTGGTCTTTGAAACCTGTCATCCACGCTCCTGGGCGTTTACTTGCACGAGGGAAGAAATCGGTATAAATGAGACCAATATACTCACCTTTATCATCAGTTACTTCAAATGCAGTAACATCGGGGTGATATATATCTACATTTGTAATTTTAGTGAATTTCAAACCATAAAGTTTAGTTGCAAGACCAAATACTCCATCAATCACATTATTTAATTCAAAATATGGTCGAAGTTCCTCTTCATTATAGCTATATTTCGCATTTTTAAGTTTATTTGAATAATAGCTATAATCCCATGGTTGCATTTTAATTGTGCGACCTTCGAGTTGTGAAGCATATTCCTCAATAGCCGCAAACTCAGCTTGTTGAGCGGGGCGGTAAGCATCACGTAATTGGTCGAGCAGATTATACACATTTTCAGGCGTTTGTGCCATAGTGCGTTCAAGGCTATATTGAGCGTATGTTTTATATCCAATAAGGTTTGCAATCTCACGACGCACCTCTACAATGCGTTTCATTACATCAACATTTGAATATTCCCCTTTTTGATTACGCCCGTTATATAAACGATACATTTTTTCACGCAGATCTTGACGAGAAGAATACTTCATAAATGCCATATAGGTGGGTTGAGCCAAAGTAAATAGATACTCACCCTCTCTATTTTTTTCCTTTGCGGCAAGAGCTGCGGCTTCAATTGAGCTTTCGGGGAGTCCGGCAAGATCATCTTTTGTCAACCAAATTTCATAAGTGTTAAGCTCTTTTTGTACATTCTGTCCAAATTTAGTTGTCAATTCAGATAATTCAGCCGATAATTTGCGATATGTGTTACGATCCTCACCTTGAAGATTTGCACCTGAACGAGCAAATGAGTCATACGTGCGTTGAAGCAACATTTTGTCTTCAGCATCAAGGTTAAAGAGATCTTTATTATCATATACCTCTTTTATTCTTTGCCACAAACCTTCATTCAAACTAATATTTGTTGAATATTCACTTAATTTAGCTGAAACACGAAGTGAAATTTCCATCATTTCATCATCACTATTTGATGACAATAGAGGATAAAACACATTCAATACTCTATTCAAATCCTCACCTACATTTTCAAGAGCAACAATAGTATTTTCAAAATCAGGACGTGAACGCTGCTTCACTATCGCATCTATTTCTTGTTGAGCCAATTTGATTCCTCGATCAATAGCCTCTTCATAATGACAATTTTGAATTTTACTAAAAGGTGCAGACTCTTTATAAGTATCGAACTTCTGCATAAAAGGATTTTGAGCTTGGGTCATAATCGCAGTAAATGTTAATAATGACAATAATAATTTTTTCATATACATATATTTATTACTTATTAATTTTCTATTCTACAAAAATACTAAAAATTGATAATTCAATATCAACATATCATATTTACAACTGAATTGTATTTTGATATCGAACTTGATTTTTTAATTTGCTTAAAGTTTTTATGTCCAATTAATGGTTTAGAATAATCCCAAAATGTTTTCATTTTTAACAACAATTGGGTATCTCCCTGTAACTTAGACGAATAAAACTGAAAAAGTTTATTGTGAAGCATTAAAATTTTGAGTAATTGTTCTTGTTCTGACAACTCTACACGTTTTTTATACTCCATAGCCATTGATGGGCGAGACAACAACCCCCTACCAATCATTACTCCATATAAATGTGGATAGGACTTATTTAAATTTTCAATCTGCGCCACTGTTGTGATATCACCATTATATACTATCTTATGAGAAATCGCGCTACAAAATTCTTCAAATGATGACATATCAACTTGTCCATTATATTGTTGACTCGCAATACGTGGGTGTATTGTAATATGTTTTAATGGAGTATTATTTATTTCTCTAACAATACCTTTCCATTGTTGATTATCTTTATTTCCCAATCGCATCTTTATCGAAAATTGCAATTGGCTCATAGTTGCAACAGCGTCTAAAATCAAAGCAATTTGGTCGGGATTTACAAACAACCCGGCTCCCCTACCTCGCTTTACTTGCAATGGAAAAGGGCAACCCATATTTATGTCTATTTCGGTATATCCACATTTGGCAATAGCATCAACAAGCAGTTTGAATTCATTAATATCCTTCGCAATAACTTGTGGCACAACTTTTATATTACTTTGATTCAATCCTATGTCTATAATATCTTTTACTCGTGGACTGCCTTTTTCAATCCTAAAAAAAGGTGTATAATAACAATCGATGCAACTTTCATATATTTCATTATGAAACATACGATAAGCTGCATCGGTATATCCTTGCAACGGAGCAAAAAATATTTTCATTTATCTAATTAAATAATTTTGCCGGATAGACTCCATTATTATGAAGCGCCAATAAATTAGCCATGACACCTTCACGATCTTCAGCATATGTAACACCAAACCATTTTGCTTCAGTATCAAGTAATTTCACCTTTGCCTCACCTGATTTAATTAGATTATCCACTACTGTTGGAATAAAATATTCTGATTTAGGTTCATTAATACGTTCATCTAAAAACTTGATAAACTCACGCTCACTGAAATCAAAATAATCAGGAGTAAAGCCCCAAAAATTCATTGAAACAGGAGTCATTGGGTCTAATACATGCTCAACACCTTCAGCATCGGGATAAACAATATCTCCATTAGCATTAGCATGAATTGCCCCTCGTTCTGTCACCGATGCTAAATAACCATCTTTATCAGAACATACTCCACGCGAAACTGTTCCATTTTCAGTAATGGTATTTCCTACTCTAAATCCTACCATACAATAATCGCCTGAAGATGTTCTGGGTTTACAAAGTTCTTTAGATATCACCATAAATGCATCTCTACTATAAAAATCATCTGCATTTATTACTGCAAATGGTTCTTTTATTGCAGACTTCCCCATTAATACAGCATGATTTGTTCCCCAAGGTTTTTCTCGCTCTTTTGGGCACAAATATCCTTCTGGTAATGCATCTAACGATTGAAATACTACATCTGTATCAATATAACCATCATACTTTGTCAAAACTTTATCTCTAAACTCTTGCTCAAAATCATGACGTATTACAAATACCACCTTTCCAAAACCAGCTTGAATTGCATCATATATAGAATAATCCATAATGGTTTCTCCATTGGGACCCACACCATCTAGTTGCTTAAGTCCCCCATAACGACTCCCCATTCCAGCAGCTAGAACTAATAATGTTGGTTTTTCCATAACCACGCCTATATTGTTAAAAACTTTATTAATTATATACTGCAAAAGTAATACATATTTTCCAATTAAAGAAATAATTATTTAATTATGCATATTTTTCAATTAAATCTAAATCTATTGACATAAAATCTCTTTCATCGTATTTCATTTTTCACTAACTTTGTAAAAAAATAAGTATATGAAAAAACTGATTATCTCATTATTTACAATTACAACATTATTTTCTTGTAATTCTCTTTCACAAATAGACCAAACTCGCGCAGCATCTGGAATCACAAAAGTGCTTCAAGCGGTAACTATTACCGATGCCCAAATGGCAGCATATGTGTCAGACTATATTGCACAAACAGATGCCAGCAATAATGTGTGTAGCGAAAATAGTCAATACACTAAACGATTGCGAAAACTCACTTCCGGGTTAACCGATGCTAATGGCATTACCTTAAACTTCAAAGTGTACAATATCAAAGATGTCAATGCTTTTGCATGCCCAGATGGGAGCATTCGTGTATATTCCGGATTAATGGACATCATGTCGGACGAAGAGGTTTTAGGCGTCATCGGACATGAAATTGGACACATTGCCAATAGAGACTCAAAAAATGCATTCAAAAATTCACTAATGACATCGGCTCTAAAAGATGGTCTTGCGTCAACAAGTAGCACAATTGCCTCTTTAACCGATTCTGAACTCGGAGCACTTGGCGAGGCTTATCTCAGTGCAAACTATTCACAAAAGCAAGAATATGCCGCAGATGAATATGGATATGAATTTCTAAAGAAAAACGGAAAGAATCCATATGCAATGGTACTATCATTTAAGAAATTAAAGCAAATGCAAGGCTCTACATCCTCATCAACATCAAGTGCCATTACTCAATTATTTTCAACACACCCCGAACTTGACAATCGAATAGTAAGAATGGAACAGCGAGCAAAAGCTGAGGGTTATATGTAACATACTTCATTCTAACACTTAGAGGTTGTCTTGCGACAACCTTTTTTTATCTAATTATATAAATCCTTTATTAATTTATTGTAACTTTGCAATACCATGTCTCAATTATATGCCGAAGTAATACTCCCATTGCCTCTAAATGCATCTTTCACTTATCGCATTCCAGAGCACATGTCTAATCTCATAAAGATTGGATATCGTGTTGTTGTTCAGTTTGGTGCAAAGAAATTCTATACAGGCATAGTATCATCAATATCCCCAATTGCACCAGAAGGATATAAAACCAAAGATATAATAGCTACACTTGATGATTTCCCTATAATAAAACATCCACAACTAAAATTGTGGCAATGGATTAGTGAATATTATTTATGTTCAATTGGTGATGTATATAAGGCTGCAATTCCTGCCGGACTAAAAGTAGAAAGCGAAACTATAATAGAATATAATTCCGATTTTGAAATTTTGCCAGAAACTACACTTAATGAGCGTGAGACAATTATATGTCAACTTCTTAATCACGAAGGAAAACTATCACCTGCTGAAATTGAGAAAAAAACAGGATTCAAGAACTGCATAAACATATTACAACACTTATTGTCGATTGGAGCCATAATTATTTCAGAGAAATTAATTGAAAAATATCGTTCAAAAAAAGAAACATACATTAGAATTCTTGTAGAACAAAACAGCGAAGCACTCCATAATGCGTTCAAATTAGTAAAAGGAGCAAAGAAGCAAGAGTCAATGTTACTCGCACTCATTGAAATGAGCAATCTTAATCGCAAAGATTCTGATATTATAGATGTTTCTAAAGCACAATTACTTGAACGCACGGGCTCTACAAATGCAATAATTACGGCTCTATCAAAAAAAGGTATTATAGAGATATACAAAAAAGAAATTAATCGTTTTAAGTTTAACGGAGTGGTTACTAATCAGCTTCCCATACTTAGCGAAAGTCAATCAACTGCGTTAGACAACATACACAAATCATTTATTGACCACGACATCACTCTTCTTCATGGAGTTACCTCAAGTGGCAAGACCGAAATATATATCCACCTTATATCATATATATTACAACGTGGAGATCAAGCACTCTTTCTCGTACCAGAAATAGCATTAACGACCCAACTAACAAGAAGATTGCAAAAAGTTTTTGGAGATAGAGTATTGATATACCATTCTAAATTTTCCGATAATGAACGTGTTGATATCTGGAAAAAGTTGTTATCAGATAACGAACCATGCGTTATCATTGGAGCTCGCTCTTCTTTATTCCTCCCATTTAGCAGATTAGGTATTATAATTGTTGACGAAGAACATGAAACAAGCTACAAGCAACATGACCCTGCCCCTAGATATAACGCTAGAGACATCGCCATCGTATTAGCGTCAATGCATGGAGCCAAAACACTTTTAGGAAGTGCTACCCCATCTATTGAAACATATTACAAAGCAAAAAGTAATAAATTTGGATTTGTGGAATTGCTTCAAAGATATGACAACATCACTCTTCCTCAAATTGAAATTATTGACATGACAATATGTCGAAAGCGATATCTTACAAAAGGATCATTTGCTCAAGACACAATTAATACATCTAAACAAGCAATTAATGATGGGAATCAAGTGATAATTTTCCACAACAGAAGGGGGTTTGCTCCATTGGCAAGATGTAAACAATGTGCATGGATTCCCAAATGTCAACATTGTGATGTATCCCTTACATATCATAGATTTCAACACCAACTCATCTGTCACTATTGCGGAGCATCATATCCATTACCAAACACATGTCCTTCATGTAAAGAACCGGCCGTTGAAATATTAGGATACGGAACCGAACGTATTGAAGATGAAGTATCCAAATTATTCCCAAACCACCGTATTTTGCGAATGGATCTTGATACAACTCGCAACAAAGACAGCTATGAGAATATCATTGATGAATTTTCTAACCACAAGGCCGACATTTTAATTGGCACTCAAATGGTTTCCAAAGGCTTAGACTTCGGCGAAGTTAGCTTAGTTGCAGTTCTTAATGCCGACTCAATAATAAATTTCCCCGATTTCCGATCATCAGAACGAGCTTTTAATATGCTTGAACAAGTTGCCGGAAGAGCGGGAAGACGCAATTCTCAGGGGAAAGTTATTATACAAACATTTAACACCAAACACCCAATAATTCAATATCTAAAAAATCACGACTATATAGGATTTTACAACCACGAAATTAATGAGCGAAAGCTATTTAACTACCCACCATTTACTCGAATTATATATATTTACCTAAAACACCGAGACAACGACTCCCTAATTGAAATATCTTCAATATATGCTTCTCGATTACGAGAACTATTTGGCAATCGAATTTTTGGACCGGAAGAACCAATTATTGGTCGTATTCAATCTCTATATATTCGCAAAATAATGCTCAAAGTGGAAATTAATGCCTCAATGAAAAAGGTAAAACAAATATTACGCAATACTTATGAACAAATGCATCAACATCCTCGCATGAAAGGGATCATTGTATATTATGATGTTGACCCCATGTAAGTTATATGCCTTGATACCCCGAATTTATTAATATTTGCTGAGATTTATAGAATTCCGGTTTTAATAATTGAGAAAGTTCCATTTTTGGATTTTTATCTAAATAGGCTTGCACTATTTTATACCCCAAAAAGCGACCAGCTCTTCCTGGAGCTTGAGGATGCAATATTGAAGTCAAAGGAGCTGGAGACAACAATCTATCTATATCCATATAAGCGTTGGAATAGAGCATCTCTTTTGCAACCAAGGCATTCCATAATTGTTGTTGATTTTCTTCCAACCATTGCAATTCTTCTGGAGTATATCCTAATGCATAATTCAATGCTGCATGAGGCACAAGTCTCATTTTTGCTTCCGCAATAACTCCAGCATACAACAATTTGCTTAACACATCATCATTTCCATTTGTTTCATATGGCATTATTGCTCCAATATGCGCCTCTACTATATCATATGGTATATAATCTGCATCCTTTGTTTTTTTTATATATTCATCAAATCCTTCATATACCTTATGATTATGACCCAAATAATGATTTAGGGCGATTAACATTGTAGAATCTGCAATAAATATTGATTGTCGATATGGTGAAACAATCGCATACAAATCACACATATTAACCTCTGGCAATTCCGTTTCAAAATTAGCCTTAATTCCTCCAAGAATATATTCTAACGATGTTAAATCACTAAACATATTAGCAACCTCAGGAGTAAATAATTTAACGGCATCAGATTTGATGTATTTTTCAAATGCTGAATCAATAGGATGGCCCAAATTCAACATAGTAGTAACTGCTGAAACACCAGGCTCCATTATGCTATCAAAAATAGGACTCGGAGAATCGCCCGACAAAAATTGGTCATATACTACCTCATCTAACCGATTTATTTCAACCGGAGGATATTGACTATAATCATCTGACGAATTACATGATGTACCCCATAAGAACGAAAGTGATGTAATAACTAATAAATAAAATATTTTTTTCATTGCAATTATTTTTTTTCGCCACAAAATAAATGATAATTTTTCAAAAAGCATAAAATTATCTCCAAATTCTCTTATATTAATTATGTATTATTAAAAAAGTCGCTAATTAGAATGGATAATCAATGGTTATTTCGTAAATTTGCATCAATATTTAATAATATGAATTATTGTTATTATATACCACGAATAATATTTGTTTTCTTAACATTTGCTTTATTTTCATTGGCTTCTTGGGCCAATGAATTTGTAGTAGTTATTGACGCCGGCCATGGAGGTCATGATAGTGGAGCTGTAGGTGCTTATGCACAAGAAAAAGATATAACCCTAAAAGTCGCAAAACTTCTTGGTAAAAAAATTGACCAAGAATGCGACAATATTAAAGTTGTATATACTCGCAATAAAGATAAATACCTAACACTACAACAACGAGCAAACATTGCCAACAAAGCAAACGGGGATTTATTCATTTCAATACACGTCAATTCTGTAGACCTTAAGTCTCCCGGGCGCACAAAAGTTGCAGGTGCTTCAGTTTTCACTCTCGGGCTACATCGCTCCGACGACAATCTCGCCGTTGCAAAGCGCGAGAATTCAGTAATTGAGTTAGAGAACGACTATACTACAACTTATAGTGGTTTTAATCCAAATTCAACAGAATCATACATCATCTTTGAATTGAGTCAAAACAAACACATGATGCAAAGCATTGAATTTGCCAGCTCCGTTCAAAATGAACTAATATCAACAGCTCAACGCGCCAACAAAGGTGTTCGTCAAGCCGGATTTTGGGTTTTGTGGGCAACAAGTATGCCATCTGTTCTAATCGAATTAGATTTTATATGTAACCCTACACAAGAAGAATATCTCGCTTCAACAGATGGTCAAGAGCAACTTGCACAAGCTATATATAATGCATTTCAAAAATACTATTACTCATATAATAAAACGCAACCAAAATCCGAACAAAATATAACAAGAGATTCAAAAGAAGACAACAAGGCTAATATCAACAACAACATTGACATTATTGACAATAGCATAACATATCGCATTCAAATTCTAACAAGCAAAAAACCACTAAAAAAAGGGAACAAAGAGTTCAAGGGACTATCCCCTATTTGGAATTATATAGACAATGGCATGTATAAGTACACTGTTGGCTCAACTCAATCAATAGAAGAAGCAAAAACACTGCTTAAAAATGTTCAAAAGAAATTTGAGCAAGCATTTATCGTAAAATTCCAAAACGGGAAAAGAATTAAATAATAAATTGTAAAAACATAACGAACAATTATAAATATGAAAAAGATTTTCAAAAAAGAAGTTATTATTGGGATATGTGCTATTATTGCACTCGTAATTTTAATTAGTGGAATTGAGTTCCTTAAAGGCATTAATATTTTTAAACCTGAAAACCATTATTACATATCATATACCAACGTTGCCGGACTTGACATTGCATCACCTGTAACTGTGAATGGATATAAAGTGGGACAAGTATTAAATATCCAATACGAATATGACAATCCCGGTCATGTTTCTGTTGAAATTAGTTTAGATAAAGAATTAAAACTCCCTTTAGGGACCAAAGCCGTTCTTTCTTCAGATTTACTCGGTTCTGCATCAATTGCACTTGATATGAGCACTGAAAAAGAATTTCATAAAATTGGAGATAAAATAACCGGCAGTACCCCTTCGGGCTTGATGGACAATGTTACTAACGAAATTTTGCCATCAGTTGCTGTAATCATCCCCAAAGTAGATTCTCTTCTATCCACAGTTAATGCCTTAGTTGCCGATCCTTCGATATATGCATCTATTAAACGACTTAACGATATTACTGCAAACCTAAGCGAAACAACTTCTAAGCTTAATAATTTTGTAGGCACATTAAACCCAGTAATGACAGATGTAAAAGGCTTTACTACAAATCTAAATGAAATTTCTACTGATTTAGCAGTAGTATCTGAAGAGCTAAAGAACCTCCCTCTTGATTCAACAATGGATAACATTAATGCAACTACCAAAAACTTACAAAACATCACAAATACATTAAATAGTAAGGAATCATCGCTTGGTCTATTAATAAATGACGATAAATTATACAACAACCTCAATGGAGCAGTGGGAAGCCTTGATTCATTATTAATTGATATCAAGAAAAACCCGAAACGATATATATCAATCAAGCTCCTTTAATACAAATTATTTATTTAGAAGTATTCTAAATAGCGAAAATATAAAACCGATAAATCAAAACCTCTATTTATAACATGATTTATCGGTTTGTTACTTAAAACAATAAAGATTTTTTCAAAAAATCACACTATACTCAACGATAGTAACGTTTTATTATTCTGTATTTTATTAATAATAATCTAAAGTCTTAGTTTAAGATTAAAAGCAAAACACACCTAAGTTATTGTTTCTCAGTAACATTACACACATATTTTAATTTCCAAATATTTTTACAATTGTTTTTGTAAAAAAAAAGTCTCAACTTTGTATTGAAAAGATTTGCCTAAACTATTACATAATCAATGGAAAAGACTCACCAAGAATTGTGGGAAAATTGCCTTGAAATATTCAAAGACAACATTCCCACCGAACAATTTGACGCATGGTTTAAAGATGTCACATCTTTAAGTTTTGAAAATGACACATTAACATTAGTTGTGCCATCACATTTTTTTGTAGAACAATTCGAAGAGAGATACTACAAACTCATCGGACTCACCCTTCGCAAAGTATATGGCAAAGGCGTGAAACTATTTTACACATACAATCAAATACAAAACGAGCCATCAACCAGCGTCAAGTTAATGAGTTCTAAACCGAGTCCCACCATTTCCAATCAAGCAAACACTGCAATCGCAAATCCTTTCAAGCAACAGCCATTAGAAGATATTGATTCGCAATTAAACCCACGATATAACTTTGAAAACTATTGTGGCAGCACTAGTAATAAAATCGCCCGCTCCATTGGCGAAGCAATTGCTTCTGATCCAAAATGCAAAACATTTAACCCATTATTTATTTTTGGACCCACCGGTGTTGGAAAGACTCACCTTATACAAGCAATCGGTATCAGAATCAAAGAGACATCACCTCAAAATCGCGTTCTATATGTAACAGCTCGCCTTTTTGAAAGTCAATACACTGCAGCTGTCGGTCGTGGGAAAATCAACGAATTCATTAATTTTTATCAAAGTATCGACACTTTAATTATTGATGATATTCAAGATTTAGTGGGCAAGCAACGCACTCAAAACACGTTCTTCCATATATTTAACCATTTACATCAAAACCAAAAGCAGTTAATATTATCCAGCGACTGCCGTCCATCACAAATGGATGGAATGGAAGCTAGACTACTTTCTCGCTTCAAATGGGGAATGACCGCAGAACTTGAGCGTCCCGACTATGAATTAAGAAAAGGAGTTCTAACACAAAAAGCAGAACAAGACGGGCTATGCATACCCGAAGATGTACTTGACTTTATTGCAAACAATGTAACAGACAGCATTCGCGAACTTGAAGGAATCATCGTTTCCCTCATAGCCCATGCCACTGTTCTAAATCAAGAAATATCCATTGATTTAGCTCGCAATGTCCTTGCCAACGCAATAAAGACATCAAAGCGTCAGATTAACTTTGAAATGATAACACAAGAAGTTTGCTCGTATTATCAAATCGACCCGGACCTAATTTTCACAAAAACCCGAAAACGCGAAATATCCGATGCCAGACAAATGATAATGTATCTTTCTAAAAAATTAGCAAAGATGCCACTTACCGCAATTGGCACTCGCCTATCTCGCACACATGCAACAGTACTTCATGCATGCAACAATATTGACGAACGATTAGCTTTTGAAAAACAGCTTCAGGAAGATGTCAAAAAGATAGAAGAAGCATTGAAATAATTTTCAATTATTCAACCATATAAAACAAATAAGCTCAAGAAAAACTTGAGCTTATTTGTTTTAATTAATTACCTTAAAATTCAAACTTCTTTGATTTAATAAAATCATAATATATCCTTGAGAAATATTCATTAGCATCTTTTGTGTATCGTACATCGGTAAACACTTGAGCGAGCGATTGTTTATTATTTTCAGAAACAAATCGTTTACTGTCTTCCCTTGACTCTTTTTCTTTATATATCGTTTTGATTGTTTCATTATCATAGTCTCGATAAAATTCTTTATGCATAATTGCATCAATCGGCAAACGATCGCTAACCAATGTATCACCATCAGGTACACCTAATGTAATTGTAGTTACCGGCACTACCCTATCGGGCAAATTCAACACCTCTGCTATTTGAGGAGCATTATATGTTGTTGTACCCAAATAACAACAACCATAACCACTCATTTCAGCAATCGTACAAAACTGTTGTGCAAAAATCACCACGTCAAGCACCGCCGTCATAAAAGACTGAAAATTATCATAACCGGGAATTGCCTCACTCACTTCACACCACTTCACAAAACGGTTAAAGTCAGCACAAAAGGTCAACACCACATCACACCCTACAACCGAAGGTTGATTAAAATGAGCCGGAGCCAATTTCAACTTCCCTTCTTCGGAACGAGTTGTTATTACACTATAAAGTTGCATATTGCCCGTTGTAGGAGCATGAGACGCCTCTATTAACATCCGAGAGACAACATCGTCAGAAATAATATCCTTTTTATATTGGCGAATAGTTCTACGATTCAAAAAGAAATTTTCTTCATTCATAAATACATAATTTTATAACGACAAAATTAAGCAAAAATATATTATCGTGCAATAACAATGATGTATTCTCAAAAACTTTAATTATTATATAGTTTTTCATTTTGGAAAACTTTCACCTCATATAAAAATAGACATTTCACTGCAAATCAAACATTTAACATTTAGTTTTGGAAAACTTTGTAAATTTGTTGAAAAATAACCATTAATAAATTTGGTGGGATAAAATATTTTTCAGAATTTTGCAATGTAATTTTTTAAGCAAACTTTTCGAATCAAAAACTAACCTAAAAAACATCTAAAATCAACTAATCGTGGAACAAAAAACCTACACTTTCGATGAAGCATTTGAAGCTTCATTAAAATATTTTGGTGGCGATGAACTTGCTGCTCGCGTTTGGGTAAACAAGTATGCACTTAAAGACTCTTATGGCAATATTTATGAGTCAACACCAAACGATATGCACAATCGCATTGCCGATGAGATTGTGCGCATTGAGAACAAATACGATTCTCCAATGTCAAAAGATGAATTAATGGGACTCCTTAAAGATTTCAAGTACATTGTACCTCAAGGCAGTCCAATGTCAGGCATTGGAAACAATCACCAAGTTGGTTCCCTTTCAAATTGCTTTGTTATTGGTATTGATGGGAACCCAGATTCTTATGGTGGCATTATTCGAATTGATGAAGAACAAGTGCAATTGATGAAACGTCGTGGAGGTGTAGGTCATGACTTATCTCACATTCGTCCCAAAGGCACTCCGGTAAAAAACTCAGCATTAACATCTACCGGACTTGTTCCATTCATGGAACGATATTCAAACTCTACTCGTGAGGTAGCTCAAGATGGACGTCGTGGAGCATTAATGATTTCTGTAAGCATAAAGCACCCCGACTCTGAATCATTCATTGACGCAAAAATGACAGAAGGTAAAGTCACCGGAGCCAATGTCTCAGTCAGAATCGACGACGCATTCATGCAAGCTGCAATAGATGGTAAACCATATATTCAACAATACCCAGTTGACAGCCCAAACCCTGTTATGACAAAAGAAGTCAATGCGTCTGAAATTTGGGCTAAAATCATACACAATGCATGGAAATCAGCAGAGCCGGGCATCTTATTCTGGGATACTATCACACGAGAATCAGTACCCGATTGCTATGCTGATCTTGGCTTCCGCACAATTTCAACCAATCCATGTGGTGAAATTCCATTGTGTCCTTACGATAGTTGCCGTCTGCTTGCAATAAATCTTTATTCATACGTAAAAAATCCTTTTACATCTGAAGCATATTTTGATTTTGACCTATTCAAAGAACATGTCGGTAAAGCCCAACGCATCATGGACGATATTATCGACCTTGAAATGGAAAAAATTGACAAAATTCTCGAAAAAATCGATTCTGACCCTGAATCAGAAGAAGTTAAATCGATTGAACGCAACCTTTGGGACAAAATCAGAACAAAAACACTCAAAGGTCGTCGCACCGGTGTTGGCACAACTGCCGAAGGTGATATGTTAGCAGCATTAGGTTATCGCTATGGAACGCCCGAAGCTACCGATTTCTCTGAATCAGTTCACCAAGCACTCGCTATAGCAGCTTACGGTTCTTCGGTTGAATTAGCTCGCCAACGTGGGGCATTTGAGATTTTCGATGCTGAACGCGAAAAGAACAATCCGTTCATTAATCGCTTGAAGGAAGCGTCTCCTGAGCTTTATGAAAACATGATTAAATATGGACGTCGCAATATCGCATGTTTGACAATTGCTCCAACCGGCACCACAAGTCTTATGACTCGTACCACTTCCGGTATCGAACCGGTATTCCTTCCTGTCTATAAACGCCGTCGCAAAGTCAATCCTAATGATACAGATGTGCATGTTGACTTCATCGATGAAACAGGAGATGCATTTGAAGAATATGTTGTATATCACCCAAAATTTGTTGAATGGATGAATATCAACAACATTGAAGTCAAGAGCAACTACACTCAAGAAGAACTCGACGAACTCGTTGCAAAATCTCCATATTTCAAAGCTACATCAAACGATGTTGATTGGCTTGAAAAAGTAAAAATGCAAGGACGCGTACAAAAATGGGTTGACCACTCAATCTCTGTAACAATCAACCTCCCAGCCGATGTAAGCGAAGAACTCGTCAATAACCTTTATGTTGAAGCATGGAAATCAGGTTGCAAAGGCTGCACAGTATATCGCGAAGGTTCTCGTGCAGGCGTATTGGTCGCTCTTGAAAAGAAACCTGAGACACAAGCCCCAGACGACGGAATCAAACCTCACGTAGCAAAACGTCCAATCGAGCTTGAAGCCGATGTTGTGAGATTCCAAAACAATAAAGAAAAATGGATTGCATTTGTGGGGCTTATTGATGGAGAACCTTATGAAATCTTTACCGGTCTCGCCGACGATGAAGATGGTATCTTCTGCCCAAAATCGGTTACCAGCGGTAAAATTATCAAAGCGATTGATGAAAACGGCAACAAACGCTACGACTTCCAATTCATCAACAAGCGTGGGTACAAAACTACAATCGAAGGGCTTTCTGATAAATTCAATCCCGAATATTGGAACTACGCAAAACTAATTTCAGGAGTATTACGCTACGGAATGCCTATCGACCAAGTATTAAAACTTATTGGAAGTCTTGAACTTGACAGTCAATCAATCAACACTTGGAAAATGGGTGTAGAACGTGCTCTTAAGAAATATCTTCCCAATGGAATGAAAGCTAAAGGACAAACATGTCCTAATTGCGGACAAGAAACATTAATCTACCAAGAAGGTTGTTTGATTTGTACATCTTGTGGCACTTCAAAATGCGGATAAAGAAGCAATAATCCAATAAAAATCACTAAAACGGCTGAATTTTGATATTTTTTCTCAAAATTTAGCCGTTTGTATTTGAATAATGATTAATTTTACATGTAATTCTAAAGTAAAAAATTTATCATACAAATAATTCAACGAAAAATCATAATTATGAAAATCTCATTTAATATCGATTATCGCACAAACTGGGGAGAATCGGTATATATTTCAGGTAATATTCCTGAGCTTGGCAATGGTAATGAAAGCCAAGCATTAAAACTCAACCTTAATGGACATGAAGCATGGTCAATTGAAATTGAAGTAGCCGATTCTACTCCCGATTTCCAATACCATTATTTCATTCGCCATGAAAACGGATATACAAAAAAGGAATGGGGAAAGGGTCACACATTCCGTCGTGGTAGAAGTGCAAAAAACTACGAAATCCACGACCGTTGGCAAGACCAACCATGGGATAAACCCTACTATTCATCGGCTTTTACCGATTGTATTTGTCATCGCGAGAACAAAAACAAGCCATTAACAATGAAATATGGCATTGTCAATCTACGCATTACTGCTCCAATGGTTAAAAGCGACGAAGTTCTTGCTATTTGTGGAGATCTTGATGTCCTTGGCAAATGGGATGCAACAAAAGCAATAGTCATGAACGATGCCTCATTCCCCGAATGGGATGTTAACATCGATTTCAAAAGCCTTGAACCAAACTTTGAATATAAATTCTTAATTCTAAAAAAAGACAGTCTTGAAGTTGTAGCATGGGAAGGAGGCAACAATCGCGTGTTCACCCTTGCTCCGGCACAAAAGAATGAAGTAATGGTTATTTCGGGATTACGCTTCATCAATCCTCTTGCCCCATGGCGTGGTGCAGGTGTCGCAATTCCGGTGTTCTCGGTTCGCACCGAAGATGATTTTGGAGCCGGAGATTTTTACGACTTAAAAAAGATGATTGATTGGGCTGAGATCACAGGACAAAAAGTCCTACAACTACTCCCTATCAACGACACAACCATGACTCATTCATGGACCGATTCATATCCTTATAATGCCAATTCTACTTTTGCATTACACCCAATGTATTTGCGATTACAAGAACTTGGCACACTTAACGATAGTGAACGCCAAACCTATTATGATAATCTCGGCAAAGAACTTAACACATTAAGCGAAATTGATTACGAACGCGTAAATCAAGGCAAAATCGCATTCACTCGCGAAATTTTTGCTCAAGACGGAGAAAAAGTTGTTGCATCAAAAGAGTTTAACGACTTCGTAAATCGCAATGCCGAATGGCTTACCCCATACGCCGCATTTTGCGTGCTTCGCGATAAGTTCCAAACTCCCGATTTCATGAATTGGGGCGAATATGCCAACTACGACGAAAAACGAGTTGCTAAATTTGTCAAAGAAAATCAATATGAGATTAATTATGTATATTACATCCAATTTAATCTCGACAAACAGATGCGTCATGTTCGCGAGTATGCTCACAGCAAAGGTGTCGCAATAAAAGGCGATATCCCTATCGGCATCTCACGCACAAGTGTTGACGCATGGATTTCTCCTCGATTATTCAATATGGACTGTCAAGCAGGCGCTCCACCCGATGATTTCTCTGTATTAGGTCAAAACTGGGGATTCCCAACATATAACTGGGAAGAGATGAACAAAGATGGTTTTGCATGGTGGAAAGCTCGTTTCCGTAAAATGTCGGAATACTTCGACGCATATCGCATCGACCACGTACTCGGCTTCTTCCGTATATGGCAAATCCCTATGGACGCTGTTCATGGCTTGCTCGGCGTATTCAGTCCTGCCCTACCTTTCACCCCCGAAGAACTTCGTTATAACTACGATTTCTGGATTGATGTTGATTTACAAACAACTCCATACATCATGGATTATTTCTTGTTTGATTTCTTCGGCGAATTTACCGACGAGGTCCGCAATGTATTCCTCAATAGCGTAGGATATGGTCGATACAAACTCAAAGAAGAGTTTAACACTCAACGCAAAGTTGTAAATTATTTTGCAACACAAGAGAAAAACGAAAAGAACGAAAAAATATGCAATGCCCTACTTGGACTTATTGACGACGTTCTATTCATCGAAGACCCCGAAGAAAAGGGCAAATATCACCCACGCATCTCGGCTCAATACACCTATGCTTATCGTTCATTAAACGATTATGAAAAATGGTGTTTCGATCGTCTATACAACGACTTCTTCTATCATCGCCACAACGACTTCTGGTATGGCAAAGCAATGTGGAAACTACCTGCATTGACCGATGCAACCGATATGCTTATATGTGCCGAGGATCTCGGTATGATTCCCGACTGCGTGCCAGCTGTGATGAGTGCTTTGCAAATTCTCTCACTCGAAATCCAACGCATGCCCAAAGACCCCAAAGCCGAATTTGGCAACACTTGGCACTACCCATACCAATCAGTATGTACCACATCTACCCACGATATGGGTGGCATACGTCAATGGTGGGAAGAAGATCGCGAGAAAACTCAACACTTCTTCAACAACATGCTACAAGCCGGTGGCGAAGCTCCTTACTTTGCCGAGCCATGGGTATGTGACAAGATTGTGAGCCTACACCTCAATTCTCCATCAATGCTTTGCATTCTTCCACTTCAAGATTGGCTTTCGGTCGATGGCAATGTTCGTCGCGAAAATCCATTGGAAGAACAAATCAACGTGCCTGCAAATCCACGCCACTACTGGCGATATCGCATGCACCTCACAATGGAAGAATTGCTTGCTAACGACGCATTTAACAAATACATCAAGGATAAAGTTATCGCAAGCGGACGTTAATATATTATTAAACTACACTCATAAAGGTTGTGATACCAATTTTGTATCACAACCTTTTCTATATCCAATAAAATAAGTACCTTTGCAACACAAAAGCAAGCGTGGACGTTTCGTCGCTCACCCACGCATGAGGGGTGTGAGGAAAGTCCGGGCAACACAGAGCACCATATTTCTTAACGGGAAGCTATCGGTAACGGTAGAGTAATGTGACAGAAAATAACCGCCTCTACATAGGGGTAAGGGTGAAAAGGTGGGGTAAAAGCCCACCGGACGCAATAGTGATATCGCGTGCCGCACATCTTATGGGTTGCAAGCTCAAGTATACCGGCATTTAAGGGCTGCTCGTCCATTGTCGGGGGGTAGAGTGCTGAAACGCACGTTTCAAGCGATGTGGCGACATATCGTTCAGATAAATGACGAAACGCTGTGGCATCTCCTCTTAGGATAGTACCACAGCGACATAACCCGGCTTATAGTCTGCGCTATGCTTTTTTACTTTATAGAATCTGTCTTCCCTATATTTTGTTGCGAATTGATTGTATCGGCATAGGTAGTGTCATTTACTTTCACACTATCAATATTAATGGCTTTCGCTTCTACAACCGAATCAATTTTCAATGTGTCGATAATTGAATCTTGCTTAATGATATCGACATACTCATATTTATAAATAGGTTTTCCATTAGTGCTAATCCATGGGATATCATACCCCTCTGCCATATTAACTTTTGTATCTTTCAAACTCGGACTTACAATAATAGGCATGCCCACTTCGACATACTCAATGAGTTCCAATATTTGTTCATTCTTGATGCGAATACAACCATGACTGCAACGAGCTCCAATCGACCACGGAGCACATGTGCCATGAATACCAATTTGTGATGTAACAGGAGTTTTCAAACGAATAAATCTTGGGCCAAATTGACCTTTCTTGGGATTAACTTTTCCATTGTCGTCTCTAAACAACCAATCAGTGCTATCATACACACCTTGTGCCGAGAAAAATCCCTCGGGCGTGCGAGAATCAGCCTTTTGGTGCTTTGAACCATAATTTTTAGCACATGCCATTCTATAGTTTTTCTCCTCTCGACCATATCGATCAAATAGAATAACACGCATGCGATGTTTGTCAACTACAATAAAGCGTTGATAAGGACTATTGAGCAATTTACTTGCGTATGGCAAACAATCTTTAGCCATTTGAGGCAATATCCCTTCGGAATATTTATCGGCATGGATTGACTTTTTCATATATTCCAATGCCTCATCGGTTGTTATGAAATTATACGGCTTAACAGAGTCAATCGGTTCTGCATCAATAAGCGACGAAGCTGTATCAGGTATCAAATTATCCTCAACTTCGATATATTGAGCAGTATCAGCAATTATCGCGTCTGTTTTTTTGCTTGATTGTCCACAAGACGCAATCACAAAGCAAATAAGCGATATCAATATTAATTTATCTAATTCTAACATAATTATCTCTTGAAAATTGAAATTACAAATATATATCATTTTGTTCTTCTTGACAAAACAATATGTATCAAAACAACTACCCTATTCCTAAATCGGTATTACTTAACAACACTTCAATTTGAGAGTCATCTTTGATTTGAGGATATACCTCCTTAATAAACCACTTTTGCAATCCTTCATCATGTTCTACCATAGTAGAATTTTCGTTAAACAGATTTACACTTATATATTCAAAATATTTCTTTGCTAATTCTATATCATTTAATATATGCTCTCGCGACTCACCTTTTGTTCCACATAGCAAGCACACTCCTTGAAAATATCGAGCAACATCACAAGCTTTCACATCACGAGCTACCCCTTTTTTCCAATAATCACGCAGATTGGCATCAAAAGTCTCAATGCCACAACGGAATTTCACTTTTATAGGAGCAAACTTTTCAGCAAACGCCTCAAGATGATTACGATACATATAGTGCATTTCAAACCATAACGTGTGAATATTTTTTGCTGCGACAACACTCTTTATTAAATTAATTGTTTCTGCGTCAAGTTCTATTCCCGACCCTGAGTTAATCACATCTAAGACTCCATATCGTCCTGTTACTTGCGACAATACCTTTTTATTAACTTCAAAAGGATTATTACTCACATCTTTATGATAGTCACAAAATGTGCATTTTCTCCACCTACAGCCTGTTCCTTGTAATAGAATAAATTCGCGAGGAAACTTTTCATGGATAACTGCATACCGATTCATCGCTACGACTTTAATATTTTTCGATTTAACAAACGAATTGCAACGTATGCCATCGGTGTTCCAAAGACAGCTTCAATGAGTAGCTTTGCTACATATTGGAAAGCCAACATATATAATAAGTCATGAGTGGAAACTACTCCGAGGAAAGCAATTAGCACAAATGGCAATGTATCAAATACATACCCTACTGCAGAACTTCCAATCGTACGCATCCACAAATGCTTCCCTTTTGTGATTTTTTTAATACGATCCATCAACCAAGCATTTGACAACTCACCAAGTAAAAAACCGGCAAGGGAACCAATTACGATTCGAGGTACATAATTAAATATATGATTATAGGCATTTGCCGTTTCGTTGAGATAATCGGGCGATGGTAGCCACACTCCTATTTGAGTACATAACACCAATATTACATTACACACAAAAGTCATGAGAATAACCTTGCGAGCTGTGCGATATCCCCAAATTTCGGTCAACACATCGCCAAGCATATATGCAAATGGAAATGTTATTGTTCCGGCATCAAAATAAAAAAGATTGAATAGATTTATGACCTTTACAGCCATAATATTTGACACTAAATACAGTGTAACAAATAGAGCAACCACGACCAACAATAGTGACTGGGTGCGTTCTCGGTTTTTGAAAGGGTTTTCCGATACCTTATCCATATTTTTCTTTCTTTTGGTTATACAAAAAAAGGAAGCTAAAAAGCTTCCTTTGCGGAGAGAGAGGGATTCGAACCCCCGGAGGTGTTACCCTCAACGGTTTTCAAGACCGCCGCAATCGACCACTCTGCCATCTCTCCAAATCGAGGTTTGTTTCGATTACGGGTGCAAAGGTAAGGACATTTTTAATACCTCGCAAATTTTTAAGCAACTTTTTTCAAAAAAAATCACTTATCTCCATTTTTTCTTTTGTTTCTTTAATTTATAGCATAAAAAATCAATATATTCTTTTTACATTTGTATAAAATATATGGCAATCATGGATTTTATCACCAAAATAACAAACAAAGCAATCTCCTTGTGGGAATATGCATGGAATGATGTGTGGAGCGACACTCGCGACAATTGGTACATTAGATTAACAAAAACGCTTAATCTTTCAGTAAAGTCATTTCTCAACGCCAACCTTCAATCACAAGCCGCAGCACTAACCTATCACACCATATTGGCACTTGTGCCGGCACTTGCCATTCTTTTTGCCATTGGTCGTGGTTTTGGGTTCCACAATCTCATAGAAACTCAACTTTTCAATTATATCCCAGCACAGAAAGAAACGTTAGACACAGTAGTTGGATTTGTTGACGCATATCTTGCACAATCGTCACAAGGTATTTTTGTGGGAATTGGCATTGTGATGTTGTTATGGACTATGATTTCACTCATGGGAAATATCGAAAGTGCGTTCAACTCCATTTGGGGCATTAAACATGGTCGTAGTATATGGCGCAAAATCACCGACTATACTGCCATGCTACTTATTTTGCCCATATTGATGATTTGCTCAAGTGGATTATCTTTATTTATGTCCTCCACACTGCAAAATCTTTTCGACTTTGAATTTATGTCACCCATTATCTCTATCTTATTAAAATGTGCATCATATATTTTCACTTGGTTATTTTTTGCTGCAATGTTTACTCTTGTACCAAATACCAAAGTAAAATTCAAAAATGCACTTATAGCAGGGATATTCACCGGCACAGGGTTCTTGATTCTTCAATGGATATTTGTTTCAGGACAAATGTATGTATCAAAATACAATGCCATTTATGGTAGTTTCTCTTTACTCCCTCTCCTTTTAATATGGCTACAATTCACATGGGTAATCATTCTATCGGGTATTGCTATTTGTTATTCATCACAAAGTATTTATCGTTTTAATTTCTCTGATAAAATAAATATTATATCTGATGACTATCGCACTAAAATTACATTAGCGATAATGTGTGTAATAACAAAACATTTTGCCAATGAAGAGGATGCTGTTACACTCGATGAGTTGACCGAAAAATATGATTTTCCACCACGCATTGCCATCGATATTATAGAACGACTAATCGAAGCCAACCTCATTGTACGTGTTATTAAAGATAATTCCGAAGATACACCATGCTACCAACCCGCAAGTGATATTAACAAACTAACAATTGCATATACGCTCAACAAACTAAATCAACATGGCGAATCGGGATTTATTCCTAACTTTGACTCAAAATTCAAAAATATCAACTCATCGGTTGACGAAATTATCACTCGTTTCAACTCCGAGGCCCAATCTACCTTATTAAAAGATATTGACATTAATCTCAAGTAAGAAATCATATATAAAAACTCAAAAAACAATGAAAAAAGTAATTGCAACAAACAATGCTCCCGGTGCAATCGGCCCTTATAGTCAAGCAATTGACACAGGTTCTTTTGTATTCATTTCAGGTCAAATCCCTGTAAACCCGGCAACAGGCGAAATTCCCGAAGGTATCGAAGCACAAGCAGCTCAATCAATGGCAAACATCAAAGCAATTCTTGCCGAAGCAGGTTTGACGATGGATAATGTAGTAAAAACAACCGTTTTCCTTGCCGACATGAGCCTTTTTGCCGACATGAACAAAGTATATGCCGAAAACTTCACAGCACCATTCCCAGCTCGCTCGGCTGTGGCTGTTAAAGAACTTCCAAAACAAGTTCTCGTTGAAATCGAAGTAATTGCAGTGAGATAATTTTTTAATTGTAAGAACATTCACAAGGTCGTGGCATTCATTGTCGCGACCTTTATCATTTATTTCATCTAATAAGAACATAATGGCATTAGTTTTCATAATGACACATGTTTATTCAAAAAAGGCTATTTAGCATCAACCCAATAGCCTTAATGTCATTTTAGTGAACGTAGGATTTTATATCTATTGCTATTAGCAATAACTTTATGAAAAGATTCGACTTCTTTATTTCACGATTTCTTTTCTTGTTGAGCCATCACTCATTTTGATAATATTGATACCCTTTGCTGGTTCATCGAGCTGATAACCGTTAATATCATAACGTGCCACTTCGATAATGTTATTGTCAACTTCGACGTCTTCAACTCCGGCATCTTCATTGATATAGAAAAATTCTTTCCATTGATCGGCTGCTTGATAACGTGATAATGTAGAAATTGGGACATATAACTCACAAGTCCATTTATTAATATCATCAAGGGCTTGTGTTCCACATACAGGCGGAGTTGTAGCTCGGCTATAAATTTTTGTAACAGCAGTGCAATCCGAAAATGCTTCTTCGCCAATAGTTTTCATACTTGAACCAAATGCAAATGATTCAAGGCTTGAACATCCCGAAAATGCGTACTTTCCTATTGATTCAACACCATCTCCGATTGACACACTTTTAAGATTCGCACAACCATAAAATTCATTATCAGAAATTTCTGTTTCTTTATCGGATATAGTAACAGCTCTCAATGTTTTATTGTTATAAAAAGGGGAATAGCCACATGTATCGGCAGTGTTATAAGATATATTTCCTCCAATATACACTGAATAAAGAGGGCAATCAACAAACAGAGGGTTTGAGTCATTTGAACCTAAGTTTATTACCGTTTCACGATTTGCAATTGACACTTGTTCAAGAGCTTTACATCCACCAAATGCAAAATTACCTACCGATTCTACATTTTTAGGTATCTCAATTTCAGCTAACGAAGAACAACGATTAAATGTATTGTTATTTATTGCAGGGATTGAAGTGCCAATAATTGCATATTCTAATTTTTCACAACCCTCAAAACAATTTGAACCGATAGATTTTACTTTATTTGGTATTTCAATTCCATCAATATTGCGACATTCAGCAAAAGCAAAATCACCAAATAAGCCGCTAAATTCATCGTCGATAGTAACTTTATTCAAATAATTGTTTTTATAAAATGTGTAATGATTTACATTTTCAATATTCATTGCAATGCCTTTATATGATACAGTTTTCCCAATATGTACTGAATCAATAGTAGTTTTGTATGCACAATCAATAGCATCGCAAGTACGTTCCGAAGGACTTACCGGCACATATTTTACCCCATCAACTTCAAACATAGAACTCAAATAAGGATATACCACTACATTTGATAATGATGAATATTGGTCATTCGCCGCATAGTTTACTGTACCTGCAACATTTTCATATCCACTTGGAGGCGTATTTGTTAACCAAATAGTTTTTATTGGTTTTGGACTAAAAGCATAACTTGGAATAGTAGATATTCCACTGCCAATTGTTACCGAGATCAAACCACTGCAACCATAGAACGCATAATTGTCAATTGATGTTACGGAATTAGGTATAGTTACTGAAGCTAAATTACTGTAACCACTAAACACACCACTCGCAATCTCATAATTTTCTCCATTGAAATCAGTTGGCAATATTAATTCGGAGTCGTTACCAAGATATGCCACTAATTTGTTTACATTGTTTTCTTTGGAGAAAACAAAATCATCAAAAATTGAACCATTAGGGGCATTTATAACACGGTCAGCATAGTATGCAATACAACCATAATAATAAGACCCTATACTAAATGTTAGTTCTGATAAATTGATAACTAATTTAAGATTATTGCAACCATCGAACGCATAGTTGCCAATTGATGAGACCGAATTGGGGATAATTGCTGAGGTCAAACCGATGCAACCACAGAACGCATAGTTGCCAATCTCGGATACTGAATTGGAGATAGTTACTGATGTCAAACCGGAGCACTCAAAGAACGCATAGTAGCCAATCGAGGTTACGGAATTACCTATTGTAATTTCTTTTAGTGTTTTTATATTGTAGAAAGGAGAATAACCATATCTGTAACTTGATTCATAATTTAAATTACGCCCAAGATATATTTTTTCAAGCGGACAATCATAAAATAGACCATAACCTGTAGTATAAGAAGAACTGTAGTAGTAATTATATCCAAATGATAATGTATCTTTTCCATCTTCAATTATTAGTTCGGCTAAATTATTACAATTATCAAACGCATAGTTGTCAATCGAGGTTACAGAATTAGGGATAGTAACCGAGGTCAAGCTGGTGCAATTTTTAAATGCAGAACTTGGTATTGTTTTTACACTATTCCCTATATTAACAGTTTTAAGATTTGTACAACCATAGAAAACAGGATAAGATGATGAACCCATTGAAGTGCAGTTTTCTGCATTATAATTAACCTCTGTCAAGTTGGTGCATGCCATGAACACCCCGTCGTAAATCTCAGTTACGGAATTTCCTATTGTAACCTTGGTCAAGCCACTACAACCATAGAATGCATAGTAGGCAATATAAATTACGGAATTGGGGATAGTTATCTCGGTCAAGCCGGTGCACCCATAGAACGCATAGTTGCCAATTGATGTAACAGAATTGGGGATGATAGTATTTTTACAACCTACGATTAGTGTATTTGTCGCAGTTTCAATAATAGCATTACAATTCTCTCGTGAATCATATTTAGTGTTGCCACTGATTACTTTTATCTCTGTCAAGCTCTCGCAGTTCATAAATGGAGCGTTGCCTATCGAGTCTACAGAATTAGGTATAGTGATTGAGGTTAAATCTCTACAACTACTAAACGCATAGTTGCCAATTGATGTTATTGAATATGTAGTGCCACTATAAGTTACTGATGAGGGGATTGTAACTGAACCGGTGTACTCATTAGAATATTCAGAGCCATAACTACCCCTGTGCGTCACTGCGACAGTTTTGGCTGTTGCATCGGTAATGTAGTAATAGATTCCATCGACAACAAAGTCGTGAGCAAAAGCACTTGTGCTGAGCAATAGTCCCACTATTGCCATCAGCGTTTGCTTAATTTTCTGTTTCATATTTTTAGAATTTGAGTTATGTGTCATCGTTATTTTGTTTCTCAATCCTCGGCGAAACGGTTAAAGTTTATATATAAAAAAGGTGTGAGGATTGTATCTAATCTTATCCTAATTCCAGGTCTTGGCGTACCTTCTACACGGATAAGACGACAGCCCCACACCGATTGGTTATATATACTATTACCCTCACGGGTCGGTATATAACTACCGATGTAGGTGTCATCGTCATGTTATCTTCGTGTAGATTCAAACCGCCAAGTTTGGAATTAGAAGATAAAATTTCAATAACACCTTTTGATAGATTATTCTATCAGTTTTTATTTAATCGGAGGCTGTCTCTACAACCTCAATGTTTATTACCACAAAGATAATGCAAATAATTCACAATAAATAATTAAAATTGAAAAATTATCTTTGTGTAGAGTCAACAAGCAAGTGCAAAATTATTTTAATAATTTGAAGAATTCAATTTTTGGAGAAGAAAAATTTAGTTTTTCTCGAGGTCTTCGATTGATTTTAGCTTGAACAGCATCAAACTGACTCTGCTCAATTAGTC
>JAZSDX010000058.1:0-21559 GCA_045531405.1 Muribaculaceae bacterium | reverse complement strand
GACTAATTGAGCAGAGTCAGTTTGATGCTGTTCAAGCTAAAATCAATCGAAGACCTCGAGAAAAACTAAATTTTTCTTCTCCAAAAATTGAATTCTTCAAATTATTAAAATAATTTTGCACTTGCTTGTTGACTCTACACACTTGCACACAAATATGCTTAATTGTGTAATTATTGTGTCGTTTTGAATAGTTTTTTGTATCTTTGCCAATATATTTCGTAATTTAGAATAATTATTGACAATTATGAACATACTTGAATTAAGTGAACAAGAAATAGTGCGTCGTGGCAGTCTCGACGAAATGCGTAAAATGGGTATCGATCCCTATCCCGCGGCTGAGTTTAAGGTAACAGGTTATACCGACGAGATAAAAGAAAATTTCAAAGATGATGAACCTCAACGTGAAGTGAGTATCGCCGGTCGCATCATGAGCCGTCGCATCATGGGCAAGGCTTCATTTATTGAAATCCAAGACTCTTGCGGTCGCATACAAGTATATATCAGTCGCGACGACCTTTGTCCCGACGAAAACAAAGACCAATATAACGTAGTATTCAAAAAACTTCTTGATATAGGCGATTTTGTGGGTATCGACGGATATGTATTCCGCACTCAAATGGGCGAAATCACCGTTCACGCTCAAAAACTTACCGTATTGAGCAAATCATTGCGTCCACTCCCTATCGTAAAAGTGAAAGATGGTGTTACATACGACGCATTTGATGACCCGGAATTACGTTACCGCCGTCGTTATGTTGACTTGGTTGTCAACGATGGTGTGAAAGAAATATTTATCAAACGCAACAAGGTTTACACCTCTATGCGTAACTATTTCAACGAACATGGCTACATGGAAGTTGAAACTCCTATACTCCAATCAATCCCCGGTGGTGCATCGGCTCGTCCATTTATCACTCACCACAATGCTCTTGACATTCCATTGTATCTTCGCATTGCCGATGAGTTGTATCTCAAACGCCTCATTGTAGGTGGTTTCGAGGGTGTGTATGAGTTCTCTAAAAACTTCCGTAACGAGGGTATGGACCGCACCCACAATCCTGAGTTTACTTGTATGGAAATCTATGTTTCTTACAAGGACTACAACTGGATGATGGACTTTACCGAAAAGATGATTGAACGTATTGCTCTTGAAGTAAACGGCACTACACAAGTGAAAGTGGGCGACAACATCATCGACTTCAAAGCTCCATATAAACGCGTGACTATGATTGATGCCATCAAAGAATTCACAGGCATCGACATCTCGGGCATGGACGAAGCTCAACTTCGTGATGTGTGCAAGCAACTCGGTATCGAAGCCGACGAAACAATGGGTAAAGGTAAACTCATTGATGAAATCTTTGGTGAAAAATGTGAAGGAAACTACATTCAACCTACATTTATCATCGACTATCCTATTGAAATGTCGCCATTGACAAAACGTCATCGCAACAACCCTGAATTGACCGAACGTTTTGAATTGATGGTTAATGGAAAGGAACTTGCCAACGCTTACTCTGAGCTTAACGACCCAATCGACCAATATGAACGCTTTGTTGAACAAATGCGTCTTGCTGAAAAAGGTGACGACGAAGCGATGATTATCGACAAAGACTTTATTCGCGCTCTTGAATATGGTATGCCTCCCACATCGGGTATGGGCATCGGCATGGACCGTCTTGTCATGCTCATGACCGGACAAACTACTATTCAAGAAGTGTTGTTATTCCCACAAATGCGTCCCGAAAAGACTCAACGTCGCGACAAAGAGGAAGCATATACAGCTATCGGTGTTCCTGCCGAATGGGTAGCTCCTATGCAAAAAGCCGGCGTGCTAACCATAGATGCTCTTGCCGAAGCCGGTGCAGGCAAATTGCACCAAGACCTTTGTGGAATTAACAAAAAGTATAAACTCGAACTTAAAAACCCATCAATCGACGATGTAAATGCGTGGATTGACAGTGCTAAGAAATAATAGCATCTGATTTCCCGAGTTTATACCTTATTACTTACCAAAAAAATACACTAAATGAATTTTCCAGGACGAATAGCAGTGATGGGGGGCGGTAGTTGGGCTACCGCTCTCGCGAAGCTGTTGCTTGAAAACTGCGAGATGATTGACTGGTATATGCGTCGCGATGATCGTATAGAAGAATTCAAACGCCTACGCCACAATCCTGCTTATCTCACCGATGTGCATTTTGATGTGCAACGCATTGAATTTTCAAGTGACATCAACAAGGTGTGCTCTGAATGCGACACATTACTCATGGTTATGCCATCGCCCTACTTCAAAGATCATCTTGCCAAACTCACTGTTGATATAAGTAACAAATATATTGTGTCGGCAGTGAAAGGTATTGTTCCCGATGAGAATGTACTGATTACCGACTACATGATTGAGAAATATGGGGTGCATCGCGACCACATGTTGGTTATCAGTGGACCTTGCCATGCCGAGGAGGTAGCTCTATCACGACCATCATATCTCACCGTTGGTGGGCATGACCTGCCTCATGCCGAAAAATTTGCTGCATGCCTTGCGAGCCGCAACACTCACACTATTACATCGGACGACGTTGATGGCATTGAATATGCCGCCGTGCTCAAGAATGTATATTCTATTGCGTCGGGCATTGTGCATGGCATGAAAAAGGGTGACAACTTCTCGGCAATGCTTGTTGCAAATGCCATTCGCGAAATGGAGCGTTTCCTTGAAACAGCAGCCCCTCGTCAACGTCAAATATGCGACTCGGTGTATCTTGGCGACCTGCTTGTTACATCTTATTCTCGCTTCTCTCGCAACCATAACTTCGGTTCGCTCATCGGTAAAGGTTATTCGGTAAAAGTAGCAAAAATGGAGATGGAACAAATTGCCGAAGGATATTATGGAACTAATTGTATATATCAAATCAACCAAAAATTGAATGTTGATACCCCTATCCTCAATGGAATGTACGACATTCTTTATCGTCGCGTGTCGCCCGAAAAAGCAATTCGCGCAATGGCTGAAACTTTTGTATAAGAAATAGCATTTTAAGTATATAGAGATTATAAATTGTGATTAAAAGAACGATGAAAACTATTAATGTAAATATCAAAGATGTGCTCGGCACTGTTTCTGAAGCACAAATCGAAGCCCTCGATGCTGCTGCTGCCGATGGACTTCAAAAACTACATAACGCATCGGGCGAAGGGAATGATTTCCTTGGTTGGCTCGATCTCCCCTCTCGCACCCCTAAAACTTTGCTTGACGATATTAATGCAACAGCTCAATCACTTCGCAATGACTGCGAGGTTGTTGTGGCAATCGGTATCGGTGGCAGCTACCTCGGAGCAAAGGCTGTGATTGAAGCTCTCAGCGATTCATTTGCCGCTTATCGTGGGGGCAATGGTCCTGCAGTTCTCTTTGCCGGTCAAAATATTGGTGAAGACTATCTTTATGAACTCCAAGATTATCTCAAAGATAAAAAATTCGGTATCATCGTAATCTCCAAATCGGGGACTACAACCGAACCTGCTATTGCGTTCCGCCTACTCAAAGCTCAACTTGAAGAACAAATGGGCAAAGCCGAGGCTGCTCGTCGCATCGTGGCAATCACCGACGCTAAACGTGGTGCTCTCCGTCAGCTCGCTACCGAAGAAGGTTACAAAACCTACGTTATCGACGACAATGTAGGTGGTCGTTTCTCTGTTCTCAGCCCGGTAGGTTTGTTGCCTATCGCTGTTGCCGGCTTTGACATCAAAGCCCTCATGCAAGGTGCTAACGACATGGAAAATGCCACTAAAGAGCACTCAAAAGATAACCTTACCGAAATTTACGCAAAAACTCGTAATGCCCTTTATAACGCAGGCAAAAAAATCGAGATTCTTGTAAATTATAACCCTAAACTTCACTACTTCGGCGAATGGTGGAAACAACTCTATGGAGAAAGCGAAGGTAAAGACAAAAAAGGCATCTTCCCTGCTGCTGTTGACAACTCTACCGACCTCCACTCTATGGGACAATGGATTCAAGATGGCGAACGCACTATCTTTGAAACTGTTCTTTCGGTTGAAGAACAAGCTCACTCGGTAATCATTCCAAGCGACGATGCTAACCTCGATGGATTGAACTACATCGCAGGCAAACACGTTGACGAAGTAAACAAAATGGCAGAGCTCGGCACTCGCATCGCTCACATCGACGGTGGCGTGCCCAACATGCAAATCACGATTCCGGCTCTCAAAGAAGAGTACCTCGGACAATTGATTTACTTCTTTGAAAAAGCATGTGGTATCAGTGGTTATATACTCGGCGTGAACCCATTTAACCAACCAGGCGTAGAGGACTACAAACGCAACATGTTTGCCCTCCTCGAAAAACCCGGCTACGAAGAAGCCACAGCCGCTATCAAATCACGCATTTAATAAACGTTTTTCATAATGTAACGAAAGGTGAGTCAATTAAAATGGCTCACCTTTTATTGTTTATCGCATTCTATATATGTCTATTTTCTCCCGAAGTCGGCAGGGATTTCACCCCATTTGTCAGTATCCCATTTGTAAATGGTGTTTTTTACCGGGTAGTGGGCGAGCAACCATCGGTCGGCACGTTCAAGCAATTCAAAAATGCGTGCATTTTTGGTAGTGCGAGCAAGGGTCGAGCGATGAGCCCCTTTCCTCACCCATGAGATAGCTGTGCGTGAGTCGCTATAAATGGGTGTTGTAGTGTCTCCTTGTTTGTCGAGCATGGCAAGTGCATGAATAAGAGCAAGATATTCGCCTACATTATTTGTACCATCGTCGAGAGGCCCCACATGAAACACTTGTTCGCCGGTACGAACATTCACACCTCGATACTCCATAGGTCCGGGGTTTTTGGCACAAGCCCCATCAACAGCTATGCTATCAAGAATGATTTCAGGGAATGCGGCATAATTAATAACATTAGCTTTATGCGAGGAAATCGATCGTAACACTCCTATATGCTCTGACGAATCTCCACGAAAAGCAAGCGTGGCTGTCGTTTGATCGTCGAACGCTTTATATTTTGCTCCGGGGAAATTTTTTATTTGCGCCTCACATTCTTCCCAAGTGTCATAAATACCGGGATTAAAGCCAACCCACACTACATAAAATTTACGTCGTGCCATTGATTTTCTATTACTTATTAATTGGGATTGACAATAGCTCAACAAATTCACGAGCTGTGTTTTCTATCTCGGATTTATTTTCAAGGCGCTCAGATGAAAATTCTATCTGAGCTTTTTGGTAATGCTCCATGCGCGAAGCAAGAGCTTTTTCGATAAACTCCAATAGTTCCTCATCACTCTTATTGGCTATCAACGGGCGTTTGTGCCGTCCACGCATCAATCGTGAATGTAACCGAGGGATGGGTGTATTAAGAAACACCGTAGTGCCTCGCTCGTTCATATACTCCATATTATCAAAAAAGCATGGAGTACCACCACCACAAGCCACAATCACATCTTCAAAATCGGCAACTTCTTGAAGCATACGTCGCTCTACATCACGAAAACCATCCTCACCACGTTGCGCAAATATTTCCCTAACTGTGAGGTGATAACGACCTTCGATGTAGTTATCAAGATCAATAAATGGCAAGCCTGTCAACTGTGAGACAGCACGTCCCATAGTTGACTTGCCACAACCCATATATCCGATGAGAAATATCGGCCTCACCTTTATTATTTCTTTTCTTTAAGAAGGTCGCGAATTTCAGTGAGCAATACTTCCTCTTTTGAAGGTGCAGGTGGCGCAGCAGGAGCTTCCTCTTTTTTCTTTTTAAGTTTCATAATACCTTTAATCATAAGGAATATGCAGAATGCAATGATGAGGAAATCAACCACGTTTTGAATAAATTGACCATAGTTGAGATATACAGCAGGAGCCACCTCAGTTTCACCATCCATAATTGCCGCAGTCAATTCATACTTCAAATCGGTAAAAGAAATGCCACCAGTCAACTTGCCAATACAAGGCATAATTACATCATTAACCAATGATGTCACAATTTTACCAAACGCACCACCGATGATAACACCGACAGCCATATCAATCACATTACCTTTTACTGCAAATTCCTTAAATTCATTTATGAACTTTCCCATAATCTTTAATGTTTTATTTTTAATTTAATTTTTTTACAAAAATAGGAATTTTTTTTGCGACAATAGCATATTATAGACCTATTTTAAACTTTTTGACCTATTTTTCTAAATATCTTTGCCTTTGAATATATGTTAATTGAAAAAAAAGTAGTAATTTTGCACTGCTAAATTAAAGCAAGGTAAAAAGATTATAAACCCAATATTTATTATTTACAATTATGACTAAAGTAGGTATTAATGGTTTTGGCCGTATCGGACGTTTCGTTTTCCGTGCTGCTCAAAACAGAAATGACATCGAAATCGTAGGTATTAACGACCTTTGCCCAGTTGATTATTTGGCTTATATGCTTAAATATGACACTATGCACGGTCAATTCGAAGGCACTATCGACTATGACTTGGAAAAAGGCCTTTTGATCGTTAACGGTAAAAACAACCGCGTAACTGCTGAACGTAACCCAGCTGACTTGAAATGGAACGAAGTTGAAGCTGAATACGTTGTTGAATCAACTGGTCTTTTCCTTTCTAAAGACAAAGCTCAAGGTCACCTCGATGCTGGTGCTAAATATGTAGTTATGTCAGCTCCTTCTAAAGACGACACTCCTATGTTCGTTTGCGGTGTGAACTTCGACAAATACGAAAAAGGTACTCAATTCGTTTCTAACGCTTCTTGTACTACTAACTGTTTGGCTCCTATCGCTAAAGTATTGAACGACAAATGGGGTATCGCTGACGGTCTTATGACTACAGTTCACTCTACTACTGCTACTCAAAAAACTGTTGACGGTCCTTCTTTGAAAGACTGGCGTGGTGGTCGTGCTGCTGCTGGCAACATCATCCCTTCTTCAACTGGTGCTGCTAAAGCTGTAGGTAAAGTTATTCCTGAACTTAACGGCAAATTGACTGGTATGGCTATGCGTGTTCCTACTCTTGACGTATCAGTAGTTGACCTTACTGTTAACCTTGCAAAACCTGCTACTTACGCTGAAATCTGTGCAGCAATGAAAGAAGCTTCTGAAGGTGAACTCGCAGGCGTTCTTGGTTACACTGAAGATGCAGTTGTTTCTAGCGACTTCCTTGGCGACGTTCGCACTTCTATCTTCGACGCTAAAGCTGGTATCGCTTTGACTGACACTTTCGTGAAAGTTGTTTCTTGGTATGACAATGAAATCGGTTACTCTAACAAAGTTCTCGAACTCATCGCTCACATGAAGAAAGTAAACGGCTAATAATTAGCTTTTACATAAAAATCAGAAAACTGCCGAGGCAATCGCCTCGGCAGTTTTTTTATTTGCTATCACAACTTTTTTTCATTTTTTCGCTAACTTTGTGGACTGATGCAATTTAATCAAATACACTTCTATTTCATGAAAATTCTCACATATCTTCATTCCCAAATATCTATATAAAAGAATTCTTTCCACTGCTCAGCAACCTTATATTTATTTAACGCATTAGTTGGTACATATAATTTGCAATTCCATTTATTTAAATCATCTAGAGCCTGTTGCTCACAAAATGGTGGAGTATTTGACTTGCTATAAATAGAGATTAGAGAAGTGCAATCAGAGAATGCTTCAGCCCCAATAAACTCCAAACTTTTGCCAAATTCAAAACGCTCAAGACTTAAACAACCCGAAAAGGCATTGTTGCCTATATATGTAACACGATCACCCACTATTACTGATTTCAGATTAGAACAACCATAAAATTCATTATTAGAAATAGCAGTTTCGCGTTCGGCAATCTTGACCGTCCTTAGAGTTTGGTTACGGAAGAACGGAGAATACCCATGTTCTTTGTCTTCATAATAAGAAATATCGCCTCCGATATAAACCGAATCTAACGGACAATCATTAAACAATCCTTTTTCTTTGTTTGAATATAATTTCAGCGGTTCATCCCTATCAGCAATGACCACATTTGATAAAGATGCACACCCCCCAAAAGCGTAGTTCCCAATAGCAGGGACTCCTTTAGGAATTAAGATATTCTTTAATGATTTACAATCGCAAAAGGCATAATCATAGAATGAATATTCCATTGCTTCTGGAATTGCTATTTCTTCAAGGTGCACACACCCTTTAAATGCCCCATAACCTATAGGCCCCCTATAATCCGAGAATATAGCGCATTTGTTGATATAACTATTACCATGGAACGCATAATCACCTATTAAATTTAACTGCATATCAACACCTTTGTATGACACAATTTGTGGCAAACACAAGAATGTACATTGGGGATCATAGGTGCAATCTATCGCATCGCAAATACGCTCCGAAGGATTTCTTAGCACATATCTCACTCCATCGACAACGAACATTGAACTCAAATACGGATATTTCCATACTGTCTTTAGACCTGTATACAGATCATTAGCCACATAATTAATCGCACCTTCGGCATTTTCATATCCCTCCGGTGGAGTATTGGTCAACCATATTGTCTTAATAGAAATATATGTATCTCTATGATTCATAAGATGAAAACGATTCCTACTACCGTACATATATGAAACATCTCTATTTACACCAATCTTGGTAACTTCGGCTCCTATAATTAAAGTATTCAAATTGCAGTTTACAAATGCTCCGGCACCGATCTCTTTCACGGAATTTGGAAGCTGCACATGTGTCAATCTGTTAAATCCGACAAATGCATAATCTGGAATTTTCTTTACTTTATTTCCAATTTGCAAAGTTTTAATCGACCTACTCATGTCTCCAAATGCTTGAGACACATAATCTCCACCTATGCCTATATTTGCTACTTTTGCATCAATAGCATTGAAATTAAGAACCTCTACTCCTGTACAACCTTTAAAGGCATCACTATCAATTTCTTTCACAGCCTCACCTATTGTTACCTCTTTTAGATTAACCCAATTTGCAAATGCGTGACTTCCAATAGATATAACCGAGTTAGGAATTTTCAAAGCAGTTAATCCTACACAACCACAAAAAGCGTAGTTTCCTATTGATTTAAGCGAATCCGGAAGTGATATTGAAGCCAATTTTGAACAGCCACTAAAAGCATAGTCTCCGATTGATGTAACTGTATTAGGTATTGTTACAGATGTTAATTCTTTACATTGAGAAAGTATGTATTCAGGAATATTTTTCACTCCCTCTCCAAAATGAATAGTTTTTAAACCTTTACATTCATTAAAAAGGGAATAGCGATAATAGGTAAAATTATCCGTATTGATGTTAACTTCCTCTAATTTATTACAACCCCGAAAAGGCTGGATGTCAATATAAACGACACTATTTGGAATGGTCATAGATGTTAAACTAGAGCAATCGTCAAATGCAAAACTGCCAATTTTGGTGACAGAATTGGGGATAGTTACCGAAGTCATATCATGACACCCTATAAATGCGTTATCTCCGATTGCTTCCACGATATATGTCACCCCTTTTCTTGTCACTGTTTTGGGAATCTCTATATGTCCCTTATAATGTTTCCGATTAGAATCTTTATAAGAATCTCTATATGTTACAGCAACGATTTGTTTCGCTTCATCAATAACTTTATAATAAATGCCATCTACTTTAAAATTGGAAGCAATTCCTTGCATTACAACACTAAATACGAGCAATACTAATGCAATTTTTTTCATCTGAAATAATCAATTTAATTTAACATAGGAATGTTTCATAAAATCCACTTTAATACTAGCAAGTAGCCTGAGCCTCATTTAAGGAACTACTAATGTGTTTTGCTTTCACAAAAATAATGAAATTATTTAAAAAGTTATATCAATTCTGACGTTTTTTAAGAGTGATCATTGCCGCTTATTCTCTCATTAAATCAATAATTGTTTTTATTTCAGATAATATATTGTTTGTTGTTGAGTCATTATCATATCCGTATCTTTTAAAAAATTTAGTTCCAAGCCAACATCCGTTATTTGGTAATGTATTATAGCCATGTTGGTTTAATATATCTGTATATTTCTGTGTATTTGGATATTCTTCATTAGAATATTTCTTCTTATTATCAAACGATGTGTGCCTAATTCCAATATATCCTTTCCCAGTTTTAGTTATAGTTATTGCTATTTCATTATTTAACTCAAATCTTTGTGTTTTTTCATAGGATTCAAATGGGTTCCCCAAAATATCAACTAATTGTTTAGTTATACTATCAAATATCTCGTTTACTTCTTCTTTTGATGGTTGTTTATATCTTTTTTGAGGAATAAACTGAATTTCATTTCTTATTAATTCTGCACGTTCTTTCAAGCATAAATGACTATTTTTTATGGCTAAATTAATTACATTTCTAATGTATTCTCGTTTTGCATTTGTCAAACGAGCCGATGGATGCGGGGTACCTATAATTTGAATATTTTCAAGTTGACCAATTAAAACATCTTCGGTTAAATATTCTCTTTCAAAAGACTGTTCTATCCCAAAAATCTTTTTTGCACTTAAACATAACAATAACCTTGGGTTAAGTTTTCTTATTAAATCAATTGTGGATGGGAGTGATTTTATAAGAAGATTGTATCCTAACGCACCTGCCTTTTTTGTTTGAAAACAAGATGCATTTATATACACAATTCTATTATCATTAGAGAAAATATTTTCTGCATTGTTTCCTAATCCTCGTTTCAAGAAGTCTTCAATTCTTTTGATATATACCCAACTTCTATGTTGAGCCCATTTAGAATTTCCTCTTATAAATTGTTCAATGGAATAGTCATTTTGAAATGAGCCATTGGAGCCTGGGTTAATACCCATCACAACAATATCTGGATTGGATGAAATATCATTCAAGGGCGTTTGAGTATAAAACCCTTTCGTTTCCGTTCTATCTAATTCTTGATAAAACTTAAAAGCGTTTTTAGCCCATTTTGTTAATTTATCCTGCATTGTCATATCTACAAAATTATAATTAATCTCAACATTAACAAATTATTTATACTTCCTTCCCATTTCCTCAATCTTGCGTGCTATTTCATTGCGAAATTCTATGGGTTCAAGCACTTCGATGTCGTTGCCGTGCCAAAGTATTTCGCGAAGCAAATCATTTGTAGGACGGAGCCATAGTTCAAAGATACTGAAATTTTCGTTTCGCTCGGTTTCCTCTTGGCTGTGATGTAGTGGCACGGCTCGAATATAGTTGGCCTGATGGTCCGATACTTTCAGTTTCACTTTCTCTGGCTTTATATCTTTCCCTATTTCAATGCCATAACATTGTTCAAAATATTCTTCGGAAGAGAATGTTTTTGGCATCTTGAATCTCTTGTCATTGCTGACATATAGGTCTAAAATTCTATCCAACGAATAGATGCGAACTTGGTCATAATATGGTGTACGCCCTACCACATACCATCTTTGCTTAAATAATTTCACACAATAAGGTTCTATATCAAACGTATGTGCTTCATCATGCCAATAATTTTGGTAAGTCACAGTCAAAGTGCTACCGCTTTTCATCGCTCCTATTATATCGGCTAGATATTGCTGTCCCGATGGGATATTTTCGAGCAAAATGCGATCTTTTAAGTGTTGGTTATCTATCAACAAATTACTCACTGAAACCGTATTTAATAACCAATTACGTATATTGCCACCTTTCAATTCCTCGTCATTAGCGATATAGTAATGATAACCACCCTTGCGACGGCAATCAATGACGAGTCCAAATAGTTCTTCAGCAGCATCTTTCCATTTGTGGAATGTACGCAGGGGCAAATCCAAACCCTCACTCATTTCGTTTTCAATCCATTTGCGATTTATTTCCTCAAATGTAATATATCGGGCTTTATATATCGTTTCTACAAGCCACACATACTTATTTAATAAATTACCTGCCATTACTCACGATTTAATATTTCAATCACTCTTTTTGCCAACGATGCCGTCAACCCATCATTTGAATCGGTTTGAACAAGATGAGATAATTGTTCGGCCAATAAATAGCATTCGTCATCTATTATGCAATAATTATAATTGCCTGACTCCATCATAAATTCAAACCAAGCATTTATCTCTAATCCCTTTGAATATCTCTCGGGAAAACTTAATATACCACCCTCGGCAAAATAATTGGTCTCAAGAAGAGATGGAGCTACCGAATAAATTTCAGACGGCATATTACGCTCTTGCCACAACTCATGTAAAAACTCCTCTCCATATTCTTTCCACGATGAAGAAATAACGATTTTTGCACCCGTTTGCTCTACAATTGTTTTTAGATTTTGCACTGCTTCAGGGTCAAATCGCGTTCCAAATCGGTCGTTTGTATCAAAACCTTTTGTTTTCAAAAATTTAGCGTAACGCTCGGTGTTCAACACACCATCAAAGTCTATAAATAGGTATTTATCCATAATATTTTTATTTATGGTACAAAAATAGATAAAACATATGCAAAAATGATGCATATGTTTATTTTATATCAATTATCTTCTAAAAAATATGGCAACCCATTAAAAGTTGCCATATTTTTATTCTTAATAATCGTTTTTACAACACGTAAGTTGCCATCAAGTAGGCTGATGTTGATTTACTTTGCACGTCTTTATATCCTTTGAAATCGTAATTGGAGTCGCGCCAAAAGTGTTGTAATGAGCCGGTAAGGAACCAACGTTTTGCGATGCGATAGTCGAGTCGTAGTTCGCTGATGTGCATCGATGCTTGCGATTCGGCTCCTTGAGCATTGAGTGTCTTGATTTCTTCTTCGCCTAATGTTGTTAAATCAACGGCGGGGTCAAATCCTTTCCATGTAAACATGCGATAGAATTCATGTGATAATCTTGCCGAGAATTTATTGCGCTTAAATAATGCATTGATATTTACTTTTGTGCCAAATCCACTTGCTACATTGTAGTTGCGATTTTTGAGTTGGTAATAGTCGCTCAACACACCACCCATAAGGATTCCATTGGCATGAGCTTCGGCCGAGAAGTCCCAATTGCCCACATTGAGTTGTTGGAACTGCAATCCACAACCCACCGATGCCGGTGTGGCAAACTTATATGGCACTCGATTGGTTTCTTCCGAAATTGTATCAGAATCATAGAAATCATAATGTTGATACATACCAATGTTGAGCGTTGTATTTTCCCTTTCTACCAATCCACTATTGAGCAATCGACCTTTGATGTTTAATTGTCCTAAAATAGGCTGATCTTCCATGAGACTGATACCTCCTCGCAATGTAAAGAAATCGTAAGGTTTGCCATTATCCATGCTGAAGCGATCGCCATATTCGATATCAACTTGACCGGTAAGCCCCACGCCTTTATCAAACACATCGCCTTTATATTTAATGTTACGAGCGCCAAACGAAACTGCCATTTTCATATTAGGGATACCAAATTGGCGTCCACTTGTAGAGCGTTTACGCCATGCATCACCATTTATCACACGAGTAATCCCTCGCATTGGAGACACGACAAATGCTCCTATTTCTCGAGCCCAACGTTCTCCTCCGGTAGCACAATCATCAAGGATCAAATCGCTCGCGCGATAAAACACTTCACCTATAGCCATACCCCCAATAGGTGTTGCTATAATATCGTTGGTCGATGGATATTCACACTCCATAAACAGTTCCCACATGGCACTTCCTCCAAAGGCAAACAACCCCGATTGCCAATAGTTGTAGCCATTTGAACGGCCGGCATTGAAATATAAATTACCATGATAGGGATGGTAAAACATATTTGTTCCCAAAAAGTCATTATCCCAAATAAACCCATGCTTGAAGTTTTCTTCAATAGAATTCATGCTGATGTGAGCAAATTCTCCATCAATAACATATCGGTCAAAAGCCCACACACCAAGATTAAGCCCCACTACTGTAGCTGCTCCTTGCCAAAACTTTTTCTTGCCATAATATTCCAAATCAACACTGTCGGGAGCCACTGCCGGAACTATACTATGCTTATATCCCAATTGCGCCCACATAGCCCCACTCGAAAACACCACACACAATAAAATAGCGAGGATTTTTTGTTTCATATTGTAGTCTGTATTTTTTACAAAGAAAATAATCTTTTTTCTTTTCTCAAAACATATTTTGCAGAATATACCCTATCAGCATCATTCTGCACTATATCTGCTAACTCTCAATCAAGAACGTTATTAATTTTTACAACACATAGGTTACCATTAAGCGTGCCGAAGTTGATTTGCTTTGCACGTCTTTATATCCTTTGAAATCGTAGTTGGTATCGCGCCAGAAGTGTTGTAATGAACCTGTAATGAACCAATGTTTTGCGATACGATAGTCGAGTCGTAGTTCGCTGATGTGCATTGATGCTTGCGATTCGGCACCTTGGGCATCGAGGACCATGATTTTTTCTTCGCCCAATGTTGTCAAAACAACGGTGGGGTCAAAGTCTTTCCAAGTAAACATGCGATAGAATTCATGGGATAATCTTGCTGAGAATTTATTGCACTTAAACAATGCATTGATATTCACCTTTGTACCAAATCCACTTGCCACATTGTAGTTGCGATTTTTGAGTTGGTAATAATCGCTCAACACGCCTCCCATAAGGATACCATTGGCATGAGCTTCGACCGAGAAGTCCCAATTGCCCACATTGAGTTGTTGGAAGTGCAATCCACAACCCACCGATGCCGGTGTGGCAAATTTATATGGAGTGGTTCCGATTTCTTCTGAAATTGTATCAGAGTCATAGAAATCAAAATGTTGATAGAGCCCCAGATTTAATTTATTTTTTGGGTTATCAATCAACTCTCTATTAAACAATCGACCCATAAGGTTTACTTGATCTAAAATTGGTTGAGATTTTTGCACATTTAGTCCTACCTTCAACACAAAAAAATCATAGGGATTCTCATTTTTAGAATTAAACCTATCTCCATATTCCACATTAATCTCCGATGCAAATCCAATGCTTTTATCAAGATTCCATCTATTAAAATCAAGCACCCTCATTCCTGCAGAAATGGATAAATTACATCTCGATTTGCCATATTGCCGTCCACTCGTGGACTGTTGTCGCCACATATCACCATCAATTATTCGATTAAGTCCTCTCATGGGAGATAACACGAATAGCCCCATCTCTCGCCCAATACGTTCTACTCCGGTTGCTCTATTATCGATAATCATATCGCTCAAACGATAAAACACTTCGCCCAAAGCCATACCTCCGATAGGAGTTGCGATGATGTCATTGGTTGATGGATATTCGCTTTCCATAAATAGTTCCCACATAGCACTGCCCCCAAAAGCAAACAAACCCGATTGCCAATAATTATATCCGTTTGATCGTGCCGAATTAAAATACAAACTTCCATGATAGGGATGTAGAAACATATTTGTACTCAACTTGTCATTATCCCAAATAAATCCATGTTTAATGTTTTCTTTGACCGAATTTATACTAATATTAGCAAAATCTTCTTTGACAATATATCGATTAAATGCCCACACACCAACATTTATCCCTACTACTCCTGCTGTTGCTTGCCAAAAACGTTTTTTCCCACAACATCCCCATTCTATACTATCCTGAACTTCAGTTGTGATAATCTGATGACGACAACTCTTTTGAGCCGACATTAATATGTAAAATAATGCCATGGCAATTACCATGAACAACCGTTTTTTCATTGTTACACATTTTCTTATTATACATCACATACAAAGAAAATGTTTACTCTCATCTCTTAAATATAACACTTTACAATCTATCTTCACCACCTTTTATCTTCTATAAAAGATAAAATTGCCCAATTTTGTTGTTTATACAAGATAAAAAATGTTGCACTTCGAGTCTTTTGAAGTGCAACATTTTAACATATAGCAAATTCAGTTTATCTTATAGTTCCACTACCATAGCACACTCCACATTTACCGGTGCCATGGCATGAGCTACATTGATGCTATGTCTCTGATTTATGCTTTAACCTATAAATCTTCTTCGATAGAGAAGTCGTCGGGTAGTGATGTGTCAAAGTCAATATCTACATCATCGTCTTTTGCTGTTTTTGCTTTTGGGGCTTCAGCTTCGATAGGTTCTCCTTTAAGCGCATGCATGATTTTTTCTTCGAGTTCTTCTGCCAGCTCGGGATTGTCGGCTATGACACGTTTAGCCGCGTCGCGTCCTTGCGCCAATTTTGTTCCCTCATAGCTAAACCATGAGCCACTCTTATTGATGATTCCATATTCCACACCAAGGTCGATGATTTCGCCCGATTTTGAGATACCTTCGCCAAACATAATGTCAAACTCGGCTCGTTTGAAGGGGGGCGCAACTTTGTTTTTCACAACTTTCACTTTGGTGTGGCGACCAAGTACATCTTCTCCATCCTTTATGGGGGTGCTTGAACGAATATCGATACGCACCGATGCATAAAATTTCAACGCATTACCACCGGTAGTTGTTTCTGATGGACCAAACATCACTCCAATCTTTTCACGCAATTGATTGATGAAAATACATGTTGTATTTGTGCGAGAAATAGTACCTGTGAGTTTGCGCATAGCTTGTGACATCAAACGAGCTTGAAGACCCATACTACGATCACCCATATCTCCTTCTATTTCACTTTTTGGAGTGAGAGCTGCCACTGAATCGACAACGAGAATATCAATTGCCGATGAACGGATAAGTTGTTCGGCTATTTCAAGAGCTTGTTCTCCATTATCGGGTTGCGCAATAAGAAGATTATTAACGTCAACTCCTAATTTTTCGGCATAGAAACGGTCAAAAGCATGTTCGGCATCAATCATAGCAGCAATACCTCCATTCTTTTGCGCTTCGGCAATCGCATGAATTGCAAGAGTGGTTTTACCTGATGATTCAGGTCCATATATCTCAATAATGCGACCACGAGGAAATCCTCCTACACCAAGAGCATGGTTCAAGCCTATTGACCCGGTTGAGATAACCTCTACCTCTTCAACAACTTCATCACCAAGTTTCATCACTGCTCCACGGCCATAATCTTTCTCGATACGAGCCATTGCTTGTGATAATGCAGCCAATCGAGCGTCTTTAGGATTGGCTTCCACTGTTTTTTTTGTTGCTTGTTTTGCCATTGTATTGTATTTTATTTTTAATTATTTCTTTGTTTTATAGGGCAAAGATACATCCATCATAAGGCATAAATATTGCACACCTCTGTTAAATAATGCAACATCCTTTTTCTATATCTTTCCGTAAAGTTAGTGAAAAACGTCGATAACAACAAGAAATAATAATTCGTTTTAATTTTATTCAAAAAAATTTCAACACCTTTGAACCTTTTCATGCAATCTTTGTTTTAATAGTACATAGCAAAATTACTTTTTCCATTGCAAGAAATGTGATAATGATTGGTTTATTAGCTTAACGGGGCGATGTTGTGATAACATTGCCCCGTTCAAGTTTATTTTAGCTATAATCATCTTTTGAATTCTCCCACAATCCTCACTATTGGTTGATAGTTTGTAGGATCATTTACCACAAATAAAATTCGGGCATTAAGTAACTCTCCCTTTAAGAGTGAAGGGTCCACTGTTACCTTTACTTTCGCACTCTTTCCTCCTTTTATTTTATTCTTTTCTACCACAACTTCAATACCCTCATCAAGAGAATAAACACGATAAAGATGTAATGCTTCCTTGCCTATATTCTTAACCTCAATTTCTTTTGTTATAGGAGGACCTTGACGGTCTATTTTATCAAAATCAACTCTGCTATCCATTGCAATCATAGGTGCTTTCATGCGCTCTCCCGGGGTCATTCTTGAGAAATTGGGTACAATGTTGGCTGTGATATCAAAAATCACCTCTTCGCCATTGATTTCATCGGTAACAAGTATAACCGAATCGCTCACAACGCCCCACTTCTTACAATAAAACGCATCAAAATGAAACGACACCGATGCTTGTTCACCTGGAGCTATTTTTGCAGGAGTAATCGATGATTTAATGTAAGATGGCACATTTTTTAGTTGTGGCACTATCGTATCGGTTGTTTGATTATATACACTCACAAACACAGCTTTAGCTTTGCCTCGAGGCAGTTCACCCATTGCCACAATATCTTGAGCCATTCGCAATTTTCCATGCTCAATAGGATAACGACTCTTTAATGTCGCCACACTACCTATCACAACACCACGAATTTTCAATTCATCTTGTGATTCATCATTGCTATTTTTTATATATATTTTTTTTACAAATCGTCCCGGACGACCTTCCGGGTCATATGATACGGTTATCGCAATTGTATCGCCGGGATTAAAAGAGCTATATGAATATTCGGGTGTAGTGCAACCACATGTGGCTCTTGCATTCACAATAGAGATTGGCTCATTAGCAACATTTATACCCTTAAATTGACACGTGACCAATCCTGAATCTTCCTTAAACGCTCCAAAATTATAATCGTCATTAATCCAACGGATTGAATGCTGAGCACTCAATCCGGTAGATATACACATCAATGCGATTATTGCAATGATTATTTTTTTCATCTCTTATTTAGGAATTACTGTACCGGTAATTTTCAATATAGGTCGTTTCTTGCCATTGGTACGAATCTTAACTTCTTTATCAAACTCTCCTGGACGACCTGCCGGATTATATGTAACCTTGATTTTTCCTGATTTGCCCGGTTTAATAGGCTCTTTTGAGTATTCGGGACGAGTGCAACCACAACTTGCATTGGCATTAATTATTACCAATGGCTCATTTCCTGTATTGGTAAACTCAAATGTGTGCGATACAGGACCATCAGCCTCCTTAATCGTTCCAAAATCGAATGTCTTTTCTTCAAAAGTCATCACCGGACCATTATCGGCTGCAAAAATGGTAAACGCCATTGCCGAAATAAATACTATTGCAAATAATGAAAATATACGTTTCATATCTTTATATTTTTATTGATTGTCAAAGTTACAACAAATATACATAGCATTTGTTATTTTTTTGACTTTGTTTTGGTTCAATAGTTTAATTAGATGCTCTTTTATGAAATTTCTCAATCTTCAATCTTCAATTCTCAATTCTTTTCCCTAACTTTGTGAATATTGTAAAACATTATATCATGGAACATATCGAAAATGATGAACAATATAGTGGTTTGACCGTCAATAGTGGCGTAGAGCAACCTCCTATCGTAAACCCCTATCTTCGTCGCCGTCGCAAACCGTTGCCCACTGTAGGCGAAATGGTTGAAGGCATTCTCAAAGGCGATGTGACGATGTTGAGCCGTGCCGTAACGCTTGTTGAAAGCCTTTCAAACGACCACCAAGTGCTCGCGCAAGAAGTAATTGAAAAATGCCTACCCTATTCGGGCAACTCGCGTCGCATTGGTATCACAGGTGTGCCGGGAGCCGGCAAATCAACCTCAATCGACACATTCGGGCTTCATGTGCTCAAAGATGGTGGCAAACTTGCCGTATTAGCCATCGACCCATCAAGCGAACGCACAAAAGGAAGTATCCTCGGCGACAAAACTCGCATGGAAAAACTATCGATTCACCCCTCTGCGTTTATTCGCCCCAGCCCATCGGCAGGCTCTCTTGGAGGTGTAGCACGTAAAACACGCGAAACAATCGTGCTCTGCGAAGCTGCCGGATATAACAATATATTTGTTGAAACCGTGGGGGTAGGTCAAAGTGAAACTGCCGTACACTCTATGGTCGATTTCTTCTTGCTCATACAACTCGCAGGCACAGGCGACGAACTTCAAGGCATCAAACGTGGTATCATGGAGATGGCCGATGGTATTGTCATCAACAAAGCCGACGGCGATAATATCGACCGTGCGCGTCTTGCACAAGCACAATTCCGTAGTGCATTACACCTATTCCCACCCACATTGTCGGGTTGGATGCCTGAGGTACTATGCTATTCGGGCTATTACGAAACAGGCATTGCCGAAGTGTGGGAAATGATTGACCGCTACTTTGAATTCGTAAAAGCCAACGGACATTTCGAAGCAAAACGCCACCAACAAGCACGCTATTGGATGTATGAAACAATCAACGAAAAACTTCGTAATCATTTCTATAACGATGCCGATGTGGCAGCTCTACTCGAAGATCGCGAAAAACGCGTCCTCGCCAACCAACAAAGTTCCTTCACCGCCGCCCGCGACGTCCTCGACTTTTACTTCAAAAAGATATAGTCACACTATAACCTCATATATAACAATAGGGTTGCTCCACAAGGGCAACCCTATTGCTTTTATCTGATTTTTCAATTATAATTTTTAGATGTCTATACTCAAAAAAGAGATTTCTTTAGAATTTTGCTTTAATTTCTTCGTATTTATTTTTAAGCACTGAAGAATTGTAGAATCCAAATTCTTCAAATCTTGAGCAATCAAACATAAAAACAGAGCGACTGTTATCACTGCGTGGGATATAAACAATAATATAAGCTAGTGTACTACCATAAGCTTTTAAATAAAGTCCTAATGCAGTCTTATTATCTGGGGTAACAAAATAAAATGCATAGTTGTCTTCATCCATACTTACAGGGATATAGCGCTCCAACATAAAATCTATTAAATCCTCACTATCAATATAATCTTCATTTAATCCTACTCCCGAAGAAACCAAACCACTATTTTCGAAAGTATAAGATGTAAGAATTTGTGCTCCTGTGCCTGTATAAGTTAGTTCTGTTGATGTTTCTTCATCTAACGTACTCCCACTGTTTTTCATAAAATTTTTTACAGTGGTTTTCGTCACTCCCCATTCAATACATGGGATTCTATATACTTGTATTGTATTTCCACTAACAGTTACTTTAAACGAACCTTTCGAACTTGATATTACTGCTTCCCCAATACGTTCTGCTGTTACAACATTTCCCGATACTGATGCAATATATTTGTTTGATGAAGTCCAATTAACATCAGAACCATTTTTAATCGTATATGTTTGTTCACATTTTAGTGAGATATCATTAAATTGAGGCTCTGGTTCTTCATCTTTTCCACAAGAGTAACAAAATAGTACAGTAAAAGAAAGTAGCAATGATAAAATTTTAGTAAGTTTCATTTTCTTTATAATTTAAGTTTTGTGCAATATTGCCTACTTTATAATAGATTGGCAATAAGACAAAAAAAAAACGTAGTGCCAATCCACTCGTTCCGCAGGGTTACCACACCCTATCCAAGCAGTGGAGAGCACTACGTTGTATAACGTAGCACACCCATACTTGGATTTATTATAGCCATTTCGGTCTATGTTGTGGTAATTTGCGGAACGATTAGGCTATCAATATGAAATTTTGTAATGCCTCTGCATTACAATGCAAATGTATAAAACTTATTTAAATTAAGCAATAACACCTACTTTCTTTTTCACTTTGTAGAGTCAACAAGCAAGTGCAAAATTATTTTAATAATTTGAAGAATTCAATTTTTGGAGAAGAAAAATTTAGTTTTTCTCGAGGTCTTCGATTGATTTTAGCTTGAACAGCATCAAACTGACTCTGCTCAATTAGTC
>JAZSDX010000024.1:0-1924 GCA_045531405.1 Muribaculaceae bacterium | reverse complement strand
TGTGCCACTATATTTCATCACATATTCCCACAACTGTTGTGTCACCTCATATTTGCCAATATAGAAATCGCTCAATGTTACTTGATGTGTGGGAAGTTCATCACTATCATAATCACTACCTTGCTCTGCGGTTGCTCCCATAGTAAAGGTGCCGCCTTTGACATAAACCATCTCATCTTTCTCAAGAGTTGAAAAAATGTCCATTTTTGATATATCAATAGAACTAAATCCTTCATCATTGCCATAACCGGCAAGGGTGCCGATAAAGTTGTTAGCTTGAGTTTTTACTGTGCTAAATTGACTACCCAAAGAGCTACTGCAGTCCAATAGCAACATTATCAATGCACTTTTGCGTGTTACTTCCATTTTTGTATCACTTTCGGGGGTAAACTCTGAGTTTATTTGCCAATTTCCCGATGAGGCTACATAGCTCCATTGGTCAATATTGCTCGCACTGATAGTGCGTGATGTAAGGCTTTTTACTTCTTCAAAGGTAAAAGTAATAAATATCCCATCTTGTTCGCCTACAATTACATTTCCGCTGCTACATGATACCCCATGATAGGTTACATCTACTAATGCTCTATCTCTCAACCTAAATGTGCCCTCGATATACATGGTTGAATTAGTGGCATTGCTCACATTGTCGAAAGTGAAACGTATTTTCGTGCCATCACTTTGTCCGGGGATGGTCAAGCCCACTGTATTTGAGAAACTTTCGTTATACACATCGTTGGCTATCTCTTGAAATTTTGCATTTACTTCCGAAATATCACTTACCTCTACTGCATTTTCCTCGCTACTGGCAAGATACTGCAAATTCTTTTGAAATTGGGCGACATCGGTAACGTCATTGCCGCGTAAGCCGATTGAATAGGCATTGATTGAGACGTTTTGTTTCTTTTCATTTTTAATGCGATTATTTAACGCTGTCAAATACGCGTCGTTGTCAGTATAGTTGGACTGCATCATGAATGAGCCTTGGTCAAGTCCATCGGTAAAGGTTACTAAGGTTACGTTTAGCAAATCTTCGGGAACAACGGCTGTTTTAAGTGCATCAAGGGCATTTTCTACTCCATAATAGAGCAATGTGCCTTTGCTTGAGGTGAGATTGTTGACAAATGAGGTGTAACTGCTTTTTGTTGTCGATGACAATGAACCGATTGGCTTAGTGTAGAGTTGTGAATTAAAACCCATTACTCCCATATAGATTCCACTTGGCAATACGGCTCCGCCTACTCGAAACTCATCGATATTGGCTACGTTGCCTACTCGGTGTTTGCGGCCTTGGTTATACAAGTCCATATAACTTCCGGCTATTGTTTCATCTATCAACATACTATCAATCGACGATAGAAGATAGGATTTTTCTCTTGTGCCTCCTTTATAGATGTGTAAATATTGCTCTTGTGCCACCATTGGCAACAACATCACAATAGCGATGGTTGATATTACTATTCTTTTTATTGTTTTCATATTCAATATAGGATTAGATTAGTGTTTGACAATTTTTTGTGTTTGGGTGGCTGTTGCTGTTACTGCTTTTACCACATACATGCCTGATGCACAATCGGCAAGGGAAACGGTGGCTTCGGTGGTCATGGGCGATGACATTTCTACCACCATGCCATTAAGGTTGCTCACCACAATGGCTGTGATTTCTTGTGATGATGACACCTTGATTTCTTGTGTACCGGAATTATAGGCTAATGACAAATCATTATTATCTGCCATCACCCCTTCTACTCCCGAGGCTTCCACCTCGAAAATTCCTTTCTCAAACGTGGAATAAGGATAGTTGTCAACAGTGGTTTTACTTTTTTGATAAACTTCAAGATTGTTGGCGGTTTGTTTGCCAAAAGTAATCTTGCGAATGTTGGAAATTGAATAAGATTCAACTTTCCCTCCGGCGTGAAGCGTGAGA
>JAZSDX010000078.1:0-1930 GCA_045531405.1 Muribaculaceae bacterium | reverse complement strand
TGTGCCACTATATTTCATCACATATTCCCACAACTGTTGTGTCACCTCATATTTGCCAATATAGAAATCGCTCAATGTTACTTGATGTGTGGGAAGTTCATCACTATCATAATCACTACCTTGCTCTGCGGTTGCTCCCATTGTAAAGGTGCCACCCTCTACAAAAACCATATCGTCCTTTTCAAGATTGGTAAATATATCTGTGTCCATTAATGAAATATCAATTGAACTGAAACCATCATCGTTGCCATAGCCGGCAAGGGTAGAGATAAAGTTGTTGGCTTGAGTTTTTACTGTGCTAAATTGACTACCCAACGAACTACTACAGTCCAATACCAACATTATCAATGCACTTTTGCGTGTTACTTCCATTTTAGTGTCGCTTTCGGGAGTAAACTCTGAGTTGATTTGCCAATTGCCCGATGAGGCTACATAGCTCCACTGATCAATATTACTTGCACTGATAGTGCGTGATGTTAAACTTTTTACTTCTTCAAAGGTAAAAGTAATAAATATCCCATCTTGTTCGCCTACAATTACATTTCCGCTGCTACATGATACCCCATGATAGGTTACATCTACTAATGCTCTATCACTCAATCTAAATGTGCCCTCGATATACATGGTTGAATTAGTGGCATTGCTCACATTGTCGAAAGTGAAGCGTATTTTAGTGCCATCACTTTGTCCGGGAATGGTCAAGCCCACTGTATTTGAGAAACTCTCATTATACACATCGTTGGCGATTTCTTGAAATTTGGCATTTACTTCTGATATATCGCTTACTTCTACTGCATTTTCCTCGCTACTGGCAAGATACTGCAAATTCTTTTGAAATTGGGCGACATCGGTAACGTCATTGCCACGTAAGCCGATTGAATAGGCATTGATTGAGACGTTTTGTTTCTTTTCATTTTTAATGCGATTATTTAATGCTGACAAATACGCATCATTGTCAGTATAGTTGGACTGCATCATGAATGAGCCTTGGTCAAGTCCATCGGTAAAGGTTACTAAGGTTACATTTAGCAAATCTTCGGGAACAACGGCTGTTTTAAGTGCATCAAGGGCATTTTCTACTCCATAATAGAGCAATGTGCCTTTGCTTGATGTGAGATTGTTGACAAATGTGGTAAAACTGCTCTTGGTTGTTGAGGAGAGTGAACTGATAGATTTTGTATAAAGTTGCGAATTGAAGCCCATTACTCCCATATAGATACCACTTGGCAATACTTCTCCTCCAACTCTAAACTCATCGATATTGGCTACGTTGCCTACTCGGTGTTTGCGACCTTTGTTATACAAGTCCATATAACTGCCGGCTATTGTTTCATCTATCAACATACTATCAATCGACGATAGAAGATAGGATTTTTCTCTTGTGCCTCCTTTATAGATGTGTAAATACTGCTCTTGTGCCACCATTGGCAACAACATTACAATCGCAATGGCTGATATTACTATTCTTTTTACTGTTTTCATATTCTATATAGGATTAGATTAGTGTTTGACAATTTTTTGTGTTTGGGTGGCTGTTGCTGTTACTGCTTTTACCACATACATGCCCGATGCGTAGTCGGCAAGGGAAACGGTGGCTTCGGTGGTCATGGGCGTTAACATTTCTACCACCATGCCATTGAGGTTGCACACTACAATGGCAGTGATTTCTTGTGATGATGACACCATGATTTCTTGTGAGCCGGAATTATAAGCTACTGACAAATCATTATTATCAGCCATTACCCCTTCGACTCCCGAGGGTTCTACTTCGAAAATTCCTTTCTCAAATGTGGAATAAGGATAGTTGTCAACAGTGGTTTTACTTTTTTGATAAACTTCAAGATTGTTGGCGGTTTGTTTGCCAAAAGTAATCTTGCGAATGTTGGAAATTGAATAAGATTCAACTTTCCCTCCGGCGTGAAGCGTGAGA
>JAZSDX010000022.1:0-6631 GCA_045531405.1 Muribaculaceae bacterium | reverse complement strand
TCCGGTGCGCTCTACTTCTTGTACTACTGCCAACTTAAAAGGCATTGAATAATCGCGTTGCGTTCGCTTAACATACTTGTGTTTAGTCTCTTCCATTTTTTGTTACTTTTTACTGTAACGCTATGGTAGGACTAGACAATTTGTAAAAATCAAAAGAAGCTGTCGCATAATGATGAAACAGCTCCTTTTTGTATAATGATAAGTTTAATTATCCTCCGATAAGTCCGTTAGAACCGAGAATAATAAGCATAATATAGCCAATCACAAGGCCAATAATACCCATGATAAGACCCACTTTTGCCATGTCTTTTTCTTGAATCAAACCGGTTGATTGAGCCATAGCATTTGGAGGAGTACTGATAGGAAGAACCATACCCAAAGAAGATGCAATTGCAACACCAATCAACAATGTAGATACGCCACCAAGTGGAGCCAATTGAGCCGACATGCTACCACCTGCTACTGCCAAGATAGGAACCAAAAGGTTGGCAGTTGCTGTGTGTGAGATAAAGTTAGCCATAGCATAGCAAATGAGACCAGAACCTACAATTACGAGAATTGGAGACCATGTGTCAAATGGAATAGCCGAAATGATGTGTGTTGCCAAGCCTGTTTGGTTCAATGCCACACCAAGAGCAAAACCACCGGCTACCATCCAAAGCACACCCCAACTGATTTCCTCAAGGTCGCGACGTGTGATTACCCCGATGATGCAGAATACACCCACTGGTAACATTGCAACAACGTTTGAGTTTACGCCGGTATATTTGTCGAGAACCCAAAGGAGCACTGTCAATGCAAATACGATATATACTGTAATCGAACGCCAGTCTTTTTTAGCTTCGCCTTCAATGTTAAGATTAATAGTCTTTTGTTTGAAGGGGAATAATTTTAACAAAACAACCCATGAAATGAACACGAGAAGCAATGTGAAAGGAATCATAAATGCCATCCATTCACCGAAACCGATATTCATGTTCATACCTTCGGGGTCATTGAGATATTTCAATGCAATAGCATTAGGAGGAGTGCCGATAGGAGTACCCATACCACCAATGTTTGCAGCAACCGGAATTGCAAGAGCCAAACCGATTTTACCTTTACCGTCGGCAGGAAGAGCTTTAAGCACCGGAGCCAAGAATGTAAGCATCATTGCAGCAGTAGCAGTGTTGCTCAAGAACATTGAGAATACGGCAGTTACGGTGATAAAACCTAATAATACATATTTTGATTGAGTGCCGAAAGGTTTGAGCATCACTTTTGCAAGTTTCACATCTAAGCCTGTTTTAGTAGCCGCAATTGCAATGATAAAACCTCCAATAAAGAGCATGATGATAGGGTCGGCAAAACAAGCCATCAATGATTTGTAACTTGTGAGTTTGCCTAATTCTTCAGTAGGAATGCCGTCGCGGAAGAACCATAGACTACTATCAGAGGTGGCAAACAAAAGTAGTACAACTACGAATGTTGAGGTTGTCCATGCCGGAATTGCATTGAATACCCACATCAAAGTTGCAAATGCAAAAATTGCGATTACGCGTTGTTCTACTAAAGTGAGACCGTCAATGCCGAAAGAAGTTGTTGGGATAGCCCAAAGAACAATCATTGTGATTGACGCAATAAGGATTTTTGTAAGGCGCGAAGCCAAGAACTCTGTTGACATTAAACGATGGAGTTTCTTGCGTTGTAACGCTTCCATCAAATGTGCGCCAGGAAAGCTTTTAAACATAATGTATTATTTATTAATAGTTTTTGTTCTGAAATTGCGATAAGCCTCTGATTTACATCCTTTAACGTTGTCTCAACAGAGGGGGTGTCAAAAACGAGTGCAAAGTTACTGCTTTTTTTTGATTTATGTTCAAATTTTTAGATTTGTTTTCAGTAGAATTGGGTTAAAATTTGTGATTGAGAAAACCTTTATATTGTTGTCGTTGTTTTTGCATCAGTATAAAAGGAAACTTCAAAAAAATTATAGTAAAAAGTGTATATTATGGATGCAGTAGTTGATTTATTTCGAGAATATCCCTCATTGGCGATATTTTTGACTATTGGAGTTGGTTTCTGGGTTGGAAGACTTAAGTATAAATCTTTTTCGCTTGGCACGGTAACTTCGGTGTTGTTAGTGGGTGTATTAGTAGGGCAGATGGATATTCCTATTTCAGGCCCATTGAAATCGGTTTTCTTTCTTTTGTTCCTATTTGCCATAGGATATAGTGTCGGACCTCAATTTTTCCGTTCGTTGCGAGGCTCTGGCTTAAAGCAGGTGGCATTTGCTGTAGCATTGTGTGTAGTGTGTTTGGCGGTAACTTTTGGCATAGCCAAACTATTTGGCTACTCTCCCGGAGAAGCTGCCGGTTTATTAAGTGGAGCCCAAACAATTTCAGCAGTAATAGGAGTCGGGGGGGATACGATTTCAACCCTTGATGCATCGGCTGCCGACAAGAAGATGTGGACAGATATGATTCCTGTGTGTTATGCAGTGACATATATATTCGGTACTATTGGCTCTGCCTATATTCTTGGAAACATTGGACCTCGATTGCTTGGTGGGTTAGATAAAGTGAAGCAACAAACAGCACAGTTAGCTGCACAACTCAATCAAAGTAGCATTGCCAGTGATCCTTCATATATCGATTCAAATCGTCAAGTGGTATTTCGTGCTTATCGTGCCGAGTCGTCATATTTCGATACCTCTCGCACCGTAGCTGAGATTGAAGACTATATAAAAAAGATGAATCGACGTGTATTTGTGGAACGTTTGCGTATTGATGGCAAAATCGTGGAGCCTGCTTTTACCTCAATAGTAAAAAAAGGAGATGAAATTGTGTTGAGTGGACGTCGTGAGTATGTGATTGAAGATGAAAGTTGGATTGGCTCTGAAGTTGCCGACAATGATTTGCTCTCATTCCCTATCGAACAGGTAAAGGTGATGCTTACAAAGAAAACAATTGATGGTATCACCGTTGATCAACTTCGCGCAAAATCATTTATGGCCGGCATTATAATTAAGAGCATAAGTCGTGGTGGTGTTGAGATTCCTGTGCTTGCTCAAACCGAATTAAATGCAGGTGATTTGATAACAATCAATGGGCTTGCTCGTGAGGTAAATGCTGCTGCACCTCAAATGGGATATGTGGATCGTCCGACAAATCAAACCGATCTTGTTTTTGTGGGATTAGGCATTGTTATAGGTGGCATTATTGGTGCGTTGACTTTACATCTGGGTGGTGTTCCTATCAGTCTTAGTACAAGTGGTGGCGCATTGATTGCCGGATTGGTGTTTGGTTGGCTTCGTTCTCGTCGTCCTACATTTGGAGGTATTCCTCAACCGGCATTATGGATCCTTAATAACCTCGGCTTGAATATGTTTATCGCAGTGGTAGGTATAACTGCCGGACCTACATTTGTTCAAGGTATAGAAAAAGTGGGATTTATGTTGTTTATTGCCGGAGTGCTTGCTACATCAGTACCATTGTTTATAGGTATCTGGATGGGTGCAAAGATATTCAAATTCCATCCTGCAATAAATCTTGGCTGTTGTGCAGGTGGTCGCACTACAACAGCTGCTCTCGGAGCAATCCAAGATTCACTTCAAAGCTCAATCCCGGCAATGGGATATACGGTAACCTACGCTGTTGGTAACACATTGTTGATTCTTTGGGGTGTAGCAATCGTATTGTTGATGAGTTAATCTTTTTGAAATATAAGACAAAATGTAATTAAAATTTAGTTATGGAAAGTAAGAAAAACACAGGCTGTAAAAGCCAGGATAAAAGAAAAATTGAACGTGAACTCGAGAAAATGAGCCCGTTTGAGATAAAAAATCGTCTAATAGCTATGGCTCAAGATGATGCACGCAAATCGTCGGCGACATTCCTAAATGCCGGTCGTGGTAACCCAAACTGGATAGCCACTACTCCTCGCGAAGCATTCTTTTTGTTGGGGCAATGGGCTTTGTATGAATGTCGTCGCACAAAAGATGTGGGCGATGGTATTGCTGGGATTCCAACAAAAGAGGGTATAGGGGAACGCTTTAGGACTTTCCTTGATGTACATCGAAATGCCGATAGTGCACAGCTATTGCGAGGAGCATTTGAATATCTCATAGTGAATCATGATGCCAATCCTAATGATGTGGCTCATGAATGGGCAGAAGCTGTAATTGGCGACCAATATCCTACGCCCGACCGCATTTTGCATTACACTGAATTGCTCGTGCGTGATTATCTTGCTAAAGAGATGGGCGATTGTCAATGCGATGATGATTGCGAATGTAAAGAGGGTAAAGATTGTGGTTGTGAATGTAAAAGCAGGGTTTATGATTTGTTTGCCGTTGAGGGTGGCACTGCTGCGATGTGTTATGCTTTTGATTCTTTGTTTGAGAATAGATTACTCAAACATGGCGATACAATCGCGATAATGACACCGGTGTTTACGCCTTATCTTGAAATTCCTCATCTCGAACGATTTGGCTTTAATGTTGTGAATATCAGTGCCAATAAAGTTGAAGAAGATGGATTGCACTATTGGCAATATCCCGATGAAGAAATCGATAAGTTGCGTGATAAAAATGTGAAACTCCTTTGCGTAGTAAATCCAAGCAATCCACCTTCATATACTCTTTCGCAATCGGCACTCGATCGCATTGCCGATGTGGTTCATAAGGATAATCACGACTTGATGATTGTTACCGATGATGTGTATGGCACTTTTGTACCTGAATTTAAGTCGTTGATGTATCGATTGCCTCATAACACCATGACTGTTTATTCGTTCTCTAAATATTTCGGAGCGACAGGGTGGCGACTTGCTGTGATTGCTCTCAATCAACTAAATATTTTTGATGCGCTCATTGATCATCTTTGCGACAAAAACAAGAAAGCATTGAACACTCGTTATGGTTCGCTCACTCTTGAACCTGAAAAAATGAAGTTTATCGACCGCATGGTGGCTGACAGTCGCATGGTGGCATTGAACCACACTGCCGGATTATCAACACCTCAACAAATGCAAATGTCGCTCTTTGCTGCCTATTCGTTGCTTGATAGAGAGAACGTGTATAAAACACGAATGCAAACGATTATCAATAATCGATTAGATGCTTTGTGGAAAACTACAGGCTTCACTCTCAAGCCCGACCCCTTGCGTGCAGGATATTATTCTGAAATGGATATAATGGTGTGGGCAAAACGCATCTATGGTGATGAATTTTGTGAGTTCCTTGCCAAGAATTATGAACCCCTCGACTTTGTGATACGCCTTGCCAACGAAACGGCAGTAGTGTTGTTGAATGGCGACGGCTTTGCCGGTCCCGATTGGTCGGTGCGCATATCTCTCGCCAACCTCGACCGCAAATCCTACCTCAAAATAGGCACCGCAATACGCACAATCCTCAACGAATACCACGATGAATTCCGAGGGAAAGGTGGACAACCCGATTGCACTGCAAAGTGAAAATAATCTGTATTTATTGTAAATATAATTATTTCAACACAATTAAGCTAATCGCATTATGCGATTAGCTTAATTGTGTTATCAGTGAAAAAAGTGCAGTGCAAAGATGTTAAGAACTTAGCGATTATAAAATAAACGCAGCCCCGCATTTTGTTGTGCGAGGTTGCGTTTGTGAAATATGAAAGAATACTACTTTATGACTTTGGTGGTGATGTTATCAACTTTTTTAATGTAGAATCCTTTATTGGGGTGCTTTATGATGCGACCTAACAAGTCATATAATGTTTCATTATTATTTTCAGTTGTTTTATCAATTATAAGCTTTTCAATTCCTAATACATTCCCATCAAAATCTATTGTATAGTTCTTAACAGCAGTATCTTTTGCCCCTTTTAATGAAGGAATTTCAAAATGTGACTGGAAACTATTTAGAGTGGCATCTTCTGTAGGGAAATATATAACTTTATCAGTTCCCATAAACATAATGCTTTGGTCTCCGGCAGATACATAAACAGGAGCATAGCTACCTATCATATTTATTGCATCTAGCTCAAATGTCTCTGAAGCAATAGATTTAGGCTCATAATTAGTGATAACAATGTTTTCAAATACCGGATTCACGATGTTTTCACCATTTTCCCATTTAACGATATATGGTTTCCCTGCTTCTATCGCATTAACAGTCTTGAATGATAGATAAAGCATACCAGTTGCGATATCAAATCCATTACGGCTTGCTGTATTCAATTCCATAATTGTCGCTCCTTCAAAAGGTGTGCCATTTAAATTGTTAACATCAAAAGGCAAACACAATGTAGTCCAGCTATTATCCTTGTAGAATATGCGATTAACAAGTTGAGCATTGGTTGTCTTATCTCTTGTTGCATAAGTCTCTAATGTGATAGTGTTATTAATATCATTGTATAACATCAACTGTGATTTTATCACAACTTTGCGAGCATAATTTCCTTTGCCATCCTCTATTGTAGCATCAACGACTTCTCCTCCAATTGGAGTTGCTATTACACAATCCACGAGAGAAATACCACCATTGAAGTCATCAACAGCAGCCGAGCCTTTGGCTGAAATCTCTACATTAGAAGAAACGATTGAGAGCGATTCGTTACCACCGATATTACCTGTCATTGGGTACATTCCATTCACCGTAACATTGGTA
>JAZSDX010000039.1:0-6146 GCA_045531405.1 Muribaculaceae bacterium | reverse complement strand
AAATCTATTTGGTTCACTATCGTAAACATTTTTTATTCTTCCAATATTGTCGTACGAAACAGCTCTATATCCGGTAATGACACCTTGAGGCGTCCAACGAGATTCATTTAATCCGGCAATATTCCCATTGTAGTATTTAGGCACAGAAAGCAGGACCATATTAGGGGTTGAATCCACCGGTTCGGTATAGAACAGGTTTTGCGAGAACAAAGGTGAAGATTGCGAAGTGAGCCACCCACGAATATTGTATTGATAATCGGTTTTCAGTCCTTGATTATTGTAATACCCTCTTGTGCGACGCACCACTTTTCCATCAATGTCGTAACTATTATTAGACAATCTTGCCCAATTCCCCGAACCATATCGATGTAATGTTTGATATAATTGTCCCCATATTCCGGAATAGTAATCCCATTCTTCTTGATGAGATTCAGTTGCGGTCTGCTCCACGAGAAAAGAGGTTACACGTTTGCGATTTGTTGGTATTCCTGAAAAATTGTATTTATAAAAATCGGCAACTTGATAATCTTGTCCGTAAATATCACGTTCGGCCGATAATACAATATCTGTCTCTTGCATTTTTTCCTTGAGGTTCATTATGAGTTATTTTTGATTTGTATTTATCACTTTTTCTTCTTTACTCCATTTTCTCACTTGGGGTTCGGCACGAACGGACTTGCCGTCTTTTCTTATTTTTTTACCACTGACACCTGTTTTTAATCAGATTAGTTAATTGTTAAAGACGGGATAAACGGCGGATTAAAGTAGTTATACTTAAAAATAAATTAGCAATAACTAGAAAAATAAGGATTAACGCAATCGTGCGATTAGGAGAAGCGACTAATATCAACAACCAAGATAACATGCATATAAATATTGAATAAATGTTAGATATAATGCTAACAAATATTGATTTTCCTTTCGAATTGAAATTTATAATAGATATCAATAATAATATTATTCCAATAAAAAGAGATTCTATATTTAGAGTATTAAAAGTGAGATAGTATTTAACACAAATGACAAAACTACATAGACTTTGTATACCCCAAAAAAAAGAACATATTTTATAAAAGTAATTATTCATCTTATATATAAACCATTAGGATAATTATTTATAATAGTATTAAATACTCCATTTGGAGTGTTAGGCATTGTTTTTATTGTTGAGCCAAAGCTTGTCATGCTATCATAATATATAAACGTATCTTCAGAAATTTTTATGCCTGCTGCTTTCAATGAATTTCGCACAACTTGGGCGCATTGATTAAATAATATATTATATGGTTTATTACAAAGTTTTATGAACTCTTGTTCAATAATCTTATCTTGTTTAGGAGTCGTAGGAAGTATATATGCTTCAGAATAACCATAATTGTTGACTTTGTCATTTTTTATTTGTTCGTCAGTCCCTTCCTTGTTATACGAACTTGATAAAAATTCTTGAGGAGAATTAAACAATTTACTACCTTTGTCATGATATGGCTTACCTCCTATTTTACCATTAGTTAATTTGTATATATTATCACCATTCATAGAGTAATATTTCCATTTATATTCATCATTTTGTATTAGTAATGCTGAATGTCCAATAAATCCACCAAGATTTAACACTGCAATACTATCTCCGTTTAGGTCAATGTATTTCAATGGATTATTTGCACAATGGTTATAAGGGGATAGCCAGGGGTATTTCTCAGCAAGGGGATCTTGAGTCGTGAAACGGGCGAGGATTGGGTCGTAGTAGCGAGCATTGTTGTCGTACCATGCCAAGCCGTTAAATCCTTGGAACTCCTTGCCTGTGTGTTTATGCACATCGGCATTACCGAGGTGACGACTAGAGGGAATACCTGTTACATTATAATCATTGGTTTGCTCAAGATTGCCATATAGGTCAAGCACAGCCCTCACGCTACCTAAATAGTCACGCTCAAAGAAATGATAACTCACACTATCACCATGAAGAGCGATATATCCCTCTTCGTTGTAAATCTTATCGGGCTGACCGGTCTCTTTCACATAATTGCCATAGTGAGCACGGAAGTGGGTGTCAGAAGCATTGCGTTGCACATAAGTAGTGTCGCCCGATGCACTAATTTTCATCACCAACTTTGTGTATTGATGAGTCGATTGCTCACGCATCTTCACCCCATCGGAACGATAGGTGTAGTTAATGCGGTCTTTTGCCCCCATTCTCACCGTTGAGGGCAAATCAAGATGATTATATACAACCTGCGTAATGCCACGACTATAATCGGAAGTCAAACGCCCCGAAGCATCATATCCGATGGTGTCGGTTAGTAATAGGTGACCTGTGGCACCAAGTTGTGGAATTTCGCCTAAGAACTCATCGGTCTCGGAATTATCCACCACTCTATCCATTCGGTTCCCAACGTATGAAATAGAAATATCATCATATAATGTATTCAGAAATTCGCCTCTGCGAATCGAGGTGATATTTCCGTTGAGGTCGTAAGAATACCATTCGTTATATCTATCCGGCTCGGTGTCGAATACCCTTGATATGCGATTGAGATTATCATACGTGATGGCCTTATAGCCGGTGATACCCCCCTGTAGTGTCCAACGGCTCTCGCTTATACCAGCTATATTCCCATTATAGTATTGTGGAGCGGAACCAAACATGAGTTCAGGCACCGAATCCACCGGTTCGGTATAGAACAGGTTCTGCGAAAACAACGGAGAGGTCTGAGATGTGAGCCACCCACGAATATTGTATTGATAATCGGTTTTCAGTCCTTGATTATTATAACCCCCTCTTCTGCGACGCACCACTTTTCCATCAATGTCGTAACTATTATTAGACAATCTTACCCAATTCCCCGAACCATATCGATGCATTGTTTGATATAATTGTCCCCATATTCCGGAATAGTAATTCCATTCTTCTTGATGAGATTCAGTTGCGGTCTGCTCCACGAGAAAAGAGGTCACACGTTTGCGATTTGTTGGTATTCCTGAAAAATTGTATTTATAAAAATCGGCAACTTGATAATCTTGTCCGTAAATATCACGTTCGGCCGATAAAACGAGATTTCCTTTTCGGTCATAAACCGACAGAGTTATATAATAATTCCCCATAAAATCGGTGACAGCAGTACCTGTTAATAATCCATTGGCAGAAACCGATGTTGCCGATTCAAAAGCAGCATCTTGTGGGAATGGAGCAATAGCACTCCAATGCGAGTAATCATCATAATAATACGCCTTGTGAGGCTCAAAACCAGGGATATTGAAGTTTGAAGTATATTGCATTAGGCTTTCGGTCATAATTGAAGGATCGTGAGATTCGAACAACAACGTATCTCCCCATTGATTTTGCAACGATTCACGAGTAGCTCCGGCAATAGTAGCCACACCTTCTATCGCCACCCGATGGCGATTGTCATATTTAGTCACCGACCATTCATTGTTACTTCTTTGAGCACCATCTTGTGAAAAAATCACACGATTAAGTTTGTCGTAAACAAAATAAACAGGTTCGACACCGGGTAATCGTTTCATGATGCAACGATTGCGAGAGTCATAATCATAGTAATAACAATAAAGAGCGATTGTTTCATCGTCACATTCACCAATAGATGCCGATAATAAGTTAGCACCCTCAGGCGAAATCATATATCTAAGTCGATTGTATCGGTCATATACCCAATAGGTATCAACGGTTTGAGAACCTAAAAATTGACGCATTAATAATTTACGACCGGCTTTGTCGGTAAAAGTAGCCACTTTGTTGCTATCCTCATCAAGGGTGATTGTAACCCTAAGAACACCGGGTGTGTAATTGTCAGAATTGAATAGAGTTCCATCATCATCTACGTCAAATCTCACACAAGCAAGTTCGCCATAATCATCGTTTATAAGATAGGAAGAACGAGCATGTTTGTTATCATTATGCCATTTAACTCCAGGCAAACGAGATTCAATAATACGATTGTTGGTGGCATTGTCATAGATATGCTCAGTATAAGGACGGCTGTCGTAGTGAAACGTTGTAGCGTCAGAGACAAAATTGGTTGGGTAATAACCGCTAACATCGGGCAACTCAATAGGAAGATATTCTTTTTTTACCCGACCAACATTGTCGTAAGTTGTAAAATCCGCGATATCAAAAACACCTTCAGACGCACCGGCTTTTACGGTCGAGATTTTACGCCCCATACCATCAAAATAAGTAACAGTCATTTTTGACAGGTCAGAATAAGGCGGTGGCGCTTCAGTAGAAGGCTCAATAGCCTCCCATTCACACACATAATTACGATTACGACTTTGAGCCGTGGCAAATTGAGTTAGGATTGAAATAATCCCAATCAATATCAATGAAATAATATGTCGAAAATGTTTATTCATGGGAATTGTAAAATTAGATGATAAAAATGTTAAATCAAATTATTTCTTGATAAATTTGAAAGAGTATTGAGAATTTTTAAGAAATACCGTAACAAGATACTCTCCGGCAACGAGGTCGTGAGTGGGATATGATATGTCACCTTGCGAATCGCGTGCCACTTCCGAAGTCTGCCACATTAAAGCGCCTGCCGAGTTGTGCAGAGTTACGGCAATAATGCAATCGGGCGAGGTAGAATAATTGATATTAATGTGATTGGAGTTTTCTAAATGACTTATATTGCAAGATTCATCGTTATTTAGTGAAAACTCGAATTCTTAATATTTAAAGGCAACTCTGGTATTAAAGTTCGTATTCTTTAGATAAAAACTCAGATTTATTAAACTTATATATATATATATATCCATCTCCCAATCCTTCAAAAATTATAGGATAGTTGTACATATAGTATTGGTCATTATATTTATAAATAATATTAGCTTTTAATTTGCCATTCCAAATTAGTTTATTATAAGAAGGGGAAAAATCGTTAAATATTGTATCATATATGCTATATTTTACACTTTTTGCAGCTCTCCCAAATGTTATGAGGTATGAATAATTTTTGAAATCAAAATCTATATCTTTATACAAATTATTATATTGCGTGATATTTTCTAATTGTTTTTCATTGTGTAAAATTTGATATGCTAAAGGTCTGAAATCAGTTCCCTCAATACTTTTCTTACAGCAAATTAAGTCTAACTTAATAGTAAATTCACTTGTGGCAATTAATAAAACGGCCACAAGTATTATAAATATAGCATCTATCTTAATATACTTCATATTATTTACGTCTAACAATATTAATCCATTTCCCATCTTCGGGATAGGGTCTCATGTAATTAGAAGAACCAGGGGTAGTAAAATTTGTAAAAAATGAATTATAATTTACAGCTCCTTGAGTTCCTATAACTTTAGAAAAATTGAATTTTTGAGCGAATCTGTGAGCAATAGGTAACATAGTCCCACTTAAAGCACCTTGTCTATGATCTCCACTACCATGAGTTTCTGCCTGCATGTCTGCGGAATGACATGAATACATATACAATGTTGCATTTGAAATTGTCCCTTTAGGATTTCCTAAATTAGAGATATCATAAGCATCTGAACCGGTTAAATTTGTTTTTCCATTTCCAGTTGATGTGAATTGATGAACGCCATTACCATCATTATTATCAACCCTAATGGACTGATTCTTCCCGTGAGTCATAATTAGGACTTTTTTTATATCATTACCTGCCATATTTTCCCAATCGTTAGCAAACCCGGATGTTGTACCGGTGTTACTCATTGCAACTGAGTTAGCCCCATATTGTTTAATAGCATCATTATATTGAATTAATGCTTGTTCTTTAAAATCATTTACATAGAAAATAAAGACGTTTATATTTGAAGTGTTTTCTATGACTTTATTTTGATTGTCTGTCCATTCTTTTCCATCTCTATCCACAAATCTCATTGGATTATTTGCACAATGGTTATAAGGGGATAGCCAGGGGTATTTCTCTGCAAGGGGGTCGATAGATTTAAAAGTGGGTATTAGGCAATCATAATAGCGAGCTTGGTTGTCGTACCAGCCTGTGCCTTGGAGGTCGAAGAAGTCTTTGCCGGTGTGGAGTTTGATAGTTTGAGGCGTGAGCGAGTTTGGAGTCAACGGCACACCTGATGGATAATAGGCAGTGCTTTGCAACACATTGCCCTCTTCATCAATCACCGCCCGAGTACTACCAAGAAA
>JAZSDX010000005.1:0-10885 GCA_045531405.1 Muribaculaceae bacterium | reverse complement strand
TTCCGGTGCGCTCTACTTCTTGTACTACTGCCAACTTAAAAGGCATTGAATAATCTCGTTGTGTTCGCTTAACATACTTGTGTTTAGTCTCTTCCATTTTTTGTTACTTTTTACTGTAACGCTATGTCAGGACTAGACAAAACGTAAAATAAAAAAACTGCACCAAAATCGGTGCAGTTTTTTATATTTAGGTGTTTAGTTTTTACCAGATTACAACACGTTCGTTTTCTGGACGGAACATTTTGTTGCCTTCGGTTACGTTGAATGCGTCGAAGAATGGTTGAAGATTGCGTAATGTGGCATTCACACGCCAGCGACCAAGAGAGTGGGGGTCGGTTTTGGTGCGAGAAAGAATTTCTTCGTCACGAATGTTTCCTGCCCATACATTAGCGTATGCAAGGTAGAAGCGTTGTTCGGGAGTAAATCCGTCAATATCTTTTCTTTCTTTTCCTTGGAGAGAGTTGTGATATGCGGTAAGGGCTACGCGAAGACCACCTTGGTCGGCGATGTTTTCACCAAGTGTGAAACGGCCATTGGCATGAGTGTCACCAAGTACAATTACGTTATCAAATTGTGCCACGAGCTTGTCGGCTAACTTGTTGAATGCGTCTGCATCTTCGGCAGTCCACCAATCTTTGAGATTGCCATCTTTGTCGAACTGACGACCTTGGTCATCGAAACCGTGAGTCATTTCGTGTCCGATTACAACGCCTATTGCACCATAGTTGAGAGCATCATCGGCATCGGGATCAAAGAATGGGGGTTGAAGAATGCCGGCAGGGAAACAAATTTCGTTTGAAAGAGGGTTGTAATAAGCATTTACAGTTTGTGGAGGCATATACCAACGAGTTTTGTCAACAGGTTTGCCATAGTCGGCAAGACTGAAATCAATATTATGTTTGATTGCAGCTTTTACATTTTCCCAATATGACTTAGATGGGTCGATTGTCAAATCAGAGTAATCACGCCATTTGTCGGGGAATCCGATTTTAACAGTGAATGTAGATAGCTTTTCGTGAGCTTTAGCTTTTGTGGTATCACTCATCCATGTGAGATTGTCGATGTGTTGTCCGAGTGCAATTTTAAGATTCTCAACAAGCTCAAGCATTTTATCTTTAGATGATTGAGGGAAGTACTTTTCAACATATAGTTGACCTACAGCCTCACCAAGCATATTGTTAGGAATGCTTAATGCGCGTTTCCAACGAGGTTGTAGCTGTTGAACACCTGAAACAACTTTTGAAAGTTCGAATTTAGCATTTATGAAATCGTCGCTAAGGAAATTCGCTGCCGAAGCGATATATCCGGCAGTGATGTAGTCGTGTAATGCTTGAATGTCAGCACATTTTATTATGCTATCAACTGTTGCTAATGATTTAGGTTGACCGATGATTACAGTGTCAACATCTAAGCCTTGCTTTTTGAAATAACGACGAAGATCAACATTGGGATATTGAGTAGCAATCTGATCAAGTGTCATAGGGTTGTAGCTCGCAATCGGATTACGTAATTCTTCGCGAGTCATCGCTGCTTTAGCTAACGCAGTTTCGATATTCATTACATTCTCCACTACGCGTTGCTGTGCGGCTTCATCATAACCAACTAACCCGGTAATGGTTTTAATGAAAGTTTTATAAGCCTCACGTATTGCATTTGTGTTTTCGCTATCTTCAAGGTAGTAATCTCTATCGCCAAGTCCGAGACCACCTTGTTGCCAATACATGGTGTTCATATTTGAGTTCATCATGTCGGCATCTACTCCGGTCCCGAAGAAAGCATCTACACCTACCATTGAGGCCATGAGGTCTATTAAATCTTCACGATTTGTGTTGTTAATGGTTTCAATGTCTTTAATGATAGGTTTAGCACCTTGCTCGTTGAGGCGAACACTATCCATACCCATGGCATATAGGTCGCCGATTTGTTGTGCGGCAGAACCTTTGGCTGCATTTTTTGAGTCAAGGCCGGTAACAAGTGATTTTACTTGTTCGCGAGTGTTTTCGCCAAGTTGGTCGAACGTTCCGAAACGAGAATACTCCGGTTTAAGAGGGTTGGCTTTCATCCAGCCACCACACGCATACTCATAAAAATCTTCTTGAGGAGCAACGGAATCATTTAGATTGGTACGATCTACTCCTTTGGGCGTTTTTGTTGTGCACATTGTCATCGTTGAAGTTAAAGCGATTGACAAAACTACATAGGAAAATTTTTTCATTTTGTCGTTGAGTTAAAGTTAATTATTTAGTTTTGATTTTATTTCATCTAATTCTATAGAAGCAAGTTCCCATATACTCATTGCATTTTCAAGTTGTTTGTTTTTTTCGGCATGCTGGGCAAAAATTTCATTGCTGACATTTCCATTTGCTATTAGTACTTCAATCTCAGCAATTTCTGCTTCATAACGAGAAATTTCCATTTCGGCTTCTGTTACTTTTTTCTCAGCACGTTTTATTGCTTTTTCTCGTTCTCGTTGCTCAGCATAGGATAATTTGCTTTGAGAAGGAGTGGATGCTTCGGTGTCGTTTTGTTGTTTGGTTGAAGTGTTTTTGGTCGCATTGCTGCTAATCTCAAGCTCAGCGAGGGTTGCAATTTTTTTCTTTTCAAGGAATTCATAAATCCCCCCAAGACATTCTTTGACTTTCCCTCCTCCAAATTCATATACTTTCTCAACTAAGCCATCAAGAAATTCTCGGTCGTGAGACACAACAATAACCGTGCCATTGAAATCCTTAATTGCTTGTTTAAGAATGTCTTTTGTTCTTATGTCGAGATGGTTTGTCGGTTCGTCGAGAATGAGCAGATTTACTGGCTCAAGCAATAATCTAATCATTGCCAAACGAGTTTTTTCGCCTCCTGAAAGTACTTTAACCTTCTTATCAGAGGCTTCTCCTCCAAACATAAACGCCCCAAGAATATCACGAATTTTTGTGCGAATATCTCCAACTGCAACTCTATCGATTGTGTCGAATACAGATATTTCTCCATCAAGAAGTTGGGCTTGGTTTTGTGCGAAATATCCAATCTTTACGTTGTGTCCGATTTTTAGATTTCCGGTAAAAGGTATTTCGTTCATGATACATTTTACCAAAGTGGATTTCCCTTCTCCGTTTTTTCCTACAAATGCAACTTTTTCCCCTCGTTTAATTGTAAATGTTGCATTGTCAAACACTTGATGGTCGCCATATCGTTTGCCTACATTGTCGGCAATGATAGGGTAGTCGCCCGATCGAGGTGCCGGTGGAAATTTTAGATTGAGATGAGAGGTATCTACCTCGTCAACTTCAATGCGCTCTATTTTCGAGAGTTGTTTTATGCGACTTTGCACCTGTACAGCTTTTGTTGCTTTATATCTAAATCGTTCAATGAAATCTTCGGTTTCTTGAATTTGTTTTTGTTGATTTTGATATGCTCGCATTTGTTGCTCGATGCGTTCTTGGTGCAGAACTACATATTTTGAGTAGTTTACAGCATAGTCGTATATTTTCCCGAGAGAAATTTCAATAGTTCGATTAGTGACGTTGTCGATAAATGCACGGTCGTGCGAAACCAACACAACTGCGTTGGCTTTTGTAATGAGGAAGTTTTCAAGCCATTGTATAGACTCTATGTCAAGGTGGTTGGTAGGCTCGTCAAGTAATAATACGTCGGGATGCGTGAGAAGCAATTTGGCGAGTTCAATGCGCATACGCCAGCCACCACTAAATTCGGCTGTTGGTCGATTGAAATCATTGCGATTAAATCCCAGTCCGATTAATGTTTTTTCCATTTCGGCCTCGCGATTTTCGCTTTCTTCTATTGCTATGCGTTCATTTAGAATGGTTAGTCTGTCAATAAGCTCCTGATAACTACTGCTTTCGTAGTCATCGCGCGATTGAAGTTCATGATTTATCTTGTCGAGTTGGCTGTGCATTTCGTCAATGTGTGAAAATGCTTTGCTCACTTCTTCAACAACGGTAAGGGTGTCGTTTAACACCATTTGTTGAGGAAGATAGCTAATTGTGATGTCGTTTGGTTTGGCAACGCAACCCGAAGTTGGATTTTGCAATCCGGCAATAATTTTGAGCATAGTTGATTTGCCGGCTCCATTTTTTCCGACAAGTGCAATCTTATCTTTTTTGTTGATAACATAGTTTATGTTGTCAAACAAAGATTTTGCACTAAATTCAACCGATAGGTTTTGTATAGAAATCATTATGAAGAGTATTCCATTTTTTTATAGATACAAAGTTAGCAAGTTGTTGCCGATATTCAAATAAAAAAGGATGCCGAATTTCGACATCCTTTATAAATCATGAAAATTCTATTCGAATTATTCTGCGCTTTCAGTAGCAACTTCTTCTGTTGCTTCTTCAGCAGGAGCTTCAGCTTCAGCTTCGGCAGCGGCAGCAGCAAGTTCAGCTTTTTTCTTTGCAATTTCTTCTGCTTTTGCTTTGTTTTTAGCTTGCTCGTCTTCAAGGCGTTGCTTAGCATCGCTTGCTTTTTTGCTTGCGAGGTCTGATTTGAATGCTTCAGTGGCAGCTGTTTTTTTGTTTTTCCAAGCGTCGAAACGACGTTGAGCTTCAGCTTCATCAAAAGCACCTTTTTTTACACCACCTTGGAGGTGTTTCATTAAAAGTACACCTTCGTTAGAAAGAATTGTACGCACTGTGTCGGTGGGTTGAGCACCGCAGTTTACCCAATACAAAGCTCGTTCGAAATTCAATGTTATTGTAGCAGGATTAGTGTTAGGATTATAAGAACCTATCCTTTCAATAAATTTACCATCTCGTGGTGCTCTGCTATCGGCGATCACAATAGGATAAAACGCATAGTTTTTGCGACCATGACGTTGTAATCTGATTTTAGTTGCCATTTAAGTAAAAATTAAAAAATTTAGTTTTGTATTGATTTTTGCGACTGCAAAGATACATAAAATATTTTACACGGCAAAATATGACTTGGCTAAATATGTGATTATTTTCAAATAAACTCTTCTTCAGCCACTTTTATTGATTCGATTTTCCCAATGTCGTGCCATTGATATTCTTCTGAGGGTGTATAACCCATAATTTTCAAATCATTGCATTTGTCAATATAGAATGGCGTAATAGAGAATTTTGGCTCGGAAGAATAGTTTTTAAGAACGTCAAAAATTGAAGGAGAAACAATGTGAACACCACCAAAAGCAAGAAGCTTATCGCTTTCTTGTTGCACATATCCCAACGGTTTTACTTCTCCTGTTGCAATATTAGTCCACCCACGAAGCAGATTTTTATTATTGATATAAAAATATCGGGTAGTTTTGCGGTCGGCAACGAGCAATGTGGCATCAGCCTTATTTTCGATATGTTGTTTGACCATTTTGTGTAAATCAAAATCGGTTAGAATATCAGCATTATGAATTATAATAGGTTCGTTGCCATCAAGCCATTGTTGAGATTTGAGTATGCCTCCTCCTGTGTCGAGCAATAAATCTCGCTCATCACTTATGTGGATTGTGATGCCGAAATTATTGTGTTGCTCAACAAATTCAATAATCTTTTCGCCAAAGTGATGAATATTAATAACAATATCGTCAATACCATGTGATTTAAGCCGATTTATTACTCGTTCGAGCATTGCAACTCCACCCACTTCAACGAGAGCCTTAGGCTTGTCGTTTGTGAGAGGGCGTAAACGAGTGCCAAGACCGGCAGCAAAAATCATCGCTTTCATTGCAATATTAAAATTTTGCGTTGAATGTTTGTTCGATGTTTTGTTCGCGATGCACAAGCTCTACTTTGACATTGAATTTTTTGTTGATATGTTCTGCCATGTGTTGGGCACTATACACTGAGCGATGTTGTCCACCGGTACAACCAAAGCATACCATGAGATTTGTGAAGCCTCGTTCAACATATCGTTTAACGGTAGAGTCAACGAGTTCGTATGCATGGTCAAGGAATGTCAATATTTCGCCATCATCTTCAAGGAAGTCAATGACTTGTTGATCGAGTCCGGTGAATGGTTTATATCGTTCATATTTACCGGGATTGTTTACTGCACGGCAGTCAAACACATATCCACCCCCATTGCCTGAAGTGTCGTTGGGAATTCCTTTTTTATAAGCAAAACTCATAACCTTTACGGTGAGAGTATGTTTTTGTAGCTCATCGCTAAACTGCTTCATCTCAACCAATTCTTTGAGTATTTTGCTTAGATAAGGGTATTCGGGATATGGCTCTTGTAATAATGTGCGCAAGTTGGCAACAGCATATGGTACGCTTTGCATGAAATGAGGTTTCTTCTCAAAGTAGCCACGGAAACCATAAGCCCCTAATACTTGCAGAGTACGGAACAATACAAAATGACGTAATTGCTCATGGAAATATTCTTCATCTACCGGTTTGTATTTGCGCAAGGCATCGATATATTCTGAAATTAATTCATTGCGTAAGCTATCTGGCATATTGGCTTTAGCTTGCCATAGGAATGAAGCTACATCGTAGTAGAATGGACCTTTGCGACCTCCTTGGAAATCAATAAACCAAGGTTCGTTGTCAACAAGCATCACGTTGCGTGATTGGAAATCGCGATACATGAATGTGCTTGACTGGCTACGCATAAGCACTTCGCTCATCGCTTGAAAATCGTCTTCAAGTTTGTCTTCTTGAAATTCTAATCCTGTGGCTTTAAGGAAGCAATATTTGAAATAGTTCAAATCCCACATTATTGTGCGAGTGTCAAACTCGGCCAATGGATAGCATTTGCTAAAATCAAGCCCTACAGCTCCGGCAAATTGTACATCGGGAAGCATGCGAATTGTTTTAATTAACAATTCCTTTTCTTCGTTACTGAATGAACGAGTTAAGCGACCTTTTTCGATTGCTTTGAACAATATTTCATCACCTAAATCCTCTTGGATATATGCCATGTTGTCGTCGGCAACGGCAAGAACTTTAGGCACAGGAAGATTTCGTTCTTTGAAATGGTTGGCAAGATATATAAATGACTCATTCTCTTCTCTACAAGTGCCAAGCACTCCGATAAGAGATGTTTTTCCTAATAGACGAAAATATCTGCGATTTGAACCCGATGCCGGAAGTTCTATGATTTCGGTCGGCTCCGACCCTAATACTTGAGAATATAGCTTTGATAAAATATCTGATTTCATATTTAATATAATTTATGCAAAGATAATGGTTTATTTTTATACTTAGGCTACAAATAGTTTTTTTTGAGAAACATTATATCATTATTGGTTTATAAATGATTTTTTTGATAAAGAATAGTGTTTAATAACGCTCAAAAATTGTATCTTTGTAGAAAATATTACTTAGATGCTTAAATTTTTGATAAATATAGGACAATTAATTATGTCACCCGGAAATGGTTGGGAAGATATTTCTCATTCGGGTGATGACCCCAAATTATTGGCGTCGAAATATCTGTATCCTTTATTTGGATTGACATCTGTTTCGGCATTTGTTCAATATTTTTATGATAATGATTTGGGCTTGGTTACGTTGTTGCAACATGCAATAGTGACTTTTGTGCAGTTTTTTGTTTCCTATTTCTTTGCAGCAATTGTGTTTGCTTCAACGATGCAAGATTGGGTCGAAGGAGAACTTAACGAAAAAAGATACACAACTGTAATCACATATACACTTGCCATAATTTCAATTGTAACATTTATAAAAAATTGTTTGCCCATAGAACTTTCAATAATATATTTCTTGTATATATATGTGGGGATAGTTTTATGGAAGAGCGCTCGATATTTGGCAGTAAAAGATGAAAAATTGAGTCATTTTGTTATAATGTCGATATTGGCAATTCTTGTACCTCCGTTTGTTATTGATGCGATATTGAGTTTTATCATTGGATAAAATCTACATGTAATGAAGTTTAGTAAAGATATAAATATAAAAAACAAACGTGCCACGTTTGATTATAATATATTAGAAACATTTACTGCGGGCATAGTCTTGACCGGAACAGAGATTAAGTCTATCCGATTGGGAAAAGCCGGATTGACCGATACTTATTGTTATGTAACAAATGGAGAGGTATGGGTTAAGAATATGTATATAGCTGAATATTTCTATGGTACATATAATAATCATGAGCAACGTCGCGATCGCAAACTGTTGCTAAATCGCAAGGAGATACGTCGATTGGAGAAAGATGGAAAAGAAGCCGGAAATACAATAGTGCCATTAAAATTGTTTATTAATGACCGAGGATTGGCAAAGTTGGTTATTGGTCTTGGTCGTGGTAAAAAGGAATACGACAAGCGTCAATCAATAAAAGAACGTGAAGATAAACGAGCAATGGCTCGAATGTTTGAAAAAGTTTAGACATGAGTTGAAACGATTATTAAACGGTCGCCATTTGCCACAGTTACACCATAAAGACGATATTTATTATCGTCTTTTATTTTTAGCTTTTTGCGAAGTTCGTCGGCCGAAAGAATAAAGTTTCTCACTGCCACGTTTGCTCGAGGATAATCTTTTACAATCTCTTTTGCCACTCGTGAAGTGAACGGATAAATCTTCGCTATCTTATAGCAATCACCGGGGAAGTCGGGGATAATTTGAGTTGAGGTATATAAATGTGTGTGTTGATGCAGTTTTATTGCGTTGAAATGTTGTGAAATCAATTTGAATGGTTGTAGCTTCATTATGGCAGGGTGTGGCTCGTAAATATACATTCCCTCATGAATTTCTCCATAAATGTTGGTCGCCGATGATTCATCGTCGAGAGTAAATGAAAAATCAGACGTTTCATCATCAATTGTGATGCAATGTAGAGTAGGGTATGTTTGTGGATTCTTGAAGTCAACCACTGCCACAATCTCTTTACACTCTTGGCGAGTGCCGATGGCGTATAAATCAGTCGTTTCGGGCAACTCTCGCAACACTTGTGTGGCATCGAGCATGGGAGATGCTTTTACTATCAATTTGTTGCAATGAGCTTTAACGCAATCTAAAAGCTCAACGATATTTGGTTGGCAGTCGGCAAGTGCAAACAATCGTTTACCACCATCGCCACGACGAGCGGGGTCGATAAATATTGTGTCAAAATGCTCGGTGGAGTTTTTTATATATTCCACGCTGTCGGCATTTATTGCTGTGAAATTATTTAGTCCAAGAACGTTGGCATTAATAGATAATGCTTCAGCAACATCGCTATTAAGATCTATTGCAGTAATGTGATTTGCCTTTTGAGCAAGATGAAAAGCGTCGATGCCAAGTCCGGCAGTCATATCAAGAATCGTTTCCCCCACATTTATTAATGAGGCGTGAAACTCAGCGAGGTCGTCCGATGTGCATTGCTCTGCCGATAGGGTAGTGGGAAATATAAACGATGAGGATTGAAGTGTTTGTGAAAGTTTTTTTGCAGCCTTTTTGCGACATTCAATTTGCATGATAGCAAAATCATATATCGCAGCATCATCTTTTTTACGACAACTCAACCTCAACTTCGTTGTGTCGTCATTGCGATGCTCCTCAATCCACTTGATAATATCGTCTGTTAATTCAAAACACACAGTTGATATTTAGAGTTTTAGGAGATTCTCAACTTCGGTCCGTAATATGGGTAAGTGATTTATAACAATACTCCAAAGAATGTCTAATGCTAAACTATCATAACCATGTATAATATAGTTTCTCGTATCAACTATTTTTCGAGCATTTGTGATGTTAATATTGGGGTATTCTTTAAGAATACGATTCATTGCTTCTCCCAATATTTCAATATTTCGTTCAACAGCTCTGCGAAAACATAGGTCTGTGCAGAATGTATCATATCGTTTAGGTCGTTCTTCCATAAATAGATTAATCTCATCTATGGCGATTATTATATCTTCAAGATATTTATATATTTTGTTATCCATATATTAGATTTTTAGTTTGGTCTAATTCTTTTCTGAAAAAAGAGTTCTTGACAGCAGAATTGTCAACCAAATCAACATCTCTGCCTAAAATATCTTGTAAAGAATATTTGAAATCAAAAAAATTAACGAAAGGATCTTCAATTTCTTGAGAGTTGAAATCGACTAATAAATCGATGTCACTATTGTCGTTAAATTTGTCGGTGAGAACCGACCCAAACGCAAATAACTTATTAACCTTATGCTTTTTACATAAAGCAATTATCCGTTCGAGATTAATCTCAATTAATTTCATAAACATCTATAAGTTTTTGCAAATATAATTATTATCTATGAATATAAACGAGATAATAAGTGAAAAAGTTATCTTTCTATAGAATTAAATTAGATTTAATATAAAAATAAGAGACTTTTAATTGCCGATTAAACAGAGGTTAAACCTTTTTGTGACATTCAATTTGCATGATTGCAAAATCATATATCGCAGCATCATCTTTTTTACGACAACTCAATCTCAACTTCGTTGTGTCGTCATTGCGATGCTTCTCAATCCACTTGATAATATCGTCTGTTAATTCCCTAACCACTATTTGTTGCTTTTTAATTGATTGCAAAGTTAAGCAAAATAAGAACACAAAATAGTTTTATTGCGACTGAAAATTTGAAAAAAAGTGAGGTATAACAACTGAATGCTACAACATTATATAAACAATTCTGAATTAAGTACCCTTCTATAAATTCCGTTTAATCACTTGCACATAGATACAAAAACAAAAGCTACCGTGGAGCTCGGTAGCTTTATCGTTAAACGAACGATTTAAGAATTAGCCGCTATTATACGATTCCTTTTCTTGTTGTATTTGTTTACTCTGACTTTTTTTCTTTTTCTTTTGACTAGTCCTAAATAAGCGTTACAAAATTAATACTTATTTATTAGGACAAAATTAATAACTTTTTAGTTACACACAATGGAGCATGCTCCATTGTGTGTTGTTTTTTTATACGTTTTAATTTTTCTCTCTGATTGTC
>JAZSDX010000012.1:0-28167 GCA_045531405.1 Muribaculaceae bacterium | reverse complement strand
GTCTCCTTTTTTTGTATTGCTTGTTACTCTACAAATTCACTCTTTGGGGCTACGCGCCCCAGCCGTTTGGCAAACCTGCGGTGTTTTTCATATTTTTATTTTTTTACCGTAAATTTTGCACTTCGGTTTTGAATGTACAATTAACCAATTAAGATTTATTACGAAAACTTATGAGATAGTGGTGGTAATAAAGGTTTGCACGTATTGAGAGGCGGATTTATTTGTTGATTTTTTTTGCTAAGTTAGGATTTATATTTTTTAGATGAGTATTGAAATATTCGATATAGATATCAGCCTCTTTATTAAGATTGGCTGCGCGAAGATCTTGTTCATGTGCTCTTACCTCAAAAAGTAACTGTTGAACTTCCATGTCGCTTAATTTCGTATTACTAAATTGAGAGGCATGTTTTTTTGCAATTTCTTCGATTTCTGTTGGCGCAGAGGTGGTTTTGTCTTCGTTTTGACAAGAACAAGAACTTACAACGAGAAACATCGAAATTAAGGTGCTTAAATAAATGAGTTTGATAGATTTCATAAAATTGCAATAGCTATTTTAGCGCAAGCTTCGGCATCGGCAAGCGCATTGTGATGATTATTAAATGGGATTCCTAAAAATTCACATAAATAAGGAAGTGAATAAGTAGAACATAAGTTGCGAGGGATTTTACGTCTTGCAGTTGATAACGTGCAATAAAAGCCATTATTAGGAGTTTCAAGTTGATAGGCTCGGCAAGTGGCATTAATGCATCGCTCATCAAAAGATTTGTTGTGCGCGACCAATGGCAGATTCCCTATGAATTGTTTAAGAGATAGCCACACTTGGTCAAAATTTGGCTGATCGCATGTGTCCTTAGGGAAAATGCCGTGAACTTCTTCACTAAACCTTCTTACATACCAATTAGGCTCTGGTTTAACTAAATGATAAAATCTATCAACGATACATTTGTTTACAACTTTAACAGCACCAATAGCACAAATACTGGTGGGCTGATAATTGGCTGTTTCTACGTCGATTGCAACAAAATTATCCATTATTTAATTATTAATAAGTTGCAAAAGTTTGGCTTTTACATTTTCCATCAACCAACGAGGTGTAGAAGTTGCTCCACATATACCAATACTATTGACGCCATCAATCAATTCGGCATTAATTTCGTTTTCGTTTGAAATGAAGTGGGTGTTGGGGTTGACATCAAGGCATTCGTTGTATAGTATTTTGCCATTGCTGCTTTTTTTTCCACTTACAAAAAGAACCAATTGGTGGTTTGATGCAAATTCTCGAATGTGTTCAACTCGATTTGCAACTTGTCGGCATATGGTATCATAACTATTAAAAGTTGCTTCGGGCGACTTGTTGGCAGAGATTACTTCTCTCATTTTAGTGAAACCATGTAGCGATTTGGTCGTTTGAGAGTAAAGTTCAATATCTTGATTAAGATTCACCTTGTTTAGTTGTGAGATATCTTCAACAACAATTGCTTTGCCATTTGTTTGCCCCACAAGCCCATTTACCTCGGCATGTCCAATCTTTCCGTAGATAACTATTTGTGGTTGTGGTGAAGTTGAGTCATATGTCTCTTTGATGCGGCGTTGAAGTTGTAATACAACAGGGCAAGTAGCATCAATAATCTCAATATTGTTTTTTCGAGCTAATTCGTAAGTTGATGGAGGCTCGCCATGAGCACGCAACAAAACCTTTACATTGTGAAGATTTTTCATCTCCTCATGGGTAATTGTGATTAATCCTTTGTTGCGCAATCGTTCAACTTCATCACTATTGTGAACGATATCGCCCAAGCAATAGAGTTGACCTGATTTCTCAAGTTCTTCTTCGGCTTTGCGTATGGCTGTTACAACCCCAAAGCAAAATCCCGATTTGTTGTCGATTTCAATTGAAATCATGTTGTTAACGGCATTTTGCAATGGTGTTATTATATTGTTCGATGAGCCATGCATCTTGTTCGGCAATAGACATATTTGAGTTGTCAAGAAGTATAGCGTCATCAGCACGTCTAAGAGGGCTTTCTTTGCGAGTTTCGTCTATGTGGTCACGAGTTACTACATTAGAGAGAACATCTTCATAAGTAGATGGTTGTCCTTTTTCGATGAGTTCTTTGTGGCGACGCATTGCTCTGGTTTCGGCCGATGCGTTTACAAATATTTTAAGTTCGGCATTAGGGAAAACTGTAGTGCCTATGTCACGACCATCCATGACAATACCTTTTTCAATTCCAAATGCTTGTTGCATCGCTACAAGCGCATGACGAATAGCGGGGATAACTGCCACTTGTGATACATTATTAGATACATCAAGTTGGCGAATTTCACGTTCTACATCTTCCCCGTTTAACATAGTGTGTTGCCCATCTTCACATACTTTGAAATCAATTTTAATATTAGGAAGTGATGCAATTAGTGCCTCGTTGTCAACAATGTGATCGTGTGATACCATGTTGTTTCTCATGGCATATAGAGTTACAGCACGATACATCGCTCCAGAATCGATATAACGATATCCGATTTTTTTTGCAAGGGCTTTAGCCATGCTACTTTTCCCCGAAGATGAATAACCGTCAATGGCAATTGTTATAATTGGAGTACTCATTGTATATAATTTCTATTTTATAAAATCGTTAAGGTTGGCCGAAAGGTTAACCATAAATGTGGTTGCGCCTGTATGGGGTTGGGCTAATGCAACATCTATACCAAAAGATTTAACATTGATTCCGGCAGTTAAAGAAAAACCTGATAAGAGATTTCTGGAGTAAGTGCTCATATCGGTGCGAGTTTTGTAATTATATCCAAGCCCTATATGGAAACGTTGTGATGGAACGAAGTCGGCCGCAAAAATTAAATGTCGGAACAGATTAGGAATAAAAGAATCTTTCAACTTTATACCATCTGAAGATGTACCGTCGCCCGGATCATAATAGGGTAGGCTCCATTTTGTTAAATTCCAAGCTGTGACAGATAATCTAACAGGAATACTTCCTAACCCCTTGGTAAGACCTAATCTCACATCTATAGGTAGCCTGTCGTAAGTGTCATTGAAACGTTTGATTTGACCTCCTAAGTTTGCACCAACGAGAGAAAGTGATAAATCCGATTCTGGGTCATAATAGTTTACACCTAAGTCGGCAGCGAGTGCCATTGCTGAAAATTCATCATATGCACTGTAGATATATTTAAGATTAATACCTCCTCGCCAACGGTCTGTAATATCATGAGAGTATGCTACATTTATAGCAATATCTTTTGGCGAAAATGAGCCTAAAATATTGCCTTGTTCGTCGGCATATTTCATGCTACCATAACCAAAGTATTGCACACCGATGGCAAAAGCGCTACGTTCGGTTGCTTTTTTAGCAAATTTTAAGCCTGCAAAGTTGGTTTCTCCCACATATCTCATGTAATTTAACCCAATTTGCAGATCCATTTCGGGACCTAAAAGAGCTGGGTTTTGATCTGTAAGATTGATGTTATCTTCTATTGTCGAGATGTTTACTCCTCCTAATCCATATATGTGAGACGATGAAGGAAGGTTTAAGAAGTTGTATGCAATTGTCCCATCTTGAGCATTGATACTCAGAGGTAAAAGGGTTGTGGCACAAATAGTGATTAATGCCGTTTTGATATATGTAAATGGGTTATTTCGCATTTGTAAATATTTAGGTATATTATTACACTCTTATATAACGTAACGCATAGGCTTTGTATTATATTATTGTCATTTTTTTACATTTATCTACATTGTAAATAAACATAAAACATTAATAATCATTCTCAAAAAATGGTATGACCTTTTGTGCAATAAAAAATATCGGTTTATATTTGCAACGAGTTAATGAGATTTGAATAATAAACATTAGTTTATAGTAGATGCAAATAGTAATTAAAGGCATATTTTTACTTATAGGAATATTTTGTGTTAGTAATAATGCATTTGCGCAAATTCACAAGGTATATACCGGTAATGGACATAAAAGTAGCGAGATTACAATATATGATTCGGGATATGTTGATGTAGTTCCTCAATTTCCCGGAGGAGAACGTGCATTGATGAAATTTATTAATGAGACGCGTATATATCCGGCAGAAGCGTACAATAATCGTGTGCAAGGACGAGTAGTGTGTAGTTTTGTCGTTTATCCCGATGGCTCGATAAATGGAATATCTGTAATAAAAGGAGTTGAAGAAACACTTGACCGTGAGGCTGTAAGGGTTATTAGTGAAATGCCAAAGTGGATAGCCGGAAGTATAGACTCAGAAGTTGTGCCGGTTTCGTGTGTATTAGCTATCCCATTTAGATTATAGAAAATAATTGACGATAAAGTGAAAGGAAATGCTTGTCATTTCCTTTTTTTGTATCCACCTTGCCCTTAATGCAAACTGATTCAATGGTTAGGTTGTTCTGAATTAGATTCTAAACAAAAAAGATATGTTAAATCGCAATAAGGCATGGTATTATCAAGAATATGTGTTAACTTTGCATTTCTTTTTTTACAATCAATACATATATTAATATAAATTTTTAATGATGAAAAAAGTATTATTAACTTTGGCGATGGGCGTGGCATTGATGTCATCGGCTCAATCGTTCAATGTCGTCAGCATGGAACAGATTCCTGTTGGTGACAATGTTATGAAGTTTCATCCTCGCTTTATGCCCGATGGAAATCTTCTTGTGTCGGCTTTGAACTATGATGGGTTGGCACTTATTGATGTGAAGAGTGGCGAATACACTCTCTTAACCGAAATGCAAGGCGCAGGATATTGTCCTGTTATTAGTAAAGATGGTAAAACTATTCTTACTCGCAACATGAACAAGACTGAACTTACACAAGACATTTATGTACTTGATGTAGAAACAAAAAGTCTTAAAACTGTAGCAAAAGGAATCAATCATGTCAATCAAATGGCATTTAATGGAGCTACAGCAATGTTGCCTATTGAGGGCAAAGCTGTAAAGAAAACTGTAATTAAAAATGCTTCTGCCGGCACTCTCGATGATTTATTGGTAACAGAAGAAGATCTTAAGATTGTGGTGTATGCAAATGGCAATCGCACAGTATTAGACCCATTAGCCGGTCAATTGGGCGATTGGGATCCACAATACACTTGGACAGCTCTTTCTCCCGATAAATCTCGTATTCTCTTTGGTTGTGCAAATAATGCTTATGTGTGCTTCCTCGATGGCTCAGGTGTAGTGAATCTTGGTGCATTGCGTTCACCACAATGGCGTGGCAATACTCATGTAGTGGGCATGCAAGATGAAGATGATGGTTATTACTATACAAAAAGTGATATTGTAATTGTTGATGTTGCAGGTAATAATTTCCAACAACTCACTACTTCATCTGATGAAATTAAAATGTTCCCAAGTGTGTCGGCCGACGGAAGTAAAATCGCTTTCCATACCAACGATGGGAAAATTTATGTAATGACAATTAAAGAGAAATAAGCGATGAAAAAAGTATATTCATTAATATTATTGCTCCTTTGCGTGTCATTAGGCGCATCGGCTGCAAGTAAAACAAAATTATATGTTAATCCCGGTCATGGTGGTTACACTTCAAATGACCGTCAAACAACAATGCCTGCCGTAAACGGTGTGAAACTTCCTGTTTATGATATTACTGTTAATGAAGGCTCGCCTTTATATAATACTTACAATAGCAGTAACTGTTTCTGGGAATCATCGGGTAACACATATCGTGCTCAAGGTATTAAATACTTTTGGAATAAATACATCAATAGTAATATTAAATTGTCGCGTGAATCAAATACTCAATCGGGTGACTTAACTCTATCAACTATTGCATCGGCTTCAAACTCATATGGTGGTTACTTCATGTCGCTTCACACCAATGCAGGTAACTCAAGTGCCAACTATGTGGTTGTAATGTGCCGTGCTAAGTCAAAATCAGATTATTCGGCTTACAACTCTACCTCATTGGCTATGTCGAAAGCTGCTGCTAACTGGCATGACTATGTGAAGTTGACAAATGTAACATACAGCACTCCTCGTGGTATGACCGACCGCAACTTCTATGGTGGTTCAGGTCTTGGCGTGTTGAATACTAACACTGCACCAGGTTATTTGGCTGAGTCTTGGTTCCACGATTATCGTCCTGAGGCATTCCGTATGTGTAGCAAAGGTTACAACTTCTATCTTGCATGGCAATTATTGCGTGCTTATTTAGAATCACCTGGGATGGATGTGAATATTTATCCTATCATTGTAGGTGATATTCGTGACCTTTCTAAATCATGTGGTTACACAAGCTACAAAACTCGTGGTCGTGACCAATATCTTGCGATAAATGGTGCTAAAGTTACATTGGTGAATGTTGCTACAGGTGGTACAAAATCTTATACAACCGACCAATTCAACAACGGTTTCTATACATTCTACGACTGTGTTCCCGGTGCAACATATGAAATTACTGTAACAAAAGATGGTTATAAGACAGTTTCTAAAACAGTAACAGTAGGTAATGATGGTAAAGGAACTCAACACCTCCTTAACTTTGATTTAGAAGAAGGTACTGCATCTGGTATTTCTGTTTCTCCTGCATCAGTTGACTTTGGCGAAATCACTGCCGAATCTATTTCTTCAAAAACAATTACTGTAACCGGTACTGAATTGTCATCGGCTATCTCTGTTTCTTCAAGCAATACAACTGACTTCTCAATCAGCACTACTTCGTTGGCTAAGACCGGTGGTTCGTTGACTGTTACCTATAAACCATCGGCAGCAGGTAGCCATTCTACTACTATCACTTTAACAAGTGGTACTAACAAGAAAACTGTAGTTGTAAGCGGTTCGGCAAAGAATCCTCCTTTGACATTTACTGAAGGTTGGAACTTCTCAGAAACAACAGGTAAAAAAGCCGACTGGATGAGTGACTACACTTCATTCCGTAACATGGCATTTGGCGCCGGTAAACTTTATGTTGTAAACAACTCAAGCGAAATCTTGATTTTGAAAGCGCAAACAGGTGAAAAACTTGGTGCTCTCAATATGACAGGTGTAGAAGGCGGTACATTGAAAGTTATCGACGTGAAATACATTGACGGTAAAATTGCAGCTTGTAACCTCGCTACTACTGCCGAAGGTGAACAAATTCTTAAAGTATATGTATGGGATAATGACAACGCAACACCTCGCGTACTTCTTGAAACTACTAACATTGGTGGCACTGTTCGTCTTGGTGATACATTTAACCTTGATGGTGATTTGACAAATGGTACTCTTTACTTTGCCGAAGGTAAAGCCGATACTGATACAAAAGTTGTGTCTTATGCAATTACTAATGGTGTAGCTTCTACAACTCCTTCAGTTCTTAATGTGACTGAAGATGGTACAGAAGGTGTTCAATTTGGTCTTTCTCCCCGTGTGCTTCCTGAAGCTAATGGTAAATTCTGGTGTGTAGGTCAAAACTACTACCCAACATTGTTTGACTCAGAAGGTCTTTTGATGGCTTCGGTTAATGCAAAAGCACTTAACGAAGAAGTTGCAGGTAACACCTTCAAAGCATTCTCATTCAAAGGTACAAGCTATGGTCTTGCTACTACATACGAGCCAAACGCAACTACAACAGAACGTCTTCGCAAAGGTCGCGTAGTTCTTCTTGATGGTACTGCAGGTTGGGCAGAAGCGTCTAACATCGGTGAATATCCTTCTGCCGGTCTTGGAACAACTCGTAACACATCTATGTCATCGGGCGTTGAAGTTGCTGTAAACGGAACTTCCGGTGTTGAAATGTGGGTTCTTGTTCACAATCAAGGTATCGCTTACTACAAACATGGCACTGTGCCTGCATACTCTTATGAACAAGTTCCTGAAATCACAGCTCCTGCTTCAGTTGAAATTACTACTGTAGAGGGTTCTTCTAAATCTGAAACTATCTCAGTGGGTGCTCAACTTCTCACAGACGATATTACTATTGCACTTTCAGGTAGCTCAGCATTCTCTATTGATAAAACTTCTCTCAGCAAAGATGGTGGAAACATTGTTGTAACCTACAAGCCATCTGCTGCAGGTTCACACGAAGCTACTATTACTTTATCTTCTGCAGGTGCTGCAACTAAAACTATTTCAGTGAAAGGTACTGCAAATGCAGCAATAGCTCTTGGTCTTACTAAAGTATGGCAAAATACTACAAATGTTCCGGGAACTGCGGCTGGTGGTGATATGCGTTTTGCTGCTGTATCTAATGGCAAACTTATCACAGTGGATAAAGCGAATAATAAATTGATTGAAGTAACTGAAACCGGTTACTCTGATTACTATGATTGTTCAGCTGCATTATCTACTCATTGGAGTGCTACTTCTATGGGCCCATTAGTAGCTTGTGATGATGCAGGAAACTTCCTTGTTCACACAGGTTGGTCGGGTGCAGCTGCCGGTAGCAACTTTATGATTATTTCAGCTGACTTGAAAAATACTTATAAACTTGACTTGAGCACAATTGAAGGTTATACACCTCTTCGTTGTGACCAAATGGGCCGCATTCGTGGTAATATGCTTTCAAGTGAAGGTGCTTATGCATTTGTTGTTCCAAGTACAGCTACTCAAGTTTTGGTTGTTAATATTAAGAATGGAGCTATCGATGCTGATTACACTCAACTTACTAACACAATTTCGGGCGTTGGACTTACAACTTCATGCTGTCCACAACCTGCATTCGCTACAGTAGCTGAAATTGATGCACTTATGGATGAAAATGGCGACTTGTCAAATTCATTCATCATGCGTTCTCGTGGAGTCCCTGGTAGCGTATTTGCTTGGAATGCCGATAACTCTGATATGGTTAAAGCATGGTCTTTCTCAACAACACCTTCAGGTTGCACAACTGCAAATGCTTCAGTAGAAGGTTTTGATTGGTTTACTCTCAACGATAAATCTTACTTCATTATGCCTGTGACTACTGATGGTCAAACAGGCACTCGTGGTTCGGTATTTGCTATCTTTGATGAAGAAGGTACTTGTGTCGCAGAATGGAGCCAAGGCGAAAAGACCGGTCTTGGTGGTGCTATGGGTAGCTTCATTGCTGTTCCTAACAATGATTATTCGGTAAATATTTACCACTTTGTTCCTGGAACAGTTGCTGAAAAATTCACTTATGCTGTTCAACCAACAGGGGTAGAAAGCATTGCAGCTGACGGCACAGCAATGACTGTTTCATGCGATGGTAACACATTGCTCGTTGCAGGTATTAATGCTAAGAACGTATCAGTTTACAATGTAAATGGCTCATTAGTAGCTAATGCAAAATCTAATGTAGTGAACGTTAAAGGCCTTAACGGAGTTTATGTTGTTACTGCAACTGATGTTGCCGGTGTCGCTCACACTGCTAAAGTGGTTATTCGCTAATCGAATAATACAGATATGAAAAAACGCCCTTGCTCATTACGAGCAGGGGCGCTTTGTGTTGATTAGATATAATATTTAGTCTAAACTATTGCGAAATAGGGGTAAAATGATTGATGCAACTATGGAAATTAGTGTAATGTTGAGGGCTGTGAGCCATACAATATTATTTAAGGTTATGGCTCCAGCATTAGAAATGTCACACACAATGCCTATCTCAATGCCTAATATAACTAATATTGCAATAGTGTAGCTCATAATCTCAATGATTGAAATTGAACTACGACGCTTCTCGGGCAAGCGATTCATTACTTTCTTGACAAACCATTTGTTTTCCGGTGCTTGAGGCATTTTTTTGTCAAGCAGTTGTCTTATTTTGATGTCTTCTATGTTGTTTCGTTTCATAATCGTAGTGTAGTTATATAGTTGAATCATTTTCAAGGAATTGTTTCATTCGTGATTTGGCACGATGGAGATGAGATTTTACCGAGCCGTCGGGTATTTTGGTTATCTCCACAATCTTTTTTATGGGCATATCTTCAAGATAAAATAACATCACTACAGTGCGTTCTGTTTCCGATAATTGCGACAGGCATTGCTCAATAGTCAGTCGAGCATCGGTTACTATTGAAGGAGAGTCCGTGTCACTATCGGGAGGTATCTCATCGGTTGTTATATGTTGACTGCGACGATGCGATAGAAACTCATTGTAGCCTATGCGATAGAGCCAGGTCTTAAATTTGCTTATGCCTTGAAATGACCGAATGGCAAGATAAGCTTTTAAGAAGGTATCTTGTGCAAGATCGTCGGTTAATGCCTCATCGCCACATAGATTGAAGAGAAACCGGCGCAGTCCTTGTTCATAGGCAACGACCAATTGCCCAAATGCATCACGGTCATCACCGGCAATACATCGGGCTATTAGTTTCAACTCTTCAAATCGGGAAAGCATTATTTTTGTGCTTTAAGATTTTGAGTTTTATTGGTTGTTCTCCTTTTTACGGTCTTCTACAAAGTAAGTGATGAGTTTGGCGACACCTACCAATAACGGAATCAAGCCAATAGCATATGCTGTTTCGGTGGGGTCAACGATATAGAAAAATCCCATAGTCCCAATGCCCCAAGCCAGCCACACAAGAGCCGATTGCAATCGTGTGCGAGGATTCTTTTGAGATGCGAAAAAGTCTTCGGGTAGAGTGTAATTATTATCAATTGCTTTTTCGATAAGTTTATTGCGTTCACGTTGACGACTGGTTATACCGCGAATCGCGAAAAATATAATTAATACAACACTTGCAAATGGGGTGACGATAGCGATAAATACAATTGCTACAACAAATATACCTTCACTTTCAAATCGGTCTTTTTGAGCTTGAATAATTGTAATCTCTGCTTTTTGCTTATCGTTTTCTGCTTTAATTTTTACAATTGAATCAGTAGCCGAAGAATCATTGATAATGACGTAGCTGTCACTCGTTTTTGTGTTATTTAATTGTTCTAATTTTTCGTTTATCTGATGGCTAAATTCATCAATTTCTTCTTGTGTTATTGCTTTGCGATGGCAACTTGAGAGAGAAATACTTGCAACGAGTGCAATGGCTAAAATTTTAATTATACGTTTCATATCAGTTATTATATTTATGTTACTTATTGATGTTAATGCTATTTTAACGAGTTTATAAACTTGCAATTTACTCATTAGATGCACTAACATTACAAAAGGTTGCAAAGAAAACACAAAATTTTTGTATAGTGTAGATTCGTTATAGGAATCCACATGTTTTCAGGATATTGTCAATAGCTGTTGCTAACGTCCAACGGTCGTTGTCGTTGCGATTTTCAAGTATTATGATTGTGATTTCTTTCTCGGGATATTTAGCAAGATAGGCTTGAAATCCACCATTGTCTCCTGTGTGATATATCTTAGTGGGAAATCCGGGAGTTTTGTCAATAAACCACCCAAGCCCGTAGTAAGTATTAGGCCTATTTTGGTAACTACTCCATTTGCTGCCTGAAACGGTAATCTGTGGAGTGTAAGCAATGTTGAGTAATGAGTCGGATATGATTTTATTCTCTCTCAATCCTTTTTCCCATCGAGCAAGGTCGCGAATGGTTGAATATATCCCACCATCGGGACGGGTTGCGAAGAATGTTTCTTCTCCGTAATCATATTCTTGCCATATTAATGTGTTATTATTGCTTATCTCAATTGTCTTGCCGGCGGTGTCGTTGTCGGTTGAAGATAACGAACTCGCATTAGTATTGATATATCCATGAGCTGTGTGCTCAGGAGTAAATGTAGGATTAAAATAGGTAGTTGAGGTCATCCCTAATGGTGTGAAGATGTATTGTTCCTGATAGTCAATAAATTTTAATCCTTCATGTTTTTCAATGATTTGAGCAATAAGTAAAAACGTTGGATTCTTGTAATCATAATATTCTCCGGGCGAGAATCGTAATTCTTTAATTGACGGAAAGTAACTCATTGATGTTGAGTCGGTGGCAAAAATACATTTGTCTTTATTGCTTCGGTCTCGACTATCAGGAAGACCCGATGTGTGACTCATTAGATGCCAAAGTTTGATGTCATTCCAAAATGGATTACAATATTGAGGAAATTGAGTACCAAGAGGCATGTCTAAAGAAATCTTACCTTGCTCAACTAACCTTAGCGCACCAACAACAGTGAATTGTTTTGAAATTGATGCAATGTTGAAACGAGTATCTGCAGATATAGGTTCTTTGGTTTCAATATCAGCTATGCCATAATATTTTTCCATTAAAATGGAGTCTCCTTTTAGAATCATGATTGCAGCTCCGGGAGTATTAATCTCGTAGCGAGTTTTCATTATTTTATCAATTTGTTCCTGTGGGGACGAAGCATTTATTATTAAAACTGACGCGAGTATAGAAAAAATAAATGTAATATATCGTTTCATATTTGTTGTGTATAATTAAAAAAGTTTAGTAATATCGTTGATGGAAATTGTAGAGATTACAGTTTTGCCATCGGGAGTGTAGTTCGGCGTATTTACTTTGAACAAATCGCTTAGGAGTTTCTCTATCTCGTTTTGAGATAAAGATTGCCCAGGCTTGATTGCCGATGAACGAGCCATGGATAGTGCAATATTGCTTAATAATTCGGTTTCTATATTATCCCCTGTAGATTCTATTGTTTCAATCATTTTGGTCACTAAATCAATGGGGTTTGCATTATCTATGACTGATGGAATGCCATTGATACTCCATGAATTATCTCCTAAATAAGAAATGTCAAATCCGATTTTGGATAATCTTTCGGAAATGCTCTCTAAAATTATTGTTTGAGAAGATGTTGTTTCAATGATGTCGGGAAATATAAGTCGTTGAGATGTAATAGTGCCATTTGTTGCAAGTTGAAAATAATTGTCATATAAAATGCGTATATGTGCACGATATTGATCAATAATTAGCAATCCCTCACGAGAAGGAGTAACTAAGTAACGATTTTTTAATTGTATTGCGTTGTAATTGGAATTTGATTCTGTATTATCTGCATTATCATCAAATAGAAAATTGTTGTTAATTCTGCTACTTTGAATTGCTGAAAATTCATCGGTCTTATCATTCTCAAATTGCTCATAAAGTTTTTCCCAATTTTTGGTAGAAGAGGAAAAATCTTTTTGCCATGAGTTATTGTTAACACGAGATGGTATTGGAGCTTGTTGTCTATTATTGTAATTTTGGTTAAAAGGATTGTATGATGTGTCGATTTCTATGTCGTGAGGAGCATTAATATTGGGTTTGAAAGCGGGGATTTCTGGGACATCTTCGGCCTCAAAGTCAATAGAAGGGACTGCATTATATTTACCAAGCGATTCTTTAATGGCAGCAGTGAGGATTTGCCATATTGGTTGCTCGTTTTCAAATTTTATCTCATTTTTTGTGGGATGGATGTTGACATCTATAGTTTCGGGGTCAACATCAAAATTAATAAAATAATTAGGTTGCTCGTCCGATGGTATTAGTTGGTCGTAGCATTGTGTGACAGCTTTGTGAAAATATGGATGTCGCATGTTTCGACCATTGACAAAAAAATATTGAAGTGCTCCACGACGTCGGGCATTTTCGGGCAAACCAATAAAACCGGATATTTTAGCCAAGGATGTCGCTGTTTCGATTGGAATGAGTTGGTGGTCAAGTGATTTGCCAAATAATGCGACTATACGTTGTTTTAGAGAGCCAGGAAGAAGCTGATGCAATGTGTTATCATTATGAATAAGAGTGAACTCAACATTGGTGTTTACTAATGATAATCGTTCAAATTCATGTATGATATTGCTTAATTCAATAGAGTCTTTTTTTAGGAATTTTCTGCGAGCGGGTACATTGAAAAATAGATTCTTTACCATAAAGTTGGTCCCAGGGGAGCAAGCTTCGGGTTGTTGACTCTCAACTTTTGAACCACTTATTAAGATTCGAGTGCCAATAGTGTCTTCTTTTCGCATGGTGCGCATGTCAATTTGAGCAATAGCCGCAATTGAAGCAAGCGCTTCTCCACGAAATCCCATGGTGTGTAAAGCAAAAAGATCGGATGCATTCGCAATCTTGGATGTTGCATGTCGTTCAAAGGCTAATCGAGCATCGGTGGTTGACATTCCTTTGCCGTTGTCAATTACTTGTATTAAAGTGCGGCCTGCATCTTTGAGTATAATCTTTATATTTGTTGCGCCTGCATCAATAGCATTCTCTACAAGCTCCTTTATTACTGATGCAGGTCGTTGAATAACTTCTCCTGCTGCTATTTGATTGGCTACTGAATCGGGTAGTAGTTTGATAATATCGCTCATTGTTGAATGGTTGTTTATTAGAAAACAAAGGTACTATAAAATAAACAAACGATATATGAAAGGTTTTAGTTAAATATCAACAAAATATAAAAGATATCAACATTATGGAATTTTTATAAATTCCACGATTAATTTGAATTATAAATTAGTTCTCTCCATGCATTGACTTCATTTGATGGGACTCCAAGTTCAAGGGACCTTTTTAAGTCGGCATCGCAATCAGTATGTCGATAATATTTATGGTTTAGAAGAGCGCGATATAAATATATATTACCATCAAGAGGGTATAGTTCCATTGCATTGGCTATTTGTGATGATGCTTCAGAAAGTTGGTCGGTATAGAGGTAACATAATATTAATGAAGTATAATTATCAAGACTTGGATTTATGTCAATAAGTTGAGAGAGATATGGAATAGCTGAAATAAAATCATTAGTGTGGAAATAATACATAGCCATGCCATCTATTGCAAGTTCATCGTTAGGCGCAGTTCTTTCCAATAGTAAAAAATCATTGTAGGCAATGGAGTAATTGTGATTAGATAGGGCAATAATGCCATGCATATATCTCGGCTCAATTAATGTAGAGTCTATATTTAATATCGTTTCGTAATCGGCATATGCTTCGTCAATACGCCCTATGTTTTTTAGAATTTTTGCACGGTTGTTAAGTGCTGTTATAGATTTTGGTGCAATAATTATTGCATCATTAATGGTGGCAAGAGCTAGAGAGTCTTTACCTTGTTGAAATCGTATTATGGATAGGTTTGACAACAATAATACATTTGCCGGATTAGATGGTTGCCCTCTCATTGCACAAAGAAGAGCATTCTCGGCCTCTATCCAATTTGAGTTAGCTATGGCTGTATCTGCTTTACCTACTAAAGCAATATAGAGTGAGTCGGAATGGGATAAATTGATGAGTTTGGCGTTGTCGGCAAAACAAAAAAATTGAGTAAAAAGAATGTAAAGTGGTATAATATATGAAGCTGGTGAGATAAATGTTTTCATTTCAAAGCCTTTTAAGAGGGAAAAATCTAATGATTTACAAAGTTAATCAAATGTATAGCAACTTATCAACAAATGAATGTTTTTATTGACATTTTTTTTGATAAGTTGGAAGATGTTGAGTATATTTGCAGAAATGAATTTGATAGGGCAACATATAGAATATTTAGTCAGGTATAATGATTGTGTCATTGTTCCTGGATGGGGCGCATTTGTCGCGAATTATCAGCCGGCAACGTTGCAGAAAAATAATGTGTTGTTACCTCCGGCTCGAGTAATTGGATTTAACTCGGCGCTAACTCATGATGATGGAATGTTGGTGTCGTCTATTGTAAGAAAATCGGGCGTTAGTTATGACGTTGCTCATAAACAAGTTTCAGATGCGATATTTGCATTGCGCCATCAACTGAATGCTCAAGGAGAAATTGCAATAAGTAATGTCGGCTCATTTCAGAGAAATGATGATGGGGCAATGATATTTAATCCATTTGAGCATGCGTCAGTATCAAGTTCGTTTATAGGGTTACCACAGGTAAACCTTGTGCCAATAAAAAAACAGGCTAAAATAGAAGAAGAAAAATCTGAGGCACAAGAAAAAGATACAATATATCTTCCAATTCGTCGCAGTTTGACACGTATTGCAGCTTCAATAGCTGTAGTATTATGCTTGGGCTTTGTCTTTTCTACACCAATAATCAATGAAGATGCTTATCAAGCAACATTGTCTGCTCCTAAAATTTCAACGCTTGAAAAACCTAAATTGAAACTTAATGAGCCAAATGGAGATGAATTGTTGGTATTGAATGTGGCAAACGTTGATTCAACCGAGTCGATGACTTTAGTTGATACTATTTCACGTAAACGTTACCAAGATAAAATTGCATATTATAAGCAACGAGAGGAGCGTAGAATAGCTCAGCGAGAGCTAATAATGAAACGTATAGAGGAACGCCGTTTGCAAAAACTTGCAATAAAAGAGGCTCAAAAGAATAAATTAAATGATAGTTCTCAATTAAATGTTCAAGATAAATCTGAATCAGTAAGATTGTCACCAACTGATAAGTATTGTCTTGTAATAGCTTCACTTCCAAGTAGGGCTCATGCTGAAGAATATATCGAAAATTCTAAGACTGAGCAATTGGAAATTCTGGAAAAAGACGGTCGTTATAGAGTATATGCTGCGACTGGAGAATCATCAAAGGCAACATTGTCAAATGCGAAAAAATCGGGCTTGATGGCTCAATATCCGAAAGCATGGGTGTGCCGAAAATGATTGTATTGAAAAGAATTTAATTATAAATCCCTTTTTAGTTATGGAAAATTTACATCAATTGCTGGTCAATCGACGCAGCACACGTCGTTATACTAATGAACCAATAGATCCGGAATCGGTTAAGTTAATATTAGAGGCTGCATTATTGGCCCCGACGTCAAAAAGTAGCCGACCATGGCAATTTATTGTGGTCGAAGATAAAGAGATGCTACAAAGACTAAGTGAGTGTAAGCCAGCAGGAGCAGGACCTATAGCTAAGGCATCATTGGCTATAGTGGTTGCTGCTGACCCAACATTGTCAGACCCATGGGTGGAAGATGCTTCAATTGCTGCTACATTTATGCAATTACAAGCCGAAGATTTAGGATTGGGATCATGTTGGATTCAAGTTAGAGGGCGTTTTGCTTCAGATGGTACCCCTTCAGAAGAATGGGTACAAGAATTGCTTGGAATACCCGATACCTTACCTGTTGTGTGTATAATTACACTTGGTCACAAAGATGAAGAACGTAAGCCGGTTGATACTGCCAAATTATTGTGGGAAAAGGTTCATATCGGAACATGGAAAGAGATGTAATTTAATATATAAATGTCATGCGTATTGTATTTATAGGGGCTGGGAATGTTGCAACTCATTTAGCAAAATCTTTGGACGAAAAACATGATGTTGTTCAAGTTTATAGTATGCAATTACATAATGCGCAGACATTAACTAAAAATCTAAAAAAAGCAGAACCAACGGATAAATTGTCGGAGATTGTATCAGATGCTGAGATGTATATTATTTCAGTAAAAGATGATGCAATCGCGACAGTGGTAGATGCAATAGCTTTTAATTCAGGGTTATGGGTTCATACGTCAGGAAGTCAATCAATCGACCTATTGAAGTCACGATTTGATGAATGTGGAGTGTTGTATCCATTGCAAACATTTTCTAAAAATGTAGATGTTAAGGTCCCTGAAATTCCGTTCTTTATAGAGGGATGCCGAGATGACGTGACTACAAAAATAGAAAGTGTAGCAAAGACAATAAGTGATAAAGTATATAAAGCAAATAGTACACAAAGGCAAAGACTTCATATCGCAGCAGTTTTTGGTTGTAATTTTGTGAATTATTTGTGGACTATATCTGATGAAATTTTACAAGAAGCCGGTTATAAATTTGAGATTTTGCAACCATTAATAAAAGCGACTTTAAGCAAAGCTATAAAGGTATCTCCGGAAAAAGGACAAACAGGTCCGGCTAGACGAGGTGATTTTGGAGTATTAAAAACGCATGAAAGAATATTGCAAAATGATAAAGCAGAGGTGTATCGTTATCTATCTCAGTGTATAATAAAAAAATATAATATTGATTATGAGTAAAATAGATTATGATTTGAGTCAAATAAAAGGAATAGTATTTGATGTTGATGGAGTTCTATCACCATCTACGATACCATTATTGGCAGATGGTACACCTTCGCGCATGGTAAATATAAAAGATGGTTATGCGTTGCAATTGGCAGTTAAAATGGGTTATAAAATTGCAATTATAACCGGGGCAGATAGCCAAGCAGTAAAAAAAAGGTTTAATGGATTGGGAATTGAGGATGTATATCTTAAAACTTCAGTAAAGATTACTTGTCTTAAGACCTGGATTGAAGGGAATGGGTTAAAACCCAGTGAAGTAGCTTTTGTTGGAGATGATATTCCCGATTATGAATGTATGGCTTATGTAGGTCTGTCAATTGCTCCGTCTGACGCGGCCGATGAAATAAAAAATATCTCAATATATATATCGTCGGTAAAAGGAGGAGAGGGTGTCGCTCGAGATGTTCTTGAGCAGTTGATGCGAAATAATGGTCAGTGGATGCAATCGGAAAAGGCATTTGGGTGGTAATGGTTAGAAGTTTGCAAAATTTAGAAAAATATCAAGTGCTATTGGCAAGCGCATCCCCTCGAAGAAAAGAGTTATTGGGGAATTTGTGTATAGATTTTGAAATAGCCAAATCAATAGATGTAGATGAAAATTATCCTAAGTCAATGCCGGCAGTTGATATAGCTCCATATTTGTCTAAGAAAAAAGCTCAGGCATATTATGCTGAAATTAAGGAAAATCAGTTGATAATAACGGCCGATACAATTGTGATAAACAATGGTATGGTTTTAGGAAAGCCATTAAATGCAAATGATGCAAAAAATATGTTGCTTTCATTGTCGGGACATGTCCATAATGTAGTGACCGGAGTAACAATAACTACGAAAAATAAGCAGGTTACATTTTCAGTATGTACAGAAGTGGAGTTTGCGCAATTAACAACTGAAGAGATTGATGATTATGTGAATATATTTTCTCCAATGGATAAGGCCGGGGCTTATGGAATCCAAGAGTGGATTGGATGTATTGGTGTAAAGAATATTAATGGCAGTTTTTACAATGTAATGGGTTTGCCATTGCATAGATTATATACAGAATTGAAGCAATTTTAGCATTTAACCGAAATGGTTATATTGAAATGTTTATCGGGAGGAATCAATGAGATTGTTCCCGATTTTAATTTTTTGTCAATTATTATTGGTTTTTCATCTGTTTGTGTTTTAAGTTGTTGTGAGGAGTATTTAATATGCATTGTTCCATTGCTATTATGGGCGAGGTATTTATTGCTCCATAACATTGCAACTACACCCATAGTCATCCTTAGATTGAGTTCGATGCATGGAGCAATCTTGATGACCCCATTGTGAGAATATGTCATCATGTCAACTCCAAGATAGCCTTTGTAGTGAGGGACTATGAGTGTTGTAAGTATGTTGCATAATAACTCTTGTAGTAGGGCTATTTCTTTTAATAGTTTGGGACTTTGTGTGATAGATTGTAGTATATAATCTTGAGAGCCAATGATATTACCTGCATATGCACCGGTGCCGGCATTAAAAAAAGATGAAAGACCTTGGTATGAGATTTTACTACCATCACAATGGAATAACATAGCAAAGTCATGGACTTTATTTAGCGCTTTCTCGCACATAACCGAGCCTTGGCGACGAATGATGCCTAATGCTCGGCGAATAATTTCTGATTCATTAAGATTTGAGGTGCATATAACTCCTCGACCGCTACTTGACCATGGTGATTTTATGAAAATTGTTTGGTGTGAGTGTAAGAAGTTGATAACATCTTTGTCATTTTTTGCTTCAATTGGGCAGGGATATGGTATGTCAAAAATATTTTTGAGTTGTGAAATTATTTCAATTGAAATTTTTCGATGGCTTAATTGGCGAATTTTTTCAATTGTTGAGGTGTTAGGAAGAATGGATGGATTGACACCATAGTCGGAATATTGCTTAATTGTGTTTAATGACCAACCCCATGGGCAACACTCAAGGTCATGGGGTATAGGAGCGATACTTATTTGGGGGATGTCAAATAGTAGTTTTTGTTCGTCAATCCATTGTTGGTTAATATTATATGCTAAAACTTGATCGCCATTTTCGCAAAACCAAATAGGAAGTAATGCTCCGGCATTATGTAAAAGTTGAGCATTGGGTGGCGCTGTATATTGAGCTTTGCCATGAGCTAAGGCAAGGTCATTCTCGGGATTAAAAAGATATAGTCGGGACATTGTGGTGCGAGATATCCGCTATGGGATATATGTAGTGACAACTTCTATTAAAGAATTGTTTTCGGGGGATAATTCAGCCCATTCAGTCGAAGCAGGAATTAATATTACCTCACCTTGTTTTATAGATAAAGAATTGCCAAAAGAGTCGTTTAGAAGTCCATTGCCGGCTGTGACAATAATAATGCGAAAAGAATCTTTATCAGAGATGTTGATACGATATTTTTTCTCGGCTTTTAGTAATGTAGTAACGAAAAACTCGCATTTATTTATCTCGGTTTCTTGGTTAAGTAATGGCTCATAATGCTTGTAATATTCATTATGGGTTTGATAGTCAATTGTTTCTATAGCGAGCTCAGTATGAAGTTCTCGTTTCTTCCCATTCAAATCAGTGCGATTATAGTCATAAACGCGATAGGTGATATCGGATGATTGCTGAATTTCAAGAATTAAATTTCCGGCACCAATGCTATGTATTTGTCCTGCGGGTAAATAAAAAGTGTCGCCTCGGCGAGGCGAGAATCGAGCAAGAATGTCGGTTAACGTATTGTTTGCGACACGATTGCGAAGTTCTGATTGAGTGGTTGGAGTCTTAAATCCTGAATAAATAATGGCATCATCTTTAGATTCTAACATATACCAAAATTCAGTCTTACCACTGCAATTGTGTCGTTTTAATGCAATTTCGTTATTTGGGTGTACCTGTATGGAGAGGTCTTGAGCTGCATCAATGAATTTTATGAGCAATGGAAAATGTACTCCATATTTGTCGCTTAACCTCTTACCCAAGATTTGTTCTCCGTGTAGTTCAAGTAATTTATTAATCGAAATCCCGGCAAATTCACCATCAACAACATTTGTCTCAAACCCTTTCAATCCGGAAATTTCCCATGTTTCTCCAATTTGTGAATCAAGGGAGGGAATCCCTTTGAAAGAGGCAATCTTAGTGCCACCCCACAAAACGGACTTAAGTATTGGGTTAAATCTTAATGGACAAATATTGCTCATGAAATTTTATAAAATCCAATTGTTAATGCAAATTTAATACAAAATTCGGTTATACGCAAATGACCTTTGTGGTTTTGTATTAAAAGGCTTTCCTATATTTGTCATCTGAAGAATCTTCGAGAATACTCAAATAAGAATTGTAGCGCGATTGAGATATTAGAGCGTCTTCGATAGCTTGTATTACGGCGCAACCCGGTTCGTGGGTATGAGTGCAGTCTCCAAATCGGCAATCTACTGAAATTTTGAAGATTTCTGGGAAGAAATGAGCAACCTCATGCCGATTGAAGTCAATGGTGCCAAATCCTTTAACTCCAGGGGTGTCAATCAAATAACCACCTTGAGGCAGTTGAAACATTTCAGAAAATGTGGTAGTGTGCATTCCGGTGTCATGAGTGCTGGAAATTTCAGCAGTGCGAAGATTGAGATTTGGTATTATTTGGTTTATTATAGTGGACTTTCCAACCCCCGAATTACCAGAAAGTAATGTTATTTTATTTTCAAGAAGAGTGTGTAATTGTTCAATTCCTTTTCCGGTTTGTGCAGATATTTCGATTACTTTGTATCCAATTGATCGATATAGATAACTCCATGAATCGAGATATTCTTGGTCCTCAGGATTGGTTAATAAATCAATTTTGTTGACTACAATTATTGCCGGAATACGATATGCTTCAGCTGTGGACAAAAAACGGTCCACAAATGTGGTTGATGTAATAGGGTGGGCGAGTGTGACTATTAGCAAAGCTTGGTCAACATTAGCTGCGATAATATGTGCCTCTTTTGACAGATTGCTTGACTTGCGAATAATATAATTTTTTCGTTCATCAATAGATGTAATAAATGCAGTCCCGTCGTCATTTGGCAGAATTGTTACGTTGTCTCCCACTGCAACGGGATTAGTTGTCCTTATTCCTTTTAACCTAAAATTGCCCTTGATTTTACAACTTATATCGTTGTTGTCGTTGGTTTTAACTATATACCAACTCCCGGTATTTTTTATGACAAGACCTTGCATTAATATAGTAAATTGTTATTTATTGTGTAAAGTTACACATTTTAGCATTATTGACCGATAATTGTAGCGACTATTTTGCGAGGACCTACATGATTTCTGAATTCAAGAAGATATATGCCCTGCCATGTTCCTAAGTTTAGGTAATGGTCAGTGATAGGTATAGTTATTGAAGGCCCAACAATTGTTGTTTTCGCATGAGCCGGCATGTCATCAGCACCTTCAAAAGTGTGTAGATAATATGGCTCACGCTCTTTTATGAGGTTGTCAAGTATCGCAGAAAGGTCGGTTCTCACATCGGGATCGGCATTTTCATTGATTGTAAGAGCTGCAGAGGTATGTTTGATAAATATATTTAATAATCCGGTTTTGGGAAGTGCCGGAAGTTTTTGCTCGATTTCGTGAGTTATAAGATGCGCGCCGCGAGGATATTGAGAGAGTTCAATTTCTTTTTGTAATATCATATTTAGTGAATTTTTATTACAAATATACGAATTAAGAATAATCAAATCGGTGATATTTGAAAAATAAATTTCTGTATATACGGTAATGTGTTGATATATAGTGTGTTAATGTCTGGATTATGGGAATAGATGACAAAAATATATGTAAAGTAATTGATATTTCGTATATTTTTTGTACTTTTGCACTCGAAAAAGATTTGAATATTAATATTTTAGGTTTAACAAAACGAAAAAAATGAACACTGAAACAATTGGAACTTGGGCTGGTCTTATGTGGAATGCCCTTAATGAAGTTGAAACTTTAGGTTTGAAACAAGTAAAGAAAGCAACTAAATTAAAAGATAAAGAACTTTATGCAGCAATTGGATGGTTGGCTCGCGAAGGTAAGCTAAATATCGTTGAAAATGCAGAAGAGAAAGAACTTTATCTCTCACTCGTGAAATAAGATTTATTCACGTAATAGTAAAGGGCAGTATAGTTTATATATTGCCCTTTGTTTTTGTGTTTAGGAATTATATCAACGTTAATCAAAAACATTGTCGATAGTAGTTTCTAAAGAATCGCAATCTTCAAATAATGGTGTTTTATAAACTATTGCATCTTCAAATTCATAAAATTTAGCATCTTTTTTATAAGGCAAGTTTTTATTTTTATAAACTTTGTCCATAAATAATTTACATATAGGAAGAGCTGTACTACCACCGACGCGATTTAAGTGAATATACCTTTCTTCTCCACCTACCCATGCTCCAAATACAAGGTTAGGTGTAAATCCGATAAACCAACCATCGGCATTAAAGTCGGTTGTGCCCGTTTTCCCTCCCATCTCAGCTCCTAATGAGCGCATCGCCCAGCCTGTACCGTTTGAGACTACGCTTTTGAGTGATTCAAGCATTCGTGCATATCCATTTTTAGATAGTGCATGTGTCTGTTTTGGAGAGAATGACGCAACGACATTACCATCTCTATCTGTAATTCGTGTAACCATTAATGCCGCAGTAGAGTATCCTTTATTGGCAAAAGCCGAGTATCCAACACACATTTCTTTTAATGGTATTTCGCAAGAACCAAGGGCTATTGTTTGTTCTGGTTTGATATTCTCTTTTACAAGCCCTTGTACTCCCATTTGGTCTATCATGCGTTTTGGCCCTATTTCATACATAAGACCGGCAGATGCGCCATTGTGAGATTTTGTTAAAGCAGTTTTTAGAGGTAATGTGCCAAAACTGCTTCCTTTAGGAAACCAAATGGGGGAGAATGTGTTAATTTCATCGCTAGGGTCAAGATCAAGGTCTTCTACGGCTGCTGCATATAGGTATGGTTTTGCTGTAGAACCAATTTGTCGACGACCAATCGAAACCATGTCATATTTGAAAAATTTGAAATCGATACCTCCAACGTATGCTTTTATGTGACCGTTTGTGGCATCCATTGCCATAAAACCGGTGCGAAGGAATTGTTTTCGATATAGAATTGAGTCATATGGTGTCATGGTTTCTTCTTGTGGACCATCATAACTGAATACAAGCATATCAACGGGTGTCTCAAATTCTTTCATGATTTCTTCATGAGTTTTCCCCGCTTTTTTGCCAATGCGATAACGGTCGCTATGGCGAATTGACGTATTTATAAAACGGTCAATATCTTTTTTTGAAATTTCGCCGTCATGGGTGTTATAGAGCGCGTATTTAGATTTTTTATAGTCGTGTGTAGATGAAAAAGTTTTTTGTAACGATTTCATTTGATTAAAAGCAGCCTCTTCGGCATATTGTTGCATGCGAGAATCTATAGTGGTGTGGATTTTTAAGCCATCGTTATATATGTCGTAGCCATTTTTATTACACCAACCATATAGAGGGTCATTAACCCATGCAACAGAGTCAGAACGAAATTGTTTTATTTCCCAAGTCATATAGTTTTCTCGTTTGGGCTCTTTTGCAGTCATGTAGCGACGTAGTTCTTCTCTGAAATAAGGGGCTATGCCATCGTTGTGGCTAATTGGACGATGGTAGTCTATAACCAATGGTTTCGCTTTATACACCTCGGCTTCTTCTTCAGATAGAAATCCGGCGCGATACATCTGATGGAGCACCATGTTGCGACGCTCGCGTGTCCGTTCGTTATATCTGATAGGGTTGAAGTAAGACGGATTTTTTACCATTCCAACAAGAGTCGCAGCTTCATCAATGGTTAGTTGTGCCGGAGTTTTTCCGAAATATACATGGGCCGCAGATTTTACACCTACTGCATTGTAAAGAAAATCAAAACGATTGAGGTACATTTTTAGAATCTCATCTTTTGAATAATGGCGTTCCAGTTTTAATGCAATCATCCATTCAACTGGTTTTTGCATTGCTCTTTTGATTTTGTTTTCGGCAGGTTTTTCAGTGTAAACTTGTTTCGCCAGTTGTTGGGTGATTGTAGATGCTCCTCCGGCACTTTTTTGTCCTAAAATGCCAGTCTTTATTAATGCTCGACATAGGGAGCGAATGTCTATACCTGAATGTTCATAAAAACGGACGTCCTCAGTGGCAATAAGGGCTTCAACCATATGTTGTGGAATTTCGGACATGTCGGAGTAAACTCTGTTTCCAGAGCCGGCATAATATCTACCCATTTCTTCACCATCAGCCGAATATACAAAAGATGCATACTTGTCATTTGGGTTGGTTATATCTTCAATAGAAGGCATATGGCCAATAATGCCATTGTATATAAGAAATAAAAATATAAAACCAACAACTACTACGGAAATAAAGGAAATCCATATAAATTTGACGATATTCCGTTTTAATGTTGATTTTTTTTGAGGTGTTGCTTTTTTAGATTGAGGCTCTTTGGTATTCATTATATATAATAATTTTAGTAAAGGCAAAGATAATTTCTTTGGGTTAAATTTGCAATAGATATTTAGGTCTTATATCAAATTAAGTCGATGTTTTTTATTACTTTTGCATATATAAACAGATAGATATGACAAAGTTTAATGAAATGCAGCTGGTAAAGCGTCGTTTTTTTGCGATGCGAAATGGTGCTGTAGCTGATAATATGCGTCGTCATGGCGCTAATTATCGCATAATATTTGGACTAAATTTACCTCAGATTATTGAGATTGCCACAGAGACGCAAAAAAGCGTAGAATTGGCCGAAGCTTTGTGGAAAAATCAAACAACAAGAGAAAGTATGCTGATGGCACCTATGATTTATCCTCAAGAGGAAATGACATTTGATGTTGCGTGTAGGTGGATTTCAGAAGTGCCAACGCCAGAAGTTGCAGATATATTATGTCATAGATTATTGCGTCACAAAGAATATGCATGGCAATTGTCTCAAACGAAAATTAAATCTTCGTCTGCGATGGAAAGGTATGTGGCATTAAGATTAATGTTTAATTTATTGCCTAATTATATAGAAGAAATTGACAAGTTCGCACATTTTGAATTGTTAAAAAACGAACCGATGAATGGGTTCTTGTGCTGTCAATTAATTGATGAGATAGAGTTTCTAAGAGAGGGGGATTAGGATTGTTTTTTTTGTTCAATATATTCTCCCAACCACATGCCTCCAAGAATTAATGCACAGCCTATGCCACCAATGAAAGATAGTGATTCGTTTAGAAATATAATGGAGGCAATGAGTGTTACGATTGGCGAAATATACATATAGTTAGATGCTTTTATTGCTCCAAGATATTTGACCGATTGAGCCCATAAAATATAGGCTATCATTGACGCGAATGCTCCTAAGAAAAGTAAATTGCTCCAAACTTCGGTTTTGAGAAGCACTGTGTAGTCGCATAATTCCGATTGGAAAAACATAAATGGAATTGCGGTTAAAATTCCATAAAAAAATGTTTTTCGGGAAATAAACATAACACTATATAGCGCATTGAGTTTTTTTAATACAAGGCTGTAAATAGACCAGCTGGTTGCTGCTAAAATTGAAAGAATATCTCCAATCGGGTTCATTTTTACAACAAAACTACTATTGAAAATAACGCATGCAACTCCCATAAATGCTATTAGTGATCCGATTATTGAACCTTTTCCGGGTTTCTCGTTTTTGTATATAAACCACATTAATAACGTGGTTATCAATGGAGATGTCGTTACCAATAAAGAAACATTGGAAACGAATGTGTATTCAAGAGCCATGTTTTCAGCAATGAAATATATTGATCCGGCGCATAGCCCACATATTATAAATAAAAGTTCATCTCTGAATGAATTAGACAGAATGCGTTTGTGACATACAATTAATATCATTAAATATGCTAAAATAAAACGATAGATGTATATTTCAGCAGGACCAAGACCATTTTCAAGAAGAACTTTTGTGGATACAAAGGAAATACCCCATGCAAAGACCGTAATTAAGGCTCCAACATGAGCAAATATTAAATATTTTTTTGCGTTTCCTGTTTTTGTCATGATAGATGTGTAAATACTATCACAAATTTAGTTATAATTTTGAATATTGAATTATTAAGAGTCGATAAATTTTATAAAAGAAATTATATTTATATGAGAGTGATTGAGTCTTAGGGTTGTAATTATAAAGATTAAGATATTCGTTTTTGAATTTTAATAATTTATAAGTTTTAATAATTTCAATATGGTTTGAGATTTAGAAAGAAAGTTGTTATATTTGTGAAAATATTATGTTTAATTGATAAAAAAATAGACTTATGAAATTTGTGAAATTTGCGAGTGTATTGGTGTTGAGTTTTGCGTTATTATTCTCAACAGGTTGTTCAACAATGACAAATACTGGAAAGGGTGCACTTATTGGCGGAGGCGGAGGCGCAGCTGTTGGAGCAGGGATTGGAGCGTTGATAGGAAAAGGTAAAGGTGCAGCAATTGGAGCTGGTATCGGTGCTGCTGTTGGAGCTGGTGCGGGTGCTCTTATTGGCAATAAAATGGACAAACAACAAGCTGAACTTGAAGCGCAATTGGCTGAAGCTGCTAAAGTTGAAGAAGTTACAGATGTGAATGGCTATCAAGCTATAAAAATTACATTTGAAGGTGGAATTCTTTTTCCAACTAATGGAACTACATTAAGCACATCGGCAAAAACAAATCTAACAAAGTTTGCAGTATCGCTAAATGATAATCCTGATACAGATGTTCAAGTATATGGTTATACAGATAACACAGGTTCTATGGCGGCAAATGAAAAAGTTTCAAATGGTCGCGCTCAATCTGTTCGTACATATCTTGTAAATAGTGGTGTAGCACCTTCTCGTATTACAGCACAAGGATTGCCTATGGATTATTATATCGCAGATAATAGTACAGCAGAAGGTCGTGCTCAAAATCGTCGAGTAGAGGTTTATATCACAGCAAATGAAAATATGGTAGAAAAGGCTAATGCCGGAACTTTAAAATAATAGCGGTAAATAAAAATAAGAAACAGGTGATGACGTGAAGTTGTCACCTGTTCGTTTTTTGTAAAGTTTGTCTAGTCCTGACATAGCGTTACAGTAAAAAGTAACAAAAAATGGAAGAGACTAAACACAAGTATGTTAAGCGAACACAACGAGATTATTCAATGCCTTTTAAGTTGGCAGTAGTACAAGAAGTAGAGCGCACCGGAA
>JAZSDX010000073.1:0-10867 GCA_045531405.1 Muribaculaceae bacterium | reverse complement strand
TTTCTTGGTAGTACTCGGGCGGTGATTGATGAAGAGGGCAATGTGTTGCAAAGCACTGCCTATTATCCATCAGGTGTGCCGTTGACTCCAAACTCGCTCACGCCTCAAACTATCAAACTCCACACCGGCAAAGACTTCTTCAACCTCCAAGGTGAGAAAGTTGCCAACCCTTCAAACGGTATCTTCATCAAAGCTCCAAGGCAATAAAGCATCAAAGATTTTGGTGAAATAATAGATTACTTTTTAAGATTAACAACGAGCACCACCATAAGGCGATGCTCGTTTATTTTATCTTAAATATCAGTACATTTCAGTAGTTTATGCCTAATTCTTTTTATTTTTAACTTTTAATTGTGAATTATAATTGTGCTTTATGCATTAATTATACTATCTTTGCAGATTGATATATTGGCATTATTATGCCATGAATGCAATAGAATAATAATTTTACAATGAAAAAGTATAATATCATTAACAATTCGCTTGGATGGCTATGTTTTGTCATTGCAGCGGTAACGTATTTGCTCACATTGGAGCCTACGGCAAGTTTTTGGGATTGTCCCGAGTTTATAGCACAAGGTGCGAAACTTGAAGTGGGACACCCACCCGGCAACCCTATATGGATGCTCACAGCTCGTTTCTTCATCAACTTTGCCGGTGGCGATATGTCATTGGCGGCATTGATGGTCAATGCGATGTCGGCATTATTAAGTGCAGGCACTATATTGCTATTATTCTGGACCATCACTCACCTTGTGCGCCGTCTAATTGTAAAAGATGATGCAACCGAGGTGTCTTTAGCAAAAATGATTGTAATATTTGGTGCCGGATTGTGTGGAGCGTTGGTCTACACATGGAGCGATACCTTTTGGTTCTCGGCCGTTGAAGGCGAGGTATATGCATTCTCCTCATTCTGCACAGCCCTCGTGTTCTGGCTCATCTTGAAGTGGGAAAATCGCGCCGACGACCCTACAAGCGACCGTTATTTGATACTTATTGCCTATGTTATAGGTATTTCAATCGCCGTTCACTTGCTTAACCTCTTGTGTATTCCTGCCATTGGTTTGGTAATATATTATCGCAAATTTAAGGAAACCAACGTTAAAGGCTCATTGATTGCCCTTGGTGTTTCTTGTGTAGTAGTAGGATTGATTCTTTATGGCTTGGTTCCTGGCTTTGTTGAAATGGCTCAATATTTTGAACTGTTTTTTGTGAACACTTGTGGCATGAGTTATAATATGGGAACACTCATTTATGCCATCGTGCTTATTGTTTCTTTCATCTGGGCCATCTATGAGCTTTACAGCCAAAAATCAACTGCTCGCATTAAATTAGCATCTTGTTTAAGCATATTCCTTTCAGGGATGCCATTTATTGGCGAAAGCATGGCAATTCCGGTATTGTTTATGATTGGGTTGATTCTATACTTTGTATTCATATCAAATCTGCCCATTCGCATTCTCAATATTATCATTACCGGTGTGTTAGTAATTTTTATCGGCTATTCTTCTTATGCATTGTTATTAATACGAGCCAATGCTAACACTCCGATGAACCAAAATGCTCCCGACAATGTATTTGCACTAAGTTCTTATCTCAATCGCGAACAATATGGGCAACGTCCATTGTTTTATGGGGCTACATTTGGTGAATTCGTATCATATCAAGAAGACCCTCAAACCGGTGGTACATCTGTAAAATATGTACCTGCGTCTTCTATTCTTCGTGACGAGCGTGGGTCGGCAGTGACAAGCGAAGGTCGCTCTATCTACGGCAAAGTAGTTAAAAACTCGGCCGATGAACCTGACAAATATATTGAAATAGGTAAAAAGACCGATTATGAAGAGATTCCTGAATTCAAAATGTTATTCCCTCGTATTTATAGCACTGACCCAAATCATGTTCGTGGCTATAAAGATTGGATTAGCTATGACTCCAGCAAAGCTCGTATCAAAAATGTCAACATATATGACTCGGGAAAGGGTGGAACTATCACCAAAGAGGTGGCATTACCAACTATAACCGACAACCTTGCCTATTTTATTAATTACCAACTCAATCACATGTATTGGCGTTACTTCATGTGGAACTTTGCCGGTCGCCAAAACGACATTCAAGGTAACGGTGAAGTGACACAAGGCAACTGGATTTCGGGAATCCCATTTATTGACAATTTGCGTCTCGGAGACCAATCATTATTACCCGAGGAATATGGAACAGGAAATAAAGGTCACAATGTGTTCTATTTACTCCCATTATTATTCGGTATTTTTGGCCTTTTGTGGCAAGCATTTGTTTCTAAACGAGGTATCGAACAATTTTGGGTGATATTCTTCTTATTCTTCATGACAGGTATTGCCATCGTGTTATACCTTAACCAAACCCCCGGACAACCTCGTGAACGCGACTATGCATTTGCCGGTTCGTTCTATGCGTTTGCAATATGGATTGGTCTTGCCGTACCCGGTATTTGGGAGGGTATTAAATCTCTATTTACAAAAAAATCGGTTAAAGATAGCAATGCCGGTTCTTCAATAGAGCAACCTGATAATAAAAAATCACTTATTATTGCCATTGTTGCATCGGTTATTGGTATTATAGTGCCAATTCAGATGGTTTCTCAAACATGGGATGACCATGATCGTTCAGGTCGCTATACTGCTCGCGACTTTGGCAAGAACTATCTATCAAGTGTAGATAAAAATGGTATCATCTATGTAAATGGCGATAATGATACATTCCCATTATGGTATGCTCAAGAAGTTGAAGGATATCGCACTGATGTGAAAGTAGTAAATATGTCATATCTCACTACCGATTGGTATGCTTCTCAAGTGCAACACCCATCATATGATGCACCGGCAATAGACATGTATGCCACTCCTCAGATTTATGGAAATGACAAACTACAATATAGTTACATCATACCTCAAATTACATTGAGTTCAGCCAAAGATGCTTTGCTCTATCGTTATAGCGACAAATCATTTATGCCCGAATATGGCATAAATACTATAAATGCCGCAACCGTATTCATTCCGGTTGATGCCGACAAGGTTATCAAATCGGGCATTGTTCCCGAATCTCAACGTGATCAAATCGTTGACTCTCTATTTATCGAAATTGCTCGACACGCACAAAGTTCGGGCGACCCCGGCTTGGCTCTTAATAAAGTACTTGTTCTTGATATGATTGCCAAAAGTGCCGAAAATGGTTGGAATCGTCCTATTTATTATGCTGTAACAGTGCCTAACTCATATCACTTAGGGCTCACTCCTTATTTGCAACAAACAGGTATGGCTTATCAAGTGACTCCGGTACTTGCCGGTATCAATGGTGGCATGGGTCAACGTGCCGAGCCTGGTGTGAATATCGATAAGATGTATGACGTGGTAACTAATAAATATTTGTGGGGCGGACTTGACCAAGGCAAAGATTTATATCTCGATGAAACAGTACGTCGCATGGTATCTACTACTCGTAATACCATGAGTAAACTCGCCGAAGAATTGTATTATCGTGGTTTAACAGCAATGGATTCTGACACTCTCAATAATGAAGCTAAAGAATATTTCGACAAAGCTCGCAATGTTCTCAACCTTATGGAAGAAAAATTGCCATCAACAGTGATGTCATATGAGAATTATTCAAGTATTGATATCGCTGAGCAATATCTTAGATTATCAGAAATTACCAACAACCTCGACGACTTAGCACGAGCTAAAGCTATTACCGAGGAAGAATTGAAACGTTATCTCGATTTTATCCCTTATCTCTTGAGTCTCAATGATTGGCAACTTAAATCGATTGTTCATAATGAAAAATATGTTTCAAATGTGGCAATCCCCCACTTCATCACTCTATATCAACAAGTTGGTGGTGATATAGATAAAAAACTTGAGGAACTTGGTTATACAATCGAGGATATTCTAAATCTAAGATATAGACTCTATAAATTGGATTACCCTAATGCCAATGTTTATAATTTTGTTAATCCAATGGTTGAATACTACTCAATGCTTAACTATAAACCCGAAAAACTTGCTGACAATATTATTGATTTCTTTGGCAAACGTGGTGTTGACACCAATCAACTAAGATCAGCCTTTGATGTTGCACTATCCAATGAAGAAATCGACGAATAATAACTTAAAACCGTAGTCACTTATGTTTATCGAACAACCGCCATTACTATATCGCATACTTTTCCCCGAAGCAGTATGGCGCATAAAACGCAAAAAGCGACGCACGGTATATCTCACATTCGATGATGGTCCCATACCCGAGGTTACTCCTTGGGTATTGGACATTCTCGATAAATATGACATCAAAGCCACATTCTTTATGGTGGGAGATAATGCTCGCCGACACCCTTGGTTGGTTGATGAAATAAGAAAACGTGGGCATAGTTATGGAAATCACACAATGAATCATTTGCAAGGATTCAAGGTTACTACTTTGAGATATATGCGCAACATTACCGAAGCTAATGAATATATCGAATCTTCGTTGTTTCGTCCACCTCATGGATTAATGCGTTGGTCTCAAGCCAAAGCCATCAAAGATCATTACAATATCGTGATGTATGATCTTATTACTCGTGATTATAGTAAAAAATGTAATGGATATGATGTACTTGCCAATGTAAAACATTTTACACGCAATGGTTCTATTATCGTGTTTCACGACTCTTTAAGAGCCGAAAAGAATCTTAAATTTGCATTACCTCGTGCTATAGAATGGCTTAAAGACGAAGGCTATGAAATCCTCCCTATACCCATGTAGCCTTGATTTATTAAATAAATCTAAAGAGTTGGGATTTGCAAAATTAGGCATAGCAAAAGCCTCAGAAATCCCTATCCACATCATCGACCATTATAAAAATTGGATTATTAATAATCATCATGGAGAAATGTCCTACATGGAACGATATGATGATGTGCGTCGCAATCCTCAATTATTACTCAACGATGCTCGTTCTATCATTGCAGTAGTTGCCAACTATCATACACCCTCAAACAACCGTCAAAACTCACCAAAATGGGCGTCTTATGCCCTTGGTGACGACTATCACGACGTGATGCGTAGCAAATTATCTCAGCTTGCCTCTTTCATTCAAGAAAATTGGGGTGGAAATACTCGTGTGTGTGTTGACACTGCTCCTATCTTTGAACGCTATTGGGCACAACAAGCCGGAGTGGGTTTTATTGGTCGCAATAAGATGCTCATTGTACCCGGAATTGGTTCTTATGTTTTTATCGGCATAATCCTTTCTACAATAGAATTTCAACCCGACAAACCATGCACACTTGACTGTATGGGTTGCAACGCATGTATTCGCCACTGTCCCGGCAAAGCTATATCGCTCAATGGCATGCTTGATGCTCGTCGTTGCCTCTCCTACCTCACTATTGAATATCGTGGAGATTTGCCCGAAAATCTCAACCTCGGACATCAAGTATATGGCTGTGACTTGTGCCAAAGCGTATGCCCTCACAACCTCAACGCTCCCACAACCAACATCCCTGAGTTTCTTCCACGCAAGGAGATACTCAATCTCTCACACGATGACATTGAAGCAATGACACAAGAGGATTTCTCTCGCATCTTCCGCCATTCAGCCATCAAACGCACAAAACTCTCCGGTCTCCAACGCAACAACCGCCACTGCAAAAGATAGTAACTATCTCATTACCCTCTTTTGCAACACGCAAGCAATAAGGAAATATATGGCAGAGAGTCGCCAAAGCATTGTATAGGGAGTTGACACGTGTGAAATGGTGGCTCCGTTGGAATTGATATGCACAAATCCCTCTATGCCCCATGTGCCCGGAATCAAATCACCTAATTGCAACCATGGGAAGTCCATAGCATAGCGTGGCCATGTCAGTCCCGAAAGGAATAGAAATATCAACGAGGTAAAAACAACGACAAGTAACGATGTTTCACGCTCACTCACAAATGCACTTACCACAAACCCCATAAATATTGAAGCAAGTAACATCGGCAGTATAAATAAGAAATAGTCAATTGCTTCTCCACTATGAGGCAATCCAAAAATTAATGGTACATAATGCAACATATATATTGTAAGTGGAGCATATATAAGCAAATAACATAATGTCTTTCCTAATATCGTTGCCACAGCCGGAGCTTCCACCGCAAGAGGGTCAAGCCCCCCGTTTCGGCGACGACGGTCGCGCGATGTGCCATTAAGCATTGCAATACCAAGAATCATACTTTGTTGAATAATCAGTATCAATATTCCCGGAATTACAAACGACGCAAACCCTTGAGTAACATCTCCAAGCAGATATGCTTGAGAATTAATGGCTGTTACATTCAGTCCCGAAGCCGCTTCGCCCACTTCATTCACCAATGCTTGTCGCTCTTCGGCTCCTATCGCAATCTGAATATCGGTCAAGGCACTCACAAATGCTCTATATCGCATCAATAGACTCATTTCATAGTAGAACGGGACTACAGCTTGCTGATGTGTTTCAAGTTTTGAAGCATAATCATTAGGAATGACCATTATACCATAACATGCCTTTTCGTTGAGCCATCGCCGAGCCTCATTCATGTCGGTAGCATAGCCTATAAGTTGCATTGACTGTGTAGCATCGGCCTTTTGTGCAAGTTGGCGGCTTTGTGGTGTACGAGAATTATCCACCACACAAAACGGCACTTCTTCAACCAATTCAGGATTATATATTAAAGTGTAAGCCACCGGATAAAACAACGGCAAGGCAATAAAAAACAATATCACGCCCCAATCGTGAGTTACGACATAAAATTCCCTTCGCCACACCCTGAACAGCGATAAAAACCACGATTTTATATACTTCAAAAATGCGTTCATGTCATTTGTCTCACTTTAAGGCACATAAATAGGTATTTTACATGCTTTTTTCAATCGCCACAACATTGTCGATGCCACAATGGGAAATATCATTAACGCCACAAAATACCATTGCGAATAATATAACGAAATACCATTTAGGGCTTGGTCGATATATATCAAGAAATAATATCGTATAGGTATAATATAACTGAATATTGCCACTGCGCCATACATATTCTCAATCGGGAAAGAAAAACCGGTTATAGAAAAAGACAATACTCCCAATAATGATACAACACTTAATGCCAATCTCAAATTGGGTAATACACAACATATAAATAGCGCAAACGATTGGCATGCGACTACCAACAACACCATTGCCGCAATCATAACCCCTATTGAGCAGTTTAATGGGAAATGATTATAGCCATACATCAATGCTTGTATCAGTATTCCCACTGCCGAAAAAATAATCGTATGGGGCAATATTTTACCCACCAATGCCACTACAATTGAGCCATTTGCCTTATTTAGCCACTCTACCGATGTGCCACGTTTCATTTCCTCACATATCGAAAACACAGTAATGAGCAAAATCATTAAAGCCAATACACCCGGAGCAAATGAGTTGCAGAGATATATTGAATAATTACTCCATGGATTACCGATTGGGTGATCTTGAATTGCAAGGGGTTGAATAAGCGCACCGGCATCTACATCCATTCCCGATGAAACGAGTTGCATCGTTGCCATTGAACCTGTTGTACTCACTGCTATGGTCTTAAATCCCTTAAACGACAACGTACCGGGAATAAAATAAGCCATATCACAGTAGTATGTGATAGTAGGAGAATTTCCGGCTATGGCATTTTTCTCAAACTCATTAGGGATTATAAAGAACCCATATATTTCGCCTCTTTTTACAGCCTCAAGTGCTTCATGATAATTGTCACAATAACTATTTATATTTACTAATTGGGTTGCATCAAGATTACGAATCGTTTGTCGCGACAATGCTGAGTTGTCAAGATCTACTACTGCCACAGGTACCTTTATAGGCAAGCCCTCTTTAAGCAATGAAAGGAAAAATAATGCACACACAATGGGCACAACGACCATTATCAATAGGTATATGGGACGACTCACAAGCCGTCGCAATTCTCTTAATAATGTCGTCTTCAAACCCATATCTTAGTCCTATTTTGGTTGATAAATAATTGACATACCAGGGCGAAGATGAGGCAATGCTCCCATAGGACGAGCTTTTATCTTAAAAGTGCGACTATCCCAATCTCCTGTAGCCTTTGTAGCTCGCCACACAGCATAGTCACCCATATCTCGCACATAAAACACCTTGACGCCCACAATTGTATCTCCAAGAGCAGGAATCATCACATTTATTTCTTTCCCCATAGGCAAATCATTGAGCAGTTCTTCCCTCACATTAAATGTCACCCACTTATCATCGGCTTGCAACACACTCATTATTGGCGCACCCAATGCCACCAACTCTCCCACATTAGGATAAATCTCATCAATAATGCCATCACATGTAGCAAGCAAATATTGGTCTTCAAGCACAGCCTCAACCTCATCAACTCCACCTTGAGCAACTGCTACCATTGCTGCCGCACTCGTTTTGTCTTCCTGTTGTGCTCCGCTTTTAGCCAAATTATATTGACTTAGTGCAGCACTTTCGCCTGCTTGGGCTGCATTATAGGCAGCTTGGGCTTCATCACGTTTTTGTGCCGACACAACACCTTGCTTGTAGAGTGATTCCATTCGCTCATATGTCTTGCGAGCTATTTCGCTTGCAGCCTGCGCTTGTTTCCACACATCGTGTGCCGACTGAATTATCTGCTTCCGTGCTCCGGCATCAATTTTGCGATTTTGTGCTTTTGCGGCTGTTGTCATTGCTTCGGCCTGCATCAACTTTGCCTCTACTATTGATGAGTGAATATATACTAATGTATCTCCGGTCTTTACTGTGTCTCCCTCTTTTACAAAAAACGCCTCTACTCGGCCGGGAAGTTTCCCCGATATCTTTATTGTCGTTGCCTCGGCTTGACCTTGAATATATTCTTTCGGCTCATTAATAAACAAAAATCCTACTATTGCCAATCCTACAACTACACACAATATCACTGCCAATGATATTAAAAGCACTTTGTTTTCTCGTTTTTCTTGATTTGTATCCATAGCGATATATTATGTTCTAATAAGTTAACACTCCCAATACCTTTTTGAGATAGGTATCACATAGTTTTACGTCAATGTGTGCATCTACTCGCTCTGAATTGGCTTTAAGCCATGCTGTTTGTGCCTCCATCACATTGTCGATAGTCATAACACCTTCTCGATAACCTATTTGTGCTTGGCGCAAATTTTCATTAGCACTTGCAAGGTTTTCAATCGTCATATTATAGGTTTTTGCGGCTTCTTGAGACTTAAACGCAGCTTGTTGAACCTGCAATGCCACTTTTTCTTTTGCATCGGCAAGATTTAGATGCATTATCGTTTCTTCTGTTTGCGAAACTTTATATTTACTATAGTTCCCTCCCCAATGCCATAATGGGACCGACAACATAACTCCTACCGAAAATGCACCGTCAAAACTCTTACTAAATCCATCATACATATTTGGATTGCTAAACGCATAAGCTCCTATTACCGATATATTTGGCAACATTGTAGCCAATGCCACTTTTGATTGCTGATGCACTATATTTGTACCAATCTCAAGTTGGCGAATATCTTGACGACGAGCATATACTTGCTCCATATCATAACTTTTAAGAACTGGAGACACGATAAATGGTGTATCATCTTGATTCTCTTCCAATTGCAAATCACTATCAATTGGCAATCCACACAATTGAGCAAGAGCCATCCGAGAAAGAACTAACCCATTTTTCACCTTGGTTAAATCTACTTGTGCCTCATTAAGTTTTACATTTACTCTCAATCTATCGCTCGCCGTTGCAACCCCTTCGTTAATCATTGCCTGCACATTACTATTAAGAGTATCAAGTAATGCCACATAACTCTCGGCAAGTTTTAGTTTTGCGCCAAGTGAAACAACTTGCCAATAAGCCACATCTACGTTATAGATAATATTCTGTGCATCATCTTGTTGCTTTGCTACAGCCAACTGCTCAGCATAACCGGCAATATTATTCAATGCTTTTATTTTCCCTCCCATATATATAGGTTGAGTCAAGGTCAAAGCTCCAAAAAATACATTGTGAATGTCATAGGTCATTGCATCTTTGGGTATTAATGCCACTTCTTGAGGCACATATTGACCATCGGGTGTTTTTATTGGATCTCCGGTTATGGGATTTTTGGCAATATTAAACTCATAACTACCCGTTGCCGGATTGAATGTTTTTACCGGCAAAAGTTGATCTGAATCAAAAACAGAAACATTCTTCTGATTATAGGTATATCCACCTGTAAAATCTAACGCAGGCAAATATGCTGCTCGTGCTTCTCTTTTCTTATACTTTGCCGATTCAATGCGAGCTGAATTTATTAACATCTGCTTATTACTGCGCAAAGCCATTGCCCGACACGAATCAAGCGACACCTGTGCCGAGACCGTCATCATTGGGATAGCCAACACCATCCACAACAATATGTAAAATCTCAATTTCATAGCATTACCATATTTGTGTGATAACAATTCTTTCAGTCTATTTGTTGCGAAAGTATCAAAGATTTTTTATTAATACAATTAGTACAAATTATTTTTTCTTCAATACCGAAAAACAAGCCACAAAGTCCGAAAAATCAACAAATACACATTTTTAATTTCTTGTTTCAGATTATAAACCAAAGAAGGGAGTGCGCATTGGCTCTCCCTTCTTCTTATTTATTTGATTTGTCTAGTCCTGACATAGCGTTACAGTAAAAAGTAACAAAAAATGGAAGAGACTAAACACAAGTATGTTAAGCGAACACAACGAGATTATTCAATGCCTTTTAAGTTGGCAGTAGTACAAGAAGTAGAGCGCACCGGAA
>JAZSDX010000036.1:0-3170 GCA_045531405.1 Muribaculaceae bacterium | reverse complement strand
ATTGATGTTATGAAAGCAGTTGTTAAAGACGTAGTTGAGATTTACAACAAACAACGCCCTCATTACTCATGTGGTTATCTAACACCCGAACAAATGCATAGACAATCAGAGAGAAAAATTAAAACGTATAAAAAAACTATACACAAAGGAGCATGCTCCCTTGTGTGTAACTAAAAAGTTATTAATTTTGTAACGCTTATTTAGGACTAGTCAAACGCATAAATTATTTGGTTTTCAAACTCACAGAGCAACTATTAACTCATTTTATATAATAGTATTGGAGAAAATTCGTATCTTTGCAAGATAAATTGCTAATAAATAATTACTAAAAATATTATGGCTCAACAAGAAGATGTTTTTAAGAAAATCGTTTCACACGCCAAGGAATACGGTTTTGTTTTTCAATCAAGTGAAATTTATGATGGGTTAGGTGCCGTTTACGACTATGGTCAAAATGGTGTTGAACTCAAAAACAATATCAAACGTTATTGGTGGGATGCCATGACTTTGCTCAACGACAACATAGTGGGTATCGACTCTGCAATCTTCATGCACCCCACTATTTGGAAAGCATCAGGTCACGTTGATGCTTTCAATGATCCATTGATTGACAATAAAGACTCTAAAAAACGCTATCGTGCCGACGTTCTTATTGAAGAAGAACTCGCAAAGATGGACGACAAAATCGAAAAAGAAGTAGCAAAAGCGCGTAAACGCTTTGGCGAAAGTTTCGACGAAGCACTCTTCCGCGAAACAAATCCTCGCATCCAAGAAATCGCAGCAAAACGCGAAGCACTCCACGCTCGCTTTGCCAATGCTCTCAATGATAACAATCTTGACGAATTGCGTCAAATTATCATCGATCAAGAAATCGTGTGTCCTATCTCAGGCACTAAAAACTGGACTGAGGTACGCCAATTCAACCTTATGTTCAAAACCGAAATGGGAAGTACTGCCGATGGTGCAATGGGTGTATATCTTCGTCCCGAAACTGCTCAAGGTATCTTCGTAAACTACCTCAACGTGCAAAAGACCGGTCGCATGCGTCTTCCTTTCGGTATCGCACAAATAGGTAAAGCATTCCGTAACGAAATCGTGGCTCGTCAATTCATCTTCCGTATGCGCGAATTTGAACAAATGGAAATGCAATTCTTTGTACGTCCCGGCGAAGAACTCGATTGGTTTGCAAAATGGAAAGAAACACGTTTGAGATGGCATAAAGCTCTCGGCCTTGGCGATCACAAATATCGCTATCACGATCACGACAAGCTCGCTCACTATGCAAATGCTGCTACCGATATCGAGTTTGAAATGCCATTCGGTTTCAAAGAAGTTGAAGGTATCCACTCTCGTACTAACTTCGACCTCTCACAACACGAAAAATATTCAGGCAAAAACATCAAATATTTCGATCCTGAATTGAACGAATCATACGTTCCTTACGTTATCGAAACATCAATCGGTGTTGACCGCATGTTCCTCTCAGTTCTTTGCTCTTCTTACGAAGAACAAAAACTTGAAGGTGGCGACACTCGCGTAGTGCTTCACTTGCCAGCACCATTGGCACCTGTAAAATGCGCGGTTATGCCATTGGTTCGCAAAGATGGTCTCCCCGAAAAAGCTCGCGAGATTGTTAACGACCTCAAATTTGACTTCGCTACACACTACGAAGAAAAAGACTCTATCGGTAAACGTTATCGTCGTCAAGATGCCATCGGTACTCCATTCTGCATCACCGTTGACCACCAAACACTCGAAGATGGCACAGTAACACTCCGTGAACGCGACTCTATGAATCAATCTCGCGTTGCCATTGCCGATCTTCACAAATTGATTCACGACAATGTGAGCCTCAATGCCCTTCTTCGCAAATTGGGATAATAACACAACTATTAGACATGAAGAAATTACCTCTCTTTTTGATTTTCATCATTGCCACGATAGCAATTGGGTGTTCTTCTGACGACAATAATGTTTGGGAAGAATATGCCGATTGGCGTGAAGCCAATATTAATTGGTTTAACGAGCAACAAAATCGCACCAACGACGATGGATCAAAGTACTATACTCAACTTGAGCCAAGTTGGTATGCAGGTCAACATATACTCATTCACTACTTCAATGACCGCAAACTCACTGAAGGCAACTTATCTCCACTCTATACAAGCACTGTTGATGTAAAATACAAAGGATGGCTATATAACGGCGAATCTTTTGATTCATCTTATGGCAACACCGCAACATATGGCGACAGTCTTTATCGCGTCAGATGCAACAATGTGATTCTTGGATGGTCGGCAGCTCTTGAAGACATGCGAATAGGTGATAGTTGCGAAATTGTGATACCCTACCAGATGGCTTATGGAGAGCAAAACACTGGTTCAATCAAGCCTTATAGCGCATTGAAGTTCCACATTAAGTTAGTAGATATCCCATTCTACCAAATCAAAGAAGACTAAACAACATTCTTATAAAAAAATCCAGCCTCGCACCACAAAATGCGGGGCTGTTTTTTTACTTACATTAAAACTTTAAGCATTAGGAAATATGAAATTGACAACCTCAAAGCACGTCAATTCATAGCAAAAACGTGCATCTCTTTTCTGAATTATATGATTTTTCTTATATATGTTTGTTTATTCCATAAATTTCACTACCTTTGAATAATTATCACACTTTTGCCATGAATCATTGTATGTCAAATATTTACCCTATTATATGTTGTGAGAAAGGCTCGCCACATACATCCATACATACTACAGCATCGTCTAATCATTTCATAAATACCCGTAATTTGGTTTACTATACACAAGCGTGCATTGCTAAAGCAATGTGCGCTTGCTTTCATTTAAGCAAAATAAAATATTTATTACAAACGATCAATAATCCTAAACAAATATAAATATGACAAAATCAAAAATTAGAAACTTATCATATCGATTGGTAAGTATCGTGAGTTTCTTATTAGTGTTGTGTCTTACACACAATCAAGTAAACGCACAAGAACTGAATTTATCGAAAGGTCCGGATGCAATAACTAATGTAACTATGAGCAGAGACATTCAGTCAGTTCATATCTCAAATGAAGATTTTAATGATATTGCTAATGTGCCTATTAGTAATTCTATCGTTTCTTTATCAACAGATTGTAAAGGTGTTTCTATTGTTAG
>JAZSDX010000002.1:0-23187 GCA_045531405.1 Muribaculaceae bacterium | reverse complement strand
ATCTTCAAAATTAAAGCTATAAATAGCACTATCAATAAAGTTATATTTATCAATGGGATTAGATGATAATAGTGATTTGTTTTTTAAGATACTGTCAAAAAGTAGAATTTCTATTTCTTCAAAAGTAGAATCATTATAACCAAAATGGGGAGTGGTAGATAATAAATATACTATATCAGAATATGTATTAGAAAGAAGGGGGGTGTTTTCTTTGTTTGTATTGTTTATACAAGCAAAAAATAAAGTGGAGAAAACAAAGAGTAACGGTAATTTTTTCATGTTATTGGATTGTTTATTATGGCAAAGTTAGGCAAAATTCATAGGAAAACGCATCTTTTTCAAAAATAATTGTTGTTAGAGTAATATTTAGGTTGAGATATAAAAAAACAACAGTGAGTCATTTTCATTTTGACTCACTGTTTGTGTTATATTGAAGTTTTTATTTTACTTAGCCCACACTTGGTATTCGCCGGGTTTGAGTTTTGAAGGGAGTTTCTTTGCTTTTGCGTCGAAGATGTTGGTCATACCTTCGATTGAAGGTGCTTCGCCGGTGAATTTCACCTTTTGTGCTTTACCGTTTTGAACTTTAATGTTTAGGCTCGTTCTACGGTGGTTATTATTAGTATATTGTGTCTGTTAGTTCTACTCTACAGTGTTTGCCTAACCAGTCTATACCAAATTTATGTTTTAGTACTTTAACTTTTCCGCGGAAATCGCTTTCAGCATCTTCCAAAGTGCATTCTGACGTACAAGTTGACAAATCAACCCTATCAAACACAAATATTTTTCCATCTAAATATAAGAAATAATTATACGTTTGTATAGAAGGATAACTATTAAGACGAAGCACGCCCTCATAAAAAATATAAAAACTTCTATAATTGCCGCTTCGAACATAATACCATCCACCATCTGTTTTAGAATCAGAAAAATATTGCCCGGTTCTATCATTTTCATATGTGCCGAAATCATCTGAATAACCATACTCTATAGGATCCCGTAATTCTGTTTCTGTTATTTTTGATATGTCAGCATCAACATCAGTATAAGCAAAAACACAATAAGATAAAGTATCTGTGGCATTGGGGTCCATGTGATCATCTTTTTCGTAAGGAGCTTTAGTGTTATTGGACCATCCACCTCCAACATGTATAGCATACTCCACAATGCGATTAACAGAAGTAAATGTATCGGTTACTGTTTTGCCGTTAGAATAAATTCTATCACGATACACAATAAAATGATAACGCCATGGAATGTTGTCATGAGGTGGCAACCATTCATACGCTTGACGATACTTGGTATCAACCAACTCAATCTTAACCTTCGCAATAAACTCAACTTGATAAGCAAACTTAAGTTCGTCCGGTTTATCAGTCGCTGTTTCAACATTTACCGGTTTTGCAACCTGTGAATATTTCGCAACAACGTGATAAGTCTCAAGTGTATCAGTAACATTTGAACTTTTAATATTATAACCTTCAAACTTAACCTCTTCAAAGTCATAATAAGGCAGAGGCGCTGTCAAGTTTTCCTCTTCAACCGTGATTGCCGTGTGTTTTTTAACTTCATCTTCGCTAATGGCGTCTTTGTTTGCAAAATAAACATCATCCGGAGCAACAGCGGTGATTTTGGTAGTTGCACTACCTGTTTGAGTAACTCCATCTGTTCCCATAAACGAACTTTCTTGCTTAACCAAAATTTCCAACGGTTTTTCAGGGTCATTCGCCACATATACACCATTTTGAGGCGAAGCATTAGATTGAACTTCGTAGGTCAATTTTGCTCCATCATACTCTATCGTTTCTGTTATAACAGCAATATATTTAACCTCAAACGATAATGTTTGCTTGCTATCATTAGCAGAGTTTTTGCTCTCAACATCAAGATTAAATCTTACTGTTACCTCGTATGTTGTTGAATCGGTAACTGTTATTGAACGGCTCATAGCCTTTTGGGCAGGGACAACAGTAACATTTGCCAATCGAATACTCGCAGTTTCTGTACTTCTTGACTTGGCTTCAGTTTCAGTGGGAGTACATGCACCAAAGTTTGCGTTATTTACTTTAATATATGGCATTTCAATCTTTTGCTTCTTACTGTTAGTGTGAGTATAGACTTCATAACCAAGATTAAATGTAACATTTTGTCCACCTACATTGAATGTTTGGTTGGTTGTGTAATTAACGGGATTAGTACCAGTGTTTCCGGTAGTGACTTTGGGTGTCCCAATAACTTTCGTCAGTGTTTCAATGTCTTTTGCATACACGGTGTCTAAATCAACCGACAATGTAATTGTTGCTTTAGGTTCACAAGTGAATGTAGTTCCATTGGGATCGTTGTAAGAACTTTTGGCACTAATAATCATATCTACACACTCTTCAGCAGTGGCAACTGCAGGGTCTTCAGGGGTTGTGCCACTTCCTGAGCCTTCACCGTTGTTACCACCTTCGCTATTATTGTTGGTGATGTCAAACTCAACTTCACCGGCATTACCTGCCGGAACAGGGTCTTCTGTTGGAGGTTCAGGCTCGTGAGTAACATTTTCTTCACTGCATGCATAAAATACGCAAAATATTGCTAAGACCATGCAAATTTGCATAGCACGCAAAAACATTTTTTCAACTTTCATAACTATAAATTTGTGTAAAAAGTGTATCTCTCTGAGAAATTTAACTGCAAATTTATACAAAATAGGTTGCTTTACCCCCTATTTGTTAAAGTTTGTTTTGATGTGTAAATTTATAGTTAAAACATAAAGATGGGATGTCATTTCCTAAAAAAGGTTGTCAGATAAAGGTCGGTTAAGTTTACAATTTACTGATTAGGTTTACAAAGGTAGTTGTTTTGGTTGACACTGCCAACTCTGGAGGCTACGCAGAGCCTCCAGAGTTGAGGGAATTCCTTATTTAATCCCCCGCAGCAGCCGACATCATTTCTGCATGAACATATCCGTCCCTTCGACGGCTCTTCCAAAGCTGTTTGGGGTCGTTTACTAGTCCGTCGTGAACCCGAGAGGGCGTTTCGTGGCTGATGCTGCTGTGGGGCCGTACATCGTTGTAGAATGGGATTCCACGTGATAGCGTATAGTAAACATCAGATATCTCACTGAATTCCTGTCCGTCGATAAACAGCTGCTTTATAATGCCGTTTACACGTTCGGCCTTAGCATTGTCGGTCGGTTTATATTCCTCAGTCATGGAAATATTTATGCCCAAGTCCTGGAGACGACTCACATACAGGTTGCAGCAGTATTGGACGCCACGGTCGCTGTGATGAATCAGCGTGCTAAAATCTACACCATATTCAGCTGCGTTTTTCGCTGCCATATTAAAGGCCTCAAGAGTGTGCCTGGCCTCAAGCGACTGAGCTACGATCCATCCAAGGATTTTCCGAGAGTACGCATCACTTATCAGATGCAGATAAACGACACCATTCATTAGTTTTATATAGGTTATATCACTGACCCAAAGCTGGTTCGGTGATGTTGGAATAAAATCCTTAACTAGATTCTTCCACTTGTGAAAATGGTGCCAAGAGTTGGTTGTTCTGTATGTACGTCGTTTTTTCAGTTGAAGCCCCCTCTCCTTCATAAGGGTATAAAACCTATCCCTACCTATCATATTTTCCTTGCCGAAAATATTGAGTAGCAGAGGATAAAGAGTGTATGAGCCTATACCGGGGGCCGTCTCTCTTATCTTCTTGACCTCTTCTATTATGATGTCCTCCATCGCAGCTTGAGCAAAGTCTGATGGACGCCATTTGTAATACGCTTGACGACTTTTGCCAAACAATGCGCACAATGTCTCCATGCTTTCGTAGGGAAACATTGTGCGAAGCGCATTCACTGTTTGGCACCAGATTTTTTTCTGATTGGCACTTTGAGGTCGCTCTCGGCAATGTCAATCATGGTTTCAAGAGCCTTCGTTTTGAGCTTTTCAAGCTCAAGCTCGCGTTGCAGCCGCTCGTACTCGACTTGTGCCGACACTGCGTCAACAGGCAATTGTTTGTAACTCTTTGCCATCTCTTTTTCTATTTGTGACAGCAAAGATACTACTTTTCCCTTACGTGGATAACGACGAAGCCAGTCTCGTAGATTGGCATGGTCGATTCCGAACTCCTCGAGAGTCGATTTTCGATCCTCTCCGTGCTCAAAGTAGTAGTTCACTACCTTGAGTTTGTACGATTCCTCGTACCTCTGATACGGTTGTCTTTCCATTGATCTTGAGTTTTTGACCTCAAAATCTGACAACTTTTTTCAGTAAGAGACATATTTTTTTTTCTCTATTCTAATTCCAACCTTTGTAGAAAATCGCAGTTTAGTTGTTTTAATGAGCCATAAATAACTAAATTGCAAACTAACAATTTAGGCTCTTATTTTTATTATGAGAACAAAAATCTTACTTTTATTCATGACCATTGCTAATGTTGTTTTTGCTCAAGAATATAACGGCATAACTTTAACAATGAGAGATGGGACTGCATCTGTAATTACATTTAAAGGAGAGAATCCTACTATTACATATTCTAATAATAAATTAATTATTTCAACAACCGAATCAACTACAGAATTCGATCGCAACAACGTTGCTCGATTAATTTATAACGAAGGTGCTAATGTCGCAAATATCATCAATGACAATATTTCATTCAATCAAAAAGAAGATGCTCTTATTATAACAGGGCTACCAACAAATAGTAATATTTCTATTTATAGCATTGATGGTCGCTTAATAAACTGCGAAAACTCAATTGAAGATTATTATATTCTATATTTCAACAGCCTTAATAATGGCATATACATTGTGAGCGTTAACGGAGTATCAACTAAAATATCTATATCTCGATGAAAAAGTTATTGTTCAGCTTTATAGCTATATTTTCAATTACACTCATTGCTATTGCAGCTAATAAATCAACATATATACATTTCAATTCTAATAAGTTATATTCATTTTGTGATAATGATATTGATAGCATTTCTCTATCAAATATTGATATATTTGGTACAACGAAAAATGGATATATAACACAACTAATTCACAAAAAAGATACTACTTATCAATTATCCATAGAATCAATTGATAGTATTACATTTGTTACTCCTCGAATAAAAACGAGTGACTATGGAGTTGCTGTTTGTCAAGAAGTTGACCTTGGGTTATCAGTAAACTGGGCTGGTTGGAATTTAGGGGCAAATACTCCAGAAAATCTTGGAAATTTATATCGTTGGGGAGAAATCGAGACCATTGAAAATCCCACACCCCAAAACTATAAATTTTATAATTCGGATAGCATATTCTCTTATATTGGCTACAACATTAGTGGCACTCAATATGATGCAGCTCGCAAACAATTAAGCGGAAGTTGGAGAATGCCTACCCACCTTGAAATTGTGGAATTAATTGAAAAATGTAGTTGGCAATGGATTACATATAAAGGAGTGGAAGGATATCAAGTTACTGGTCCAAACTATAATAGTATTTTCATCCCAAGCATAGCCGGTTCAAATGAAATTACTCTACAATCGGGGACTTATTGCTTCTATGAACCTTTTGAATACATCCCATTTAATAATGTGCGTTCTTATCAATTACATATCACAAAAGATCGTCCTGATTTGGCATTAGAAAACATCGTTGGATTACGGACAAATGCGTTACCAATAAGACCTGTCAAAGGAGGAGATCACATAGAAGATGCAACCGATGTGGCTAAAGATTTAATGTCTAACGCAACTTTTTATACCCAACAATTGGTTTATGACTATGCCGATTATAACATTTACTTATCTCAATGTTTAACTACTACAAGTAATTCTCAAACAGGTTCATACCCCTACAAACAAGGATGGGATTTTTTGAATGTAAATCGCCACCCACAATGGCGTCGTCATTATCATGATTTAGGCACTACTGTTCACAAATTAATTAGGATATCACAAGAATTAGAATCTCCAAACTACGAGATTATTGCAAGAGCAATGAGATTATTAACCACCCAAATGACAACCGACCAATTTGGAGATATGCCATCAAATGAACGATTCAAATGTATGGCAGACTATATGTGGACAAGTTTAGGCGATAGTTATATAAGAGGTTATAAAGCCAGATTTGAAACTCAAGAAGATATATACAAATGGATGTTAGCCGAGGCCGATTCACTTATCGCAATGATTGAAGATCCTCTTATAGGTAATAGTCCCGATAATCTATTAATACACAAAGATTTTGACAATATATATAGTGGCAATCTCAATAGTTGGAAAGGACTTGTTTATGCCGTTAAAGCCCGTCTATTGCTTCGTAACATTCCTAACATTGATACAAGTGCAGCAATTTGTAACCAAATAATAGAGACTGCGCAAAAGGCTATTGATGCATGGCGTTCAAGCGACAATATTTATGGCTCTTGGTTTGGTTCTGAACCTCGCTATTATTTCTCTGGTGAGTTACAACGGCCTTATGTATTAAACGTAAACGATTATTCTCCTTGGAGTGAAGGCGAACCCAAAGTTAATATTTGGGAATCTCGTCAGAATCGTTTAGGCACAGATGTCGTTCCTTCAAAATTCTTTATGGAAGATTGTTTAGGCATCAGTTATCAAGATGATGAACGAAAACGTGGCACATATGACCGTCGAAATGGATATGCAAACGACCCTCGCATAATGCTCTTAATGCAACCCGCTGAAGGTCCTATTTCAGAGTCAGATACAACTGTAACCACAATGTATCGATACCTTGAAAATAATATTGGAGCAAGTTCTTCTTTCCCTCGTTCGACATTCCCAAATCTTTATTGTGGCGCATTTGCTGGTGCAATAAACACTTACAATCCATTGTTTATTATGGAGGAATTATATTTTATTCAAGCTGAAGCATATTATTGGTTAGGCGAAAAAGCTAAAGCGTGCCAACTTGCCAAAGAAGCAACTCAATATAACATACAACGTCATCTTGATTTCTACCTTTGGAAAAATAATAATATTTATCCAAGTTCAACATTTGCAACCGAACGCGTTGATGAAGCAACAAACAATGCTAACATTGCAAGATTTGAATCATATATTGGAGCGTTTCTAAACAATGAAAATACGACAATTGAATACGTAAATGCTAATGGAGAAACCTCTACGACAACAGCGAGAGCATGCTCTACATTTGGCAACAACCGATGGTTCTTTAATGAAGCTGAATATTCTCTCTCTGATTTAATGATGCAAAAATATATTGCTTTATATATGCAACCCGAACAATGGACTGACATGCGTCGCTATCATTATAGCAATAATCTTAATGGTGTTGGCATTGGCATAAATAAAGAAATAGTTTATCCAACTCTACGCCGACCTCATAACTTATATTTACCATACTGGGTGGATGGATTAACTGAAGAAGAACAAGAAAATAATTGGATACAACGAATCAACTATGACCCTCAATGTGATGAAATTTACAACAGTGAAGAACTTATTCGTCTCGGAGCATATAAAAATTATAAATGGCTACAAAAGCCTATGATTTGGGCTGAAGAACCAGGCAGTCGCACTGCATTAACTAATTAGAACATAATATAAAAAGTAACCCCACATCGCAATTGCTTTGTGGGGTTACTTTTTATATTATGAATCTTGTGTTAAATCTAATATTTGTTTTGTCCAATCGGCTAAAAATATAGGGATATTTATTATATCATCTTTTATTGATAGATTTGCCATTGAATAACGAATCGCGAATTCGGGATTATACTTGTTTTTATATACCGCCAGACTTTTTCCCGACAAATTATTACTCGCTTTAACCTCGATAGGGATAATTTTATCTTTATACTGAATTACAAAATCAATTTCTGCAATCCCAGAAGATACCCAATATCGTGGTTTTACCTCAAATTTAGGAACTATTGATTGTAAGACTGCGTTTTCAGTTAAAGCACCCTTAAACTCAACATATAATGGATTATTCTCAACAAAAACAGAAACAGGCAAAGAAGCTAATTTCCTCAACAACCCCATGTCGCTTAGATAAATTTTAAATGCTGAAATATCATCATAAGCACACAACGGCAACCCTGGTTTTGTCATGCAATATATCTTTTGAATAATTCCTGCTTGTTCTAACCATAATAATCCATTTTCATATTCTCGTGCACGAGCTCCATCTTTCACCAATTTGTAAATAAATTTGCGATTTTCTCGTGCGAGTTGTGATGGTATTGATTTCCATATTGCATTTATTCGAGGTATGTCATAGGTTGGTGCATGTTTCGAGAAATCGAGAGTGTAAGAAGTTAAAATTCCACTTAATATAGTTTCAACTTCTTCAATTCCTTCTCCATCTAACATGGCAACCGTAGCCGCGGGCATTCCTCCACTCATCTCATATCGCCTAAACGATTCCAATACTCTATTAAATACAATTTCAGGAAGATTTTCTATGCTTGATATAGAATTTAAATAGTCCCAAATTTTAGGGTTATCATAGCGCAAAAACTCATTAAATGTAATTGGATACATGTTCAAAAACTCAACTTTTCCGACAGGGAAAGAATCTCCTTTCGACAATGAGACTCCAAGCAAAGATCCAGCTGCTATAACATGATAATCGGAAGCTTCCTCACAAAAATATTTTAGGCTATTTAATGCCTTATTGCTTTGTTGTATTTCATCAAAAATTATAAGTGTTGAATGTGGTTTTATTGGCACATTTGTATATAACTCCAAAATACTAATCAATCGATTTGGATCTTTTGTTTTTTCAAACTCTTTACATAGTTCCTCCGAGGAATCAAAATTAAAATATGCTACATGTTCATACTCTAACTCCCCGAACTTTAACATCACCCATGTCTTTCCAATTTGACGAGCTCCTTGGATTATTAAAGGTTTGCGATTTTCATTTTCTTTCCAAGCACTTAATTTTAAAAGTATTTCTCTATTAATTTCCATACTATTCACATTTTTCCAACTACTTTTGTGCAAATATACACATTTTTTCAACGACTTTTGTGCAAATACTCACATTTTTCCAACATAAGATGTGTTTTCTCTTATTTTTTCGTTTTTGATAAAACGATTTTATGCTATATGTTAAACATATTTTAATGCAAAGAAATAGCATAATATACTCATTTTTTATCCAAAAAAACTTAAAATCGTGATATAACGCTATAAATTTAGTATCTTCGTGGTTATATTAGTGATACTATATGAAAATCGGAGATATAGACTTGGGTAATCGTCCGGTAATGTTGGCTCCTATGGAAGATGTTACCGACCTTTCGTTCCGCTTGATATGCAAAGAGCTTGGGGCTGATATGGTATATACCGAATTTGTATCGGCCGAAGCTCTTATCCGCAATATAAATTCAACAACACGCAAACTCAATATCGACCCGGGCGAACGCCCTACGGCTATACAAATCTATGGTCGTGAGATTGATGCTATGGTTGAAGCGGCAAAGATTGTCGAGGAGGCTAATCCCGATATTCTCGATATCAACTTTGGGTGCCCGGTAAAAAAAGTGGCAGGCAAAGGTGCCGGTGCAGGGATGTTGCGTGATATTCCCAAGATGCTTAAAATTACTCGTGCCGTAGTCGATGCCGTTAAGATTCCGGTAACGGTAAAAACTCGACTTGGATGGGATCACAATAGCAAAATCATCGTAGAACTTGCCGAACAATTGCAAGATTGCGGCATCAAAGCATTGACCGTACATGGGCGCACACGCTCGCAAATGTACACCAGCAGTGCAGATTGGGAAATGATTGCTCGAGTAAAAGAAAATCCCCGATTGACAATCCCTCTTATTGGAAATGGCGACATCACAACTCCCGAGCAAGTTGTTGAAGCTTTTGATCGCTATGGTGTAGATGGTGTGATGGTGGGGCGTGCCTCAATTGGTGCACCTTGGATTTTCCATGACATGAAGCAGATGCTATTGACCGGCAAGCGTGGCGAAGAACTATCTCTTGCCGAAAAATTCAAAATCTTGCGCCGACAAATTACTGAAAGTATTAACCGCATTGACGAGTATCGTGGCATTCTCCACATTCGACGTCATTTGGCAGCATCTCCCCTATTCAAAGGTATTCCGTTTTTCCGTGACACTCGCATCGCAATGCTTCGTGCCGACAATTTCGCCGAACTTGATGCGATTCTTCATCGCGTAGAAACCGAAATTATACCCAACATAAAACCTCTCAACCCTGAAATAAAACAAGATTAACTATGAAACGCTTTATTACTTCATTGCTTTGGGTTTTCTCTTTATCTCTTTTTTCAATAAACGCGCAAGATAAGATTGATGCCGACAATAGAGTTACACTTGTGGCTGCTCAAATTTTTGATGAAATATTGGTAAATGGAGATATTACCGTAGAATGTCAATTCAAACCCGAGCTACATCGTTACATTGTATATAACACCACTGAAAACACCGATAAACGCATTATTTGTCACAACGATAGCAACCGATTAATCATAAATGGCGACAACCAACGTGACATGGTGGCTTCGCGCATTGTCGTATTTTGTAACGACTCACTCAAAGCTGTCATCATGAATGGCAGTGGCAACATCCTCATAAAAGAAACGCCTCGTCTAAAACGCTTTCATATAATTCAAAATGCCAATGGTGCAATAAAAATAGGCAACCTACAATCTCATTTTTTAAGCATCGTAAACAACGGTCCCGGTAGCATCTTAACCAAAGAGGTTAAGGCTCGTCGTCTATCTATGTTAAACAATGGCAATGGAGAATTAAAATTCAAAAGCATAAAAGCATTTAATGGTACATTTATTCTCAATAGCAATACCAATGTTGCGTTTGACGATATTCTTGTGCGCAAAGCATCATTCATTACCAACGGCAATGGTAGTTTCTCATTAAAAGGGAAAACTAACGAATTAACCCTTACATCAAACAATGCCGGAAACATAGATGCGTCAGAACTATCACACAAAACAATTATAAGTAGCCAAAGCAATAGTTCAGGTTATATTAAAACCAAAAAATGATTAATTTCATCTGAAAACATATATTATGAAACATCTTTTTTCAATCTTACTCTTAACCTTTTCAATATTTGCCACATCTGCTCAAGAGGTTTCTCGCTACGAACTTGACATCAAAGATTTTTCCGAATTAAAAGTAATTGAAGGCATTAATGTAAATTATGTGTGCAATACCGATTCAGCAGGTCGTGCAGTATTTATAGCCGATGACAAAATGGCATCTATACTAATGTTTAGCAATTCAAAAGGGCGCCTTGAAATGCAAATAGCAACCGATGGCATTGATTATGATAATATTCCAACTGTTACTGTTTATTCCAAATTTCTCACAAAAGTAGAGAATTGTGGAGATTCAACGGTGAGAGTCATAAGCGTTGCTCCTACACCACAATTCAAAGCTCGAGTAATAGGCAATGGGCGTCTCATTGTCAAAGACATCGACGCCACACATATCGATGGGTCAATAGACACAGGCAATGGGCAACTAATTCTATATGGAAAAACGACAAGTTCCAAACTCAGTTGCACCGGTTCCGGCACTATTCAAGCAGATGAATTAATCTCAAATGACACCAAATGTGTAATGTTAGGCACCGGCACTATCGGTTGTCAAGCATTAAATACACTTAATATTGTAGGTGTTTCGTCGGGCAAGATATATTATAAAGGTCAACCTTCAACTATAAAGAAACGCTTTGTAGGGGTTAAGGTCATTCCACTTGACAACGAAGAATAACTCAATCTCATTAACTTATGAGCGATACTTCCGATTTAAAACTTCGCACTGCACGTACCATCAAATGGAACGTCGTTGATCGCGTATCTTCACAAGTGCTGTATGCAGTTACCGGCATTGTACTTGCAAGAGTGCTATCGCAAGAAGATTTTGGATTGGTAGGAGCTACATTGGTGTTTCAAGCATTTGCATCTTTATTTGTTGATAGTGGTTTTTCTTATGCACTAATTCAACGCAAAAAACCTACACAACTTGACTACAGCACCATTTTATGGTTTAACATAGGGATGGCGACATTAATATATATCATTTTATGGTTTTGTGCGCCATTAATTGCGTGGTGCTTCAAAAACGACCCTCGCATTATTTCCCTATCTCGAGTAATGTTCCTATCTTTTATCATCAATGCAACAGCCATTGTCCAAACCAATAGACTAATGAAAAAGATGGATGTAAAAATGGTCGCAGTATCCAATACCATCGCTCTCATTATTAGTGGAGCTGTAGGAATCATACTTGCATTGACCGGTAATGGAGCTTGGGCTATCGTGTGGCAAACAATAACTCTCGCATCTATAAAATCATTTATTTTATGGATTACAAGCAATTGGCTCCCATCATTAGCGTTCTCATGGAAAGCATTGAAATCATTTTTCAATGTTGGTTCAGGGATGATGGTAACATCGTTTCTAAACACTTTATTCCAAAACATTTATTCATTTTTCATCGGCAACAGAGTAGGTTTAGTGAGTTTGGGATATTATACCCAATCTGACAAATGGAGCAAAATGGGCATAATGTCTATATCCCAAATTCTCACATCTTCGTTTCTTCCGGTTCTTTCTCAAGTACAAGATGATCCCGAGCGTTTTTCTCGCACTACGACTAAGATGAATAGATTTACAGGCTATTTACTACTTCCTGCCATCGGCTTCCTCTTTGTAATGTCAACACCAATATTCCATTTGCTTTTTGGCACCAAATGGGACCCCTCGATTATATTGTTTCAGTTGTTGTTACTTCGAGGAGTTTTTACAGTATTAAATTCACTCTACAACAATTATATCATATCATTGGGCAAAGCTCGCTTAGTTGTATCTCTCGAACTTGTTCGCGATGGCATAGCAATCGTTGCACTTATCGCAACATTACCTATTATTGCTATGACTACCCCTAATGACCCTGTATATGGTGTCAAAATATTACTATGGGGACAAGTTATAGCTTCAGCAATATGTTGGATAGCAACAATGATTGTAACTGCTCCACTCTCTAATCGCACAATATGGAACTACCTTGCCGACTTAACCCCATATTTTATTCAGGTCGTTATCATTATGATTCCAATGCATTTATTATCATATCTATTTGATAACGTATTGATTTTATTAATTACACAAGGATTAACCGGGCTTATTACATATCTCACTGTAAATCACATACTTCATTCCCAAATACAAAAAGATGCAATAGATTATTTTTTGCATCGATTTAGAAAGAAGATGCCATCTCAAAATGCATAATCACAAAACGGCTTCTTCTTTTAACAAATATTTCACCTCCCCAACATTTGTTTATTCCTATAAAAAATATAATTTTGTATTATCATTAAGTTTATTCTTAATGATATATCTTAATCTAACTTTTGTTTATGGATATTTGGATTGTCTATGATTTACTTATTTGTATTTTTAATTTATTTAGATAGTATTCATAAACATAAAAGATAAGAGAGTATGAATGGTAATAAACGTGATGTTTGTTACCTTTTTTATTTACAAATTATGATGCTCAAATTTTTATTATTAACTTTACACTCTATAACCCATATCGTATTATTATCCAATAAATATGAATATCATTTCACAGTTACGTGCTATAGCTATCATTTCTATGCTGTGTATCACTGCCGGAGCTCGTGCAGAGGTACCAATTAACTATAGAGCCACAGTTATTGGCACAATCGGCAATAATGACTTTGCCCCTTATTATATATCTTCACTAAGCCATGGTATCATTACACAATGTGAAAATTCCCTCTTGCGTCTTGGTGCATGGAAACCCATATCAACCGACACTCGTTTTAGCTACGGATTTGGAGTTGACTTTGTTTCGGGATATAGCTCAAGTGTTGATTATCTTCGCTACGACTTTACTATCAACCAATTTGTCTCTCATAGTGAAAAGCCTGCTTACATTTGGCTACAACAACTCTATGGAGAAATAAAATATCGTGGAGTATTCATCACTGCTGGACTAAAAGAACATGAATCCAAGTTACTTAATAATAAATTATCAAGTGGGGACTTGGTTGAAAGTGGCAATTCTCGACCTATTCCCGAATTGCGTGCCGGATTTATCGATCCTCAAAACATTCCATTCACAAATGGTTGGGTACAAATCTCAGGAGAAATATCATATGGCAAAGTTACCGACAGCAAATGGGTAAGAAACCATTTTAATCACTACAATAGCCACATTGCACAAAACACTTGGTATTCCTACAAACGTCTTTACTTCCACACTAAACCAAGCGAGCGATTTTCAGTAACAATCGGAGCTCAAGCTGCTGCGCAATTTGGTGGATATACCGAATCTTATCGCGAGGGGATATGCATTGATACCACTTATCGCACAGCCAATCTTAGAGATATGTTTGAAATATTTATTCCCAAGCTTAGCGACAAAGAAGGTTTTGTTGCCGGAAATCACTTAGGAAGTTGGGACTTTATGGCTCGCTACCGTCTCAAAAACGACGACGAGATTAAAGCATATTTCCAATGGCCTTGGGAAGACGGATCTGGAATTGGCAAAATGAACGGATTTGATGGTATTTGGGGGTTGGAATACAAACGCGCCGAAAAAGGCTGGATTAATGGCGCTGTGATTGAATACCTTGATTTTACCAACCAATCAGGACCTCTGCATTGGGCTCCCAATGATTCTCCGGGAACAACTATCACCGACCAAGCAACCGGAGGTGATGAATATTACAACAACGCATTCTATAACTCCTACTCTCATTATGGAATGAATATTGGCACTCCTGTTTTGCGCTCTATGATATACAATATCGATGGTTATCCTATGATTGTTGACAACCTTGTAAAAGGCTTTCATTTAGGTATAGAGGGGAATGTCAGCAATGCCGTTGACTATCGCATTCTTGGAGGCTATCGAAAAGCTTGGGGAGATGGTCGCATTCCTCGGGTATCAGCTGTTGAAAACACATCATTCATGGCTGAAGTAAATTACAATCCTCCAACCATCAAAGGCTTATCATTCAAAGCGCAAGTGGCTTTTGACCAAGGCTCAATGTATGGAGATAATTTTGGTTCATGTGTAACCGTAAGTTATAACGGACTCTTAAATATCGGCAAAAAATGAAAACAATCTCACACATCATAGCATTAATTATTATTGCATTATCATTCAACGCTTGCACCCATAATAATGGTGACATTGGCGACATTTTTGGCACTTGGAAACTTGAATCAATAACCATTAACGGAGAAAATGACACAACATATCAAAACAACATATTGTGGAAATTTCAAGCATCTATAATCTCAATGATAAGAGCAAATGACATCACCCACGATCGTCTTGAGACATGGGGTTCATGGAGTTTTGCCGATGATGAAACTAAATTATTATTGAATTTCACTCACACCGACGATTACAACCCCAACATGGGATCAACTAAATATTCACCATTGCCCGAAACTTATCTTCCTAAATCAACCACATCAACTCTATCAATTATAACTCTTAATGGAGATAATATGATTCTGTTATATAATAGCGAAGACGGCAATAAATATATTTTCAAATTCAAAAAGTGGGGATAACAATTATTGATAATTCTAAAAACTAAATATACAATGGACAAAAATAAAACAATGCTTGTCACCGGTGCCGATGGTTTTATCGGGTCACACTTGACTGAAATGTTGCTTAATGAAGGCTACAAAGTACGCGCACTTTCTCAATACAATTCATTTAACAATTGGGGGTGGCTTGAGGGCATCAATCATCCTAACCTCGAAGTAGTTACCGGTGATGTGCGCGACCCTCACTATTGCAAACACATTTCGCGCGATGTGGATACAATATTCCATTTAGCTGCACTTATTGCCATACCATATTCTTACATTGCCCCCGACAGTTACGTTGACACCAACGTAAAAGGCACACTCAACATTTGTCAAGCTGCAAAAGAAAATGGTGTGCGCCGAGTGCTCGTAACATCTACGTCAGAAGTATATGGCACAGCAAAATATGTACCCATTGACGAGAATCACCCCAAGCAACCTCAATCGCCCTATTCAGCGACTAAAATAGGAGCCGATGCCATGGCGATGAGTTTTTATAATGCATTTGAATTGCCGGTGGTAATAGTTCGTCCGTTCAACACCTACGGGCCTCGCCAAAGTGCTCGTGCAATCATTCCCACAATCATCACTCAAATTGCCAATGGTGCTACCGAGATAAAACTTGGGGACCTCACTCCCACTCGCGATTTCAACTATGTTACCGATACATGCCGTGGATTTATACAACTTGCCGATTGCGATGAAGCAATAGGTCAAGAAGTAAATGTGTGTAGCAACTACGAAATCTCTATGCGTGATACTCTAAATCTCATTGCCGACATCATGGGCAAAGATGTGAAATTTATTGAAGACACTCAACGCCTTCGACCTAAAAACTCCGAAGTATTCCGTCTTTGGGGCGATAACGCAAAAATCAAAGGTCTCACAGGCTTTGAACCTCAATATGACATTCGTCGTGGATTAGAAGAAACCATTAAATGGTTCACATGTGAAGATAATCTCAAAAAGTATAAATCTAACATCTATAACGTATAAACACATACCATTTTTATGAATAAAAATCTGATTCTCGTAGGAGGTGGAGGACACTGCAAATCGGTTATCGAGGTAGCCGAGTCGTGTGGTTATAACATTATAGGTATCCTCGACCACCCAAGCGAAGTGGGAAATGAGATTTTAGGATATAAAGTAATCGGGTGCGATGATGACATGCCTAAATATGCCGATTCAGCCTCATTTATCGTAACTGTTGGCAGCATAAAAGATTCATCATTACGCAAACGCCTCCACGATAAAGTCAGAGAGGCAGGTGGGCAACTCGCCACCCTCATAGCTTCGACAGCCTATGTATCAAAACGTGCAACAATTGGCGAGGGAACGGTTGTTATGCACTTTGCCATGGTCAATGCCGACGTAAAAATTGGCAATGGGTGCATCATCAACACCTACAGCAATATTGAACATGATGCCACTGTGGGCGATTACTGCCACATCTCTACCGGAGCAATGGTAAACGGAGGATGTGTTGTGGGTAACGACGTATTCCTCGGTAGCCAATCGGTCATGGCAAACGGCACATCTATTTGCGATGGCTGTGTGATTGGAGCCGGGTCATTAGTGCGTAAATCATTCCGTGTAAAGGGTATTTATTCGGGCAATCCAGCCATTCTTAAAATAAAAACAAAATGAGCAAAACCCTTATCATAGCCGAAGCAGGTGTCAACCACAATGGTAGCCTCGAAATGGCAATGCGACTTATCGAAAAAGCCGCCGAAGCAGGTGTGGATTATGTAAAGTTTCAAACATTCAAATCTGAAAAACTTGTCTCTCGCCACGCCCCCAAAGCCGATTATCAAAAAGCCTCAACATCTGGCGAAGACTCTCAGCTAAAAATGTTGCAACAGCTTGAGTTGTCGCCCAATGATCATATTAAACTCATTGAGCATTGCAACCATTGTGGTGTGAAATTCCTTTCTACAGCTTTTGACCTTGAAAGCATCGATTTCTTATCATCGCTCAACCTTGATTTGTGGAAAATCCCTTCGGGCGAAATTACCAACCTACCATATTTGCGTAAAATTGCTAAAATGGGGAATAAAGTGATAATGTCAACCGGCATGTGCACCATCGAAGATATTGAAGCAGCACTTAATGTCCTTATCTCCAACGGCACCCCTCGCCAAAACATCACTTTATTACATTGCAACACCGAATACCCCACACCATGGAGCGATGTCAACCTTCGCGCCATGCACGATATTGCCAATAAATTTAACGTTCCCGTTGGATATAGCGACCACACTCGTGGCATTGAAGTCCCTATTGCAGCCGTGGCACTTGGAGCAACTGTCATTGAAAAACACTTCACGCTCGACAACAATTTACCGGGCCCCGATCACAAAGCATCACTTGAGCCTCAACAACTCAAAGAGATGGTCGATGCCATTCGCCACATAGAGTTATCATTAGGCAATGGAGTGAAACAAATTTCTGACTCAGAAAAGAAAAATATCACTATTGCACGCAAAAGCATTGTTGCTGCCACACACATAAAAAAAGGAGATATTTTTACCGAAGCGAACATCACCGTCAAACGACCCGGAGGAGGCATCTCACCGATGAAATGGGATGAAGTAATAGGTACAACCTCAAATCGCAATTACATTCCCGATGAAATGATAGAGCAACACTCATAAATGAAACACAACCTATCAATCTCATTACTTTAATTGAGCAATAACTTTGGGATCACCTACAAGCCACACAATATCTTGTGGTTGGAACACGACCTCTCCATTAGGTTTGAGAAATTCATTACCTCGCTGAATGGCAACGACCAATGAGGTATATTTTTTGCGCAAACTTGCCGATGCCGAGGTATGTCCAAGCAATGGCGAGCTATCGCCAAGTTGCACATTTGTAAGTTTGAAATCTGTGGCATTGACATTCTCACTTTTATATTCTTTTTCAGCCTCGACTACCGGCAACAACTTTTGTATTTGTTCGTCACTACCTATAACACCAAGCACATCTCCGGGAAAAATGCGATTGTCACCATTGGGAATGGGTATTGATATTGCACCACGTTGAATACTTGCAATATTTACACCATAGCGTTTGCGAAGATTGGAATCGGCCAATCGTTCCCCCACAAACTCACAACCTGTACCAACATGCATATAAGCGAGGTGAAGGTCACTTACAAGATTGTTATTTTTACCACTGCGGCGCAATTCTCGTTCATTGAGGTTATCAAGAAATTTTGTTTCTATATTGTGCAAACGGTTGGTTAATCGTTTTGAAAACAAAATGATGAGTAATATAAATATTAACACACCAAAGAACAAACCTATCACAATATTATATATTGAAGTCAAGGTATATACTACAAAACCAGCCGCTAATGCCATTCTAAACAATGACATTACAATAAGTGGCACATCAAAATGAGCATTTGCTTCCTTCAATCGTTGACGTTCAACCTTTTTCGACACCGGAATTGACAATGCCATCAAGAATGGCGACATAACAACAAGAGTTATAACACTGCCTGCTAATTTATACCATGTCGGAAGCATTTCTTCCAACCATGGGAGCAAGAAATGTGCCGACACTACCTCTATGGCTATTAGCACAATCGAATAAAGCACCACTCGCCATAGATAGCGACGTAACAGTGATGACCACAACGATGTATTTTCGCTCTCGGTTGATGCTTGCGAAGTGTATCTATCAATGAGAAAATGAAGTTTTTTTGGAAGAATGCGCTCCACTATATTATATGCCGGTTCGGCCATTTTTATAAAATAAGGGGTGGTAAATGTTGTTATCACCGACACTGCCACTACAATTGGATAAATTGTATCATCAAGCACTCCGAGCGACATCCCCAATGAAGCTATAATGAAAGCAAATTCCCCAATTTGAGTTAATGAGAAACCCGATTGCATTGCCACCTTAAGAGTTTGCCCGGTTACAAGCATTCCAAACGTACCAAAAATAATCATCCCCACTATTACCACACAAGATAAGATAAGAATTGGCGACCAATAATCAAATATAACTTGAGGTTGCACCATCATTCCCACCGAGATAAAAAATACTGCTCCAAATAGATCTTTTACCGGAGCTACCACATGCTCAATGCGTTCGGCATAACTTGTGCCGGCAAGAATTGATCCCATCACAAAGGCACCAAGAGCCAACGAAAATCCACAATATACCGAAAATACAGCCATTCCTAAGCACAGCCCCATTGCCACAACGAGCAAAGTTTCACTATTTAAGAATCGACGTGCAGCGTTAAATGCCGACGGAAGCACATATACTCCCACCAAAAACCATATTATAAGGAAAAATGCGAGTTTGCCCACACTATAAAGCATTTCGCCTCCTTCTACACTATTGTTGACTGCGATTGACGATAGAATCACCATCATCAACACTGCAAAAAGGTCTTCGACAATCAACACAGCAAATACCATTGAGGCAAACTTTTTGTGGCGAAGATTCATATCGGTAAATGCCTTGATGATGATGGTTGTTGATGACATTGACAACATTCCCCCAAGAAATAGGCTATTGATATTGGAAAATCCAAGAATATGCCCTATTGCGAAACCTCCGGTCATCATTCCCAGCACTATTATTAGTGCCGTAACAACTGCCGAGCCTCCGACATTAACCAGCTTTTTGAAGCTAAATTCCAATCCCAAAGAAAAAAGGAGGACTACAATACCAATTTGAGCCCAAAATTCTATATTTTCTTCGGTATTAACCGATGGAAGATATTCAAAATTAGGACTTGCTAAAAATCCGGCAACGATATAACCTAGCACAACCGGTTGCTTAATCCACTTAAACACGATTGTTACCACAGCGCCAAGAATTAGAATAAACGCAAGGTCGGTAATTAAAGATGTTATCATTATTTATCTTGTTTTTATAGATTAACTTGATTTGCCAATGATATAGAGTGCGTCGCATAGAGTTGACGCAATTGAGCAAACAATTTCACATTATCAACATTGTCTTTCATCAACACCACAAAATTCATGTGTGTTATCTCTTTATCATAGTCATATTCGACATATACATTATTCAAATGCACTTTATGTTGCTTGAACAAATTACGATAGCTTTCGATATCCTCTACCACACATCCCACTTTAATGCGAATGATACGTGATTCTGAGCCCATGCCTATGCGATGTTCAAATCGCTCTAATGGCACAAGGATTATCAAAATCAACGTTGTAGCGACTATCGACAAGAGGTACAAGCCCACACCTACAGCCAATCCAATTGCTGCCACCATCCAAATTCCGGCTGCTGTTGTTAATCCTCTAACCGAGCCTTTCATTTGAATTATCGCCCCGGCTCCAAGAAAACCAATCCCCGACACTACTTGTGCGGCAATTCGACCGGGATCGCCATTTTTCAGCCCAAAGTACACTTGTGGGACATATATAGAGATGAGCATTGCAAGCGTTGCACCCATTGAAATGAGAGCAAAGGTGCGAATACCGGCTGTTTGTCCCTTTCTCTTACGCTCAAGCCCGACAACACTACCAAGCAACAAGCTCAAACACAACTTAAATATGGCCGATGATGTGCTAACTTCAACACTATTTATCGAAGTTAGGATATCATTCCATATTTGAGCTATTGTTGTCATTTATAAGTTTATATCTACTTATTCATTGTATAACGACGTGATGCCAAACGATAGCCATCGGTAAAGAGTTCAACAAGATACTCCCCGGGGTTGAGTGCTGTATTTACGTCCCAATATATTGTAACATCGGGAATTTCTTCACCGCCATATTCGATTTGCTTGCGAGCAGTGCATGACAAGTTTGTATCTTCAAAAGCAAATGTACCAGCACCACCAAGCAACATCCCTTCAGGCGATGTTATTCGCAAATATATGTTTTTAACACCCACCGGAGTCGAATTGTTTTGAGGAATGGTAAACGTCACTTTCAACTGTTTTGCTTTTGTGATTCGCTTTTCATTTTTACCATTTTTCTTCAACGCTGAAAAAGTCATACCGGTAACATTGAGTTTCTCAGCAAGTACCATTCGTTCTTCAAGCACTTTCTTTTGTTGCGACACTTCACCCATTTGAGTTGTCAACTGAGTATTTTTATCTCTCATTTCGGCATTCTCGGCTTTCAATCCGGCATTCTCGCGGCTCAAAGAGTCGATTTGTTCCACATAGTGGCGAAGGATTCCTTTGAGAGTTTCAATCTCACCTTGCAATTCTTTTATGCGTTTTGAATTTTTATTCTTTTCATTTTTAAGTTCCTTACGCAATTCTTCTATGCGTTGTTTGGCCTTGTCATATTCTTTTGAGATCGAGTCATTCACAGCAATTTTCAACGATTGGTTTTCAATCGCTTGAAATTGGTCGTCAAGAGCTTGAAACTCGTTATTTAACTGAATTTGTTCATTTTCAAGTTTCAACTGCTCATTGGCATTTTGCAATTCGGAATTCAAAGCCTCAGCCTCTTGTATCTTTGCATTTTGTGAAAAGAACATCCACAACAAAAATACAAACAATATAGCAAAAACAATAGCCATAACACGAATCACCATCGCAGCTTTAGGATCATCGATTAACTTTTTTATTTCCATATCTTTTATATTATTTTATCTTATTTATATCAGACTACAAAATTAAACAGACTTTTTGTTTTCTACAATCTGAATATCGGCTAAAAATATTAATCGCACTCAAAAACATCAATATTTGTGTTAATTTTCCATAATATTTATAATTCTTCATTCAAAGAATTCACTCTACTTTTTTTTAGATTTATATTTGAATTTATTCTTTCATCCTTACATTAAAATTCACGCACTGCTTTAATTGGTCGTTTAATCAAAGAGAGACTATCAAACATGGCAAAAGCCGGATTTACGTTAGTGGAAAAATCGCTATCTCAAGGGAACGCCTACAATAATGCCATGGTATTTTACTTAGCAACGGCCAATTTCCTCAAAAAGGAGTTTTTTAGTAACTTCCACTAAAAGAGTAGAATAAACCTAAAGTGAGTTTTCATCAACTATTTTTGTAAAAAATAATTGAAAAAAATTACTAAGTTAGATAAAAAAACACTACTTTTGCATTGGTAAAACATTTTAATTTGTATAATAACTTAATTAATTTATTATGGCTTACGTAATTACTGACAACTGTGTTGCTTGTGGCACTTGCCTTCCTGCATGTCCAGTAGAAGCAATCTCTGAAGGTGACATCTATGTTATCGATCCTGATACTTGTATCGATTGTGGCACTTGCGCTGACAACTGTCCAAGCGAAGCAATCGTTCCAGGTGAATAATCCTTCACACAGACGAAAGTTATAACGAAGATGTGCTCGATGAGTGCATCTTTGTTGTTTTTATGTCCTATCCAGCCAAAAGATTGTGTATTTCAATAAATTAGAGTAAGTTTGGAATAACTTTCTTAGTTCCTTATAATAAGGGCTTTGGGAGAATTACCCGATTTTGAGGTAATGACTTGGCAACCGTGCCATTTGCAGCGTTCTGCTATGATTTGCGTTCAAATAACTCTTTAAGATACAAAA
>JAZSDX010000018.1:0-26555 GCA_045531405.1 Muribaculaceae bacterium | reverse complement strand
TTCCTGTGTGCTCTACTTCTTGTACTACTGCCAACTTAAAAGGCATTGAATAATCTCGTTGTGTTCGCTTAACATACTTGTGTTTAGTCTCTTCCATTTTTTGTTACTTTTTACTGTAACGCTATGTCAGGACTAGACAATTCCTGATATTAAAAAAAAGTGGCTTATTTTGAGCCACTTTTTTTGTTAATTTTATGGAATAATGAAAATAATGTGTATATTTGCAGAATATATTAGCAGTCATGTGTATTAAAGTTAGCGAAATAATGTGCTTGCATAGATTCGTAATAATGGTTTGCAAATTATATTAACTTAAATTATTGATATATGAAGAAGATTTTACTATCAATGGCAGCAGTTTCTCTTATGGCGGCTGGTGCAAATGCTCAAGCAATTGAGACTTCTAAATTTTTTGACAACATGTCATTGACAATTAAGGGTGGAGCAACAACTCCATTGAAAACACCTATTGAAAATCCAAGAGGAATGTTTGGTGTGGAATTGGAAAAAATGATTACACCGGTGTTTGGTTTAGGTATAGAAGGTGAATGGACAATAAATACCTCTTCATGGGTAGATCAAATGCCATCTCGACATGCGATAGATAATCAATACGTAGGTATTTATGGCGTTACAAATCTAATGAATTTGTTTGGTGGCTATAAAGGTTCTCCTCGCGCATTTGAAGTAGAAACTGTATTAGGTGTAGGTTGGGGACATTCATATGCATCTTGGCAAGGTGGTGACGAAAATGTTGTTATGACTAAAGCCGGTTTGAATCTGAACTATAATTTTGGAGATGATAAGCAATGGACAATTGCATTGAAGCCAGCAGTTGTATGGAATATGTCTCAAGTTCCACAAGAAGGTAGAACTTTAGCAAATTATAATATCAATAGAGGCGCATTGCAATTGCAAGCTGGTGTAACATACCACTTTAGCGGTTCAAAAGACTCACGTTGCTTTGTGATTTGTGATAAAAAATATACACAAAGAGATATTGATAACTTGAATGGAACAATCAATGCATTGCGTGATGAAAATCAACGTGAAAAAGATCTTGCTAATAAGAGAATTAATGAATTGTTAGATGCAAATCGTGAATTGGAAAATGCATTGAAAAAATGTCAAGAAACAAAAGTAGAACCAGTAATTAAAGAAGATGTTATGGCATTTTCTCCAATTCAATTCAAACAAGGTTCTGCAACATTGATTAATTCAGATGCTGCAATTAAGGCAATGGCTGAAGAAATGATAAAAACCGGTGGTAACTACAAGATTGTAGGGTATGCTTCAACTGAAGGTTCAGAACAATTAAATCAAGGTTTGTCACAAAGACGTGCTGATGTAGTTGCTAATAAACTTATTTCATATGGTGTTGATCCAGATAAATTAACCTTAAATGGCGCTGGTTCTACCAGTCAATATGGAAGTGAATTAGGACTAAATCGTGTAGTTGTAATTTATAAATAACAAATAAAACAAATTGAAATACTTAAAAGGCGACTGATATGGTCGCCTTTTTTGTTTAATTAATTAATAGGAATTATAAATAAATTCTGTATATTTGCATATTATATTGATTGGACTTTTGTCGTCAAAAAAAATAAGAAAATGAAATTTTCTATCATATTAAGATTTGTTGTATTGGGCGCATTATGGTTGGGGCTTAGTTATATGTTGCTGTCAACGGCTAAGCCGGTAACTTTATATACTTGGTTTGTCGTTTTTGCATCGGCAGTAATAATCTTTGTGCCAATGTATAAGAAATATATAGGAAATAGTCGCAAGTAATCGTCATTGTTGATATTGATGAAAGAAATGCAAATATTAAATAAGATAAACTCTCCTGAAGATTTAAGGGACTTGCCACAAGAGCAGTTGCCGTTGGTGTGTTCCGAGATTCGGGAGTTTTTGATAGATGCACTATCTAAGAACCCTGGTCACTTTGCTTCGAGTATGGGGGCTGTGGAGTTGACGGTAGCATTGCATTATGTGTTTAATACTCCCTATGATCGCATAGTATGGGATGTCGGTCATCAAGCCTATGGCCATAAATTGTTGACAGGTCGTCGAGATAAATTTTGCGAAAATCGAAAATTTGGTGGATTAAGTGGTTTCCCTAATCCAAAAGAAAGTGAATATGATGCATTTGTCGCCGGACATGCGTCAAATTCAATATCTGCAGCCTTAGGTATGGCTGTCGCGTCAGAACTGAAACAAGAATCTCCTCGTCGCAATGTAGTTGCGGTTATCGGAGATGCTTCAATAAGTGGAGGATTGGCATTTGAAGGTATTAATAATGCCGCAAACAATCGAAATAATTTGCTGATAATATTAAACGATAATAACATGTCAATTGACGGGAATGTTGGTTCTCTAAATTCTTATTTGGGGCATATAACAACGTCAAAGGGGTATAATCGTTTAAGATATAAAACATATACATCATTAAAACGTCATAACCTATTCTCTGAGAAACTGAGAGGAAAGGTGTTGAGGTTTAATAATAGTCTAAAATCATTGCTTTCAAGTCAGCAAAACATTTTTGAAGGACTGAATGTTAGATATTTTGGACCTTTTGACGGGCATGATCTAAATCGTATGATAAAGGTGTTGCGAGAGATAAAAAATATGGAAGGACCTCGCATTTTACATCTTTGTACGGTAAAAGGGAAAGGCTATGCTCCAGCCGAGCAAGATCCGGCTTCGTGGCATGCCCCGGGGAAATTTAATCCTCAAACCGGAGTACGATTTGTTTCCAACAACCCTGATGCTCCGTTAAAATATCAAGATGTATTTGGGCACACTATGGTAGAATTAGCTAAGGCTAATGATAAAATTGTAGGTATAACAGCTGCAATGCCGTCGGGTACCTCAATGAATATGTTGCAAGAGGAAATGCCTCATCGTGTTTTTGATGTAGGTATTTCGGAAGGACATGCTGTTACATTTGCGGGAGGATTGGCGAAAGATGGTATGCGTCCATACTGTGCAATTTATTCATCGTTTTTACAAAGAGCATATGACCACATTATTCACGACGTGGCTTTGATGCGTCTTCCGGTTACATTTTGTGTTGATAGGGCTGGAATCGTTGGCGAAGATGGTGCTACGCATCATGGTGCTCTTGATTTAGCATATCTGCGAGCTATTCCAGGTATGATTGTTTCCTCTCCTCGAGATGAACATTGGTTGAGAAATTTATTATATACGTCACAATCTGATGATTTTGGACCTTTTGCAATTCGATATCCACGAGGTAGTGGGAAAAATCCTCAGTGGAAAAATGAGATGAAAGCAGTAAAAATAGGTCGAGGAGAAAAATTATCGGATGGGACTGATGTAGTGGTGCTGTCGATAGGACCTATTGCAAATGAAGTGGCTGATGCTATAACGAAAGTTAAACAAGAGGGAATTTCGGTGGCACATTATGACATGGTGTTTTTGAAGCCGATTGATGAACAAATACTTCAAGAAGTGGCAGAGATGAAATGCCCTATAATTACAGTCGAAGATGGAACTATTACCGGTGGATTAGCATCGGCAGTTACTGAATGGCTTAATGCTCAGGGTTGTAAGTCGCAAGTTTATCCAATAGGTATCCCTGATGAATTTGTGACGCAAGGAACAGTTGCCGAATTATATCGTTATTGCGAAATGGATAGCGAGGCTATAAGAAAAAAAATAGTTTGGGCTAAAAACAAAGATATATGAGGATAGTTATTGCAGGCGCCGGTGAAGTAGGTTCTCACTTGGCAAAATTGCTATCATATGAGAATCAAGATATTGTATTGATAGACCGTGATGCATCAAAATTGGCCGACATTGATGCAAAATATAATTTGATGACAATTGTTGGTAGTCCCACATCGTTTCAAACATTGCGATTGGCAGGTGTTGAACATTGTGATTTATATATTGCAGTTACTCCATATGAGTCAACAAATGTGATATCTTGCTCGATAGCAAAACGTATTGGAGCAGAGAAAACGGTAGCTCGAATTGATAATTTTGAATTTATGAATCGCGAAAATAGGGAATATTTCGCGACAATTGGTGTTGACTCGTTGATCTATCCGGAGTATCTTGCAGCGCATGAAATAATAACAGCATTGAAACGCCCATGGGTGCGTCACTGGTTTGAATTGCACGATGGCGAAATAATATTGGTTGGTGTTAAAATGAGGAACTCCTCTCAACTAATGGGAATGCAACTTAAAGATTTGGCCTCGATTCAACCAACATTTCACGTTTCGGCAATAAAAAGACGTCATAACACGATAATTCCTCGAGGTGATGATTATATTAAGCTTGATGATATCTTGTATTTTACAACAACTCGAGACCACGTAGAAGACTTGCTTGATATTTGTGGAAAGACAAATTTTGATGTCAAAAAAGTAATGATTATGGGCGGGTCTCGTATTGCAGTGCGAGTGGCAGATCTTGCCAATGATGATTTTAAGTTTAAAATCATAGAAAATGATATGGCACGATGCCGAAAGTTGACTGAACAGTGTCCCGATTGTGATATTGTGTATGGTGATGCTCGAGACATAGAGGTGTTAAGAGAGGAAGGCTTGGGAGATTGTGACGCATTTATTGCGTTGACCGATAGTTCTGAAACAAACATCTTAGCATGTATTATGGCTAAAGAATTTGGAGTGGCAAAAACGATAGCTGAGGTCGAAAATTTACAATTGATATCTGAAGCTGAAAGTTTGAATATTGGAACTACAATAAATAAAAAATTATTGGCTTCAAGCACGATATTCCAATTACTTCTTGAGATAGACTCATCAACTCCTAAGTGTCATGCGTTATTAGATGCCGAGGTGGCAGAGATTGAGGTTAAGCCCGGTTCAAAAATTACACGAGGGGCAGTAAAAGACTTAAATTTATCGCGCGATATGACGATTGCAGGGTTGGTACGAGATGGAAAGGGTATGCTTGTAACGGGGAATACTGTAATTCGTCCGGGAGATAATGTAGTTGTTTTTTGTTTGACCGGAGCATTACATAAAGTTGAACGATTGTTTAGTTAGAAGTTTTTAATTGTGTCGATATATAAAAAAATATCTCAAATAAATTTCCTGGCCCTTGCGAGAGTAATAGGATTATTGCTTATTATAGAGGCTGTTTTTATGTTGATACCTACATTGACGAGCCTAATATATGGAGAGTCTGATGCAAGTGCATTTGCTATATCTGTAGGTGTAACGCTCGCAATAGGAGCTATTTTGGCATTTGGCGTTCGACCTTCTCGCACTGATATGGGGAAAAGAGAGGGATTCCTTCTTACGGCTATGACATGGATTGTCTTTTCTATATTTGGAATGCTCCCATTCTTGATAGGGAATACGCGAATGAGTATAAGCGATGCTTTTTTTGAAACCATGTCGGGTTTTACTACCACAGGAGCAACGGTTATGACTTCAATAGACCACTTATCCAATGGTATTCATATGTGGAGATGTCTAATGCAATGGATTGGGGGCATGGGGATAATACTATTCACATTGGCTGTTATTCCGATGCTAAACCATTCAGGAGGAATGCAGATGTTTAATGCCGAAGTGACAGGAATCACGCACGATAAATTGCGTCCACGCATAAGTCAGACGGCAAAAGGTTTGTGGCTTGTTTATGTAATACTGACAGTTATACTATGTGTATTGTTGTGGATTGGACCAATGGACTTTTTTAATAGCGTGTGCCATGCATTTAGCACAATGTCAACCGGAGGGTTCTCAACTCAAAATGCAAGTATTGGGGCATGGGATTCGGTATATGTAAAAGCCGTGATTACGATGTTTATGTTTATCGGTGGAGTAAATTTTGCATTGTTATTTAGGGTAGCGACCGGGCATATTGGCGAATTGTGGAAGAGTGAAGTGTTTAGAACATATGTGATAATTATAGCAGTATCCCTTGTGTTATTTATTATAGCTATTATTGCCAATAATCAAGTGCAAAACTGGGAGTCAGTTACGATTGATCCATTATTCCAAATTGTTTCGGCATTAACTTCTACTGGGTTAACTGTTGGGAATTTTGAAAATTGGGGTGCTTTTGTCGTTGCATTGATGTTTTTGCTTATGTTCTTTGGCGCAAGTGCCGGTTCTACCAGTGGGGGGGCAAAAATTGACCGAATGTTGTTCTTGATAAAAAACATAAGAAACGAAATTTATCGTTGTCTTCACCCCAATGCTATATGTTCGGTTAGAATAAATGGAAAAGTATTGTCGGTCGAGGTCGTAAACAAGGTAATTGCTTTTTTGTGTATATATGTGATTTTGATTGTTGTGGGTGGTATTGTACTCACTGCAACGGGAATACCTCTTGTCGATGCATTTTTTTCGGCATTTTCGTGTATTGGAAACACCGGATTGGGTGCCGGAGTAACCGGTTATGGAGGCTCCTATGATATTATTTCCGATGTAGGGAAATGGGTATTATCATTGCTAATGTTAATGGGACGTCTTGAATTGTTTACGGTATTATTATTGTTCACTCGAACTTTTTGGAGAAAGTAGTTCTTCTATAATCATAATTCGTTCGGCATATTCGTCTATGCAATCAACTTCATATCTTGTCAATCCTTTAATATTGAGTTCACATCCTTCGTGAGAACAAAACTCGGTTCCTTCGCTGTTGCTGTGCCCGTTGGGGCAAATGTATTTGCGTTCGCCAAGAAAAAGATTTAAGGCGTTTTCTTCGATTCGTCCAAGATTTGGAAGGTGATTAAACTCTTTTAATAAATCAGTTAAATCTTCTATGTCGTTAAGCGTATATGTAGGCTTTAATGCCATAAGCATTTGAGCTGCTGCGCCGGCCTCGCCTCGGTCAATCATGTCGATGATGCCATCGATGTCAAACAAATTAAGTTTGATTGCTAAATTTATTGTTGCTGAAGTGTTAGAAGCAGTGTCTTTATATAATGTGGCAATAGCGTGTTGTCGCTCTATGCTTTCGAGAAATTTAGGAAACATTGAGATCGTATCAATGTGAAAAGGACTTTTATCTTCATCGGGAATCTCAATGGCAATTAGGTATTTTTGGTACAATAGGTCGGATAACTCATACATGTTATTTTCAATCATGTAATCCCAATTATTTTGAGAAGGGAACGTGTCATGATTTTTTAATAATCGAGCATATTTGCGTTTAAGCAATTCGGCATTAAGCTGTTGTGCGGTTATTTCTTTCATGGTGATGATTTTTTAGAGAATTGAAAATAAAATAGGAGGGAATGTGCCGACAACCCGATATATAATATCGGATGTGTATGTGCTATAACCTGAGTATAAACGGTTGTTGCTCCATGTTGCAACTATATTTGAAGTGTAGTTGCTATGTCCATAATAAATAAATTTGCCGTCAAAGGTGTAAATGATATCGCAGTTATAAGAACTGTTTCCTTTGTGTAGAAATTGACCGTCCCAGGTGGCAATTATATCAGAAGTATAATTGCTATTCCCTTTATATAAATATTTGCCATCCCATGTGTATAAAATGTCGCTTTGGTAGGTGCTGTTTCCTTTGTATAAATGTCGCCCGTCCCAAGTATATAACACATCGCTTGTGTAGGTACTGTTGCCACGATAAATCTTTGTTTGTGCAACAATAGCAATGCAAGAAAATAAAACTAATGTAATCGCAATTGAAAATCGTTTCATTGATGCAAATGTTATATATGATTACAAAGTAATAAATTATGCATCACATTTGCAAATCATGATGGGGTAATAAAAAGAAAACGACCAAACAATTATTTGCTCGGTCGTTTTTGTAGCGAGAACGAGAATTGAACTCGTGACCTCCGGGTTATGAATCCGACGCTCTAACCAACTGAGCTATCTCGCCATCTTTGTCTGTTTTGCGAGTGCAAAGATAGTGGTTTTGTTTTATTCTGCCAAATATTTTGTTACTAAAAGCAAAATAAATTTTATTTGAATCCTCTAATAAACAAAAACTCATCGCTTATGCGAGAAAGGATATTGATTAGGGAGTTATAAGTAGTTAAAGAGATGTTGTTGTTATCAAACATTTGTTCCGAGCTTTTTGTGTTGATTGTTATGTTGCATTTAACATCACACGGCATTAACTCAGAGTCTGATGTTCGTATTGTTTGTTCTATGCGTTTAATTAACTCTATATCGTTAAAAGGGATATCACCTTCTTCGCAAGTGTCGATAGTGGCAAATCGGTAATAGATGCGAGATGAGGTAAGCATCACATCGGCACGAGCTGTGTTTTCTACCGAGAATGTTATTGAAATAGATTCTATTGACATAATGTATGTGTTGATTGTGCAAAGTTAGGTATTGAGGAGGAAAAGAAAAAATAATAGGATATAAAATTTTTTTAGTAATAAATGGTTGATTTGTTTATGAAAGTATTAACTTTGCACAATAACAAACTAATATTAATATAAAAAATAACAATTTATGAAATCTATTAAAAGAATCGTAGCTGTTGTTGTTGCATGTATTGCAATCGCAGTTCCTGCTTCGGCTCAATTTTCATTTGGAGTGAAAGCTGGTGCTAAAATTAATGACTTAAGTATTGATGAAAAGGTATTTAGCGCTGATAATCAAGCCGGTTTTACTGGTGGTGTGATGGCTGAATTTACATTGCCGGTATTGGGTATTGGCTTAGATGCTTCGGTGATGTATGTTTATAATAAATTTAAGGGTGTTTCTGTTGATGGAACTGAGGTTGAAACAATTAGCAAATCTCGTGACTATATTGAAATCCCGGTTAATTTGAAATGGAAATTCGGATTGCCAATTGCCGGAAAGATTGTGACTCCAATGTTATTTACCGGTCCAAGTTTCTCATTCCTCACAAGTTCATCAATAATCGAAGATTATAAGCAAGAAAAATTTGATGTGGCATGGAATCTTGGTATTGGTGTTGAGTTATTTAATAAAGTTCAAATTGCGGGTAGTTATGGCTGGGGCTTGAACAATACATTGCAATATCTTAACGAAGATGGTAAATATATTGATATCCCAGGTAAGAAAAACTGCTGGACTATTACAGCTGCATACTTGTTCTAATCAGTAAATAACTAAAAAAGATAGAAGCCTGTTGCAATTATGTGGCAGGCTTCGTTGCGTCATAGAGATGAATATTGTTGACAGTGTTGTAGATGACAACACTACAAATTTCTAATCATTCATAAATCCCATTGCTTGAGAGCGTCCAACGAGGTCGGCAAAGAGTGGGAGAGGAGCAGAGGGATTGACCTCTTCGTTAAGTACTTTTATAGTGGGAGACTGAATCTCTACATCTTTGCGTAGTTGAGATAAAATTTGATAGGCAACTTGTAGATGTGGGAAGTCGTGGCGAGCTTTGCCCACTTTGTTGTAGTAGTAATATAGCATTGAGACCAAATATCGCATTATCTCATTTACGTGTTCACGAGCTGCGCTATCGGCATTGTTTAATTGTTGTTGAATGATTTGCATTAATGCAAATATTGCAGTGATATAGAGTTGTATTGCCGATTGGTCGAGTGATAACGACGAATTGCCATCGATGGCTATTTGAAACAAAGCAGTTATGGATGTTGCATATGCATCGTTTATATTGCTCATCATTGCCAATGCTTCACAATGATATGCGGCAAGAATTGCTAATGCTGTAATTTCGTCGGCAGTTGTGTTTTTTGCGTTGCGAGCAGTAGCCCACGATGCATCGGCTTGGGCAAGCAGTTCGCCCGAAAGTCTCACTGCATCACACACTTCGCCACGGTCAATCATTTCGTCAATAGTAGAGCAATTGTTTAATAATGCTTTTATCTGTTCCATAAAAATGTTGTAAATTCGAACAAAATTATGATTTTTATTTGATAAAGATGCAACTAAATAAAAAAAAGTGCGTCTAACGAGCATAAACGAAATGAAATAATGAGGTTGATCGACGACAAAGAGCAACAGTTTATGTCGATAATCGAACAAAATCGGCAGTTGATTTATAAGGTGTGCTATATGTATGCCACTGACGATGAACACTTCAATGATTTATATCAAGAGGTGCTTATAAATATATGGAAAGGGTTAGGCTGTTTTCGAGGAGATTCTCAGATGTCAACATGGATATATCGCACGAGTATCAATACTTGCGTGACCTATTATCGCAAAAATCACAAATATGATGATATGGTCTCGATAGACGGATTGTCGATTGTAGATGTTGATGATGGTACACATCGTCAGCAATTAAAAGAATTGTATCGATTGATTAATCGTCTTGATAGGCTTGAAAAGGCAATAATACTTCTGTGGCTTGATGAAAAATCTTATGATGAAATCTCTGAAATCACAGGGTTGAGTCGCAATAATGTGGCTTCACGATTGAGAAGAATTAAAATAAAATTACAACAATTTAGCGAAGAATAAAACTTAATACTATGGATATAGATGAACTAAAAAAACAATGGAAATCGATGGAATTACGCATCGATCAGCTCGAAAAAGATAATAAACGATTATTGTCTCGCATCAGTAATGACAAGGTTAGGGGTGTAAGAAAAAAGTTGCAAACTCGTTATTTTGCATTGATTGTATTGTGTGTGGTGAGTCCTGTATGGATGCTATTGATGAATGAGATATATTATATTGATATTGAGGTCTCAATTATATATACATTCTTTTTTGTTGTTATGACGGCGGTAAACAGTTATATATATAATCTAATAGGCAAGGTTGACTGCTCCTCAATGACAATTAAAGAAACATTAATGGCGATTACGAAAGTTGAGGAAACTCGCCGAAGGGGGCAACTTTTGGGGTGGATTTTAGCTGTGCCATTAGTGATAATATTGTTTAGAGTGTTTTCAGAAATGGACCATCCCGAAGTGTTGTATGGCGCAAGCGTTGGGCTTGTAATAGGTGGTATATATGGCTATATTTTTGATTGCAAAACACGACGACTTATTAGAGAATTACGCCAAACGCTTGCCGATGCACTTGCCGAAGAGGATGTGCCGTAAATATAGACACATTTTTGTTAAAAACTTCTTTGAAAAATATGAGGTAATAATTTGCGAGTAGCAGGATATTGCATTAACTTTGTAGTTATATAAGTTATAACTCAAAAACTACATTGTGCAATGAATAGCAATAGCCTCGTGTCAATCTCCGATATCTCAAAAGAGGAGATATTGCAGCTCCTTGAAAATGCTCGCTATTTTGAGGAAAATCCCAATCACAAAATTCTTGACGGTAAAGTGGTTGCAACATTGTTTTTTGAACCATCAACCCGCACAAGATTGAGTTTTGAAACAGCAGTAAATCGCCTTGGTGGTCGTGTAATTGGTTTCTCCGATGCCAGCACTACAAGTTCGTCAAAAGGTGAAACGCTCAAAGACACCATTAAGATGGTGAGCAACTATGTTGACCTTATCGTGATGCGTCACTATCTTGAGGGGGCTGCACGTTATGCAACAGAAGTTACCGATACTCCGATTATTAACGCCGGCGACGGTGCTCATCAACACCCATCGCAAACGATGCTCGACCTCTATTCAATTTATAAAACACAAGGTACGCTTGAAAATCTCACAATCACAATGGTGGGTGACTTGAAATATGGTCGCACAGTACATTCATTGTTGATGGCAATGCAATATTTTAACCCCACATTCAACTTTGTGGCATGTGATGAATTGAAAATGCCAGCCGAGTATAAAGAGTTTTGTGACCAAAAGGGTATCAAATATACCGAACATAAGGAATTCTCACAAGAGGTTATAAACTCGTCGGATATTATCTATATGACACGCGTGCAACGCGAACGATTTACCGATATTATGGAGTATGAAAAGGTGAAAAATCTTTACAACCTCCATAATGCGATGCTCGATAACTCAAAAGATAATCTTCGCATTTTACATCCACTACCTCGTGTGAATGAAATTGACCAAGATGTGGATGATAACCCCAAAGCATATTATTTTCAACAAGCCCAAAACGGATTATATGCACGTCAAGCTATAATTTGTAGAGCATTAAACATAGATATTAAGGAGGTACAAAAATCATGACAGGAAAGAAAGAACTCGCTGTAGCAGCATTGCAAAACGGCACAGTTATAGATCATATTCCCTCTTCGGTATTGTTTAAGGCCGTGAAAATTTTGGGAATAGAATCGCTCGATACTCATGTTACTATTGGTAACAACCTTGAGAGCAAAAAATTAGGCACAAAAGGTATAATTAAGGTTGCTGATGTGGAGTTTCCCGAAGCAACACTCAATCGCATAGCTTTAATCGCGCCAACAGCTGTAGTAAACATCATTCGCGACTTTGAGGTTGTAGAAAAACACAAAGTACAACTTCCCGATACGATTGTGGGTATTGTGAAATGTGGCAATCCCAAGTGTATAACTAATAACGAGCCAATGAAAACTCGATTTGAGGTAGTTGACCGCCAAAATGTAACTATTAGTTGTCACTATTGTGGTCACTCAGTAAGTAACAAAGACGCCCAAATCGATTAATTGAGCGATGAAGCAGAGTTGGAAGCCCGGAACGATGATTTACCCACTCCCCGCAGTGCTTGTGAGTTGTGGTAACACCCCCGAGCGTCGCAACTTGGTAACTGTTGCATGGACAGGAACAATATGTACCAATCCTGCTATGTGTTATATTTCCATTCGTCCCGAACGCCATAGTTATGGGATAATAAAAGAGGAGATGGAATTTACGATAAATCTCACAACCGAGTCAATGGCACATGCTACCGACTGGTGTGGGGTGCGCTCGGGTAAAGATTATGACAAATGGAAAGAAGCCGGGTTGACACCAATGCCGGGGGTGAAAGTAGGTTGCCCTTACATTGATGAAGCACCTCTTTCAATTGAATGTAGGGTTAAGGAGATTATAAAACTCGGAAGCCACGATATGTTTATTGCCGAAGTGCTAAATGTGCTTGCCGATGAGAAATATATGGATCCCGAAACCGGAGCATTTGATTTGTCAAAAGCATTACCTATCAGTTATAGTCATGGTGGCTATTACAAGCAAGGAGAGAAGATTGGAGGCTTTGGCTGGACAGTAAAGAAAAAGAAATAAAATAATAATTTAATATATCATCAAAATTTATGGAAAGAGACAACCAAATTTTTGACATTATCGAGCGTGAACATCAACGCCAAAAGAAAGGTATCGAACTTATTGCATCGGAAAACTTCGTAAGCGAACAAGTGATGCAAGCAATGGGCTCATGCCTCACAAACAAGTATGCAGAAGGTTACCCCGGACATCGTTATTATGGTGGTTGCCAAGTGGTAGATGAGGCAGAGCAACTTGCCATTGACCGTTTGAAAGAAATCTTCGGAGCAAGCTATGCAAATGTGCAACCACACTCGGGAGCACAAGCAAATATGGCTGTTTTTATGGCATGTATGCAACCAGGCGATAAATTCCTTGGTCTAAATCTTGCTCATGGTGGACACCTTTCACATGGTAGCCCGGTAAACTTCTCAGGTCTTATGTTCCAAGCATTGGAATATAATGTAAAAGAAGATACAGGTTTGGTTGACTATGAACAAATGGAAGAGGTGGCACGTCGCGAACGTCCTAAATTGATTATTGGTGGAGCAAGTGCTTATTCTCGTGAATGGGATTATGCACGTATGCGTCGTCTTGCCGATGAAATTGGTGCAATCTTCATGGTTGACATGGCTCACCCTGCAGGTCTTATCGCTGCCGGTTTGCTCGACAACCCGGTGAAATATGCTCACATCGTTACATCTACAACTCACAAAACACTTCGTGGTCCTCGTGGTGGTATCATTCTTCTTGGCGAAGACTTTGAAAACCCATGGGGCAAAAAGACTCCAAAGGGTGTAACTCGCATGATGTCATCTTTGCTTGACTCTGCTGTATTCCCAGGTGTTCAAGGTGGTCCACTCGAACATGTAATTGCTGCTAAAGCAGTAGCATTTGGCGAAGCACTTCAACCTTCTTACAAAGAATATCAAGCACAAGTGAAAAAGAATGCTGCAGTTATGGCACAAGCACTTGTTGACAAAGGTTACAAAATCATCTCTGGTGGAACTGACAACCACTGTATGCTCGTTGATCTTCGCACTAAATTTCCTGAATTGACAGGTAAAGTGGCAGAAAAAGTTCTTGTTGAAGCTGATATTACTGCTAATAAAAATATGGTGCCATTCGATAGCCGTTCACCATTCCAAACATCAGGTATCCGTCTTGGTACTCCTGCTATCACTACTCGTGGAGCTAAAGAAGACCTCATGGGCGAAATCGTAGAAATGATTGATACTGTACTTTCTAACCCTGAAAACGAAAAAATCATCGCTTCAGTACGTGAAAAAGTTAACTCAATCATGGTTGAATACCCAATGTTCGCTTATTAATAGGAGTTAATCTTATTAATATCATAAAAGGTTGCATTCGCTTAGGAGTGCAACCTTTTTTATAGAAAAGAAAGTTAAGTTTTGTGATTTCGCAATTTAGCTTGTAACAACTGCATAAGTTGTAATAACTTATATTTATGAAAATATTATATCGGATATGTCAATGTGTTGTTATGTTACCATTATTGGTAATTTCAACAATTATTACCTCATTGATGGTAGTGCTTGCTCCGGCAAGTGTCTTTTTGGGATAATCTTGCACCGTTATTATCTTTTGTCGTGTTGCTCCAAAAAGAAACGTTTTTGTTGTTCTATTTCTTTACGCAGTTCTTCTTCAGTAGGCATATATGCCATATATTTTGTTGCAAATAGTTGTTCGTTATCGTGCAGAACAGAATACTTTGCAATCGTTTTATCCGTATCAGTGCAAAGAAGCACACCTATAGTTGGACTGTCATCATCTCCTTTTACCAAATCGTCATACATACGCACATACATGTCAAGTTGTCCCACATCAGCATGAGTTAATGCGTGGGTTTTCAATTCAAAGATTACAAATCTTTTCATTCGGTAGTTGTAAAAGACAAGGTCGGCATAGAAATCACCTAAATCGGTGCGAATATGTTTCTGGCGATCAACATGCAAAACCACGCCCAAGCTCCATGATGAATTGTTGTAAATTATCTATAAGGGCTTGCTCAAGTTCGGTTTCAGAATAGTTGCTATATCGATTAAACCCAAGAAATTCTGCAACTAACGGATTCTTGATATATGTTTCGGGGGTAGATTTATCAACTATAGCAGGTGGCGACAAGGGCAATTGCTCTCTTTGTGATGCCAACCGACGTCCATATTATTGAGTTGTGATATTTCGTTCTAAAGTTCGTACACTCCACATTTCATCCGAGGCTTCTTTCATATACCACAATCTTGCATCCTCCTCATCATCATCAACGTGTATCAGTAAGCGAATATGAGACCATGATAGATTTTGCACACACGTGTGCAAAATCCCGAAACTTCATCCACTATCACAATCTCGCTTATATCGTCGCATATTCTGCCACTGATTTGATGCAACCTTTTTTTGCCTTTTAGTAGAAACAAATGTCAAAAAATTGTGATTTTGCGATTTAACTTGTAACTTTGCATAAGTTCAGAAAATAATATAATTATGAAAATATTATATCGTATATATCAATATATCTTTGCAGTGCCGGCTACAGTTGTGTTGACAGCTTTAGCATCCTTGTCGGTAGGAATCGGAAGCATGCTTGGTGGTGGTCGCTGGTGGGGGTATTATCCGGCTGTGTTATGGGGTAAATTTGTTTGTTGGATTACCTTTGTAAAAGTAACTGTTGTCGGGAAAGAAAATATTGACTCAAAAACGCCATATGTATTTGTTGCCAATCATCAAAGTGCATATGATATCCTTTCAATATATGGCTATCTTGGACATAGTTTCCGTTGGATGATGAAAAAAAGCTTAGAAAAAGTACCTTTTTTAGGATGGGGATGTAAGCGTGCAGGCCATATTTTTGTTGATAATTCATCGCCTGCCGCAGTTAGAACAACAATGGCTACGGCTCGTCAACAATTGCAAAAAGATATGTCGTTAGTGGTGTTTCCCGAAGGATCTCGCTCATGGGATGGAAAGATGACACCATTCAAAAAAGGAGCCTATCTATTAGCCGTGCAATTTAATTTACCTATTGTACCTGTCACTATTGATGGAGCATTCGACGTGATGCCACGATTTAAGAGATTACCGATGTGGGGTCATATAAAATTGACAATTCATAAACCTATCGAAGTCCCCGAGGGAGGATTCCGAGTTAAAGATGTAATGGCTGAATCTTATGAAGCAATTCATTCGGCACTCTCCGAAAAAGACAAATAGAAAGATTGATAAAAGAGAAGAGATAAAAAATGGGTTATGGCACTTTTGACATAACCCATTTTCTATATAAGAATTGATGATTTAGTAGTCGTATTCTAATTCAAAATTATCGACCCAAAGCACTGAACCATCTCCTCCGGTAAAGAAATCTCCATATTTGCTTGCTGAAGCCACAATGACAATATAGCGAGGAACACGTTTTGTGTCGCGATAGATAAAGTCAACTTCAAATGGTTCATATTCGGAGATGGTTTTCCCACAATCTAAACGTCCATAAGCAATGACATGAGGATCGTTTTCGTCAAAAAGTTGACGGTCGCTTGGATTTGTGCGAATTTCAAAAGGCTCTTCCCAATCAGCAAGAGCTAACCACACCGAACAAGTATCGGGTTGCCCAATAAGAGCTTTCATCTCGGCTGATTTGTTGCTATGGCTTATTGTCGCACAATTGTATTTCCAATACCCCTTTAATTTGGTTGGACGTTGATTAAATTCTCGACCAAAGTGAAGAATGCCGTTAGTGCCATCGGTTTTATAATAAACACCTGTAAAAAGGTTTCCTGCTGCAAGTTTGCCGGTAGATGCAAGTCCTACAAATTTAGACTCTAATTTAGCTGCAAGTCCAGAACCTGTTGCTGTTTCATCGGAAGGAACACTATTGCTTTGTCCAAGAGTTGTAGCACCTTTGTTTCCGGTGTCCCAATATGAAACACCATCTTGAGCCCAAGGATTCCACACTTTGACATCTTTCCACCATTGGTCAAAACTTGAGTTTGGTACTTGGACTATATTTCCTGTAGTGAATTCAACTTCTTCACCATATTTGTTGTTAGAATATGCGCGAGCTACATATGAAGTGTTTGGCTCAAGATGTATAATGCGAGCTGTGAAGTTGCCACCATCATGAGTTACCCAATCGGACGGTACTTTTGTCCAAACTGATTCCGATGCAAGTCGATATTCAATACCATTGTTATTGCCAACTTCGGCAGATCCATACACCCAAGCAACTTTGGTCCACGCATCTGCGCCTTGGGTGATAACTTCGGTTTGTGATTTAATAACATATATAGTCCATGTTTCAGTGCGACCATAATCGGTTACTTCAACTGAGAGGGGAGAGGTGAAGTCAACAACCATACCTTCTATATTAGGTGAAATTTTAGAATTGCTTGACCCTAATTTAATTGAACTTACCGTGATTTTTGATAAATCGGTATTCCCTGAAACATAAGCAACAACTCGACGGGCATTTGCATCAATAGATGCAACTCCAATTTGGTTGGATATAGTAAAGAATCGTTCAATTACTTGTGATGCTTTTATCACCCAATTGTATTCTTGGTAGAGTTTAACTGTGACATTTACAGGTTGAGATAGGTCAATGCCACCGGTAATCTCAGGAGCAACAATATAAGCACCTTCGGTTAAGGAATATGATGTTATATCGACGTTTCTGATGTCGGCTACTTCATTAAGATGTAGAGTAACTATGCGATTAACCGAGTCGATATCTGCAACTTTGGATTGATGCAGAGCCTCGATCGTTAGGAAATTGGGTTGAATGCGAGGATATGGAACATTATTCTCGATGCAACCAATTAGTGTAATGCTTGAGGCTAATATAATAAAGCCTATTTTGAGATATTTTGATAGTTTCATAATTGCAATATATTAAATATTAATGCCAAGCCCAAAGTTAATGTTGAAAAGATTGAATTTGAAATTAGCACCACTTGAGAATCGTGAACCCTCTTCAACTCCATTAGTCTTTTGTTCTTCATTGCGAAGGTATAGCCCCAATACTCCAAATGATACATTAAATGATACATATTCATGGATGAATACACATACTCCGGGACTGAAACTTAATTTGGCTTCGTTTACAGTAGTTCTAGTGTCTCTAAGTTCTCCGTTATAATATCTTTTGAATGCCGATGAGCCACCACTATAAGATAATTCTGCTTCGTTAAAAATGGCAAATCGTTTAGAACGATCAAGTCCGATATAATTGCGATAAAATACTGAAGCTCCATAGGTTTCGGCATTATAGCTAACATCTTTAATTGAGAAATTGATATCTTCGTCAAAATCGATTGTTAGATTTTCGATGCATGCAGATGCGTTAGTGTAATTAATTCTAAGACCAATAGATTGATTGTTCTTGAAAAAGTATGAAGCCGAAGGCTTGATTGAATAAATCTCGCCTCCAAAGTCAAAATCTTTTAATATTGATAACACTTGAACGTCATCGGCATCAAATTGTCCATAAGAGGCATTGAGACCAAATACCCAATCTCCTTTTGGAATATATAAGAAGTTATGTAGCCCACGGTCATATCTACCAAAGTTTTTTTGGGGAATAACAATGCTTACGGTGTCGTTTCCAACTATTACTTTTTCATTTAATAAATCGTCAAATGTGGTAGTGTCGGTGACATTTTCAGATGCAGTTGCTATTGATGATGTTATGCTTGACATCAATGCAGCGATTATATATATATTTAGTCGTTTCATTGTGATTATAGGTAAAATGCAACTCCAAAAGAGATTGACAAGAGGTTTAACTTAAAGTTGGCCGATGAACTTTTTCTATTTGATACATAGATTTGGTCGGTGGTCGCTTTAGTGTGTGAATAATTAAAACCAATAATACCGACATTTACTTCTATTGCAGAGTAGTCGTTGAGAAACATAACAACGCCGGGAGATAATCCAATGCCAACAGAAAAGCTTCGTTCATAGGTGCCCGACAAATCATTTCCACTGCCATTACATAGTATTGATTGGCCATCTCCGACTTCTAATTGAACTTCATTGAAGAAGCCAAATCGCTTACTCTTGCCCATGCTTAAATAATTGCGAAATGCTGCCGTGCCATAATAATTATGGCTTAAACTATATAGATTGTCAATATTGTAATCGGTTTCAGAATCAATTACTACGTTTCCTGATTGCATTTTTGTCATTTGACGTGAATATGCAAAACGTCCACCAATCGCGAGGTCGTCTTTGAATGCATACATTGCCATTGGACTAACTTTGAAAGAGTAACTATCGCTATTTATGTCTTCGATTATAAAGAATTGATAGTTGTCACTGCTTGATTGAGAGTAGTTAACATTTATTCCGGTAATCCATTGTCCTTTGGGAATAAATGGAACTTGTTCAAGATCTCGTTTGAATGGTTGTGGCTCTTGGTTATCTTGAGCATATATGTTGCTATATATGCCGAAAGCCAATAATGCGCACACTACAAATCTTAGAATTTTCATGTGATATATTTATTAATTGTAGTTTAATGCTTAGTTTATTGGGCAAGGAATGTTAAGGTTTTTGAAACCACATTCCCATTAGAATCGGTAATAGTTAATTTGAATTGGTGCTGTCCGGGGAATAGAACTAATAATTGCATAAAATCGGTAATGTCAAACGCTAATTGAGTTTTCCCAATAACAGCGTCGCCGGTGGGGAACCCGAGTTCGGTTAAAGGTTCATGTAACTCTCCGGGGTATGCGAGGTCGAATGTTGAGTCAAGACCAACTTCCTGCAACAACTCTTTAGTGAGTTGTTCCGAAATGATATCCACAATGAAATTTTTAATGCCATTAGGTGCATTAATGTCAACTTTTGCGATAATGTCCTCTGTTATAATGTTGGTACTATTAAGATCTAACGTTTCGCTGGTGATTGTGGGTATAGAGTTGTCAACTTGTGGAGCAAGGAATGATAGCGTTTTGGTTGTTGTATAACCATTAGAGTCGGTAATGGTTAATTTGAATTGGTGTTGTCCGGGGAATAAAACCAATAATTGCATAAAATCGGTAATGTCAAACGCTAATTGAGTTTTTCCAATAACAGCGTCACCTGTTGGGAATCCAAGCTCGGTCAAAGGCTCTTGTAATTCTCCGGGATATGCAAGGTCGAATGTTGAGTCAAGTCCTACATCTTGTAACATTTCTTTAGTGAGTTGCTCCGAAATGATATCCACAATGAAGTTATTAATGCCAAAAGGTGCATTGATGTCAACTTTTGCGATAATGTCTGAAGTTATAACGTTAATGCTGTCAAGGTTTAGCGTCTCACTTGTGATTGACGGCGCATAAGGATTAACAAAATTGGTGAGGTCCTCGGTAGAGAAAGAAATGACGTAGTGTTTGCCTATTTCTATATTTGGAATGTTTTTGATAACCGTAAATGTCTCATTGTCGATGATTGCAGACATTTCAGCAATAACGACGGAGCTGGCTGAAGGAAGAATAAAATGGCCTGCTCTAACTTCATCGCGAGAGTATTCGAGAGTTGCATTGCCAAGCGAAATTTTGACATTGCTATTCTCATTTAATAGCTGAAATAAATCGTCACTATAATTGATAGATATAATAACATTAGAAAGTGAACATGTGATATTGTCAATCGCATGAGTCTCATTTTCGGTTACTCTGATTTTATGAGAACCATAATAATATGGAGTTTCCCATAATGCAGTTTCTGTGTCGTGAGATTTAACTTCGATAGTATATTCTCCGGTTTTTAATATTATTTCGTCGGGGATGTTTTTATAATTCCAAGTGTTGATGATTTGAGATTGTTGGTTAATGATGTTTATGATAAAATTTGAAACATCAATTGATTCAGTGTTGGTAGAACCATTGGTGTCAACCTCGGAAAATTCAATATTCAAAGACGATAAAGACAGAGTCCCTTCGGTTTTGAGCAATTCATCGCCATTCCAATCTTCGTCATTGCAAGAGGGGAGAATGAATGCAATTATTGCTGACAAAAATAAAAAACTGATTTTTTTCATATTTTAATTTGTAAAATTAGCAGTTTAATAATATTTATGAAGTTAATTAATTTCAAATAAGCCACAAAGGTACTCATTTTATAAGAAAAAAGCAATAACGGGGATTAGGACAAATTAACAAAACTGAGTATAGAATGTAAAATATGATAAATCTTAAATTTTGGGTGTTAAAAGACGATTGCACCGAAATTAATTTGTTTTTCAGAAAAATAGAACTATCTTTGTTGAAAATAGCCAAAAGTGTTGAAATAACTCAAATCAGAATATGAGTCGAAGATTGCTACTCAAATTATCACGATTGTCGTTTATGAAAATTGTGGCTGCAACGCCTGCTCCACGTTGGACCGTGTTACTTGCTGATATGACAATCGTTGCATTGAGTTGTGTGTTAATTTTCTTATTTAACGATACGCTCAAAGGTGATAGTGTATTATATGCACCATCGGTTAAGGTGGGATTTGTTCTATTGACTTATTTAACATATAGCTTTGTCTTTAAGTCGTTTCAGTACATAGTGCGATTGTCAGTAATAGAGGATATCTATCGCGTTGTGATGCTTGTGGTAGGATCATCATTCACATTGGTTGGTGTTGTATTTGGTCTTGAGATAATGACCGGACAAAGATATTTTAGCATTTGGAATATATTTATCATTGGCGTATTTGCTTTTTCGTTGATGATGTGTATGCGATTGGTGGTAAAATATTTATATGCATTAATAAATGGGGTGGGAGTTAAGCGCAAACCTGTGATAGTTTTGGGCTCGGCAATAAACTCATTTGTTTTGGCAAGTGCATTAAAAAATGAAGCCGATGGTCGTTTTGATCCCGTGGCTTTGTTGAGCCTTTCTGATAAAAAGATTGATACTACAGTAAATGGGATTCCGATTGTGAAATTTGATGCTGATGCAGTTACTCAAATATTTGAAAAATATCATTGTGAAACGTTGCTATTCCTTTCTACTCAAATTGAGCTGATGAGAAGTGAGTTTGCTGATATTTTTTTGAATAACAATATCAAATTGTTGATGTTGAATCAGGTTGAAGAATTTGATGTTGATGGAAAATCAATGCCTTCGTTATCTACTCATGTTCAAAATATAAAGATTGAAGATTTGTTAGGCCGCGAAGTGATTAGAAATAACAACCCATTGATTGAACAACAATTGCGCGATCAAGTGATATTAATTACCGGAGCCGCAGGTTCAATAGGATCTGAAATAGTAAGACAAGTAGCTACATTTGACGCAAAAGAAATATTGCTCGTGGATCAAGCTGAAACACCGATGCATGAATTGCAATTGGAATTGGAAGAGCATTTCCCTGAAATAAAGGTGACAATGTTTATTGGAGATATTACAAATCGTAATAGGATGGAACAAATATTTAAGCAATTTAAACCTCGATATGTGTTCCATGCTGCGGCTTATAAACATGTGCCTATGATGGAAAATAATCCGTCGGAGGCAGTATATACAAATGTGTTTGGGACTAAGATTATTGCCGATTTGTCGATAAAATATGATGTGGATAAGTTTGTTATGATTTCAACCGATAAGGCTGTAAATCCAACAAATGTAATGGGTGCATCAAAACGTATCGCTGAGATTTATGTTCAGTCATTATTCTATTATCAAAATAAATCTCGCGATGGTCATCGCACTCGTTTTATAACCACTCGCTTTGGAAATGTATTGGGAAGCAATGGCTCAGTTATTCCTCGATTTAGACAACAAATCGAAGAGGGGGGGCCGGTTACAGTTACTCATAAAGATATTATCAGATACTTTATGACAATACCCGAAGCCTGTCAATTAGTGCTTGAAGCCGGATGTATGGGGATGGGTGGTGAAATCTATATATTTGATATGGGTAAACCAATAAAAATTTATGATTTGGCTTCTCGCATGATATCTCTTGCAGGATTGCGCCCGAATGTAGATATACAAATTGTTGAAACAGGATTGCGACCGGGAGAAAAATTATATGAAGAGCTACTGAATCATAAGGAACGCACAATGGCTACTACTCATAAAAAAATTATGATAGCAAAAGTGAGAACTTATGAATATGAGGAAATCGAAAAACATTTGATAAACTTAGAATCTCAATTAGAAAATGACAATTTGCATGATATAGTTGCCGAGATGAAGGTTATTGTGCCGGAGTATAAATCTCAAAACTCAAAGTGGCAAGATGTTGATAATGAAATAGAAAATGTAATAAACTAAATATAATCTATAAAAATAAAAAAATGAAGAAAATTGTATTTTTGGGTCTCTCCCTTGTAATTGCAATTAATGCTGGAGCTCAATTAAATTTAGGTACAATAATAGAAAAGGTGTCGGGGTCAGAAGGCTCAACATCATCTACAATTGGGAGTATTTTGGGTAATATAGTAGCAACAGATAATATTGAATTAAATCAACTTGTCGGAACGTGGAATTATAGTAGTCCGGCTGTTGGATTTCAAAGTGCTGATATATTGAAAAAAGTTGGCGGTTCGGCAGCTTCATCACAAATAGAAAACGAGTTGGTATCATATTATAAGAGTGTGGGGTTAGATAATTTGAAATTGACAGTTGCTGAAGATGCATCTTTTTCAATGAAGACTAAATATGCTACATTAAAAGGTGTGATAGAAAAAGGAGAAAATGGGACAATGATATTTAACTTTAAGGCATTTGGAAAAGTTAAAATTGGGAAATTAAAAGCATATACAACTTTGTCGGGTAGCACATTAAGTATTACATTTAATGTGAAGAAGCTGGTGGAATTGGCTAAGAAAATTTCAAAATATTCAAATGCTGAAACAATCAAAAGCTTGATTTCATTAGTTGATAGTTATGAAGGTATAACGGCAGGATTTAAGTTAAAAAAGCAATAACGCATATAAAATAATGATGAAATAATAAAAAAAGCACTCCGAGGGAGTGCTTTTTTTATTGGTTGATAGAACTTATTAGAATTCGTAATCTACACATGCACGGTCGCCTTTGTGACCTGCAAGTAATCCGGCGGCAGCAACGTGGGCAGGATGTTTTGCGTATGTTTCTACATCTGCCATTGAGGGAACGACTGCTGAGAGGACAACGTCCCATGTTTCATTAGGATTTTCATTTATACCCACTTCCATAGATTGAAGTACATCGATTTGTTCAGGAAGTGCCATTAAGGCGTCTTTGAATTTTTGTGCAACCTCGCGACGTTCAGCGTCTGTGCCTGTAAGTTTGAATGCTACGATATGTTTAACCATTTTGTTTTAGTTTAATGTATTATTAGTTATAAAGACGTTCTCTTGCTGCAAGCACTTTTTCATCTGTGATATAGTCGTCATAATCCATCATTTTGTCAATGATGCCATTTGGAGTTAATTCAATGATTCGAGTCGCAACAGTTTGGATAAACTCGTGGTCATGTGACGACATTAGGATGTTACCTTTGAAGTTTTGAAGTGTATTGTTGAACGCTTGAATTGATTCCAAATCGAGGTGGTTGGTAGGGGAGTCAAGTACCAAAGTATTGGCATCTTTAAGCATCATGCGGGCAATCATGCAACGCATTTTTTCGCCACCGGATAATACCGACGCTTTCTTTAATACTTCTTCTCCCGAGAAAAGCATTTTTCCAAGGAATCCTTTAAGGTATATTTCGCTTGAATCTTCGCTAAATTGACATAGCCAATCTACAAGATTTAGATCGGTATTGAAAAATGCTGAATTGTCGAGTGGGAGATATGCAGTGGTAATGGTTTGCCCCCAGTCATAAGAGCCTTCGTCGGCTTTGCGATTGCCATTGATGATTTCAAAAAGAGCAGTCATTGCACGAGGATCGCGACTTAAGAATGCAACTTTGTCACCTTTCTCGATTTGGAAATTTACATCTTTGAATAGTAATTCTCCATCGATGCTGGCAGTAAGCCCTTTTACTTCGAGAATTTTATTGCCGGGCTCACGAGATGGTGTGAATATTATACCGGGATAACGGCGAGATGATGGCTGAATCTCTTCAACGTTAAGCTTCTCAAGCATCTTTTTGCGAGATGTTGTTTGTTTTGATTTTGCCACGTTGGCAGAGAAGCGTTGTATAAACTCAAGCAACTCTTTGCGTTTTTCTTCGGCCTTTTTATTTTGTTGTTGTTGTTGACGAAGAGCTAATTGAGAAGACTCGTACCAATAACTATAGTTGCCTGCAAAAAGACTTACTTTGTTGTAGTCGATGTCGAGAGTGTGGGTACACACCGAGTCAAGGAAGTGACGGTCGTGAGATACAACCAACACTGTATTTTCAAAATTAGATAGATATTCTTCAAGCCAAGCAACAGTTTCAAGATCGAGGTCATTGGTTGGCTCATCAAGTAATAGATTGTCGGGGTTCCCAAAAAGAGCTTTCGCAAGGAGAACACGCACTTTTTCATTACCACTCATGTCTTTCATTAACATGTAGTGACGATCTTCTTTGATGCCAAGCCCACTTAATAATGCCGCAGCATCGCTTTCGGCGTTCCAACCTTCAAGCTCGGCAAACTTTTCTTCAAGTTCTGCCGCACGAACACCATCGGCATCGCTAAAGTCTTCTTTGCAATATAGTGCATCTTTTTCTTGCATAATATCCCACAATACGGTGTGCCCACGCAAAACGGTGCTCATTACCGTACATTCATCAAACTCAAAGTGATCTTGGCTTAGTACGCTCATGCGTTCACCAGGCCCTTGAGTTACAGAACCTTGAGTTGGAGAAAGCTGGTCGCTGAGGATTCGCATTAAAGTAGATTTCCCGGCGCCATTTGCTCCAATAATACCATAGCAGTTGCCTGGGGTGAACTTTAGATTTACGTCTTGAAATAAAACTCTTTTACCAAATTGGATTCCTAAATTGTTTACTGCAATCATTATTATAATGTGTCTTAATTTTTCAGACTGCAAAGTTATACATTATTGATTAGAAATAAAAATATGATATGGGGCGTTTAATAAATGAAAGATAATAAGATGTAGATATTAAAAGAAGATGATAAGTGAGGAAAAGCTTGGCAAATGCGATAATCTAAGAAATTAGAAAATTTAGGTGGAGTTGGTGAAGCAAATGTTTATAGAAAGAAAAATATGTTGAAAAACATACTTTTTGCATTTTTTAATAAAATAATATGTGTTATATTTTGCTATCTCAATAAAAGTGCTTACCTTTGCACTCAGAAAACATCGCGGGATGGAGCAGTGGTAGCTCGTTGGGCTCATAACCCAAAGGTCGCAGGTTCGAGTCCTGCTCCCGCCACAAAATTCAAGGTTGTCTTTCGGGACAACCTTTTTTTATTTTTGTACATTCAAAACCGAAGTGCAAAATTTACGGTAAAAAAATAAAAATATGAAAAACACCGCAGGTTTGCCAAACGGCTGGGGCGCGTAGCCCCAAAGAGTGAATTTGTAGAGTAACAAGCAATACAAAAAAAGGA
>JAZSDX010000013.1:0-113541 GCA_045531405.1 Muribaculaceae bacterium | reverse complement strand
TCCTTTTTTTGTATTGCTTGTTACTCTACAAATTCACTCTTTGGGGCTACGCGCCCCAGCCGTTTGGCAAACCTGCGGTGTTTTTCATATTTTTATTTTTTTACCGTAAATTTTGCACTTCGGTTTTGAATGTACAAAAATTATCTTTGGGCTACAAAATCATAAAAAAATAGTAACTTTGCATTATGATTTATCCCGATAGTTTTGAGAAGAAGATAGGTTTTGTTGCTGTACGTGATATGGTGGCGAGTTATTGTAGTTCTACTCTTGGCAGTGAATATTGCCGAGAAATGGCTTTTTCTACCGATTTTGACACAGTGAAACGTTTGCTGTCATCGACCAACGAAATGAAAACAATCATCGCCGGCGATGAGGCAATACCTCTTGAAAATATTCATGATGCAAATGAGCAACTTCGCAAGTTGCGTGTGCCGGGAACTTTTATCACTGCACCCGAATTGCTTCGCATTCGCCAATCACTCGCTACAATGGCTGCCGTGTCATCGTTTTTCACACATCATCGCAATGAAGATGGCATAAGCCCCTATCCCACTCTCGATGCTCTTTCTCAAACGCTTATCGTATTCCCTTACATCGTATCAACCATTGACCGTGTGGTAGATAGATTTGGGAATGTGAAAGATAATGCAAGTCCTGAGCTTGCCGAAATACGCCGAGCACTTTCGGCTATGACCGGAACAATCAACGCGGCAATGCGTCGAGTGATTTCACGTGCCACAAAAGAGGGATATATCGAGGGGGACACTACTCCATCGATGCGTGATGGCAGATTGGTAATACCTGTCTCGCCGATGTATAAACGCAAAATCAATGGTATAGTACATGACGAATCGGCATCAGGAAAAACGGTATTTATTGAGCCTGCCGAAATCGTAGAGGCAAACAATCGTGTGCGTGAGTTGCAGATGGACGAGCGTCGTGAGATAACACGAATACTCACTCTCGTTGCCGACGAGATGCGACCTCTCGTTGACGAAATGCTTGTGAGTTATGCCATTCTTGGCGAATTTGACTTTATTCACGCCAAAGCACTGTTTGCACAAGAGATTGGTGGCGAGATGCCATCGTTGAACGATAACCCCGAAATGGAGTGGTATCACGCTTGCCACCCTGTATTATTACAATCACTTGTTCGACAAGGGAAAGAGATTGTGCCACTTGACATTACTCTCACTCCCGATAATCGATTATTGATAATTTCAGGTCCTAATGCCGGAGGGAAATCGGTGTGTCTCAAAACTGTAGGCACTGTTCAATATATGGCACAATGTGGATTACTTCCACCGCTATATGAAAACTCCCATATAGGTATTTTTGATGATATTTTCATTGATATTGGCGACGACCAGTCGCTCGAAAATGATTTGAGTACATATAGTTCTCACCTCAAAAACATGAAACATTTCGTTGCCAAAGGTCGTAAATCGACATTAGTATTGATTGACGAATTTGGAGGAGGAACAGAACCTCAAATAGGTGGTGCTATAGCTCAAGCAATTCTCAAAGTGTTTAACGACAAAGAAATATGGGGTGTGATTACAACTCACTATCAAAATCTCAAACATTTTGCCGAAGACACCCCCGGGCTCATCAATGGTTCAATGCTTTATGACCGACATTTGATGCAACCACAGTTCAAATTGTCGATAGGCAATCCGGGCAGTTCTTTTGCTGTTGAAATTGCCAAGAAAATCGGGTTGCCAAGCGAAATTATTGCCAATGCCGAGGAGATTGTGGGTAGCGATTACATCAACCTCGATAAATATCTGCTCGACATCACTCGCGATAAACGCTATTGGGAAAACAAGCGTACAGCCATTCGCCAAAAAGAGAAAAAACTCGAACATCTGCTCGAACAATACGAAAATGACGCGACCCAACTTCGTGAAAAACGTCGTGAAATCATCAGCGAAGCACGTGATGAGGCTCGACGCATTCTCGATAGCAGCAACGCTTCAATCGAGCGTACTATCCATGAAATAAAACAAGCTCAAGCCGAAAAAGAACGTACTATCGAGGCTCGCCGCCGCCTCCAAGAGGAGAAAAAGCAGTTGACCAAAGATGGAAACGATAAAAATGAGCATCATTTGCTCAAAAAAGCGCCAAAAAGCAAAAGCAAGCAGGCATCTCAACACAAAAAGGAGACAGATCCTATATCTGTGGGCGACAATGTGAAGATGGACGGACAAACAACCGTTGGAACAGTTATGGAAATCAATGGCAAAAATGCTCTTGTGGCATTTGGCGTTCTTAAAACCACTGTGAAACTTGACAGATTAAAACGCACCATTGCACAACCTCAGTCGGGAGCAAAAAAGGCTTCATTTGTTAGTGCCTCTACAACTGATAAACTCCGTGAACGTCAATTAAACTTCAAACAAGAGATTGATGTGAGAGGAATGCGTGTTGATGAAGCTGTGCAAGCAATTACATACTTTATTGACGATGCGATTCAATTCAACATCAAGCAAGTGAGAATACTTCATGGCACAGGCACCGGGGCTTTGCGACAATACATTCGTCAATATCTCGACTCGGTAAATGGAGTAAGAAATTATCGCGATGAACACGTGCAGCTCGGAGGAGCCGGCATCACTGTAGTTACATTAGAATAATAACGCTATTTGATAAACTATAAACGCTGCGCCCCATGCAACTGTGGTGTTATATACCACAGCAAATGCACCGTATTTCCAACTGCCGGTTTCTTTCACTATTGCTGAGATTGAAGCAATACAAGGACAATACAACAATACAAACACCATAAAGCTCAATGCCGATGCATAATTAAAATCAGGCTCTTCGGTTATGGGCGACGGAGTTTTGAGATGAGCCGATAATGTTGCATCTGTCATCTCCTCATCGCCATAATCAGAATAAAGCACACCTAATGTTGATACCACAATTTCCTTTGCCGGCAATCCGGCAAGAGCTGCCACCGATGCACGCCAATGAAATCCGAGCGGTTCAAGAACAGGATTAATTGCCTTTCCCATCATTTCAAGATAAGAATCTGTAGCAGGATTTATTGTTGCTTCATCTTGAACTACATTATTCTCATGCTCAGCTATTTCGTTGTGCATGGGAAAATAATTCAATGCCCACACAATAATACTTGCAAAAAGAATTATCCCACCCATTTTCTTCAAATATTGCTGTCCTTTGCTCCACATGTGGCTGAGCGACATTTTCAACGAAGGCAAACGATATGGGGGTAATTCCATCACAAATGGAGTTTCATCGGCTTTGAAATAGAATTTTCTCAACATTTTAGCTGTAATTATTGCTACCAATATTCCCAAGAAATACATTGAGAAGAATGCTATTGCTGCATATTCGCGAAAGAATGTTGACACAAACAGCACATATATAGGTAGTCGAGCCGAACATGACATAAAGGGATTTATCAATATCGTTATCAGCCTACTGCTACGGCTCTCGATTGCCCTAGAAGCAATAATGGCAGGGACATTACACCCAAATCCCATTACCAATGGAATAAATGATTTACCATGCAAACCTATGCGATGCATCAATTTGTCCATAATAAAAGCAGCACGTGCCATATAGCCCGAATCTTCCATAAAGGAGATAAAGAAAAAGAGAATCAAAATGTTAGGTAAGAAAACGATTACTCCACCCACACCACCTATCACACCATCAGCGATCAAGTCTTTCAATGGCCCTGCCGGCATAATACCATTAACTACCGAAGACAACCAACCAACTCCCAATTCAATCCAATGCATCGGATAAGCCCCCACCTCAAATGTTGCCCAAAAAATTACAAACATAATGAGTAGAAATATCGGGAAGCCAAACAAGCGATTGGTAACAAATGCGTCGATTATGCGAGTGTTGCGTGTAACATCTTTCTCGTTTTCGGTCATTGTTTCAGCCAATGCTCCTGCAATAAAACCATATTTTTGATTAGCAATTAACGATGTTATATCTTCCTCTCTCAACAACTCTATGCGTTTCAATTCGCGATTACGCAGTGCTATAAGTCGATCGTATTCGGGCGATACTTTTAGCATGTTTTCCACCTCACTATCACGCTCAAGTAGTTTAATGGCAAGGTAACGTGGTGAAAAATGCTGCCCCACATGGCGGTCTTTCTTCAACTCATCTTTGAGCAGATTCACACTCATTTCAATATCGCCACCGAGACTCACATGAATATGTCGCACGGTTTCGTTTCGTCCTTCATATACCTCAATCACTTTATCAAAAAGTTGATTGATACCCACTCCCGATTTAGACACTGTTGGAACAATTGGCACACCTATCATATTACCCAGCATCTCATAATCGAGTTCACTACCCGAGCGTTTAAGTTCGTCATACATATTCAAAGCGATAACCATGCTTCGATCCATATCGATTAGCTCTGTGGTGAGATATAGATTACGTTCAAGATTTGACGCATCTACAACGTTTACAATCACATCGGGAATTTCATCTTTGAGATAACGTCGCACATATAGTTCCTCAGGGGTATATGCCGAGAGAGAATATGTGCCGGGGAGATCGACAATATTAAACTTATATCCACCATACTCAAACCGACTCTTTTTGGCTCCTACAGTTACCCCACTATAATTCCCCACATGTTCATGCGTGCCAGCTGCAATATTAAGCAATGACGTCTTGCCACAATTAGGATTACCTATCAAAACTACATTTATAGTATGACTAACCCCACTATAATCAGCCGATAAATCAATTGTTTCTGCAAGTACATTGAGGTGTGCCACATCTTCAACCTTGTCAGCCTCAGCAATTGGGACTATCTCAACGAGATGAGCCTCGCTCAATCTCAACGACACCTCATAACCCATCAGCGTATATTTTACCGGGTCTTTCAATGGCGCACTCATGAGCGATGTGATTTTGCGACCTTTCACAAAACCCATCTCTATCACACGTTTACGAAACGCCCCATGACCAAGTATCTTCACTATAATACCCGATTCTCCCGGTTTTAATTCTGACAATCTCATTATTTTGTAGTTTGAGACTGCAAATATCAGAAAAAAAACGCTAATCAAGAAGAATTTTACATTAATTATTTAGAATCAATCTAAATTATTTTCAATTTTGCATTAAAAACATAATCCATTCGGGGCAAAATGACTTAAATTAGTCTTACTCACAACCACAAAATGAGGTAAATGGTATAATATACATAACCAAAAGTTTTAATTTCTCATTCTACCCTCCACTTTCTCACTAATTTTTCATTTTTAATTGTGATTTTTAGTTTTTAATTTCTTAATGTGATGGTTTTGCATTAACTTTGTAAGCTACTACACAAAGTAAATTTATTTTAGACAAAAATCATTTATAAAAAATGCCAAATATATCACAACGTGGACAGATAATGCCCGCTTCACCAATTCGTAAACTCGTTCCATTGTCAAATGCAGCAAAGGCTCGAGGTGTAAAGGTGTATCACTTAAACATCGGTCAACCCGACCTTCCTTCTCCTCAAGAAGGATTGGAAGCATTAAAACATATTGACCGTAAAACTCTCGAATATAGCCCATCGGAAGGATTATTATCACTTCGACAAAAGTTAGCATCATATTATAAAAGATTTAATATTGATGTAGATGTAGATGATATTATCGTCACAACCGGTGGCAGTGAAGCTGTATTGTTTGCATTTATGGCTTGTCTTGACCCAGGAGATGAAATTATCGTTCCCGAACCGGCATATGCCAACTATATGGCTTTCGCAATTTCGGCCGGAGCTAAAATCGTAACAGTGCCATCAAGCATCGATGAAGGTTTTGCATTACCCCCTGTTGAGAAATTTGAAGCATTGATAACTCCTCGCACAAAGGGTATCTTAATTTGCAACCCTAATAACCCAACAGGTTATCTCTACACACAAAAAGAGATGAATCAAATTCGCGATATCGTGAAAAAATATGACCTTTTCTTATTTTCTGACGAAGTTTATCGTGAATTCTGCTATACCGGCGCGCCCTATATCTCGGCATTCCATCTTCCAGGCATTGAGGAGCAAGTAGTATTGATTGACTCTGTTTCAAAACGTTATAGCGAATGTGGCATTCGCATAGGCGCAATAATCACAAAACACAAGGAACTAAAGATGAATGTGATGAAATTTTGCCAAGCTCGCTTGAGTCCACCCCTATTGGGTCAAATCGTGGCAGAGGCTTCAATTGATGCAAGCGCCGACTATATGTTGATGACATATAACGAATATGTTGAGCGTCGCAAATATCTTATTGATGGGCTGAACAAAATCCCCGGGTGCTACTCTCCTATCCCTATGGGCGCGTTCTACACAGTGGTATCATTACCTATCGATGATGCCGACCGTTTCTGCGAATGGTGTTTGAGCGAATTCGAGTATGAAGGGCAAACTGTGTTTATGGCTCCAGCTTCGGGATTCTACACAAGCGAAGGGGTTGGACGCAACGAAGTGCGCGTAGCATACGTATTGAATAAAGAAGACCTTGCTAAAGCTCTAAAAGTGCTTGCTGAAGCTCTAAAAGTTTATCCAGGCAGAACAATCTAATGAATATTTCGCTTTTTATTGCTCAACGACTGCAACTAAAAGGGACAAATCGCGATACTTCGTCTTCAAGCACGATTATTGCAGTGGTTGGTATTACTATTGCAATTATAGTAATGTTACTGACTATTACAATTGTCCTCGGCTTCAAGCACCAAATACAGGTTAAAGTAATGGGGTTTGATTCTCAAATTACGATTAATCCGGCTATAAATTATTATACTGGAGAGTCCGAGGATTATATCACACTAAATGACTCATTACAAAACGTTATAGAACAGACAATTAACGACAGTAATGCAAATATTGCATTATCGGTAAATCAACCTGGCATCATAAAAACCGACAACAATTATATTGGATTAATATTCAAGGGTATAAGCAAACATAGCGACACATTTTTTATTAATCAGAACTTAATTGATGGCAATTTGTATAATTTTTACACCGATTCTTGTAAAAATAAGATTATTATATCATCATTTACATCTTCTGCCCTCAACATCAACATTGGAGACAAAGTAAATACTTATTTTTTTACAAAAAACAATCTTCGTACTCGCAAATTTGAGATAGCCGGCATATACAATAGCAACTTTGGAGAGTATGACAAATTGATAGCATATGCTCCACTTTCAACTCTGCAACGTATCGCTCAACTCGATTCGACATCGGGCACTATTATTGAAATTTCAAGAATTGACAATGATTTAATTCAAGAAAAGTCAATCGCTCTACAAAGTGCCATAAATAATGCTGTTTATCAAAACTATCTTCATAAAATATACAATGTCAACAATGTCAAACAAAGTGGTGCAATGTATTTTAATTGGCTTGATTTACTTGACACCAATGTGGTTGTCATATTAATATTAATGGGATGCGTTGCCGGAATAACTTTAATTTCGTGTTTATTTATTATTATTCTTGAACGAATAAAAACTATAGGCCTACTTAAAGCTATTGGTGCAACAAACGCTCAAATTAGACAAATTTTTATATACATGGCACTTAGACTCGTTTTAAGGGGGATGATTATTGGAAACATCATATCGCTAAGTTTTGTGTATATACAAGACGTATTTAGGATTATACCTCTTGACCCCGAAGCCTACTATTTGAGCTACGTCCCTGTTGAGATAAATTGGGACCACATCTTGTTTCTAAATTTTTGTGTTATAATTATTGCCGGACTAATCCTCATTGCCCCATCTCACTTGGCTTCAAAAATCAGTCCTTCACAAACTATGAGATATGAATAATCTATAATAATTGACCTTTTTGGCACATTATTTGTTGTAAATATAGTATAATTATTAACTTTAATTAATTAACAACACATCAATAGTGTTTTTTAATTACTTTTGCATAGAATTTATAAAATAAAACTTTAATGGCAGATATAAACATCACCCAACTGATAATAGAAGGGATTCAAGAACGAAAAGGTAAAGGTATTTCAATCGTAGATTTAAGCCACATAGAATCAGCAGCAACAGAACGTTTCATCATATGCGAAGGAACTTCGACAATGCAAGTTAGTGCTATAGCCGATAGCATTCGTGATTATCTACTTGAACAAGCCGGCATAAAACCATACAACTATGATGGATATCAAAATTCTCAATGGATTGTTATTGACTATGGTAATACTTTAGTTCATGTATTTATTCCTGAGTTCCGTTCTTTATATAATCTTGAAGAATTATGGAGCGATGCAAAAATTACCCAAATACCTGATTTAGATTAATAATAACACACAAAAAAACTATGGCAGATAATAAGACCTCTAATAAATTATCAAAAAAGCCAACATTCAAATTTAGTATCTTTTGGATGTATGCAATTATTCTTATCTTCTTATTTGGAATGTATTTTCTAAATTCCAACGGACATACAGTAGATAAGGAGGTTTCTCTACAAGAGTTTAATAAATATGTAACTGTTGATCATGGTATTTCAAGCATTGTTGTATATGATGATAATACTGTAGAAGGAACGCTTACCGATTCCTTGGCAACTAAAATTTTTGGAAAACAATATACCGACAATAAATCAAGGGGAGTAATCGCTCGTGTTCACACTACCTGTGATCAACAAGTTATGACCTCTCAAATTAATAAATGGAACGACGAAGGAGTATATTCAGGCAGCTATAAAGTAGAGAAAGAAAGCGATTTATCTAAACTTTTATGGTCTATCGGTCCTATAATTTTAATTATTGCATTTTGGATTTTCATGATGCGACGCATGTCGGGCGGTGGCGCTGGCGGAGCCGGCATATTTAATGTTGGCAAATCAAAAGCTCAAATATTCGATAAAGAAGGAGCTGTAAAGGTAAATTTCAATGATGTTGCAGGACTTGCTGAAGCAAAAACAGAAATTGAAGAAATAGTAGAATTTCTCAAAAACCCACGTCGTTATACCGAACTTGGCGGAAAAATCCCCAAAGGTGCGCTACTTGTAGGTCCTCCCGGAACAGGTAAAACGCTACTTGCAAAAGCTGTTGCAGGAGAGGCTAATGTGCCATTCTTCTATATGTCAGGGTCAGACTTCACCGAAATGTTTGTAGGAGTTGGAGCTTCACGTGTTCGCGACCTATTCCGTCAAGCTAAAGAAAAAGCGCCATGTATAGTGTTTATTGATGAAATTGACACCGTAGGTCGTGCTCGTGGCAAAAGTCCGAGCATGGGAGCTAATGATGAACGAGAAAATACCCTTAACCAGTTACTAACTGAAATGGACGGATTTGGGACGAATAGTGGCGTAATTATCCTCGCTGCAACCAACCGTGCCGACATTCTCGACAAAGCACTTATGCGTGCCGGACGATTTGACCGTCAAATTTATGTAGAACTTCCCGACCTTAACGATCGCGTTGCAATATTTAACGTACACCTTCGTGGCATAAAAATTGACGACAGCGTAGATGTTGACCTTCTTGCACGTCAAACGCCCGGATTCTCTGGTGCTGATATTGCAAATGTGTGCAATGAAGCGGCACTTATTGCCGCTCGCCACAACAAAACATCTGTTGGACGACAAGATTTTATTGATGCCGTGGATCGCATAATAGGAGGTCTTGAAAAACGTTCAAAAATAACTACCGACGAAGAGAAACGTGCTATCGCAATTCATGAAGCAGGTCATGCAACAGTTTCATGGCATCTTCAATATGCTAATCCATTGATAAAAGTAACAATCGTACCTCGTGGTAAAGCACTTGGCGCAGCATGGTATTTACCCGAAGAACGTCAAATTACTCCAAGTCAAGCAATACTTGATGACATATGTTCTTTACTTGCCGGTAGAGCGGCAGAAGAGTTATTCTTAGGGCATATCTCTACGGGAGCTGCTAACGACCTTGAACGCGTCACCAAACAAGCTTATGCAATGGTGGTATATTATGGTATGAGCAACAAATTACCAAATATAAGTTATTACGATTCTACCGGTCAAGAATATGGATTCTCTAAACCATTTAGTGACGATAGGGCAAAGATGATTGACGAAGAAGTATCACGTATCATAAACGAACAATATGACCGAGCAAAAAAACTTCTCAATCAATATGCTCAAGGTCATAAAGAATTAGCAGACATCCTAATTTCTCGCGAAGTAATCTTTACTGAAGATGTAGAGCAAATATTTGGCAAGCGGCAATGGACATCTCGCACCGATGAGATTCTTGCCGCCAAATCGGCTGAAGCCGCCAAAGCTGAAGCAGAAGAGATTGCTAAAAACGAGAAAATAAAAAAAGAACGAGAAAAAAATCAAACTGAACAAGGGTCAGGAATAACTGAAGAAAATTCTTATCCGGCAAATATGCCACCATTGCCTCAAAAGTAGAAATTTATAATACAATATTCCTAAAAGCTATGCTTGATTGTAATAAGCATAGCTTTTTAGGATTAAAATTACTACATTTGCATTTCAAAAAAATATTTTAGGTTTGATAATGAATCGTTTTTCTAAAATAGTTATTACAATATTATTTATTTCCTTTCAGATTCCCATCTTTGCATCTGAAAAGTATGATTCTATCAGATCTAATCATGAAATTATTCAAGGAACATTCTATGTCGCTCCGGCTCCACTTCCATATGAAAAGCCAAAATCGCCCACAGAATTTCCGGATTCTCTCGGTTTACTAAGTAAAGCACCTAATTGGTTAAAAAAATATATCAACTCTCTAATGAGAGGCAACGTTGATCGCACCCACGAAAAGAAATTTGATGTTGGATTTGGAGTTATCCCATCTTATACTCGAGAAGCAGGGTTTGGTATAGGTGGAGCTATGACCGGATTATATCGCGTGAATCGAAACGATTCGACAATGCAACCCTCTGACTTCTTCGCATCGCTTAACGCTTCATACAATGGTTTTTATGTACTCACAATAAAAGGGAATCATCTTTTTCCTGATCATAAATCCCGACTCACATACAAAGCCGAAATATATCGCAAGCGTTTGGATTTTTGGGGCATTACCGCCGAAGAAACTGCAAAAAATCCAAAGTCAAAATATGACCGTCGCCAAATAGATTTTCAAGCCGAATATATTTATAAAATCAATCGTAATTTTTATGCCGGAATCCAAACTAAAGCCGATTATACCGATGCCGTAAATGTACGCAATCCTGAATACCTCATTGGAGAACGCAACAATTATTATGTAACCGGAATTGGTGCATCTTTTGAGTTTGACACTCGTGACAATTTAGTAACGCCTACACGAGGAATACATATCGCATACAAACCTATGATATATCCTAAATTTCTGGGAAATGCATCTACTACATTCCATAGTCACAATCTTATTTTTAATGGCTATTTTAGGATGTGGAAAGGTTCGGTGTTAGCTTTAGATTGGTACACAAAAATAAATAGTAACAACACCCCGTGGACAATGCGTGAAATGATTGCTTCTGACGGCATTAGAATGCGAGGCTATTATATGGGCTCGACTATTGATAATAGCCAAGTAGCAGCACAAATAGAATATCGTCAACATGTATGGAAACGCCTTGGGTTTGTTTTATGGGGAGGGGGTGCCACATTATTTTCTTTTTCTGATGACAATGTTCGCTCTGACAGCAATAAACCCGAATGGCTTCACAACTTTGGTGTTGGGCTTAGATTTGAATTTAAGCACAATGTTAATATTCGCATCGACTATGGATTTGGAGAAAACACCTCTGGCATCTTATTCTCTATAGGCGAAGCTTTTTGAAAAATATCATATACAAGGACTCGCAAAACATTTCGCGAGTCCTTGTTATATATATATATTATTTAACCTCATTGAGTATTTGATTTGCGGCATCTTTAGTGTTTACTTTATTTATTATATGAGTAATAACACCATTTTCATCGACCACAAAAGTTGTTCTTACCGTTCCCATATACACCTTTCCACACATTTTCTTCTCTTGCCACACCCCAAATGCTTGATTAAGGGTTAATTCTGTATCGGCAATCAAAGTAAATGGAATGGAATATTTATCGGCAAATTTGCGATGTGATGCAACCGAGTCTTTACTGACTCCCACTATTTCAAATCCTGCATCTTGTAATTCTCTATAGCCCGAAGCAAAGCTACATGCCTCAGCCGTACATCCCGGAGTGTTATCCTTTGGATAAAAATATATTACAACTTTCTTCCCGGCAAACTGAGAGGCTTTAATCTCTTCTCCATCTGCATCAATGCCCAATATTTCCGGAATTTTATCTCCAATATTCAATGCCATGATTATATATTTTAAAATTTAACTTCACAAATATAACAAACTAAAGTAATCCAACAATTGAAATTCATCAAAAATTAATCTAAATTCGTCTATATTTTTTTAGCATTTCTTGCATAAACGAATATTTTTTGCAAACTTTGCATATTGTTTTTATTATAAAACATATATCAGTCGGTATTCGCACTATATTTCCTACGTAGAAAACAAAATTATATATTAACTAAAAACTCAATTTTATGAAAAAACTTTACTCAGTTTTTATGTTGGCAGTAATGGCTATCGCAATGTCATTCTCAGCAAAAGCCGACATTACAGTGACATTAAAAGTTGACGATGCTACTCGTTTAACTGCGTATTATCAATACACCGACCCTGTTACTTGGGCTTACGAAGAAGTTCCACTCGATCTAACTCAATTTACCGGTGAAGGAGCTACTTTTACTATCCCTGCAAGTTATGGTTATGTATATGTAAACGCAACTGATGGCAACACAATCACTTCAGCAATGAATGAGACATCTGGTTCAAGCGCAAACACTGGTAGCAGCACATATTTTTATTTATATGGAGATGCTACACTTTCTGTAACATCAGCCGATCTTGAATCAACTCGTACTGCTTCTTGTACAGTAAATGTTGATGACGCCTCAAAAGTGATTATGTCATATTATTCAGGTGCAGCAATCACTCTTGAGAATGGAACAAATACAATCAAGTTCAATCCCAATGGTGAAACTCCATTCCAAATCCAACACATAAACTATGGAGAAGTATTGTATTCAGTTCAACTTAATGGAGTAGCTCAAACCGATTCATACGGACGCTATCAAGTAAATGTAGCAGATGGAGATGTTTTGGACATAAAAGCCGACTTCCCCGATGAACCTACTACAATCACATTCTCATATGGTGAAAACGAAGCTGAAGTGTTGGGTTGTATCAGTGTAAAAGTTGACGGCGTTGCTATTGAGGACTTCGATGGCAAAACATTATCGGCTAAATTAGGTCAAAAAATCACTATTGAGGGAAATACAAACCTTTACAACTTCAATTATGCAATTGACATTGATGGGACAAGCACTTATTTCAGTGGTAGCTATGAATTCACTGCTACTAAATCAGCCTATGCTGTGACTATTAATGCAACAAAATACACTTCATTCAATGTGTATGCAACAGTTGATAATGCCGACCAAGTTTCGCTCTATGCTGGCAATTCAAGCAATGCTATCGCAATCACTTCAGGCGAAAAAACCGCTATTGAATTGACATCGAATAGCAATTATATAAATGTAATGCCTGCCGAAAATTGCTACATCACTTCAATCTTAGTCAACGGTACTGAATATAGCTCAAGCTATGGTACATCAAGTGTAACCGTCCGCAACTTGAATGAAAATGATGAAATTATTATTAGTTCAGCCAAAATCGTTCGCGATAAAACTGCTTCAATTTGGGTTGATGACATTACTGCTGCTATGTATGGATATAGTGTACAACGCTATTCTGACCGTGCAAACGTTAATTTGATTTCTAACGAAACAGTTTCATTTGACTTCAACGATGCCGACAACCCTTATTACATGTCATTCTACCAACCTACTTACTGCAATATCTTCAACAATGGTATCCTTGTAGCTCCACAATATGAAGGTTCAACTTCTTATTACGTAACATTTGCTGATGGTGACCACGCTAAAGTTTATCTTGCAAGCGACCCTGAAAAATATGCTGTAACATTCACCCAATCGGTAGAAGGTGCTGTAACTTCAGTTGCTACAGATAGTCAAGAATATGCAAATTGGGCTGACGGTTTCACCGCATTGAATGGCACCAAAGTTGCTGTTGCTGTTGACGGCAAAGCAGAAGTTACTGTTGACGGAGAAAAAGCCAATACTGATGAAAATGGCAACTATGTTGTTGAAATTACTAAAGATACCAACATCACAATCAGCGATGCATCTGGTGTTGGCAATGTAATCATCTCTCCTAATGTAATCAACAACAATGTTTACAATATGCAAGGTATTCTTATCATCAAGAATGCTACAAGCGAACAAATCAACAATCTACCAGCCGGTTTATATATCGTAAATGGCCAAAAGATTATTCGCAAATAACAAGTAATCAATATACTATTATATCAAATAGAGGTAATGCTACAATCTAATATGGCATTTCCTCTATTTGTGATTATTACAAGTAAATTATAAATCATTAATCTCCTCATTCTATTTATGAAAAAAATCTCATTAAGTTTGATAATTGCAGGATTGGCGTTATCATCGTCGGCACAACTTGATTTGCGCAATCAAGCGATTTTACGACAATACCAAACAGAGGGAATTCCAACTCATGAGGTCTATACCAAAGCTCTACAAGAGTTAAACATTCCTACAACACACATCACTGGATTGATTAAGCTAAACGAAGGTTGCACAGCTAAAGAACTTGAAGCCGAAGGTGTGAATGTAGTACGTGTAAAAGGCGACATCGCAATGGTATCAATGCCTATAGGTGACGTTGAGCGCATTTCTTCACTTCGTAGTGTTAAAACATTACAACTATCTCGCAAAGTAATGCCCAAAATGGACAAGGTGCGTTCGGCAATGGGTGTTGACAAAATTTATGCCGGCACTGACTTACCTCAAGCATATACCGGCAAAGGAGTTGTGACAGGATTGGTTGATGCCGGTCTCGACCCCAACCATGTAAACTTCAGAAATGCCGATGGCACATCGCGCATTCAACAACTAACTCACATCTATGCCTCATCAACCTCAAGTGATGGCTTTGATGTAAAAACATATACTGCCGATCAAATCTCAAAGTTCAAAACCGATGACGAAACGACATTCCATGGGTCACATACTCTTGGAATTATGGCTGGTAGCTATCGTGACACTTTAACAGTAGCGAAAGGCACAAGCCAACTCAGTGCAAAAGTCGAAACCGACTACAATCCATTCTATGGTGTGGCATACGAATCCGACATTGCGGTATCATGTGGTGACCTCTACGACATGTTGATAGCTCTCGGTATCGAAGGGATTCTCGACTATGCATACAACAATAATAAACCGGCTGTCATCAATCTTTCACTCGGTAGCAATGTGGGTGCTCACGACGGAACTGAAGTGATGAGCCAATATCTTGATTTGGCTGGAGAAGAAGCTATTATTTGCGTTGCCGCCGGTAATGAAGGAGAATTACCTATTGCTCTTAATCAAACTTTTAATAGCGAAGATTCTGTATTACAAACATTTATCAAACCCACCTATGCACAAGTGCCAACATCGGCAGGTACATACTACAACCTCCGTTACGATCAACTATATATTTATAGCAATGACTCAACCGAATTTACCGTTAAACTCATTGCCTATAATAAAGCCCGTGGCACAATCACATTCCAACATGCCATCACATCAAACATGAATGGTAGTGCTGTTTATTATGCGTCACCCAACTATGCACAAGATGGCGACCTTACAAATGCCAATTTCAATCGTGCATTTGACGGATACGTAGGTATGGGATCAATGATTGACGAAAATAATGGCCGTTATTATGTGTTAATTGACTATTTTATCTCCGACAATCAATCTACCAATGCTAATGGCAATTATATCCTTGGGGTCATTGTAGAAGGGAAAGATGGCCAACGTATCGATTGTTTCTGTAGCGGACTTTATTCATCTATGGACGGATATGCTATTGATGGTTGGGATAATGGTAGCACAAATGGTTCTATCAGCGATATGGCATGCGCTAACAATATCCTCGTTGTTGGCTCATATAATACTCGCAACACTTGGGTATCGCTTGATGGGAATCCATATAACTATCCCGGTCAATACACTCCCGGATATATATCAAGTTTCTCATCATACGGCACATTGATTGATGGTCGCAACCTTCCTCATATATGTGCCCCTGGGGCAACCACAATTTCATCGACCAATTCATATTATGTTGAAAATTATAAATTACCCACAAGTGCATTGCAAGCTCAACTAACCGAAAAAAATCGCAAAAACTATTGGCACCAACAAGTAGGTACATCAATGGCTACTCCTGCCGTTGCCGGAGCTGTTGCACTTTGGCTCGAAGCCGACCCAACTTTAACCATTGACGAAGTAAAAGATATTGCAATGTCAACAGCCATTAAAGACAAATATGTTGAAGAAGGTGATGCAGTGCAATGGGGTGCCGGTAAATTCAACGCTTATGATGGATTAAAAGAGGTTATTCGTCGTGCTGAAAATGATGGTGTAGAAGGCATTTCGGTTGAGAACAATGCTCGATTAATAGTTAAGTCCTCGGGAAATCGTCAATTAGAAGTATTCCTCGGAGGAGCTGAAACAATGAATGTGATAGTATATAACATCTCAGGACAACCCGTTTTAACTCAATCATGTGACGGCGATGAAATATTGATTGATGCTTCAATAATTGAAACAGGAGTATATATCATCAATGTAAATGGCAGTTACAACCAACGAGTATTAGTAAAATAATTAATAATATTTATCTCTCAAATTAATGAAAAAACATTTTTATTCATTGGCAATGAAAGCCTTTTTAATTCTCTCCATCATGGGGCTTTCAAATGTGGCAATGGCTCAAAATAACGATGAGCCGATAATCACATTTAAGACCAATATTTACGACAGTTACGGAGAGGCAAATCAGTTCTCACTTGTAATAGGTTCTATCGACTCTACCCAATATGTAGATGTAGATTGTGGTTTTGGTAAAATTGAATATGAAGTGCAACCAGCCTATATGGATTCATTAAATCAAATGGGTGGCACTCTTATCAACTGCCAAGTGTCAAGCGACGGTATTGTTAAAATTTATGGTGATCCCAATCAAATAGACTATTTCAATGCAAGTGGTTGCTATATCTCATCTATCGAATTCAATGGTTGTGACAAACTAATAATCTTAGACCTCACTCACAATGAATTGGAAGGGCTTGATTTAAGCAATATGCCAAACTTGCAAGCTGTTTATGTATCTGACAATACATTTAGCGCTGAATCGCCTCTCAAGATTGGTAAAAACAAACCAAACTTGACAATTCTTGAAATGAACACCATTGAACATCTTGATCCTGAATTTAATTTATCAGACTATCCTAACCTCATGTCGTTTGATGGTTATCATAATATGGGATTAAAGAAATGCGACCCTACTGGTTGTCCTAATTTGATGCGATTGACCCTTGATGTTACCGATGTGGAAAGCGTAGATGTTTCTAAAAACTCTTACCTCAGAGTTCTCAACATCTCTAACACTAAAATAACATCAATCGACTTAAGCAACAACCCATATCTTACCGAGTTGTATTGCGACCACGTTGGTTCATATAACTACGATTATAAGCTCACTTCACTTGATGTTACCCATAATCCGAAACTTAAATATTTATTCTGTGGCGGCAATAAATTAACAAACATCGACATTTCAAAATGTCCTGAGTTAATCACCATTTCTGCTTCAAATAACTATTTAACCTCATTTGATGTTACTAACAATCCTAATCTCTACATTGTAGAGGTTCAAAACAACTGCCTTGACTTTGTTTCACTTCCCCTTGATCCCGGAACATGGAACACTTATTATTATGGTCAACGCAACTTCCCTGTTGAGAAATCATATAAAGTGGGGAGCACATTTGACTACTCTTCACGAGTAATTCGCGAAGAAACTACTACCGATGTAGTTCTTTATTCTGTTTCAGAATCATCACCCGAAAGTCCATCGCTTGTTGACCCAAGTTACTACACCTACGAAAATGGTGTAATGACTATCAACAAAATTCCCGAAGACAGTGTTTATATCGCCTTCGCCAACTCGGCTTTCCCCGATGCGATACTTCGCACCGATAAATTCAAGATCAAATCGGAAGATGAATATGGCGATAGCATCAAAGCGTTCTCATTCACATCAGGTCTTGCTCTCGAAACAACAATGTCGTTTGGCATAGGTATTGAAGGTGCTACACCTGAAAACCCAATAGAATTTTATGTAAGTTTCGGTGATAGCAAACCAACCGTATTTACCGCGACATCTTCAACTGCACCTACAACAGCAAATGTCGTTGGCAAAAAGAATGGATATAGCTCTATTGATGTATTTGTTAAAGAAGGTTCTACTCTATCGGCTATTGATGTAAAGGATATCCCAATGTATTCAGCCGATTTGACCAAATCGGCATCATTGCGCACACTCAATATCGTCAATGCAGGTCTTTACACCATCGACCTTTCGTGGAATCGTTGCTTAACAGCATTAAACTTAAGTGGCAATAATTTCTCTTCACTTTCACTTGCCGGAAATAATGGCTATTACGAAAAGAATGCATTAACCGACATCAACTTAAGCAATAATAAATTAACCGACCTCACACTCAATAATGTTCAAGCAATCAAAAAACTCAATCTTAGCAATAACCAATTAACTAAGATAGACCTTTCTGATGCCGACTATATTTTGAGTGTTGATTTATCAAAAAACTTGTTTGAAACACTCGATTTCACTTATTGCTCAATAATGACTCGACTTGATGTGTCGCACAATAAATTGACATCAATTGTAATGCCAACCGAATGTGGATTGCAATATTTTGCATGCAATAACAACAACTTCACTATTGAAACATTGCCAACTCATGGCAGCCTAAGTGATGAAAATTATGTATATGCACCCCAAAGCGATTTGTTTATCCCCACAAAAGGCCCCGGTATTGACCTTTCTAAACAAAATCGCGTAATAAACGGCATTGGGACAGTCTACACTTGGAAGGACTCAAAAGGCAACTCTCTTATTGAAGGCACTGATTACATCAACAACAATGGTAACATGAGATTCTTAAATACCTCTGTTGGCGAAATTGTATGTGAGATGACAAATGCAGCATATCCCGGCTTCTCAGGCGACAAAGTATTTAAAACTACACCAATCCTTGCGGCCGGTATGCCAACAAACGAAATCGCATCATTCACCACTGTTAAAGATGGCGATGCTGTTACTTTGTCATTAGCTGCAGCTCAACCAAACACTGCTATTTACATTGGTTGGGATGGTAATGAAAACCTCAGTCAATATCTTCTTGGCACAACTTACCAACTTTTTGATGCTCAAACAAAAGCCGGTGTTGATGTAAAAGTTTATACCTATGAACCATCTGATAAGGTATCAGTATTCAGTATGTCGGGAGCTACACTTTCTAAATGTGACATGTCAAAACTCACCGATGCAATCAACGTGAGTGTTTCAAATGCCGGTCTTAGCGAAATTACCTTACCTCAATCGACTAATTTCAAAGAAACAACTCTTGATGGCAATAATTTATCGTCTTTTGATGCATCAAAATATCCTAATTTGACAACATTAAGCCTCAATGACAATGTATTGACAACTCTTGATGTTACAAACAACCCTGAGTTACAAGTATTGTCGGTTGCTAACAATCAATTAAGCGAAATCAAGCTCAAAAACAACAATATTTGGGCATTATATCTCGACCACAATAATTTCACTGAAATTAATCTTGATGGTGTGCCTAATGTGAGTCAATTCACTATCACCAACAACCAATTAACTTCAATCAATGTCGATAACCTTTCTCAATTGCTTATGCTTGGCCTCACCGGCAACAACTTAACATTCAAAACATTGCCTAAAGTAAATCCAAGATACATATCATACTCCTATAGCAATCAAGCTCCAATCGACGTAGCTCCATCGGCCGAAGGCGTTATTGACCTTGCCGATCAAGCTGTTGTTGATGCAACTCAAACAGTGTATCGTTGGTTCCTCGGCGCACCAATCATCAACGATTATGGCGAACTCGAAGGAGAAGAACTTATCTTTGGCACCGAATACACCATTGAAAACGGTGTAACTAAGTTCCTTAAAGACTTTGAAGGAGTAATGTGTGTAATGACTAATGCCAAATTCCCCAACTTATTCCTCTACACTACATTAATGGACGTTACTGCCGGAGTAGAATGTGTAGTTAGCGACGATGCATCTTCTATAATATATGTAGATGGCAATAGTATTATATTAAAAGCCTCTACCTATGATGACTATACTATAAATCTAATTTCCACAAGTGGCACAATAGTAGAGTCAACATCAATAATTGATGGATATGCATCTTTCGATAATGTAGCTAAAGGTATATACATCGTTACTTTTGGAAACAACGCTCAAAAAGTAATTGTAAAATAACAATACTCCTGATTTATAAATGAATAGGGCTCGGAATTCCGAGCCCTATTCATATTACATAGATTCTAATCAGAATCTTATATCCAAAAGTTTTATCCCTCGTTTCTTTTACAAACTATCGCCAAAATCTTCGCGAAATTTCGCAGCAAGTTTATCTTGCCAATCGTCTATTGCTTCAAGACGACCAGAGAAGAAACGCAATACTTGAGGTTCATCCTTCCATTTCAAGCCACCAATTAAATGACGATTGTCATACAACCATTTCACACGGTCGGCACAATATTTTATTTGAGAAAGAGTGAACACACGACGAGGACATGCAAGACGCAACAGTTCTAATTCGGCATAATTTTCAGTACCATCTTCGTTGCGTTGTTCTGAGATAGAACCACGTTCCATACCACGAATACCACCGGCAATATACAAAGCTGCAGCAAGTGCTCCGGCAGGATATTGATCATGGGGCATATCAGGCAAGAAAGCTGATGCATTAATGTGTGCACCAAGACCTCCGGCGGGTTTTACCATAGGCACACCATACTCATCAAGTTCTTTCACAAGATATTCAATGAATTGAGGGCCTTGGTTGATTATTTCTTCGTCCATTGTTTCAAGAAGCCCCACAGCCATAGCTTCCATTGCTCGCACTTCCATACCACCATAAGTCAAGAAACCTTCAAACAAAGGAATCAATTCTTTCATCTTCATGATAAGGTCATTGTTGTTTGATACAATTCCACCACCACGAGAGAATCCTAATTTGCGTGAAGAGAAGTAGATAAGATCCATTGCATCGGCAATCTTGTGAGTGATTTCCTTTATAGACATATCTTTGGCTGCTTCTTCACGAGTTTTTATAAAATAAAGATTATCTTGAAGAAGCGAAGCATCAAGTACCGACATAATACCGTTTTCGCGACACACTTGAGCCACTTCGAGCATATTTTCCATTGAAAGAGGTTGACCACCAATGAGGTTTGTACCAGCTTCGATACGCACAAATGGTATGTGTTCAGCCCCAACTTCGGCAATAAGAGCTTTCAAACGTTCAATATCAAAGTTTCCCTTGAATGGATGTATATAGTCGGGATCAAGTCCCTCTTTTGTTACTAATTCTTCAACACGACCACCCATTCGAGTGATATGAGCCTTTGTTGTGGTGAAGTGAAAGTTCATAGGCACGACATCGCCAGGCTTAACGAATGATTCGGCAAGAATGTTTTCACATGCACGACCTTGGTGGGCCGGCAAAAAATATTCAGTTCTGAACACTGTCTTTAGAGCTGACACCAATCGATTATATGTTTCCGACCCAGCATATGAGTCATCGGCTTGCATAGATGCTGCAACTTGATTGTCGCTCATTGCATTCACACCCGAGTCGGTGAGCATATCCATAAACACATCTTTGTTTTGCAACAAGAAAGTATTATTTCCTGCTTCTCGAATTTTCGCAACGCGTTCATCTACATTAGGAAGAAACAATTTTTGCACTACACGTACCTTATGCATTTCCAAAGGCACTTGTTGGTCTTGTTTGTAAAATTTTACTACTGACATAGTTTTAATAGATTGATTTATTTATATTATTAATTTTCATTACTTAAAATGCGAGCACAAATATAGTCATTAATTTCTATTTTACGCAAAAAACTTAATAAAACTTTCATTTTACCACAACAATACCATTTCAAACTTTCAAAATGACAAAAATACATCTATTTTTTAGGCAAAAATAGTTTTACTTTTTAAGACATAATTTCATTTACACATCTTTTCACTTCTACGATATCTTAAAACCGGCAAAAAATAAGTATCTTTGCCAATGAATATATGACAAAGTCTATCATTAAAATAATTAAAATTCTATTTATCACTCTATTGGTTATTATTTTAGTAATACCAATGGGGCTTTATGTTGCAATATCTCTCCCTCCTATACAAAAAAAATTGTGTCAAATAGGAGAAAATGAATTAACAAATTTATTAGGGACAACAGTTAATATTGAATCAATAGATATAACTCCATTTAATCATCTTTCGTTAAATAATATAACCATTGATGATGATAATAAATCTAATGCGCTCAAAATTTCCACATTAGGAGCAGGCATTGATCTTTATGAATTGATAAAAAACAACCAAATTGTTATTTCTCATGCAACAATTATCGGTCTTGATGCAAAATTATATAAAAAGAACGCATCTTCACCCATAAATATCCAAAACATTATAGAAAACTTAAAACCCAAGGACAAATCCAAATCTCCAACAAAATTTGATTTACGAATCAACACGATAGTTATTAGAGGAAGCCAATTCTCATATGATGTTCTATCAGCAAAAACGACTAAGAATAAGTTTGATAAAAATCACATTAATGTGACCGACTTTAATGCTGATATTTTTATCCCTCAATTAAAAAATGACGACTTCATTATTGACATTAGAAGGATGCAAGCCAAAGAACACTCCGGATTAGTTTTATCTAATCTTATTGGCGACTTCCACATCGCATCTACTGGATTAAACATAAAAGATTTTGAATTGAGTCTTCAGAACTCTAAGATTGCCTTTAGTGACATAAACCTATCTTATAAAAATTGGGATAATCTCAACGATGTAATTAAAAATCCGCCTCTAAATGTTTCAATTATCAATGGTAGCCATATCACGTTACGCGATATAGGTCCCTTTGTCCCAATTCTCAATAATATTAATGAACAATTTAATATAGACTTATCTTTATCAGGATATTTAGACAATCTGTCTATCAAAAACCTTAATATTGCACATTCATCTAAAAAAATAAAAGCTACCATTTTGGGGGGTGGCATAACAAATATAAAGGACCCCAATTTAATGAACATAGTTCTACCCTCTTTTAACATTAATGCTCTATCTAAAGATCTCAATAGTATATTAATTCCCCTAAATATATTAAAGCCCAACGATGTTCTTAGAATTGCTCAATTAGGAGACATTTCTATATCAGGTCAATTTAATGGAACGCTTGCTGATGCTAAAATTTCAAGCAATGTTTTAACATCAGCAGGGAATGCCAATATTGACTTAAATTATATGGCAAATCGTTCTATTAAAGGGATTGTAGCAAATGGGACTATCAATACCAAAAATTTAAATATAGGGTCTCTCTTCAATGATAGATTTGGCACAACAAATGCATCTTGTAATTTTAACATTAACATTAATAAAAACTCACGCCACGCAACCATTAATAGCGATATTAAGCATATAGACTTTAATGGTTATCGTTATAATAATATTTTGGCAAATGCGAGTATGGACAACGATTATATTTCCGGAGATATCTCAATTATCGATCCAAATCTTCAATTTACTATTACCGGTAATGCCAACATCAATAAGAGCATACAATCAGCCAATATTCATGCTGATATTCCAATTGCCTACCTTGATAAAATTAATCTCACACCAAAATATTATACTTTCTCGTCAACTATTGATGCTAATATCACAGGATTTGACATTGACAACACCAATGGAAATATAAATATTAGTGACATTATTTTTAGCAACAATCCCGACAAATACTTATTTGTTGACAATATTTCAATCAATGCCATAAATAACGCTACTACTCAACAAATATCCATATCGTCCAAGCCAATAAATGCAATGTTGTCCGGAAGCTATTCATTCAACAATCTACTTCCTGCAATTAAAGACATTTTATCTCATTCATTTCCTGCAATATTTGAAAAACAAAATCGTTTCATTACTTCCACTCAAAAAAACTCCAAATTAAGAGATAACGATTTTTCTTTTAATCTCACAATAAACAAAGATGACGATATTTTCAATTATTTCAACATTAATACAAAATTATTTTTGCCTATTACTGTTAATGGAAACATTAATCACCCTTCTAAAAAGTTAAACCTCAACATCAACATTCCATATCTTGTACAAAAAAACAAACTCATTGAAAATACGTTCTTATCTATTGACATTGATCAAAGTACCGACAAATGTCAATTATTAGCGCACTCCGAGCTTCCTACAAAACACGGTTCAATGCCTATTGACATCTCATGTAACGGCATCGACAACCGCCTTGACACCTATATTAATTGGAAAATCAATCGCAATGAACGCTTTGAAGGATTTATTGATTTTTCGACTTTATTTACTAAAGATGATATTGGTAATTTATCAACTGATTTTGACATTAATCCAAGTAAGCTAATATTCAACGATAGCATTTGGAATATTCACCAAGCTAAAATTCATTACTCTGATAAAAATTTAGAAATTGCAAACTTCGACATACGACATGCCGATCAATTTATAACTCTATCAGGTAAAGCGTCTCCATCTACTGAAGATATTTTGTTCCTCAACCTAAAAAATGTAAATCTTGACTATATATTCCAAACACTTGAAATCAACAATGTATTGCTTGGAGGAGATGCAAGTGGAACATTCTACGCGTCAGGATTATTTAGTAAAAAGCCCTCGGCATATACTCCGGGGCTAAATGTAAAAAACATTAGTTATAACAGCACAATTCTTGGAGATGCTAACATTTCAGCTCATTGGGATAACGAGCAACAAGCGGTATGTCTTGATGCATTAATCAATCAAGAAGATGGGAATAAATCACGCATCTACGGCGAAATTTATCCAATGAAAGAAGCGCTCGACCTAAAATTTAATGCAAACAAAATAAATGTAGGCTTTATGAAGACATACATGTCAGCATTTGCATCAGATGTTCAAGGATATGCGTCGGGCAAAGCTCGACTTTATGGCACATTCAAATACATTGATATGATTGGTGATATCTATGCCCAAGATCTAAAGTTAAAAATTGGTTTTACAAATACATACTATTCTGCAACCGATTCAATCCACCTCACTCCAGGTTTTATTGACATAAAAAATATCACACTTAAAGATCCTAGTGGAAACACTGCATTATTAAATGGATGGGTTTCTCACAAATTCTTCAAAGAGCCAGAATTTAGTTTTAACATAACTAATGCTAATAATTTCTTATGTTATGACATTCCCGAAATTACCGGAGAAAAATGGTTTGGACACATCAATGGGAACGGATTTGCTCGTATTGACGGCAAACCTGGAGTTGTTAATATTTATGTTGAAATGGAAACAGCCCCCAAATCAGCATTTACTTTCATCATATCTGACCTGGAAAATGCTTATGATTATAAATTCCTAACTTTTCGTGATAAAAACTCTTTAGATAAAGAATCAGCTATTTCACCCAATGGCAATGAACCGATTGAAGTCACAAAATTCAAAGAAAATGCGAAAAAAGTAGAAGAAATAAGTTCTTCTATCTATAATATGAATATCATTGTAGATGTCACTCCCAATGCTCAAATAACATTAGTAATGGACCCAATTGGTGGAGACAAAATTAAAGCCACAGGCAAAGGTCAATTAAAGATGTCTTATAGTTCAAGCAATGAAGACCTAAAAATGTATGGTACTTACGAAATCGATGAAGGCAGTTACAATTTTACTTTACAAGATATTATCCTAAAAGACTTCAAAATTAGAAATGATAGTAGAATCTCTTTTGAAGGGAACCCATTTGCCGCAAAATTAGATATTGATGCAGTATATCCAGTAAAAGCAAATCTAAGTGATCTTGATGAATCATTCCTTGAAGACAAAAGTGTAAATAATACAAATGTGCCCATTGATGTTATATTTAACATTAATGGAGTAATGACTCAACCCGACATTAACTACAAACTTGAGTTCCCATCATTTGTTAATTCAAAAAGTGACATAGAAAGCAAAGTTAATAGCATCGTTAGCACAGAAGATATGATGAAACGCCAATGCTTATATCTTTTAGCACTAAATCGCTTCTATACTCCCGAATATATGACAACTACCAATGGTAGTGAATTGTTTTCTGTTGCATCTTCTACTTTATCTTCTCAACTTAGTAGCATGCTGGGACAACTAAGTGACAATTGGAGCATTGCTCCAAATCTTAGAAGCGATTTAGGTGATTTTTCCGATGTTGAAGTTGATGTTGCACTCTCCAGTTCGCTATTAAACAATCGATTAAGATTTAATGGCAACTTCGGATATAGAGACAAAACTCTAAATACGAATCAGTTCATTGGAGATTTTGATCTTGAGTACCTATTAAATCCTCGTGGTTCATGGCGTCTTAAAGCCTATAACCGCTACAATGATCAAAATTATTATCTAAAAACAGCAACTACAACACAAGGAGTAGGAATAATGTATCGCCAAGATTTTGACAATATGTTTGCATTCTTAAAAAACAATAATAAGAACAAAAACAATAACCATAACGATTCAGAGAACCCTATCGACTCAATTTTTGTTGATAGTATTACACCTACAAAACCTACAATTATTCCTGACAGCACAGTTACTGTTCCATAAAAATAAACATAACTTTTTCATCACATGGAAATCCTCAACTTAATCAACAATTTCTGGAGTTATATCCTTATTGTTGCACTACTATTTTGTGCCATATACTTCACAATAAAAACTCGAGGCGTGCAATTTACCATGATTGGCGAAATGGTAAAACAACTTGCCAACTCTGGCAAGAAACACAATGCTCAACACGACTCCGATAAGAAACACTCAATAAGTTCTTTTCAAGCATTTGCCGTGTCTATAGCAAGTCGCGTGGGAACAGGGAACCTCGCCGGTGTAGCCACCGCTATCGCCGTTGGAGGCCCAGGAGCTGTGTTTTGGATGTGGGTAATTGCCCTACTCGGTGCATCAAATGCTTTTATAGAATCGACACTCGCTCAATTATACAAAGTAAAAGGAGAAAAATCATATATGGGTGGTCCTGCCTATTATATCAAATACGGCATAGGGAACAAAACATGGGCCAATCTTTTTGCGATTCTCATAACAATTACTTTTGGTTTAGCCTATAACTCTGTACAATCCAACACCATAGCATCTGCCGTCAACGCATCTTTTGGATTGTCACCAACGATTATTGGTATCGTATTAACCTCACTTTCACTATTGATAATATGCGGTAGCATTCAACGTATATCACGTTTTAGCGAAATAATCGTCCCCATAATGGCTATTGCATACATTCTTCTTGCCTTCATAATCATTGCTCTAAACATAAATCAAATTCCGTCAATACTAAAACTTATCGTAACCGAAGCTTTCTCTATTGAATCAACCTTAGGCGGTGGATTAGGAATGGCAATGCTTATGGGAATCAAACGTGGACTTTTTAGCAACGAAGCAGGCGAAGGCTCTGCTCCAAACGTAGCAGCTACTGCATCTGTAAGCCACCCGGTAAAACAGGGATTAGTGCAATCACTCGCTGTCTATACCGACACTATAATCATTTGCACCTGCACAGCTTTAATTATTCTTTGCAGTGGCACATTTTATACTCAATTCAATGGTATAGAACTCACTCAAGTAGCGCTAACTCATGAGGTTGGAACTTATGGTAGAGATTTCGTAACGATTGCCATCTTCCTTTTTGCATTTACAAGTATTATCGGGAACTATTATTACGGAGAAACCAATATACAGTTCATGACCAAAAAACGCAGCATACTATATTTTTATCGAGGTGCAGTAGGTGCTATGGTAATGATTGGAGCCACTGCTAGTCTTGACTTCGTATGGGGGATTGCCGACATTACAATGGGAATGATGACAATTTGCAATCTTATTGCAATACTCATTCTCGGCAAATATGCCATTATTGCATTAAACGACTATCGTTCTCAACGATTACGTGGTTGCGACCCGATTTATCATGCCTCTACTATACCTGAAATAGCAATGAAAACACCATGTTGGGAAGAATAGCCCTTAATTAGCAAAACTATTATTGACAAATTGACAACTAATGCAATAGAAAGTCAATTAGGGTTATTTACTTATATATTGATTTCCTCGCAATCTTTAAGCCATAATGACGAAGATGCATCTGATGGCATTTGCCAAGCACCTCTTGGCGACAAGCTTAGACCACACACACATGGACCATCGGGCATACATGAGCGTTTGAATTGTTGATTAAAGAACCTACGGAAAAACGTCGTCAACCATTGCTTTATAATCGCATTATCATACACACCCTCAAAAGCCTTTTGAGCTAAAGAATAAACTCGTGAAGGTGCATATCCAAATTTTAATGTATAATAAAGGAAAAAGTCGTGCAACTCGTAGGGCCCGACTAAATCTTCTGTCTTTTGCTTGATATTTCCATTATCATCAGCAGGTACGAGTTCGGGACTTATTGGGGTATCAATAACATCAAACAACGCCTTTCTACAAACTTCATCATTTTCAGTTTCAGCAATCCATTTAACCAATCTTTTTACAAGAGTTTTAGGCACTCCGGCATTAATACCATACATCGACATGTGGTCGCCATTATATGTAGCCCACCCAAGAGCCAATTCTGACATATCTCCCGTGCCGAGTACCATGCCTCCCACTTGGTTAGCAACATCCATTAATATTTGAGTGCGCTCGCGTGCTTGTGAATTTTCATAGGTTATATCGTGAATATTTATATCATGATTTATGTCGGCAAAATGCAGCTTTACAGCATCGACAATTGAAATTTCTCGCATAGTAATACCAAGCGAACGCATCATTACAAGAGCATTATTATAGGTTCGATCAGTTGTACCAAATCCAGGCATAGTAACCCCTACAATCCCCTTGCGATCAACCCCCATACGATCAAAAGTCTTAACTGCGATAAGCAATGCAAGCGTTGAATCTAGTCCACCAGAAATACCAATTACAATATTATTGCACCGAGTAACCTCCATGCGACGCATCAATGCCATAACTTGAATATTCACAGCATCACTATAATAAACCTCCGCATTATTCTCACTAGGAATGAACGGATTTGTACTTATTATATTTAGAGTTGTATCTACCAACTTTTGAGAGTCATTCATAAATCTCATCGATTCATATCCTACTTCTGTAATAACCATCTGAGATTCGCATTGCCAACGTTCATTTTGAGCACATAATTCGCCATTTTGAACAACCAGAGCACAACCATCATAAACATAATCAGTAGTTGATTCTCCATAGCCTGCACCAGCATAAACATAAGTAGTGTTCCACTCCTTTGAACGTTCCTTAACCTCATCAACAAGACTTCGATAACTTCCCATAAAAGCCTTACGAGCATCTAAATGAGCTACGATTTGCCCTCGCACTTGATATTTTAATTCTTGGCTTAACTCATCGTTTCCAATAACTATTGCCACACTCATATCTTCAATGGGCAGAATTTGATTGCTCAGCATTCTAACTCGTTTTTTACCTATTGATACAATTGTATCAACACCATCTCCATGTGCAAAACGTAAATTTTCACAATTTCTACGTGGCGCTATTGCTATAATTTCGCCTCTTGAAATTACTACACCACAATCATAAATCTTATTTTCATATGATATTACTGAGCCTACAATAATTGACATATTCCATGCACGCGAAGCCTCTGTTATGCGTAGCAACGACTTTTGCGCTGCTTTTATAAGCAATTCCGAGCCAAATAAATCACCACAAGTAACTCCGGTTGTTGCTAATCGTGGAAACACAACCAGTTGCGCTTCTATCTTACTTAACTCATTACATAATGTAATAATTTCCTTTTCATTATAATCACAATTTGCAACACTTACCTTGGGTACCGCAACCGCGACCTTATAATATTCTTGATTCATATGATTTCTTTATATTTTACAATACAAAAGTAACTAAAAATTTTACAACTCATATATTTTTTACTTCCTTTCATTTCTTTTGCGTAACTTTGCAAAACAAAATTATTATCATCTTCAACAAAAAGGTTTATGAGCACAATCATATTAGGTATCGAATCATCGTGCGATGACACAAGCGCTGCAATTATCAAAGATGGTATTCTTCTTTCAAACGTCATTGCAAGTCAAAGCGTTCATGAAGAATATGGTGGAGTTGTTCCTGAATTGGCATCTCGTGCCCACCAACAAAACATCGTACCGGTGGTTGATACAGCCATCAAACGTGCCGGAATCGAGAAAACAGACCTTAGTGCCATTGCCTTTACTCGTGGTCCAGGATTGTTAGGATCTCTACTTGTGGGAACATCATTTGCGAAAGGTCTATCATTAGGGCTACGTATTCCCATAGTTGATGTAAACCATCTTCATGGACATGTGCTTTCTCACTTCATTCGTCGCAACCCCGACGATATTGTCCCCGAATACCCTTTCATCTGTCTGCTTATATCGGGAGGAAACTCTCAAATCATTCTTGTTAAGAATTATAACGACATGGAAGTTCTTGGACAAACTATCGACGATGCTGCCGGCGAAGCATTCGACAAATGTGCAAAAGTAATGGGACTCCCCTATCCAGGAGGTCCTTACATCGACCGACTCGCAGCCGAAGGTGATGCCTCTCGTTTTAAGTTCTCCAAACCTCAAATCCCCGAGCTAAATTATAGTTTTAGTGGATTAAAAACTTCATTCCTCTACACCTTGCGTGATGCAAAAAAAATTGACCCCGATTTTATAGAAAACAACAAAGCCGATCTTGCAGCTTCACTCCAACGCACCATCATTGAAATACTCCTCGACAAGCTCAAAAAGGCTGTTGACAAAACAGGAGTAAAAACTGTTGCTATTGGTGGTGGAGTATCAGCAAATTCGGGGGTGCGCCAAGCCATTGCCGAATATTGTGCAAGTCGTGGGCTTAAATCTTTTATACCCGAACGTTCATTCACTACCGACAATGCTGCGATGGTTGCCATTGCCGGATACTATAAATACCTTGCCGGCGACTTCTGCCACTACAACGCTGTACCTTATGCTCGCATACAAATTTAATCAAAATGAATGTTTCAATTATTGTTATAGGAGATGAAATCCTCATCGGGCAAGTGATTGACACTAATTCGGGAGATATAGCTCGAATGATAGGTCCTTATGGGTGGAAAGTTAATGACGTGCAAGTGGTTGGCGATGATTCAACACTGATTCTTCGTGCTATCAATCGTGCTTTTGAATTGAGCAACATAGTTTTAACTACAGGAGGGCTGGGACCAACAAAAGACGACATCACAAAGTCAACACTATGTCAATACTTTGGTGGTGAGCTATATGAAAATGTCGATGTGCTTGAGAATGTAAAAGAAGTTGTAGCAAAACGAGGGCTAAAACTAAATACACTCACTGCAACACAAGCAATTGTGCCATCATCATGCAAAGTGATTCAGAATCGAGTAGGAACAGCACCATTAATGTGGTTTGAAAAAGAAAGGAAAGTGCTTGTTGCAATGCCTGGTGTTCCATTTGAGACACAGCAAATGTTTCGCGAAGCAGTATTACCCATGCTGCTTAACAAGTTCAAAAGCAATATAGTTATAGAACATCGCACACTATTAGTTACAGGATGGAGCGAATCACAATTAGCAATGAAAATTTGTGAATGGGAAAATACGTTACCTCCATATATTCACCTTGCATACCTCCCCAAACCAGGACTAATACGCTTACGTTTCGATGGCACCCACCATGACCACGACTTCATAAACTTAGAACTTGACAAATATAAGCACGAATTAATAAAACAATTAGGCAACGATATTTTACATGATGAAGACCTTACTCCTGCCGAAATACTACTATATCATCTCAACCGATTAGGTTTAACCGTAGCCACTGCCGAGAGTTGCACCGGAGGCAACATCGCCCATCAGATAACCTCTATCGCAGGCAGTTCATCAGTCTTTATGGGCAGCGTGGTAGCATATAGCAACGACGTGAAACATCGCGTATTAGGAGTCAATAATGAAACTCTCAAATCATATGGAGCCGTAAGCATCCCCACTGTAGAGGAGATGGCTCAAGGAGCATGCAATGTTATAGGCGCCGATTGTGCTATTGTCACATCGGGCATAGCCGGTCCTAGCGGAGGCACTCCCGACAAACCGGTAGGCACTATTTGTATCGCAGTAAAAACACCATATGGGATTACATCTGCAACTCATCATTTTCCAGGCAATCGCAGTCGCGTCATTGACCGAGCAACAACCACAGCAATCATATCTCTCATAATAGAATTGAAAAACTTTAAAAATATTTAGCACAAGGTTGATTTACACTTGAAAAATTTGTGTATTTCAAGAAAAATTCGTTACTTTGCACTCTGTTTTGTGGACCATCTTGAAAGCTGTTAAGAATGATGCACTTAACTGTGATATGAGACTTGATGATACACTTAACAAAAATGTGTTAATTAATAATAAATAAGATAAATAACAACAGCCATGTCAAAGATTTGTCAAATTACAGGCAAGAAAGCGATGGTTGGCAACAACGTATCGCACTCTAAGAGACGTACCAAACGTAAATTCAATGTGAACCTCTTCAACAAGAAGTTCTATTGGGTTGAGCAAGAAACATGGATCAGCCTTACTATTTCTGCTGCTGGTCTTCGCACTATCAACAAACTCGGTCTTAACCTTGCGATGAAGCAAGCTGCCGAAAAGGGTTATTTAACAGAAATCAAATATTTAGAATTCTAATAAGATGGCAAAGAAAGCTAAAGGTAATCGCGTGCAAGTTATCCTTGAATGCACTGAACATAAGGCAAGTGGTATGCCCGGTACTTCTCGTTACATCACTACCAAAAACCGCAAAAATACAACTGAGCGTTTAGAGTTGAAAAAATACAACCCTATCCTCAAAAAAGTAACAGTTCACAAAGAAATTAAATAATACTAAGATATGGCAAAGAAAACCGTAGCATCACTCCAAAAAGGTGAAGGTCGTACATATAGCAAGGTTATCAAAATGGTTAAATCTCCAAAAACCGGCGCTTATATGTTCAAAGAAGAAATGGTGCCTAATGACGCCGTTAAAGATGTATTAGCGAAATAATATAGCATCTATATTTTACACTATATAATAACTCCACTGACAAAAGTCAGTGGAGTTATTTGTTTTAGGATTCTAATATACTCAAAAAGGGCAAGGTGGACAAAAAGCATACTCATACTTGTAAACTAATAATAAATCACCCAATCCACAAAAAAATGGGCTACTCCATTTCGAAGTAGCCCATTATTATTTTCACAGAGCTCAATATTATCCGTTTTTGTAAAGATAACGTTTAATTGAGCGTTTTGGCGTTTTTTCAAATTCTTCGTGATACACTTTCACTCGACTGATGCGAGAATAAGCCGGCAATTCAGGATTAAGTTGTTTCACATTCTCTTCCATCATGCGATCTAAATCTTGAAGCGACAAACCTTGCTTTGTTCCATTTTCAATATCAGGATATATCAGTGCTACCAATTGGTCCTCTACATCAATTACAATTGATTCACACACATATGGCATATTATTAAGCTTTTGCTCAATCTCTTCGGGATAAATATTTTGACCCGATGGTCCCAAAATCATATTTTTATCGCGACCTCGAATATATACATAATTATCTGCATCAATCGTACATATATCTCCTGTATTCATCCAGCCGGCTGCATCAAATACAGCCTCAGTTGCCTCGGGATTTTTATAATAACCTGTCATTACATTATCACCTCGTACCCACAACACACCCGGAATATTTTCCGGGTCAAGAGAATCTATACGCGCCTCCATCCTATCCACTACTCGTCCACACGATGCTGCACGTGATTCTTGCCATGGCGCATAAGCAATAAGCGGCGCACATTCTGTCATTCCATATCCCACTGTATAAGGGAATTTTATGCGACGTAAAAACGCCTCTACTTCCTTATTCAATGCTGCTCCACCAATAATAAGCTCGCATAGATTCCCCCCAAATGTTTCTGTAATTTTTGCCTTTACCTTTGACAGCAACTGATCATCAACAAACGGCACATATAATAACATTTTCATCAACGGCTTTTCCAACAATGGGAACACCCTTGTTTTAATTATTTTTTCAATAATCAACGGAACTGTTACAATGAGTTTTGGTTTAACTGTTGCAAATGCATCCATTATCACCTTGGGCGAAGGCACTCGAGTGAGAAAATATATGTGACACCCCTTAACCAAAGGATGAATTAGCTCAACAAGCATACCATACATATGCGCCAATGGCAACATACACACAATTGGGTCTCCCGCTTTCAAGAACTCCAAATTATCAATTGTGAACTTAGTGTTTGACCATAAATTTTTATAGGTCAGCATCACTCCCTTAGAAAAACCGGTAGATCCCGATGTGTAATTTATTAATGCCAATTCATCAGGCTGATCTTCATAGTAGTGAATATCTTCAGGCAGGAAGCGTTCTGGATAACGAGCACCAAACAATTCATTTAATCGTTTTCGTGCATCTGTTAGCAAATCATTACGAGAAAGCAATAATGAATAATCATTAATGAGAATTACCCCATCTAACCCCTCCATCAATGCCGGATCAAGATTTTCCCATATTGCAGCATCTACAAAAAGCAACCTAGCCTCACTATGATTCACTAAATGGTGAATATTATCGGCCTTGAATTCATGTAAAATAGGCACTGCTACTGCACCATATGTCAAAGAAGACAAAAATGCAATTGACCACTGAGCAGAATTGCGTCCACATAGTGCAATTTTATCTCCAGGTTTTAATCCAATGTGCTCATACATTAAATGCAACTTGGCAATCTTACGACCCAAATCGCGATATTGGAAAGACGAACCATTAAAATCGGTCAAAGCAAGATTTTCCCAATTTTGCTTTATTGACCGTTCTATTAATATGTTCAAACTCTTTAGATTTTCTGTCATATTGATATTAGGTATTAAAGTTAGTCGTTACAAATTTAACGAAATTATCTATTTATAGAAAGTTTAATCCAAGAAATTATTAAAATTGAGAATATAATTCTTAATTTTGTGGCAGTAAACACCAAATAAAATAGAATATATGAAAATCAAATCACTATTTTTTGCTACTTCAATTGTAGCCTCTTCCATGGCTATTAATGCCGGCAACTATAACATCGTCGCACAACTATCTGAAGACGAAGATGGGCTAACAGCTTATATATTAAACTACGATACTAAGCAAAAAGTTGATAGCACCATCGTAGAAAATGACCAAGCTATATTCAATGGGAATATTGACACTCCATTCTTTGCTCAACTTGTTATTGATGGAGATCGTTATGGCTCATTTATTGTTGAAGAAGGAAATATTACAGTCACTCAAAAACGTGGGCATAATTCTATTTTGAATGAAAAGTTAAATGCCTATTTCTCTCAATTTGGCAAATTGCAAAACGAATTCAAAGAGACCACAGACACTACAAAACAAAAAGAGATATATGAAACATACAATACATTACAAACTGTCGTATTAGAACATAATGCCAACAATCCAATCGGTCTTTATATGTTCTTGCAACAAATGTATGAAATGAATAAAGAACAAGTAACTATTGCTCTTGATAAATACCCACAATTCAAATCATCTACTCGTGTAAATAACTATATAGCTGCACTGAAACAAAAAGAGCTTACCTCTCTCGGACATAAGTATCTCGATTTTGAAATAACCTACGATGGCAAAACCTCTAAATTGAGCGACTATGTAAAACCCGACAAATATACTATCGTTGACTTTTGGGCAAGTTGGTGTGGTCCCTGTATGCGTCAAGCAGTTGTCCTAAAAGAGATTTATGCCGAATACAAAAACAAAGGTCTCGAAATTGTTGGCGTAGCCGTATGGGACGAACCTCACAATACACTTGAAGCTATCAGCTCAAAAGAACTACCTTGGCACAACATCCTTAATGCACAAACAATCCCAACCGATCTTTATGGCATTTCGGGCATTCCTTGCATCATCATCATCGGACCAGATGGCACAATCTTATCACGCGACAAGCAAGGCGATGAATTAAAAGAAGATGTACGCAAAGCTTTGGCAGGAGAACTAAAGTAATCGACGAAGAATTGGTGGAGAAATAAAGAACGACAACAAGCACCCGAGGGCATTAGCAACACCATCCCATAGGTCGCAACCGCGATGAATAAATTCAGTACCTTGTGCTAACTCAATAAAAGCTCCAAGTGCAATAGTTCCCACCAAAACATATAACTTAACCGAGAGTGACAACACACGTTGTCGCTCTCTTCGTTTATAGTCAAACATTACCGTAAAACTAACACCCCCCATCATTATAATATGTACCACCTTATCCAAATTGAGAATCGGAACATCTATTGGAGGCAATGGTTGTGGCACAAGTGTGAGATAAAACAATAACATTAAAACTATTACTGTAGGCAAATATGCAGGTATTTTATATAGAAATTCTTTCACTTTTTTGAGTTTATTTAATCTAATTGCTTGCAAAAATACAAAATAAACATACATTTTATTTATTATTGCAAGCATTTTCGCTAATTTTGCAACATTATAATCAAATCTCTATACATTTCATGTCAAATAAAACTCAATTTGCAACAAAAATAGGATTAATAGCAGCGACAGTCGGGTCGGCAGTCGGACTTGGTAATGTGTGGCGATTCCCCATTTTAGCGCAAAGCAATGGAGGTGCTGCGTTTCTTTTAATATATATAGCATGCGTTTTCATATTGGGAATTCCGGTAATGATGGCAGAGTTTTCACTCGGTCGTGGAGGAGGAAGTGATGCAGTTGGCTCATTTATGAACGTTACCCCTGGAAAGAAATGGTGGTTAACAGGAGCAATAGCAATCATTGCATCATATCTCATTCTATGTTATTATATGGTTGTTGCCGGATGGACAATGGAATATTTTTGGAATTCTATCACTGGCGATTTGTACCCTGCGTCAACCACATCGGGAGCTATTGATAGTTCTTTATTTACCTCAAAAATGAAAGAGTATATCGTTGACGACATAAATCCTCTCATATTCACATATATAATGTTGGCTATCAACTTTGTGATACTTCTTTGTGGAGTAAAAAAAGGTATTGAACGATTGTCAAATATCCTCATGCCAATGTTATTTGTGCTGCTCGTCATTTTTGGGTGCGTTTCTCTTTCCTTACCAAAAGCCGAAGACGGTCTTAAATTTTTCCTAAGCCCCGACTTCAGCAAAATTAATACAACTGTTATTATAAACGCCATGGGGCAAGCATTCTTCTCTTTAAGCCTCGGAATGGGCATATTAATCACCTACGCATCTTATTATCCCAAAACAACGATACTCTCTCGCACGGCCGTAACTGTTTCGCTTCTCGACATGACCGTAGCGATTATGATGGGAATTATCATATTCCCTGCCGTTACCTCATTTGGACTTACCGGGGAATCGCTCGAAGGTCCGTCATTGGTATTTTCTACACTACCATCAATATTTGCACAAATGCCATTGACCCAACTTTGGTCAACATTATTCTTCTTATTCCTTATGGTTGCGGCTTTGACCTCAACAATATCTATTGCCGAGGTGTCAATAGCATTCATGCAAGATCGATTCAAGATGGCTCGTTGGAAAGCTTGTATTATAGTTATTGCTCCACTATTCATATTTAGTTCTCTCTGCTCTCTATCGCAAGGGAGTCTTGGGAATATAACCATAATGGGGTTCTCTTTGTTCGACCTATTCGACACCATTGCCACTAACATCTTGCTCCCAATCGCATCAATTTTATTGTGCGTGTATATGGGGTGGATTGCACCTAAAGCATTTTTCAAAAATCAGCTTTCCAATCATGGCACAGTAAAATCAAGAGTGTTCCATATCGTATTGTTTATTGTGCGATTCGTTGCTCCAGTTATAATTGGCACAATACTCATCACTAATTTTATTAAATGACCAAAAGCAAATTTAATATCAGCGAACGACGGGGCATGATTGTAATAATCGGCATTTTATTGACTATTGTTTTGACAATGATTATTATTCGCACGACAGCAACTACCAACAATCCTAAACAATGTACCACTATCGACAGCATTGCCCGGGAACTTCAATTACAAGTTGAAAAGGAGAAAGAAGTCGTAAGTGAAAAGAAAGCACAAACCCAAAAGAAGAAAAAAATCAAACATCAAAAGAAGAAACTATACATCGAACGCATGCCACTAAACGAGCCTCTTCCAACCAATTAATATTTCAAAACTCTACAACATGACTTCAGAAAACAATAATAGAGCACAATTTACAACACGTCTCGGCGTTATCGCAACAACAGTAGGCTCTGCCGTTGGGCTTGGAAATATTTGGAGGTTCCCCTATGAAGCCGGTAATAATGGAGGTGGAGCGTTTTTGCTCTGTTATTTAGGGTGCATCGTTCTTCTTGGGATTCCGGCATTATGTGCCGAATTTGCCATTGGACGAACTACTCAAAGTAATATATTTGGAGCATTTCGGCACTTAAAAGCATCAGGCAAATGGCATTGGGTAGGATATATCGGCATTCTTGCATCAATAATGATACTAAGTTTCTACTCTGTTGTTGCCGGATGGACTTTAGAATACCTTTTTCAATCTATAATTGGGGGACTTAATCTGTCAAACATTGACTCTTTTCACAGTCATTTCGCATTGTTCTCAACTAACAATTTGCGTTCTATTTTGTGGACTATTATATTTCTTCTATGCAACTACTTCATTGTAGTACGCGGTGTAAAAAAAGGTATTGAAAAGATGTCAAATATCATGATGCCTGCACTATTTGTGTTGCTCATAATATTCTGCATCAACTCTCTCATGATGCCCAAAACTCAAGAAGGATTAGCATTTTTATTCACTCACGATTTCTCTAAAATCACACCCGAAGTTGTGATAAGTGCATTAGGTCAAGCTTTCTTCTCATTAAGTCTTGGTCTTGGCACAATGATGACCTATGGTTCTTATTTTTCAAAAGACACTCGCATCGTACGAAGCGCCACAATCACAGCTTCACTTGACACACTTGTAGCACTCCTTGCCGGAATAATTATCTTCCCAGCTGTATTCTCCTTCGGAATATCTCCGGTTCAAGGACCTGCATTGGTATTTGAAGTGTTACCTTCTATATTCACTCAAATGCCAGGTGGACAAATTTGGTCTATTCTATTTTTCTTTTTATTATTCTTGGCCTCTCTCTCATCTACGATTTCTATGAGCGAAGTGTCAATTGCATTCTTTACCGAAGAAAAGAAAATGTCGCGTACTAAAGCCTCTACAATAAACCTCATTATAGTTCTATGTGGCGGCGTGTTAAGTGCTCTATCGTTTGGCTATTTTAGCGATAAAAGTTTCTTGGGATTATGCCGTCTTGACTTCTTCTCATTTTTCGATTTCACCTCATCTAATATTCTTTTACCCCTTGGGGGCATGTTGATTTCGATATTTGCCGGGTGGATTTTAGAACGCTCTCGACTAAAAGACACTCTTACTAATAATGGGAGAATCGGAGTTCGCTCATTCCCATTATTAGTACTTTGCCTAAAATATGTTGTTCCTTTAGGAATCTTCCTAATTTTCTTATTTGGACTTGGCATTTTTTAGTTTAGACCATTAATAACAATGGTCGCAAAGTGGCATCAACTCATGGCACAACTCTCTATAACATCACTCCCAACTGGATTGTATATCATTAAAGCAACCTCCTATAATAATTCAACAGCAATAAAAATAGCCATAAAATATTATCATCAAATACTCAATAAAGCCAACTCTTAAATAAGGATTGGCTTTTATTCTTTTATTCAAAACCGTAAACCAAAACCGCCATTTTGCACCAAAAATGACAAAATTGTTGCTGATAAACAAATAATTTGCTTAATTTTGTGATATTAAAACGATTCAATCGAGCAAAGTGAAAAAATTTAAGTCATTTTCATTAAACATAAAAGGTAGATTAGTGGAGTTTAATCGTCCTCAAGTGATGGGGATTCTAAACATCACGCCCGATTCTTTTTACGGAGATTCTCGTTCGTTTGATACCGACAGCATTAATCATCGCATTGACACAATGATAGCCGAAGGTGTGGATTTCATTGATATTGGTGCATATTCATCTCGTCCGGGTGCCAATGATGTGTCATCGCAAGCAGAAATGCAACGCTTGGAAATGGCGATGAATATTATTCACAAAAAAAACATCAATATTCCAATCTCGGTTGATACGTTTCGTGCCGATGTTGCTCAATATGCAATTGAATCATTGGGAGCCGACATCATAAATGATATTTCAGCAGGATTACTCGACAATGAAATAATTCCTACGATAGGTAGGCTCAAAGTGCCATATATAGCAATGCACATGCGTGGCACACCCTCAACAATGAGTAATCTCACAAATTACAACGATATTACTGCCGACATGATTTTAGAGTTATCACAACAAATCAATCGCCTCACTTTGGCTGGGGTTAATGACATTATCATCGATCCGGGATTTGGCTTTGCCAAAACTATTGAACAAAATTATGAACTGCTTCGCAATCTTGAGTTGCTACACGAATTAGGTTATCCATTGCTTGTGGGTGTTTCTCGCAAATCAATGATATATAAAACTCTTGAAACCACTGCCGAGAATGCTCTAAATGGCACAACCATTGTAAATACAATTGCATTGCAAGCCGGTGCTGCAATATTGCGAGTCCATGACGTAAAAGCTGCTCATGAAGCAATAAAAATTACGACTTTGATTAACAACTAAAATATAAAATATGGATTTCTTTGGAATAAAAGATGCTTTTGATATATTACTCGTAGCTCTGTTGCTCTACTACCTATATCGCTTGATGAAAGAATCGGGAGTTATCAATATCTTCTACGGAGTTATGGCATTTATTGTAGTGTGGGTTATCGCATCTCAAATGCTTGAAATGCGTCTCACAGGCACGATTCTTGACAAATTCATGAACATCGGCTTGCTTGTGCTTGTAATTTTGTTCCAAGATCAATTAAAACGATTCCTCGTTGAGTTAGGCTCACAAAAACGGTGGAAATTCTTGCGAAATCTATTTCATCACTCAACCAATATCGACGAAACTTCACAACAATGGATTATGGCTATTGTGCGCGCATGTATGAACATGTCAAAATCTAAGACAGGTGCTCTTATTGTCATTCAACAAGATGTACCACTTGAAAACTATGAGAATACAGGCGATAAAATTGATGCCTCGATAAATTCTCGATTAATAGAGAATATATTTTTTAAGAACTCTCCTCTCCACGATGGTGCTATGATTATTGCTAATAATCGCATTAAAGCTGCAGGTTGCATATTACCCGTTAGCCATGACACAACTATCCCACGCTCGCTCGGACTTCGGCATCGTTCGGCATTAGGAATATCACAAGCATCCGATGCCATAGCCATTGTTGTATCGGAAGAAACCGGAAACATTTCTATTGCTTATAAAGGCAACATCAACATGCGACTATCAACAACTGACCTTGAGCAACGCCTAAGCCTTTGTTTGGGCTCAAAATAGCACAATAAAACAACGCTATAACTTACTTTTATATGACAGCAATAAAATCCTTATTTGACAAAAAAGCAATTATATTATATACATTGTGCATTGTTTCTTTGTTTTTATTTCTTGGAGTAAAATATTTTCACACAAAAGGCGAACCTCGAGAAGCTCTTGTTGCTCAAGCAATGATAAATGATGGTAATTGGACTTTACCAATCACAAATGGTATTGATATTGCTTACAAACCTCCGTTATTTCATTGGTCTATTGCTTGTATTTCAACTGTAATAGGAGAGGTCAACGAATATTCATCTCGCATGCCGTCGGCCATTGCATTAACCATCATGGTTTTAATGGGATATTATTTTTATCGCAAACGTCGAGGAAGTGATATTTCTTTTCTTGCTGCACTTATTACTTTAACAAATTTTGAAGTGCATCGCGCTGCGACTAATTGCCGTGTAGATATGCTTTTGTCAGCTCTCATGGTAATGGCTCTTTTATTTCTATTTCGATGGTATGAAAATCGGTTACGAGGAATTCCCTGGCTTGCAATATTATGTTTAAGTGGTGCCTTTCTAACTAAGGGACCAGTAGGTGTTCTTCTTCCTTGCGCAGTAGTTGGCGCGTTGGCATGGATTAGAGGTATAGGTTTTTGTCGAACATTATTTTCTATGATTGCAATTGCTATCGGAGCATGTATTATTCCATCAATATGGTATTATGTAGCATGGCTACAAGGTGGAGATAAATTCCTTGACCTCGTGTTAGAAGAAAATGTATTAAGATTCTTGGGTAAAATGACATATTCTTCTCACGAAAATCCTTGGACATATAATGTAATCACAATTATATCGGGGTTTGTTCCATATACTTTACTCGTTTTATTATCTTTGTTTACCCTAAAATATACTCATGTCGGTGGTAAACCTCGCCAATGGTGGAATAAATTAGTAAATAGCATCAAAACAATGGACGACACTCGCTTATTCTCTCTTTTGAGCATTGTAATAATGTTTGTTTTCTATTGTATCCCCAAAAGCAAGCGTAGCGTATATCTACTTCCAATATACCCCTTTATAGCCTATTTCTTAGCCGAATTCATTTTATTTTTAGTTAAAGGAAAGCCACAATCAGTAAAATGGTTTAATGTAATAATCGCATCATTATGTTGCTTTGTCACTATAGCTGTTATAATTATTGCTTCGGGGTGCATTCCTGAATCAATCTTCAGTGGCAAGCATGCAACAGAAAACATTGCAATGCTTAATGCAATCATAAATTTACCATTACATAGTTATATCTTCATCGCATTACCTTTAATCGCTGGAGTTGGATACTTTATTGCAAAGAAAAAATTAAGCACCTATCAATTGGCATGCAGTAGTGGGATATTAACAATTATATTATATATTGCATTAGATGCTGCGATATTGCCGGCTGTGCTAAATACAAAATCAGATAAACCTGCTGCGGATCAACTTGCACAATTGGCGCCTAAAGGTAAGGTATATTCTTACTTTGCCAATAATGTAGAAGGGAATATGCTTCACCCATTTACTGTAAATTTCTATATTGGAAATAGAATGATTCCTTTTGAATCCCAATTACCAACAGAAGGTTATGTTGCTATTGTTGATTTAGATTATGATGCATTTGCAACAAAATATGGCGATAAATATATTATTACTCGAGTCCCTGATATAAACTATCGCAGTTGTGATTCTCACAAATATGCCAGATTTTATTATGTCAAACTGAAATAAGCAATCCAATAAAAAAACGAGCATTGCTCGTTTTTTTCATTTATAGAATTATTCCCTAATTCTTATTGGCTCTTTTGCGTTCAATCTCATCAAGAATTATTTTACGCAAACGAATGTGATGTGGAGTAACCTCCACATATTCATCTTCCTTGATATATTCAAGAGCTTCTTCAAGACTAAATACAATAGGAGGAATGATGCGAGCTTTATCGTCGGCTCCCGATGCACGCATATTTGTCAACTTCTTTGACTTGGTAACATTCACTACTATGTCGTTATCTTTAGCATTTTCACCCACGACCTGTCCTGCATATACTTCCTCTTGTGGAAAGATGAAGAATTTACCTCGGTCTTGTAGCTTATCAATAGCATATGCGTAAGCTGTCCCGGCTTCCATTGCAATTAGAGAACCATTTGTGCGACGATCAATCTCACCTTTCCATGGTTGATATTCAAGGAAGCGATGAGCCATAATTGCCTCACCGGCCGAAGCCGTCAACACATTGTTACGCAATCCGATAATACCACGTGATGGGATATGGAATTCCATGTGAACACGGTCGTTTTGAGCTGTCATTGAAACCATTTCCCCCTTGCGACGTGTTACCATATCAATAATTTTGCTTGAATATTCTTCGGTTACGTTGATTGTGAGCAACTCAACCGGCTCACACTTCATGCCATCTATTTCTTTGATGATTACTTGTGGCTGTCCCACTTGCAATTCATAACCCTCACGACGCATTGTTTCAATCAACACCGAAAGATGAAGCACTCCTCGACCAAATACGGTCCACACATCTTCATGGTCGGCTTTCGACACTCGCAATGCGAGGTTTCGGTCGAGTTCCTTTTCAAGACGATCGGCAATGTGACGTGATGTTACGAATTTGCCATCTTTACCAAAGAACGGACTGTCGTTGATTGTGAATGTCATCGACATTGTAGGTTCATCGATAGCAATACGAGGTAGTGGCTCAGGATTATTGAAGTCAGCAACAGTGTCGCCAATTTCAAAGCCCTCAATACCGACAAGAGCACAAATATCGCCACTCTTAACCGATTGCACTTTCTTGCGCCCCATGCCTTCAAACGTGTGAAGTTCTTTAATGCGTTGACGCACCACTGTGCCATCTTTTTTGCAAAGAGCAATATCCATACCCTCACGCAATTCACCACGATGCACACGCCCAATGGCAATACGCCCCACATAGCTTGAAAAATCGAGCGAAGTGATAAGCATTTGGGCATCGCCATCAATCACCTCAGGTTCAGGAATATATTCGATAATAGCATCGAGAAGAGGGAGAATATTATCTGTTGGCTTGTTCCAATCAGTACTCATCCACCCTTGCTTTGCCGAGCCATAGATCGTTGGGAAGTCGAGTTGTTCCTCAGTCGCATCGAGGTTAAACATAAGGTCAAACACCATTTCTTGTACCTCATCTGGACGACAATTGGGCTTATCAACTTTATTGACAACAACCACAGGTTTCAATCCCATTTGAATAGCCTTTTGAAGCACAAAACGAGTTTGAGGCATTGGACCTTCAAATGCGTCTACAAGAAGCAAACAGCCATCAGCCATGTTCAATACACGTTCCACCTCACCACCAAAGTCGGCGTGCCCCGGAGTGTCAATAATATTTATTTTATAACCTTTGTAATCGATTGAAACGTTTTTAGAAAGGATTGTAATCCCACGTTCACGTTCAAGGTCATTATTATCAAGAATTAATTCACCTGCAGTTTGATTTTCGCGGAACAGGTTACCCGCATGCAACATCTTGTCAACCACAGTAGTTTTGCCATGGTCAACGTGAGCAATAATAGCGATATTTCTAATCTTCTGCATAAACCGGCAGTTAAAATTTCATTTCAAACTACAAAGTTACAAATAATATTTCAATAACGCAGTTACCCACCAAAAAAACACTATGAACTTAATGAGCACAATGTTATATCTATCTCAACTACTATACAGATTTCCAATAGATGCAGTTAACATATGTATAAAATATCACTTTTTAGTTAAATTATCTATAATCACTCCGGATTAACTAAACCTTTTGGGTGTTTTTATGGTCAAAAAATCATAATATTTAATTTTTTATTAACCACTAAACTATTTTATGATGAAAAAAATTTCAAAAATTTTCTTAGCATTAGCTATTATTGCCGGAGTTAGCATTGTAGCGTTAGCCGACCGACACATTTCGTCAAATGAACTCCCTAACGAGGCTAAAGCGTTCATCAACAAAAATTATGCTGAAGCAACAATCTATAATTGTGAGATTGATGACTTCAATTATGATGTAGACCTCAGCAATGGAGTTGACCTAAAATTCAACAAGCAAGGAAAACTACTCAAAATTGAAGCCGACCATGGCGTGCTTTCACAAGCTATTCTTAAAACGATCCTTCCGGCTAAAGCCGTGCAACATCTTTTAGCACAAGGTCTTATAGATCGCGTAGAAGAAGTTGAGTTCCGTCGCAGCTCTATTGTTGTTGACATTGCCAACTATGACGACTTTGAAATTCGTTTCCGTCTCGACGGCACTGTAAAATAATTCACAATCAATAAATCTAAATTATAACAAACCGGTGCATCGTTTTTTTTGTGGCGATGCACCGGTTCTGTTTTTATATCTTCATTCGCTTTTTACATTGCAGCTACTTATCTCCATATTCTTCGAGATAGGTTTCACAAGCCATAACAAGTTCGTCGTACCATTCTTTGCCAAATCGACGTGTCAAGGGTTCTTTGAGGAATTGATAAACACGCAAATTGTTTTTGCGACCAAGCAGTTCGGCACATTTGCATATTTTCCAACGATGATAGTTGACTGCGGTAAATGTAGGATATTCCTTTAATCTCACCGGATAGAGATGGCATGATGAGGGTTTGTAAAAGTCAATCTTTCCTGCTCGATAAGCCTTTTCAATGGCACATTGACACATTCCTCCGGGAGCATAGCAAGTAAACACGCAGTTTTTACCCTCAACGATTGATGTTACCAAGTCGCCTTCTTCATCAACATACCCCACTCCATTTGCCTCAATCTCGGCTTGAGCTCGTGGCAAAAGGTCGTCCCATATCACAGGTAGAATTTCTTCTATTTTCTTTTTTTCCTCTTCGGTTATAGGAGCTCCTGCATCACCTTCAATACAGCATTCTCCAAGACAAGTGTCAAGGTCGCAACAAAAGAATTGCTCGGCAAGATCGAGCGACACAAGGGTATCTTTGATTTGTAACATTATAGTTTCCTCTTTAGTTTCCAATTTATTTATAATTTATTTGCCCGAGAAAATTAACCCTACGCCTACCAATCGGTCGTAGCGTTCTCCCGGACGATGATAATATACTTTGATGAGATATTCATTTACCGTTTCATAGAAATCCCCCTCAATAGGAGCTGTTGTTCCTACCATAGTTCCTACCGGTACTGCAAGATACTGATAGTTATATGCACCTTGTTTCAACAATAATGTTTTTTCATACTTTCCGGTGGCTCGATTAAACACCATGCGTGATTCAGAATCAAATCGACGATATGTAAAATCACCATCAAGGAAAATTCCATAATTAAACTGTTCGGGAAGATCAAGCGAAAAATGAGTCAACACATAATCGGCTTCAATATCGCTTTGCGATGAGTTATATTCGCGTATTGTAAAACGGCCAAATTGAGTTTGATCATATATATATTGCCCTATTGAACGTAATCCATCGGTTTCCAATATCTGATGATAATATGGCTTACTATACCCTATTTCAGCAACATGCATTCCGGGATAAGTAACCGACACTGTTTCCATGCGACGATACTCATTCCCAGCCTTAAACACAAGTGGCGACAGATGCTCATAGTATGCCTTATTCAACGACACTCGTAATGGTTTATCAAGCACAACTTCATTATCTACTCGAGAATTTTGCGACACTACAATTTTAAGGTCGTTATACATATCTTGCACATTCAATTTTGAGGCGTCAACTTCAAGCGACAACTGTTGATGTGCCCTATTATAATCCACAACGGTGCGAGATGTAACGCTTGCCCCAATCGTTGCCTTTGCTTCACTCACCATGAAACGTGCTTGCAGTAATGTTTCATCGGGGTTATTTTCAGGGAATACGCGTAATAAATAGTTGCCCGAAATTGTAAATCGCACTTCATCATTAGGCAACGCTATCGAATAATGCACATAGTGAGTCGTCGTGAGCTGTGAGTATTCATATTCTTCTACATATCCAAGGTTGAATCCATCGACATACTCCATATCCACCAATCCCGATGGTTGCCACATTGCATTACAATGCACGAGCGAATAACGTAGATAGCTATGCTCCTCGGTGAGTTCATCAAATGAAATAATCACCCTATCGTCAGTGTCAAGAGTAATCACAGGTGGAGCATATTCATTTCCCTCAACTTTAACCTGCAAAGTTTTGAATCGAGAATCAAATATACCATTCATTGTGTCCTCGGCATTAACGCCCAGCGACATCATTGATAATATCAATATAACAAATATTTGATGCTTCATAATATCTATATTAACGCAATCGAGCATCAATAATTGTGATTGCATCTTCTATGAGTTCAATACATGGTTTGCGACCCGGTTTAAGCAATTCGCCACACACTATTGACCCATTTAACAACTTATATTCATCGGCCGCCGCCTTTACTTCGGCATAAAGCATAGGTTTGTCAGATGGACGAGAATATTTTGTCAACCCTTCAAGCATTACCATTCCCGACACTGCTCCACACACCTGCTTCATTCCACCCACACCTCCACCAAATCCGGCTGAGATTCGAGCCACAACTTCTTCGTCTATGCCATGAATGTCGTCAAATACCATCACAACACATTGCGAACAGTTATATCCTTGTTTGTGCAACATGCGCGCACGTTCCTTACGTTCTTCAAGAGTATATTTCATAAATATATATCTTTACCAATCAATCTCGCTTTTACCTTGCAAACGAAGATATTCATTTGCCTTTGAAAAATGTTTATTTCCCAAAAATCCACGATATGCCGACAAGGGCGATGGGTGGGGCGATGTCAACACCAAATGGCGATTACGATCAATAAATGCACCTTTCTTAATTGCATAAGAACCCCATAACATAAATACGATTCCCGATCTATCCTGAGCCAATCGCATAATCACCTCATCGGTAAACTGTTCCCAGCCTCGATTTTGATGCGAACCCGCACGATGCGCCTCCACTGTCAAAGTGGCATTAAGCAATAAGACTCCTTGGTTAGCCCATCTACTCAAATCACCATTTTCAGGGATAGGCTTACCTAAATCATCACGAATCTCCTTAAAAATATTCACCAACGACGGTGGCATGGGAATACCCGGATTAACCGAGAAGCATAACCCATTAGCCTGTCCCACATCATGATATGGGTCCTGTCCCAATATAACCACCTTTACATTTTCAAATGGGCAAGCATCAAAGGCCGCAAATATTTTTCCACCGGGAGGAAAAATAGTCTTTGACCTATATTCTTCACGCACAAAATTTGTAAGATTAATAAAGTAATCTTTTTTCCATTCATTTTTTAGGCGCTCATGCCATGATGGTTCTATTTTTACGTTCATTTAATCAGATTATTCGTTGATTGGTATTCTTATTTGCAAAACTACAAAAAAACAACTACTTTTGCACACAATTTCACGAGAATAATCACTTGTCCCCGTAGTTCAATGGATAGAATATTGGATTCCGGTTCCAACGATTGGGGTTCGACTCCCCACGGGGATACTTTTTGGGGTGACATTTCACCCCTTTTATTTTTCTAATAATCAATTAATTACCACCTATTTGTTTGATTTTCAAAATATAAAATATTGAATGATTCAACTATTTTTATTATATTTGCAGTGCATTTATACTGATATTTTTATACGATTTTATATTATTTTATGTACAGTTTATGTACACATAAAAAAGTGTACATAAAAACACATCAAAATACATCAAAAAAACTAACTAATATGCTTAATATTTCTATTGTTTTTGACCGGCGCCGAACCGCCTCTAAAACAAAAAATGGGAGTGTGGAATTAGTCATTAGCAATAATGGTAAACAAAAAATTATTTCCACCGGAGTGCGAGTCAAAAAGCATGAGTGGAAAAATGGCATGGTAGTTGGTCGCTTCGACGCCCCTCTACTTAATGCCGAGATACAAAAAAAGTATCATGAGATACTTGCATTATCTGAAAATGAAAATTTTAATATTAAGCAAATAAGTATTAATAAAATTAATGTATGCGATTGGATTGAGGAGAGGATTCGTATGCGTACCGACATCGTTGAACACACTAAAAAAATGCAACTTGTCGCTTTAAAATCACTCCGAGATAGTAATATTTTTAATTCGTTCAGCGATTTTACCCCGAAAAATCTAAAATTATGGGACGACTTCATTCGCTCTAAAGGCACTCTAACGAAACAAACGGCCATACACAACTATCACAAATCAATCAAAACATATCTTAATATAGCCCTGCAATTAGATTTAATTCAGCAAAACCCTTATACTAAATTCTCATCTCCTAAAGGTGTATCATCGGGGATTCGCTACCTCACCGAAGAAGAAAGAACAAAAATAGAAGAACTTGAACTTGACGGCTCAATAGCAATAGTGAGAGATATGTTTATATTCTCTTGCTACACCGGACTTGCCGATGCAGACTTGCGTAAAATAACCAAAGAGGATATAATCACCGAAGATGGTCAACAATTCATCATCGATAAAAGACAAAAGACCGGCACAAGATATAAATTAATGATCCTCCCAAAAGCACAAGAAATCCTTGAGCGATACGATTACAATCTTAACATATTCACGAATCAAAAATGCAACCAATATCTCAAGGCCATACAAGCAATGGCCGGCATCAAGACCCACCTAACCATGCACGTTGGACGACACACCTTCGCTACATGGGCACTCAAACGTGGTGTGCCTATTGAGATTGTATCAAAGATGCTCGCTCACTCTGACATCCAAACAACGCAGATATACGCAAAAGTGCTTCAAGAAGAAGTAACCAAAGGCTTCGACCTACTTAAGTAGTTTCCGCTTCCGTTTTTTCTTTTTGCTACAGCACTCACACAATAAGTGCTGAACATGTGGGAATATGCTCATACCCAAATCTCCTATAAGATACGCATACTCCTCGCTCCTCTTGCTTATATATAATGTGTCGGATATCTGGTCAACACAATGTGCTACCACCTCATGCAGAAACGAATTGAAGAATTGTGCCGGGCTATCGGTTAGTGCAGTGACAATCACGCTCTGATGCTTGATATACGAACTATATGTTAGTCCGGAGTTCAACTTGTTTTTCGTCAAATTCTTGTAAGCCTCCTCTGCTTGCCAACCATTGCACCCGATAGACCATAGACGCTCCATTATATCCTCCACATCATACTTTGTTACGGCAAAGTAGGCGAATATCTCCCAATCGTACTTGTCTAATATAATGTGTACCTTTATCATAGAAATTCCTCAAAGTCGATTGCGATGCCTTCAAACTCACAATCCGCTAAGAATTGGTTGAAGATATAGCCATCTCGTTTATCCACGTCATGGATTCTATCCCTTACATGTAAAGCCAAATATTGCTCATTGGGGATCGACCTACCCATATAGTCAGCCATTGCCGCTGAATACACATAACATGCATCATATATCGCATCGTTGGGAACTTCCACATTATACCGTTTCAAAATCGTTTTCAAAACATCTTTATCCACCGGCTTAATGCCTTCCTCTTTCCCATTTGTTTCCTTCCACATAAGCGAACAAGCAAACTCATACGATGCTTTATTGAAGTGATACCCATGATTCTTTAGGTACACTCGCTTGCTATATGGCATATAGTTGAAGATATCTAAACTCGTTCTATTTCTTTTTCGCATATCTATAAAAATTATGGTGCAGGGGAAATCTCATAACTCTCCCCTACACCGGTTAATTACTATCGACGGCCACCACGCATGCCACGGCGTTGACCCATACGGTTGCCATAGCCACGTTCATCCATGCTGTCATCTTCCCAATCGTCTTCCTCCCACTCGTTCATAGAGTGAACCACACGATTGCCATAACCGCCATACGACGCACCGCTATTACCACGATTGCCATAATGACCTCGGTTACCATAACCGCCACGTTGACCCATTGAGCCGGCTTCTTCTTGCAATTCCTCAAAGCATTGCATCACCTTGCCCATCGACTTAAGAGCCTTTTCTACATGCTCATACATCTTGTCAAACTTGTCTTCTGTTATTTCCATCATAACCATAATTTGATTCTCCTATTCTTTTTTAGATTTACCCTGTCCGATGGACTCAGATAATAAATCATACATACGATTCAACTTTGAATCTATGCTCCCGATCTGCTTCTCAAGTTCAACAATCTTTTCTTCTTGCTGCTTCTCTTTTGCGAGATTGGGGTTAAGCTGAACATACATGTTTTCGCATGCACTCGCCGCCTTCTGGAAATAGGATTGGTTCTCAATGCCATATTTAGCATTCCTATACACCGAATCTATCTCGGCTTTAACCTCCGCCTCATTATCGCTCACAAATACATTGTTCTTAAGCGAAAACGACTTGTCGCATGGTAATTGGCTTATGTTATGTATCGCATTCCCAACCTTTACCTTTATGTCTATCTCTTTGTCAAGTTGTGCAAACGGACTTGCCGGATACACACCCTGACCATACTTGGTAACGGGATTCTTTACTTCCACCACTTCACCAATCTGCAATGTAAGGTCATTCTTGTCAAATATGTAAAATACGTTTCCTTCTCTTAATCCACCGAACATGATATATCTTTTTTAGTTGTTAAACAATTCCTGTTATGAGTTGAAGTGTGTCGCTTTGGCTCTCATACCACACCAAATAAATACCGGTTCCGGGCAAATCGCCTACGGTTACAGCCTCACCATTGAATGAGGTCAACGGCTTCACGTTACCACCGTCCGAAGTGAACACAATCGGTAGCGTTGCAGTTGTGCCGGTAGGTATGGCTTGATTCAAGCGAATGATAATCAACCCTCGAAATGGACTACCCACATTGCGATGATTGTTGAAGTCAAACGCCACTTGGGTAGTTGACACGCTCACACCTTTGCTCGATAGAGCAGGTATGCCGTTCACGTTTACGTTAATGTAAGTTGGCAATAATGTTGACATAACTTCCTCCTTTCTTCAAAGTTGGTTATTCAACACTACCCCCAAAGGCTTCCACCATTAGCAAACCCATTACCATAGCCATAGCCTAATCCGAAGCCACAGCCACAGCTATAAGGAGCAAGGCCAACATTAACACCATAGTTTACCGGAATGTAGTTGGGTTGTGCCACAACAGTCTCGGTGCGTGGCAACTTACATTTGATACCATCAACATCGCTTTGTAGATTGTTCACAGCGGCTGCAATAGGGGCAGTTGCTTGATTAATCATCGCACCAAATGTTTGGGTTTGTTGATAGTTGTTGATCGCGGTTGATTGCTCTGCAATGCGACGGTCACGCTCGGTGATTTCTCGGTTCAACTCACGAAGTTCGGCGGCACGTTGACCTTCAAGGATACGGCTTGTTGACGCTTCGATTGACTTTGAGATCTCACAAGTTTGTTGTGCTGTTGCATAACCAAGGTCGCTAAATCCTTTGGTAAGGATTTGGTTGGTGTTGCAAAATCCACGCTCGGTGAGATAGTTGCTTTCCAAGATACCTTTTTCGATTGAGCAGCAACAGTTAGCAAGTTGACTTGCAATAGCGGCATCGCCTCTGTCGATTGCATTGATTACTTGCATACCGGTCATGCCCAACTGATTACCAACACCACAAATTTGGTTGTTGATTGAAGTCAATGCATTACGCATTTCGCCTGCGGTACAGTTAAAGGTTGATGCGAGTTGGTCAATAGCACTGTTTGTGCCATGAAGTGCTTGCATTATCACCTCTTTACCTGCGTTCTCGTTGATTTGGTTTGACAAGAATCCGGTGCCAAGGATATTACCATAGCCACCATTACCGCCAAAACCACCCCAACCATTGTTGCCAAATAAGGCAATCCAAAGCAATGGAAATAACCAGTTGCCTCCACCGAAGCCACCGAAACCTCCACCGCCACCCATCATCGCTCCGATGAGGAAATTCGGGTCAAATCCATTCTGATAGCCTCTGTTGCCATCATTCCCGAATACATAAGTTTTTGTTTCTGACATAATACTTGAATTTTAGTTATGCGGGACTATTCCCATTGCAAAACTACCATTCAAGCATCACCCCCCGAAGGCGATATTTCCTACCCTTTTCCTTATTCTGTCGTATGTGTTTCTTTTGTATTTCGCATAACTCATGCGTGTGTCAAAATTCGATATGGTATAGTTTATGGATCTTGATGTTAGCCCCACCATCTGTGCTACCTCACTCGGATAAAACCCGAAATCCAACAACGCCATGATCAACATATATCGTGCATCTACCACCTCGGCTTGTTTCGACTTTGACAATATTTCTTCACACGGCACATCGGTCTCACTAACCACTATTTCTATTATCTCAGCAAAGATTTCCCTTTTCTTCATTGCTTATTTCAATTATTTTGTTTACCTTTGCCTTACTACCACCTACATAAATAAAGTATATCCTAAGAAGGCTGACAAGGCATATTGCCCTCGATGACCTTCTTAGGATATTATGTAGTGTGGTAGCTCAAATATTCTATATTGTCGGGGGCTTTTCTTTTGCCCCCTTTGCATCAAAAGATGCTCTGCTTTCTTCGCAGTCGGGTGCGTCTCGATATTAACGCACTCTTTGCCTGTTCCTTCGCTTGCATAGCCACACCTGCCCAATGTTCTGCACTTGTGGGCTTCACTATCCCACACCATTCCCACAGCACTCTTGCCACAAAGTATCGGTGGATAAGGTTCTTTAGCAATCCCATAGTGGTCGCGGAGAAGCTATCCGGCACTGTCATGTCGATGTTATACGCTTCCGGAGCACATGGAGCATTACACAACATAGCATCATCGGCTACCTCTCGCTTCGTGTATGGATATAACCACTCCACACATTCGGTATATGCAAGATTCAACACTCGCGTCACCAAATCAATATTACCATCTTGACCCACATCAAACAGCTGATGCTTGTCATGCTCATCTTCCACCTTCATTATATCGGCTTCCACATAGGCATAGTTCTCTATATCATAGAGCAACTCCTTGCGTAAGAGGGTTATGGTAACATCCTTATCAGGTTCCTTTTTATTTTTCTCGCAACAATACATATCCTTTTATGTTGTGGTTCTTCGCATAGGGCGGCTTCGCTTGCTAACACTCTTTCGCACCGATTCTAATGACCGTTGTGCTAAGGCTACATAATCGGCTGCATCAGCTTTGTTTGTTACGAGATACCAATCCGCCACGGTCGAATTACGAATATAGTCATGAATTGCTTCTGCCACTCCGGCACTTGCAGCCTCATTGAAATTCGTTGGCATAGTCAATGAGATTACCAAGTCTTTATCCGACGATATTAATTTATTGTCGGTTGTTAGCCCGTTCTCATTAAGATACTCACTTAGCTCTGTTTTCATCTCGGCAAAAGCCCTTTTGATGGAGCGTAATATCTTATCTTGATTCTCCTCGTCTAACGAGGCAAACATGCTTGCTACTTCCTTATAGTTAGTGTCATTTTGAATTGTGCGACCTCGTAGATAAGTTTCATTCATCACGTCATAGAGCAATTCCTCCATTACGATGGTCGCTGTTACTGTCTTTTTATCTGCCATATCTTTTTATTATTTAGTTTCTTTTAGGTCTTTGTGGTCGCTTCCTTGAATACAACTTACGCAAAACATCGTTCATCATAGCCAACGCTTCTGTAGCATACGCTTCTGCTTCGCCCTTATTGGCGAACATATACCATTTGCTCACAATCGCTGAAATAAAATAACTTCGCAACGACGCTTCCACACTCGGGGTAAGATTCACATCATACGCTCTCGACACTTCAAGTGTAACACTATAATCACCAGAGACTGTACTACTATTAAGTAGCATCTCTTTCAGCTGGTCGTTTGCCACGCTTACCGTTTCCTCCCAAAATCGTTGTAGCACCTTCGCATCTTCATCGGTCAACATGATACGCTCATACGCTGTTTCATCGCCTATCATTTTGTCGCCCGTGTAGGCTGCTGCCTTAGCAACTTCGTCCCACACTTGTGTTTTGTAAATATGTAATTCTATTGTATTCATGCCACAAATATATCTTTATCTCTCGTTGTGATTTTTTTATCTTTATCTTATCTCGATAAAATCCATCATCACATAACATGATTCATTTTTATCTACCTCTGCAAGCATTTTCTTGTTGTTCTTCCTTGCCCACAATCGTGGCCATAGGTCGTCAATCTTACCACCTTGCATCGAGGAATAGTAATGCTTGATATACCCTTCGATATTTTTGAGCCCACACAAGTCTTTCCAATCTTTTTTGCGTACCCCACAATACCAATTAATATCCCTAAAGGTAGCCTTCCAATGTGCGACCCAGCGCCTAAACGCATCTTCATCGCCTTTCTCAAGTAGGATTCTCACTGTTACATCTCCTTTGTTATTCAACCATCGCAACACCTCATTGACATCGCCCTTATAGTTAGCCAATCCATGACAAAACATAGGGTTCTCATCGCCGAAGAATCCTATCCGGAGGTCAAACAATCTCACTCCGTATCTCTCATACTGTTGACGATAGTCCACTTCCTGACATCGTGACATAAAGTTAAATGGAGTTACCCACCAATTCCGTAGTGGCAAATAACTCATACTATTATGACTTCCTAACACCATAATAACTAAAAAGAATATGTTATACCTACATTTATTCCAGGGCCACAATGCCAACTGCCATCATACACCACGCCAATGCCCCCACTCACACCAATGCTCCAACGCTTTTGCTCTTTGGTGTGTATCGTTATCGTCTGCACCTCCTTGCGAGGAAACACATAGATACTATCAAGGCTCGGCTTATATCCACTCACCCATGCGCTAAATGTACTATCCTCATAGTGCTTTTGTGTAATAGGCAACACCACATCTACACTATCACTATGGATACTATCACAACTATAAGTGCTATCATTATGCATTATGCATTGTGAATTATGAATTATTTGAACTCGCTCGGTAACATACCTAACCACCACGCTATCCTTAGGCACTACCTCATAGTATGGGATAGTATCTATCACATAATCTATAATAGTATCACGCACTTGCTTTGGCTCGGTAGTATCTCTCTCCGGCACGCATCGCACCAACGCAAAAAAACATGCCACACAAAAACACACCATGCCGATGCTACCTATCAACATAGCGATACCCACAGCGATATTATTATCTTCAGTCTTTCTTGTCATCTATCAGTTCCTTTATCAAGTTAATTGCCTTTTCGGCTTCGGGCTTGTTTGTTGCCTTTATCACCTCCTCAATGATGTCGGGTATATCTGCCACACGGCTTTTGCGTTTTTTCGCATGCTCCCACACGCTCTTTATCTCAATACACATTATCCCTACACATATCACAATAGACAAATAAGGATAACCATACCACGGGAATATCACGCCAATCAAGTCAAACACAAACCCTAACAGCATTATTCGCCAATACTCCCCCATCTTATTTATAGTCATACGCAATTTGTGTGAGCGTACTTTGATGCCCATCTGCCTTGCAGTATAGATTGCGTCCCATAAGTCTATCAGCACGGCGCAAATGGTCAATAACCACAACCCGAGATTGATGCCGAAGTGGCGATATAGGTGAGGCATATCGATTACCTCACCCATCGCATTTATAAATAGAATAATATTACTTACCATAGCGTTGAATATATAGTTTTATGCCACCCACGATGATGTCAACAGCAGTCTGCCGACCATCGTCGCTGAGGAGCCATTGCACATCGTGTTGGTTATCCATGAACCAATTTTCAACCAGGCATGCAGCACATTTGGTGTTTTTGAGAACGTAGAAATTTTTCTCGTAGTCGATATCGCCATCTTGATATTTTTGAGTGAGTATTTTTTTGCCGAATTTCTCACAAAGAGGGACAGCAACCTCGTAGCAACAATCAGCGAGGATATCGCCTTTTGTTTGTCCTACGGAAGTCCAAAACGAGATACCGGTAACATCATTGAGCCATTTTCCGTCAGCACCTGATGCGTTGCAATGGATAGAGATGTAAAGGCAGTTAGCTGTGCCATATTTAGCACATAGGTTGTTGACACGTTTGACACGAGTAGATAAAGCGATATCTTTATCTTCGGGCACGAGCAGAACAGGATCGTAGCCCTCAGCCTCAAGCTGTGCTACTACACGTTGTGCTATTTCTCTGTTCCACCTGTATTCGAGTAGCGAGTGGTCGGGGGAACACTTACCGGGAGTGTCCCACCCATGACCGTTGCCGATAATAGGAATCATTTTAGCCATTATACATGAATTAAATAACACAACATACCACCCCAACAGCCAATAGTACTTCCGATAAAATCAAAAATAATATCTTTTTGACTCCACGAATTACCTGTTGCCATATGGTCGCCAAGTTCTTTTCCCATACCAAGAGCCACACCTGCAAAAAATCCTGCCCAAATAGCAGGTGCAGGTACAATAGTAAACATAGCTACAAATGAGCTAACTAAAAAAGCACACACCAAGCATATTACAAGGTGCAAAATGTCTGTTGATTCAAATTTTAGTTTCATAATTATACGTATTCTTTAATAGAGTAAGTAATGAAATAATTACCAGGTGTTATAGTAAAATGAGCAATAATAGCACTCACCACGAATGCACATAGCATACACGCAACTATGTGTAATACATCAGTAAATTAAACTTTGAATTTCATGATTTTAAGTTTGAAGTTTTTTTATAATATAATTGAATTGTCCCAGACAATTCATCACCATTAGAATTTGAAACATCTACTGTTGGTTCTCCGAAAGATGGATGTACAACATTTATAACTGCTGAATTATCTCCTTTAATCAAGAAAGACGCTACCATTGAACTAGCACTTCCATATTCAGGGTAAACTCCAAGTCTTTCAATTTCAATAACTTTTCCTTTAATTTGGTCAGCATTATAACCAAAATTAAAAGTAAGATCTTGAGAAGAATTAACCACAATAAGCAAACCGTCGGTATATAAACCATCTTCCATATTAGTTATAATAAGAAAACTTTGAGCAGAACCACTCAACGAAATAGTTTGTAAAAGATTCCATTTATCTCCACCACCTTGCAAATCCTCTACATCCTTATAAGCAGCAGAGCCAAGTGAAGTACTTTCTACAAACCTACTATCATTCTCTAACTCACTTACTTTTGTAGGCACATCTTCTTTCTTTGCATAAGCACTTAGATCAAGTGCTTCACAATTACAATCTTTAGTAGTTCCACCACCAAGATCTATTGTATTTAGTTGTATTCGCTTGCTCATGGTTATTATACTTCAATAAGTTGTAATTTAGCACCGTCAAATAAATTTGACATATTTCTTAATATAAGACAACCGTCCATTATAGTAATACTTCCGTTGTCAGTAAAATAATCAGTTAATATATCAGTAAGATATACATTTAACGATTCAATTTTTAACATTGCAACTCCAAGATTTGGAACAGTACTATCAGAATTAAGAGATAATTCTTTCCAACCTCTCACGCTTTCAGTATCATAATATACTTTACATTGATTAGTTAAAGGAACAATCTTAGCACCACCAGCACCACTGCCACCGCTTTCACCTTCCATAGTTACAATGGCTTGTACTGGCTCAGAATAACTTACTACCTTTATCCATTTGGGGTATATCAACGCACTGAAATCATAGTCAACAATCGCTGAAGCATAGCTGTTATACCACGATGCTTGCGATGCATATTCTCCATCCTCTGCACCCTTCTGAAATACTTGTATTTTTTCTGGTGCTACACGTTCAATGTTTAAATTGAAATTCCCTGTCGCTTCAAATTCGGCAACCCATTTCTTGCCGATTTTTTCAAATTGTAATTCCATAATTTTATTTTAATTTTTATGATTATTAATTTTCCAACGCTTTAAGTCTTTGTTCCAACTCAACGATCTTGTTATTAAGTGTTGTAATATCGTCTCCCTGATTAGAGATGACTTGCTCACAATTATTGAGCAAAGACTGCTGACTCGCCAAATCATTCTTGACATTATTTATCTCACCATCTTGCTCCTTATCCTTCGCCTTACGCAAATCTATCTCCGCCGTAAGAGCAATATCCATCTCCATTATCCTATCTTTGATTGCCTCGTCCTCAAGCGTCAAGTTTGCTACCTCCGAATTTATCTTTTTCTTAAGCGCATTAACCTCGGTTATCAATAGCGAGTTGTTCCAATCAAGTTTAACATATCCTGTTAGATCTAAATATATCTCGGCATCAACCAATTGCCATGCGCCCCAACCCGATGAACTGTTTGCCATAACAATCAATCCATTACGGCGAAGTTGAGTCGGAATCATTCCAACATAATCGGGGAGCAATGACACTTCTATCACGGATTGAGAGATAAATCGGTGTATGTTTACGATGCTATGAGCCTCATGCCACGATGTCTGCTTCGCATTTGTGGTTTCGATGTTTGAGAACTTATTGTCAACTTGGGTATCTCTCTCACCTACCTCGTCTTTGAAGTTCATTAATTGATTCTCCAATCGAGCAAGTGCTTCGGAGTTATTTGAACCCATCGCAACTGCATTATCTATCTTCTTGTCTTGCTCTATATTCTTGGTGCTAATCGACTCAAGAGCGCTTGTGTTCTCTGCTATCAACGAGGTGTGAATCTCCAATGTGAGAGCATGCTCACCTATCGACACCCCTTGCGAGGCGATATTTTCTGCATTGTTGGCATTATCCAATCGCAATGCCTCTATCGCCGATTGATTCTCTTCAACCTTGCCACTTATCTCTCCCACTTGTGCCGATGCTTGGTTTGCCACCTCCAATGCGTTGTTGCTTAAAGCTATCGCCCCATTGATGTCGGTACGTTGTTCTGCCAACTCTGCATTGATGCGACCCACTTCGCTTGCCATCGATGCCTTATGAGTGTTAAGCTCATCACTCACCGCCTCCACTTCATCACTCGTCGCATAACCTTGTAGCTCTGCCGACAACTTACCTTCTGTGACATAATCGGTCAAATCCACATACAAGTCATCGCTTGTATTGTCGGAGTAGACCCACACACCATCTACCACAATATAGATTGATGCCGGTATGGTTTGTCCCACTAAGGCATACCACCCTCTCTTGGGTTCGGGATAAGCCTCTTTCAGTTTATCCTGGGTCGGGAATAATCCCTTGTTTGCATACTTTATATTTTTCGCGTCAAGCCAACCATCTACTTTCACATTCCCTTTGATGGTGGCACTCCCGGCTACATTGGCATCGCCTCCGGTATATACATGGCGTCCTATCGCCACATCTCCTGCTATTGTCTTGCTCATTGTTCTATTACACTTTTAGATAGTTCCAATAATACCGATGCCTTTTCGCTCTCCCCATAGGTCATCAACACCAATGCCCCTAAGGTATAGATTACAGCCATATAGCATCGCTTGCTTATCTCCACTCCTTTATACTCGTCTATTTTAGGATATGGGCGATAGACTCCCATCTCCATTGTCGCACTCTCGTTGTCACACGAGTAAAACTCCAACACTCTCCCCTCGGGGCGATTCACTATCGCACACACAGGTTTCTGCTTGTTGCCTCGAATGCCTTTGTATCTCGATGATTGTTTTGCATACATCGGGTCATCAACCGTGATAGCATCCGTTACCACTCGCTCCCAATCACTCATCTTGAACACCATCAAGCGCATAAAGTCGCTGGGCAACACCACAAAGCCACTCCCTTTCTCTTTCCAAAAGATGGCATCGACGAGGTTCTGCCCACTCTCAAGCATATTCACCGGTGCCGATGATTCCACTCGTCGCACAGCCTCTACCACCTTCGACTCGATAATCTCCTCCATCGAAAGGGTCTCAACATCTTCGAGCGCAAGCAACCCTTCGCTTGTCATGTTCTCATCAAGAGCAACCTTCACATCTTTTACTATCTCGGCCAACTGATATATCATAACCCTTCAAATTCTATGTTATGTGCCATCGCCTCATCTTTGATGGCTTTGATAGATTTCATCTTGGTGCGAGACACACCGAATTTCTCACTCAAATAACCTTTCGCCTCGTCGGGATCATTCACCTTAATCTTCTTCGGGCCTTCACTCGCTCCGGCTATAGGCATCACAGTCTTCCCTTTGGGCACGGCATTCTCATCAAAACTCTTATCCTCTTTGAAAAGTTTGCCATATCTATAATGGTTCTCCAACGCAGTCTGCACCTCCTCCGATGTGGTATAATACACACTGCCGCCATTGCTCAACGACGCAAATGACACATGCAATGATTTGCCACTTGGCAACAACACACTCACACTCACATCGGTCTTTGCTATATATTTCTTTTTCGCCATTGTCTTTATTCAAAAAAAATAGGGGTGGGCGGTTATTTCCTTGCCCACCCCGTGGTTATGTTTTTAATTCGTTATCTCTATCCTTGTGCTGGGTTTTGTGCAAGACGCATACGTGCGTGAGCCTTAGCATAACGCAAGTACAAGCATGCTACTTCTTGAATCACCACCGCATCGGTATTACGCACACCGGCTTTCTTTAAGTCAAGCACGTTGCGTGACCAAGATACATGTACTCGTTTTGACAAGTATTCGGGATCCATCGCAAAACCGCAATCACTCATACCGTTTGCGTCAAACAATTCATGATGGATTGTCAATACTTCACCGAAGTCAGTATCCCATGATTTGAATTTGAGGTTCCACACTTCAACGGTATCTTTCAAGCGGAATTTATCCGATTCAATCTTAGAGAATGCTGAGAGCATATCACTACCACAGAATAGGATTTTGCGTTTGTTTCCGATACCGGTACCCACGAAGAGGTCTTTTGTGATATCCACCAAGTTGTTGTCAGTGATAACGGCACATTGTTTTTCAGCGTCCCATTCACCCACTTCGATATCCTTGCCGGCCATGTACCAAATACCACCGGTAAACCATGTGTTCATACCATCTTTGGCTACGTGCTTAATAACATTCTTAACACCGAAGAGGAATGTGTTTTCTTGTGAAAGACGCATGTCATAGATACCATCTTCTTCAATATCCGAGAATGACCAATTAACCTCTTTGGCTGCGATTTTGTCAAAGGTTGATTGCTCTACTTGAATCATAAAGTTTTGGCAATATTGCGTCTCGGGCATTGGGATATTGTTAAATCGACCGGTTTGCACGTCGAGTTCGCCACAAGCCTTACCCATTCGCACGAGTGTTGTGCCGGCTGGGATAGCAGGTACAAGTGTCGCATAGCCGCTTGAGTCAAGATTACCATTAACGGCATACACTGTTGGGAGGTTTGTTGATGCATCTTTACCGCACACACAAAGCACCAAATCGGGCACATTGTCGCTGTCTTGGTCGTAGGCTACGCCTTTGTCATTGTATTGACCTTTCACACCTACCACACGGATAGTGTCATCAAGAGTAAACATGTTGGCATCATCTACCGGCAATGAGATTGACGCTCCGGTTGATTGTTCCGACACCTCTTCACTTGTCTTGCAACTGATAGGACGTGTGCCTACTGAATAATACTTAACCTCAAAACTGTTACATGATGTTGATTTAGCATAACGGCTGATTTGGTCGATTGGGGTTGCCATTGGACGAATCTTTACGATTCGTTTGTCAACATCTTCCAAGTAAAAGCCTTCTGTACCATCGGCACGGCCTTGAGTCTCGGTAGCGATACCATCGGCGCCACCGGTTGAATCTGCTCCGGCATTAGTCTTGCCGGCATCGGGTAAGTCTGTGGCTACCGCCATAATCACTCCCGAAGACGCTCCTGCGACAATAGCCACAAGAGAAAGCATAAAGCTCAAAATTGTTTTAAGTTTCATAATCTGTTCTTCTTTTGTTTAATGAATTAATATTTAATTTGGATTCTCTGCTATTTGTATGTGGTTCGACGCTCGCCGCCTCGCTCCCATATATTTTGTGTACCATCGCCATAGCGTCCGATTGCGCCCAACTCGGGTGTAGGTGGAACACTGCCACCGCCATTCTTGCCATCGAGCACCGCTGTGCCATCACCTTGCTTGCGTGTACGGAGTCGTTCCTCTATTCGTGTGTTGCGACCTTTCACTTCGCCTTCAACTTCGGCTTGCGCCACATCGTTATCGTAGTTCTGAGCCTTCATCGCCATCTCAATCACTTCGGGAGTGAATTTACCCACAACCCCTTCTTGGATTATATTAATCAACCAATCAAAGGCTTTATCCACTTGTTCATCGGTATAGCCTTTCTCCTCTTGGATCGCACTGATTGATGCCAACGATTCATTCAGATTGGCTTGATACATATCCTCAAGCTCTTTCTCCTTGGCTACTCTGTCAAGATACTCTTTGTTCGCCTCCGCTATTTTCTCTTGCATTTCGGGGTCATCAAGCACATCTTTTATTTCTACACCAAATTGACGCACCAATCCCACTACAGGATCTTCACCTTGTCGCCAATTAGATAGGAACACAGCACTGCGAGGATCGGCATCGTACATGTCCGACAACTCTTGCTCATGCTTTTTGTAGGTGGCTATCTCACTGTCATAACTGTCGTAATCGTCATTAATTTGACCAAATAACGCCTCGTCATCATCAAAGTTTGCATCAGGATATTTCACCTGAAGGCGCTCCAACGTCACATCTCGTTTCGTTTTATCTTTTTCTTTTTCAGCCATATAGCACTTTAGTTTATAGATTTTTGGATTATTTATTCACAAATATACATCCTCCTATCTGCCTCCTTTCTTTATCTTTTACTTTTTGTTAGGTAATTTTGTATATAGACAATCCATTTATCTATAAATGAAAAACTTTGGTAGCACCATCGAATATGCTCAAGAGCGTATCGACGACCTTATGAAGGCATATTTCTCTTACCTCTCCACATGCTCACGCATATCTATGCCCGATGTGTTTGAGCATGTGGTAAATATGCCGGCGTCTCGGTTTTGGGTGAGCGAGCCTCGGGCATCCGTCGTCATTTCTAAGATTATGCATGGCGATGATCTTCACGATATGCGACCTACCAAACGTGAGATGTTCTTTGAAATTTATCGCCGTTTCCTCCCTCTATATAAGGAAAACCCCGATACTCCTATCTCTCAATTAGTGGGGATAGTTATCGAGCAGCCGGCACCCAAATTCTATCTCGCTCCCGGTTCTGCCAAGGTAATGATAACTAACGCAAAAAAGAAATGGCACGAAGAAAAAAAGAAAAAACTATATCGGTGGTAATGGCTGTAATTGTTTTATGCCTATGCTTCTGCGATGTCAACTATACGGAGGTGGGGGCAAGCCTTCAATCCCCATTGATGGCTCGCCTGCTATACTCCTTTTTCCATGCCAACATTTTCCATGCCCTCATAAATCTTTGGTGCTTCCTCTCCATTATGTTTGTCTATAAAGCATCATTGATGCGATTGCTTTTCGCTTTCGCCGTGGCTGTCCTCGTTCCCGATTGGGCGTTAAGCACCACTCCAACAGTTGGATTGTCGTGTGTGTGTTATGCTCTGCTTGGCTCTTACACTTTCGAGGTGCAACGCAAATTATACTACCTATCATGGATGGCGATATACATCGGCATCGGGTTCTTTCTCCCGGGTGTCAATGCGATAATCCACCTTTATGCCTATTCCGTAGGTTTCATATATAGCCTATTGTTTTCCCCTATATGCAAGATGAGATAAAAAACATATTAGCCGAAAATGATAGGCGCATTAAGAACATCAATGCTCTATTCAATCCCATCTCCGGTGAAGGTTCTATCGGTGATAGGTTCCTTGCCACTATCGATGACTACCCCATCGCTCGGCAATGGCTACCCATCGCAATGAAAAAGATTCCCTTTGTCAAAAAACTTATCTCTGCCGGCTCGATTGAGAAGTTTATCACTTCAACACTAAAAGCCGAATATGATAATGAAAACCGGCTAAAGGTTATCAACCAATTCGTGCGTATTCGCATGCGCCATGACTTCCCATTTTGGGCGGCCTCTTTCGTGTGGATCAAACGCAAGGGTGGTGGCGACGATTGCTTGTTTCGCCTCACCCGACCACAACGCAAATTCGTTACTCGATTGGAGCAACTGCGCACTGCCAACAAGCCTATCCGACTCATTCTGCTCAAGGCTCGACAATGGGGTGGCTCTACCACTTCGCAGTTATACATGGCTTGGCTACAACTTGTGCATAAGGTGGGGCTCAACTCGCTCATCATCGCTCACCAAGGGAGTGGCTCCGATGAGATTAAAGATATGTTCGACCGCATGATTAAGGAATATCCTATTGAGTTATTATATAATATCAACGAGGAGTATAGCGAGAATGAACCCAAACTCGTTGGCGTAGGTCGCTCCGGGTCTATCCATCGTGTGCCACAACGCAACTGCAAAATAAAGATTGGCACCGCCGAGCGTCCCAATGGTTGCCGTGGTGGTGACTACAACCTCGTGCACCTTTCCGAAGTGGGATTGTGGAAAGCCACCGAAAAGATGAGTCCCGAGGATATTGTACGCTCGGCTTGCTCAGGGATTCTCCTCAAACCCTACACCATGATTGTGTATGAGTCAACAGCCAACGGCACCGGCAATTTTTTCCAGGTGGAATACGACACTGCCCGACGAGGCAAATCTCAATTCGAGGCTATGTTTATTTCATGGTTCGATATTGATGATTACTCTCTGCCGTTTGAATCGGAGCAACAACGCACCGACTTCGCTACATCTCTTTGGCTCAATCGCGACAATGCCAATGTCATGACCAATCGTGAAGAACCGGGCAAATACCTCTGGCGACTATGGAACTATGGTGCCACTCTCGAGGCTATTAATTGGTATGTGCAAGAGCGCAAGGGGAAAAGCGAACATGCTATCATGGCGTCTGAATATCCCTCCGACGATGTGGAGGCATTCGTCCATTCGGGTGAGCGTGTGTTTGACGAATACAAGGTCGATGCCCTCTCTCCTTCATGCCGACCACCCTTATATATCGGTGATATTTATGCCGATGCCGACACCGGCAAGGAGGCTCTTAAAAACCTCCGGTTCTCCGAAGACAATCAAGGCGTCCTATGGATATGGTCGCCTCCCGAGATTGACCCGGAGGAAAAGGTCACCAACCGATACCTCACCGTTGTCGATGTCGGTGGTCGCTCCAACAAAGCCGACTACTCGGTAATATGTGTGTTCGACCGATTGTTTATGGCAGAAGGGGGCAAACCTGTCGTGGTGGCTCAATGGTATGGTCACATCGATATCGACCTCCTCGCTTGGAAGGCAGCACAAGTAGCGGCATATTATGACAATTCGCTTCTCGTTATCGAGTCCAACACGCTTGAAACTCACGACCGGGAGCGGAATGTCGATGGAGACCAATCGCATTTTATACTCAATCAAATCAAAGATGTATATCCCAACCTTTATGCTCGCCGACAATCTGCCGAGCAGATAGCCGAAGGTGCGCCACTCAAATATGGGTTTCATACCAACATATCAACCAAACCGATGATTATATCCACTCTCGTCAAGGTTATTCGTGAGGCTCTTTACATCGAGCGCGACAAGCGATGCCTCGACGAATATCTCACCTACGAGAAGAAACCTAACGGAGCCTTTGGTGCTACCATAGGACACCACGACGACCTTCTTATGACTCGTGCCATAGGTCTGCACATCTGCTTCTTCGAGATGGATTTACCCAAGATTATCAACATTAAAGAGATTAATAACCGTAGCCACACCAAACCGGTATCGGCTGCTACATTCTAACAATTTAATATTTATCATCATGAACATTTTCCGTAAATTTTTCGCAATGCTTCAACTTCGTGAAGCCGTAAAAAAGGCTAACCAAGCCTACCAAACCAACAATCATCGCTACTATGTGATGCCTACTGCCGACCTATCCGGCAAACTTGTGGTCATCGATCGCAACAACTTCCGTATCCTTAAACGCAAAGGATATATCAGTCCGAAAACCTATGTGCGAGACCTCATTAATGAATGTTTCTACTACACACCCAATGCAGGTGGCTCTGACGCCCTTCCCGAATATGGTGCTATGGTGAAAGCGAAATCATTCCTTAATTGGAAAGACGCCATCCGACAAAAGAAAAAACACCTCAAGAAAAACAAAAAGACCAAAGCATAATCCCATATCATAAATTAACTAAGGCTTGCTCATCATCTCGACGTGCAAGCCTTTCTTCTTAACTAACTAATAATACCAATTATGAAAAAATCATTACTCCCATATTTCTTATCTCTTAGTTGTCTTAGTAGTCCCAGTGGTCTTATTAAGAACTATGCATTATGAATTATCCCTGCATCATCGCTTGGGCTTGATTCACCGCCTGCATATTAGCCCCTTGTTGTACTTGTTGCATTATCTCCGGTGAAATTCCCTCGGGCATTTGACCTTGCGCTATCTGCTCCTTTTGCGATTGAATAGACTGCAACAAATCATCTGCAAATGGGAAATCCCCATGAGCCAATAATTGCTCTACCGAGATTGCTTGCGCTTGCCACAACTGCAACAATATATCGTTTGCTAATTGTCGGTATGCCGGTGTTGCAGTACTTTCAACGATAGAGAAGTCAAACTCTACATCGCGTATCTTCTTCGGATCATACTCGACTATCGCGTTCTTCCCGGCAATATTGAATATGCGTTTGTCGTCATAGAACTGCTGCATATTCTTCACATCTTTATATGCCGCATCAACCACAAACATCGAAAACGAATCAAGCAAATCAAGCAATGAAGTAGTTGAATTTTGTGTCTGTTGATGATACAACGACGCACTCATTCCACTATAACCCGGTTTCCCTTGCAATGCCCCATTCACACCACTGATATCCTCAAAGAATTTTAGTTGCAGATTCAACAACTCACTAATACCTATATTTGTCGAGTTGGCATGTATCTGTTGCGGTATAGGCACTCCCGATTTCGGCTTATATACTATTATGCCGTCAAATCGGCTCCACTCCTCTGCCACATCGTCCATTGTCATCTCATCGGGCAAACTACCTTCCGGGAACAATAACGCACCCTTGGCACTCGCTCGCATAATAAAGTCATACAATGTGATGAGTCGGTTAGTATAGCGTTGTTGGTCGATAACATCTGCCACAAACGAATGTATCTCACCATCGATATATGGATATGCCTTGAATACGTATGGATGGCTCTTATGCTCGTATGGTGTTTCCCCCTCACGAAGTATATCGCCAAACGGAGTCAGATAGTAGAAATACCAATATGAGTCCACAAACCATGTCGCCTCTATCAATGGGATATCCTCCTCGCTCATACCGGCTGCAACCCCTCGTGCAATGCGTGATTGATTCACCTTCTCAACCAATTCGTCATAGTCGGCAATATCAACCTTGAATACATCTCCGTTATTATAGTCGTGACATCGGTAACGTGGCTTGCTCTCCTTCCGCCACACCTCTATAACCCGGCATCGCGTAGGATCCGATGTAAACAAGAAATCATAATTTTCCATTCGGCTGTAGCCAAATCGCTCCCCATAACTCGCTATATATTGCTTGTTATGAGTATATGAATATATATCATGCAAACGACGATAATCTTTGGGCGATTCAGCAAACGTATGGCACAACGTATTGAAATCTATATCGTGCACCTCCCCGAGCATCGTCACATCCCACCCGCGGAAGTCTCGCATATTGTTATCTATAAAGAAATTGTTCGGATTCACATAGTCAGTCCAGCAATCAAGTTTATCATTGCGCCACCCAAATGACTTACGATGCACTATCAACCCCCCGATAAGAAACTCCTCCATACTCCGGGCATACACCTCTTGCATTCGGTTCAACTGCATATTACACTGAAGAACCGTGCTCATTGTTTCACCTTGCTTTTTCTCATCTCGGTCACGTGCCGTACATGTAGGCTCTTTCGCTTGAGAGCGATATACACCCAACACATTCCTCACCAATCTCCGTATAAGGTTATTCTTCAACGGCACATTTCCTTGCTTGCCGATATACTCCTCCTCGGTCATCGTGCAACCATCAACCTCAATATAATCCTTCCATTGGTCGCCGTATGTGTAGCGCTTGTTCCGCTCTCTATCCTTGCGAAACTCACTCATATTATTCCAATAGTGCTGAGCCTGCATCAGTATATCAAATGCACGCCTATCACCCCATCGCTTGGAATACGACACACTGTCGATATCCTCCACTTCCTTGGGACGCACCTTGCTCTTGCGTAGTATTCTCTCTGACATATCTTTTTTTGTTTATGGATAAAAAATGGCATTGCCATGACAACAAATATAGCCATGGCAACGCCCTCCTCTGTTTTAAGTTTATCTACTTGTTATCTTTTCCTCGTCCCGATTCGATAAACTTTTTTAGTGCTGTTGTGTCTCCATATTCTTTTGCGTCATTTACTGCATCTTTTCGATTATAAAAGTCATCAACCGATGCTCCGAATATAGTCTCAACCTTTTCTTCTGCTCCCCATTTCACCTCCTCGGCATTATCTAATACCGTATCTATATCTTGGGCTTTGGTCTTCGGCAATTCCTCCAACATCTCTTTCTGTAATCGCTGAATTGCTTCACTCACCTCTTTTTCTTTCGTTTTATCGATATTCCCCAACGAGTTTTGCAACTTCTTTATTGCCGACTTATAACCCATAGCGAGTTTATACTCTTTATATTCGGGTGAATTTATCAACTCATTTAGTTTCTCTGCATACTCTATTGATCCCATCGTTGCCTGTTTGCTATAACCGGAGAGTTTGTGCCCGGTATCTTCAACCTTATCCATTGCCTCATAGAATTCTTTTTGAGTATGTGAGCCGTATGTACGCTCCTCTGCCGTTTGTAAGAATTTGTTGACGATTGGGATGTTCCTTATCTCTCGAGTGTCTTCATCCCATATCATAGAGAATCCTTTAATCGCTTTGTTCACAGTCTTGCCGGCTCCGCCGAAGTACCTTTCTACCAAGTGTTCAATCACATCAGGGTTCAAATCAATGCCTCCTGCAACAACGACATCACCACCACTCACACGATTCAAGAACTCAGTACCACTCACAAGCATCGGAGATGTACCCTTATAGGCTTTTGTGTATTCGGGATAATCCTCCAGATAATCAGCATCTTTGAATATTGGCTTACCAAAGTAATCCACATTCGCTATTAATTGTGCTACAGGTTGGAATGCGGTCGGTGTTAAATTCACTGCCACATTGCCTCCGTTGCCGGTGAAATCTATTGGCGACATTCCCGAGAATCCCAACACAGCCTTACCAAGACCCTCTTTCGCATCCTCTTTCTCATTCATCACCGAGTATGCTATCTCTCCAATGCCATAGAATGGACGCAACTCATGTGAGATTGGAAGCGTGATAAATTTGTTTGTGCCGGGAATACGGAACACAAGATTGTTCCTACGCACCCACTCGGGAAGATTCCAATACTCATCATCATCTCCCATAGCCTCTGCCAACATCCTATTCAGCAATGGCAACATAAACCCTAACCCGGCCATTGTCGCCAATGCTCCGGTCATCTTCACCGGATGTTTGCCGGTCAATCTTGCAAAGTTCGCCATCGACTGTATGCAAGCATTCATAAACACATACAACCCTCCTAAGTATCTTGCACCCAACTCGCCACTACCTTTCTTGTTGAAGTTGACGGTTATCTCCTTCGCATCATGAGCAGCTCGGGCTTGGTCGCGTCCCATTTCGCGTGAGGTGACATACACCGCAAATCGAGTCATATTCTCTGCACTTCGGTTCATAAACTCTATAGCGTCAAACACTCCGTTCCACGCTTTTTTAGTCATGCTTTGCTTCCCTTGCGCATCTTTTACATTTCGCTTGATATTGCGTTTGTAGTGGTCTATCGAATTGATTGCTGTATATCCGGTCTCCCCTCCATGACGAACAAACTCCTCGAAGTATCTATCCAACTCATTATTCATATTGAGTGTTCCCATCATGTGGCGATGAACCAATCTCGGCATCATCCCACTCCAAAATATCTTGTTGATATTCTTATGATAGACCACATTGTATTTCGCATTCTCTTTAACTGCTACCGCTCCCGTCGCCCACATCAAATCTCGGCTCATATTTGAGAATACAAACTCGGGATTCTTCGACGTGAACACTTGTGCCAAGTAGTTGTTTACTTTTTTAGTTCCCTTCATCAACGCATCATTAAACATCTCGGGATTAGTCAATCCGTTTAATGCTTGTGCCGCTCTCGGGCTACCATTGACATAAATGCAATACTCCTCACCATTCACTTTCACTCTCACAGTGTGCTCTTCTCCTTCCCTGCCCACTGTTCTCAAATCCAAGTCGAGTCCTTGGCTCTTGCGTTTGGCTTTACCATCTCTCGCAAGTTCTTCCATTCTCGCCTCAAATTCCTCTACAATCGTTGCTATTTCCTCGCTTAATGCATCTAATGGTATGTCAGCACTACGTGGCTGCCATTTCTTGGTCACCTCATCATAAACATACCATTGCTTGCTTATCGTCACCACATCGCTCGGATTGTTAACGGCAAAATAGTAAAACGCTTGCTTCATCTTGTTTCGATTCGCTTGTGCGATTGTGCTATCTGCCATCATGCCTATTGTCGCTATCGGGTCATCGGCAAGACTTGTCCTACCTTTGGCAGTCTTAAGTGCCGGAGATAATAACGGGCGATCACTCATCAGATATTCATACACATCACTTGCTATGTCGCTATCCCATCCTCTTAGTGGTATGTAATGCTCATACATCGCTTCAGTTGACTCATAGGTCTCTTTACTCATCAACCCACCCTCATAACTCTTTCGCAAGGTCTCTTTGGTTGCGGCATTTACCTTTTCCCATAATGCATCTGTTTCATGTGCGCCCTCGAATTCCTCGACCATCTTTTCTGCCTCCTTCTCGGCTGTCATCACACTCTCCTCACCGGTCAACGCGGTCAAACCCGAATAGTCTCGTTTTCGGTTCTCCTTCAACGCCTCATCGTATGCCTTTTGCCAATCCTCACCCTTTTCCTTCGCTTCATCAGCTGCTCTTTTGGCGTCTCGCTCAGCCATCACCACGTTGCGTTCAAGCCCATGCTTCGCTATCATATAGTTCACCAAGTCCTCATACTTCACCCCTTTCTTGATTAAGGCTTGCACCTCCTTCATCATCGGGTTGTAGAAATCACGCATATACACATCGCTTGCCGCCTTATTCCTACTGCTCATTAAGTTCTCTTGCAGATAAGCATTCATCCACGATGGTATCTCCTTCAACCCATACTTCTTGGCGATAACATCTTGCAACTCCTTCAACGATAGCATAGAGTCTTGATAAGCCTCCTTCATGCGCCATCCAAGGTTATCCCACTTACCTACACTGCCACTGCGATTAGGACGACGCACTCTCCGGTTATACTCCTCTCTCGTCCCATCACTCTCCCCATCGCGGAACAAAATTCCCTCGTCGGTATCGCGCTCCGCATTAGTTGACCCATCTGACCCATTAGACTCATTATTTTCTTGCTTTTCCGAATTATTGTTATTAACTTTGTCAGCAGAAACACTTGAACTTTGTTGGGGAGCTGTGTCGTCTAACAACCCTTTTGGGGAATTATCAACGCCTGTACTACTGATAGTGGTCTCAGGTGTTTCTTTTTTCTCAAATGCTGTAAGTAGCCATGTTTTTCTTTGATTGTCCCAAGTCAATCTTACCGAGGCCTTGTGAGTATTACTTTCTAATTGTACTCTATTAGAAGAACGCTTCACTACGTTCATGCCACTTAATATCTCTTGTAGATTATCCAATACTTCAGGATGGTATTTTACCAATTTGGCAAGACCATAACCATCACTATGAGATGTTCCCTCTTTTCCCCAAACGAGGTCTATCTCACCTATTTCAGGATGCGATAAAGCCCCTATTGCTTCCCCACTTTGTTTTCTCATCAAAAAGGCTATGGCTTCTTTTGCTTTTCCTCTAAATTGGGTATAAATCGCACCAAACGCACCATTGCCTATTGGTTGAGGCTCCGCCTTCTCCCCTTCCTCTGCAACTTGGCTCATAGTCTCGGCTTCTGCACTATAATTACCTACGCCCAACGCATACTGTTTCGCTACATCTTCAGCCTTGCCCAAGATACTGCGATGACGTCCAGGATTGACCATATTCTCATAACTTCGCCACAACAAATAACGCAACTCATTATCGCTCAACTCCGGTCCTTTATAATCCCAACCGATGCTCTCAAGCATATCCATAAAGAATCGCTTGATTTTCATCCAGAAACTTGTTTGATACTCCAAATACTCAAAATTGGTGTCCTCTGCCAATCCCGCCAAATACTCCTCCGTAGCAGTCCTGACTTTTTGTGCCAACGAGGGCGGTAAATCTCTTGTGATTTTACCGCCGAGTGCAGCCAAAATTGTATCATCGATAAACTCCCAACCATGTTTCTTTGCAAGCTCTATTATCTGTGCTCTCACTTCAGCATCAGCATGCAGATACACATTATCCAAAAACGTATCAAACTGCTTCCCAAACAACTGTCTCAACCCATAGTGGGCTACAGCCTCATGCAATAGCGTACGTTCAACATCTGCAACCGACAAATGATTCGATATATTGATAACAATCTTGCCGGTTCTCGTATCAAACCAACCCTTTGCCCTCGCCTTTCGCTCCGACATAGTTGTCTTACTTGTCTTATTTGGGTTGTCTAACTCTCCCCCTGAACCCTGTTTAGGGGGAGTACCGCTCTGCGGGGAGGGGGTCGATTGTGAACTCTCCACAACCTCCACATTATCAAGATGCATCTTCTCCGCCAACTCCGCCACTCTGTTTCGCATATACTTGCGTTCTCGCTCGGCAAACTTCGCCTGTTGCTTCTTGCTGCGTTGACTCTTGCCCATAACCTTTGCAATTGGATCGTTAGCCATACTCACCTCCGCATCACTATAACCTACTGTAGATGCCTCGGCAGTTGACATAGTAGTCCCCAACTCTCCTCCTGAACCAAGTGGGGAGGTGGTCACATCTCCATCTCTAAACAACAAGCCATCGTCTTCCATTTCTCGTGCCACCCCAAGATTATCCATTCTATGGGTCGCTTCATCTGCTTTATCAAGAGCACTCGCTCCCCTCTCTCCGATGATCTGCTTTTCTATCGCGCCATCGATAGTTTCCAACTCGGTATTATTAACCAAATCCCACAACACTCGGTCGGTCACCTCCTCGATACTGCCGAAGCTCTTGATGTCAAATAGGTTCTTCCCTACCCAATTCCAAAACTCTTGCAAAGCCTTTTTCATGCGCTCCACAAGCGTCACGGCATCAGCCTTGGCAAACACTCCTTTTGCCTCATCAATAATCTTGCGAGCCTCTGCCTCCATGCGCTTAGCGTTCTCCTTGCCACTCAAGCGAGCCAAACACTCACTCGCAACTGCATCTTCATCGCCATGAATATCCGCATAGTTGGCATCACTCATCACCTCATTCCATATAGGCGTGCCACGAAGCAAATCCTTAACGCTCTGCCAACCCTCGGCATTACCCTGCATCATAGCTCTCGCCCATAGGTGAGTATATTCATGGATAGGTGTCTCAGGGTTCATACCCTCCTTAGTCAAGTAAACCTTCTTCCCGTCAGTCCATCCATATACCACTCCCTGCGGAGTGCGTAATGTCTCCACCTCATTCAAATTCACCTCTTGACGCTCTGCAAGACCGGTAGTGTCGGTAAACTCACCACTATACAACGCTTGCTTTATCGAGCGCACAATATCAGCCAATGGCTTGCCCTCTGCTCTACGCAATTTGATGGCATCATAGTAATGCTCCACTACATGAGCATCACCATCGTTTGTCATGCCGTTGTTGCCCTTTGCCGAAACAACAATACTTATCCCATCGGCTTCTCCATTATTGTCAAAATTGGAAACAGTTGCATTATGATTGCTTAATCGGATTGTAACAACCTTGCCATTCTTTGTCTCAAAAGTTACATATTGGCTTCCACTTCCCTTGCGTTCTGCTCCAAGTGCTTTGGCTACATCGCCAAGGAATGTTTTAGATTGATTCGATTTTTCTTCGTATTCGGTTGCAACATTATCAAGATTATTTAGTACCTTTGCACCATCAGCACTTGAGACGACAGTTGGTTGATGTTCTTCTTGAACGGACGCGGTCTCGAGTGCTCTTTTTTTCTTCGCACTCATCTCCACTCCTCCCATTCCCATCACAGCCTCCGCCATGGCATCACTCGCTTCAACAACCTCAATGCCACTCGCCTCAAGAGAAGTTATCACCGCTTCAGTAGCCAAGCGCTGTGCTTCGGTCGCATTTTCCATTACGCCACCACCCACTTGCTTCTCAAGTGCTCCCCTGCCCTTAGGGGAGCTGTCGCTACGCGACTGAGGGGTCGATGGTGAAGAATTTACCTCATAGACAATGCCGGTATCATTATATGCCAATCCCCCTTTCGATGCCAACATGGCAACACCATTCTTGGTCTTGGCTACAATAAATCCATTCCTTTCAGATACTCCGACATCACTTCCGGTTGCACCCAATCGCATAGCGCCATTGAGCCATGTTTCTAATGCATCAACAGGATAATAGACTATCGTTCCGCTTCCGGTCTTTATCATTACCACTGCCTTGCCATAATCCTTTGGCTTGATGCCATTCTCCTTTAACTTAGCCTTTACTCCTCCAATAAAGCCCGACAAATCTTGCAAATCTATTGGCAACGCTTCCGTTTCTACCGGGATTGCAAGTTTCCATTTTGGATAATTGCCCGGTATCTCCTTACCATCTTTGCCGATTATCTTGCCCTTCTTGCGTCCGTTATACTCCCTTTTATCTGCAACCAACACCTTCGCATCAGTAGCCACAGCATAACCATCTTCATCATGATACACTCCCGTCATCACCGGTCGTGTCACATCTTTACTCAACGCATCTTCGAGTTTCCCTGTCCCCTTTCTCTCCTTACGCTCTATCGGATATTGTTTCGACAACAACTCGTCATATTGGGCATTCTTTACTTTGATTTCATCTCGACGACTAATCTCATCGTCTATTTCCCTCACTTCTCCTTTGCCATAATGCGTTTGCAATGCCGCCAACTGCTCATCACTCAACCCCATCGCATAGGATTCCAATGCGTCAATGGCTTGTGAATAATCGCCCCACTTCGCATCTTTATCAGCGACCTCCTCGGCCTGGAGCCACGCCTCCATCGCTCGCTTACGCTCTGCAAGCATCTTGTCAGTTTCACCGACAACTTCAGTTAAGTCCTCACTTAACCCTCCACTCGCTTGCGACTGAGCAGAATCCTGTAAGGGAGAGGTGGTCAGTTCCCCTGTCTCCTCTTGTGTTTGTTCCTCTACAATAGGAGTTTCCTCCTCAACTGTCCCTTCTGTGACACTGCCCTCCTCAGCGACATTAGTGTCCTTATCGACCTTAGAGTCTCGTTCACTCACATCATCACCTTCAGCCTCAGTAGATATTTCTCCTATCTCTCCCATTTCACCATTGGCGTCTAACTCTCCTCCCGGTTGCGCAGCAATAGGGGGAGTTATTGCCCCCCTGCTTTGATAGGGGGGCTGTCCGTAGGACTGAGGGGTTGTTAGTGGGGAGGTGGTAGATTCCTTCGCTCGCGCCTCTTGCACTCCTTGCCAATATGCCAACGACGCTTGTTCCGATTCCAACTGCTCACGCCATTTCGCTTTTGCCTCCTTGAAAGCGACCTTGCTCTCACCCATCTTCGGTTTTTTCTTCTCAAGTTGAGAAATGCGCTTTGTTGCCCCATCTATTTTAGCCTGCACAAAAGCATCTGCCTCATCCTCATCGAGGTCAGGGTCATTATATATATCCGCAATAGTAGCCTCCACCGGTGCACTCTCATACATCGGCTCACCTTTCGCATCTACAGGTATAGCCGGTGAATTGACACCACCCTCTTGCATATCCGATTTATTTTCACTATCTTCGCCTTCAGAAACGGGAGACTCGCCGTTGGGTTCTGTTGTTGAAATGCCTTCGTTACCAACTTCAGAAAGCGAAGAGTCTGGCGAAACGGCATTATTCGGTTGTTGGGGTTCGGTCTTGACAACCGTTTCCTTTTTATCAGAATATCCTTTTCGGAACACACCTCCACTATTCACATTCCAATAAGACCCATCTCTAGACAATTCAATAAACAAAGTGTTATCATACTTATCCTTTACTTGTATTAAATAAGTAATATTACCGTCTCCTCTTGGATTGCCTACCCTTATGTCGTTCCCATCATAATTCTCGGCAACAAATTTCACAAATTCTTCAACAGATTTAAATCCCGCACCCCTAATTTGCTTTCCGTGGTTCGCCTCAATATGTGCCAGGCCATAACCTTTGCCATTTTCATCTTGATAGCCCTCGCTTAACTTTATCGGAGCTGAAGGCAATCCGGTATCTTCTGTAATCTCGCCAAAGGTAGTTGTCCCATTCGAAGAAACAATAAATGGACGACCATTATCATCAACCTCAGCAGACTCATTAGACCCATCCGACATAGTTGTCTCAGTGGTCCCTATGGTCTCAGTCGTCTCTCCTACAACTTCCACCTCACTTTCATCGTATGGAAGAATTTTCCCATCTTCGGTTTCAACTATCACCTTCCCATCTTCAGGGAATGACGTTGCAACACCGGCAACACCTCCCACACGCACTGCAACTCCGGGGCCTATTGCCATCGGCTCTTCCGCAATAACAACTCCACCTTGATTTTCAGATTCATTTGATTCAGGCAAAACCTCATATTCCGCACTCTGAGAGATCCCAATAGGAGTAACCTTATGTTCAATCCCTCCATAAAGAGCTTGATCCATTTTGGAACGGGCCTCTCCCCTCGGCATCTCCACTACTTCATTTCCGGCACTCAGCTCAATATATTCGTCATTCACGTTGGTTACTTGATACTCTTTTTTCTCTTTGCCCAACAACACCCTTTCACCCACTGCAAACTCTCTGTCTCCCGACACATCTCTATCATATCGGGTATAAACATCACTATATATCTCTCCTTCTGTGATTGTTTTCAATTCATCAGCATCAATCCTGTGGTCTATCGTCGATATAACGCCGGGCGAAACCATCTCTTTCTCCCCGGTTTCTTCATCTATAACTACAAGGCTTTCCCACGTTTGCGACTTGGAAACACTACCATCATCATTCGCCTCTACTATACCATCAACGATTACCACCTTTCTGCCATTTTTCAAAGTCGCGGCTATCACCTCGCCACTTTGTTTGTTCGTTGTCGCATCTATGTTCCCATGGGCTAAAGTGGTACGCATCTTCACCTCTGCATCTCTACGGCTAGTCATTCCGTCTCTCGCCGCTTTGGCTCCAAGGTAATCGATAATAACGTCTCGTTGCTCTCTGCTCAACGATTCATCTTCACTTGCCCTAATCAACAACTCCTGAGGATCGGTTGTCAAATAACGCTTATACAATGCGTCTTCTGCTAATCTGCCCGAGCCAACACCCATCAATTCTTTTATATCTTCTTCGGCTTCAATGGCTCGTAACGTTACGGCCCTTCGGCTATCGGGAGCTACGGCATCAAATCCTTTGGCTTCCTGCTCCTCTACAATGCCCTGTGCATCAATAATTCGTTCCCCTTGGAAATCCACCGCTCGCCTACCGGCAGCATCAAGCATCTCTCGTTCACTGGCAACCGCTCCGGCATAACGTAATATCGCTTTCTTTTGATTTGCGTTATAATCCTTATTTCGCATTAATCCGCTCACAACATCACTTATATCCTCCTGTGTTGTGCCGTCTATTTGCGACATTAATTCGTTCCATTTACCACCAAACAATCGCTCCCCAACAGTACTCCACGCATCTCGTTCCATCTGCATGCGTCGTTCTTCACTCTTGTACCCCATTGCTTGTGCTCCATTAATCATCGCTCCCATTACAGCTACGCCAAGATAGGTATCTATTAAGTTGTCCTTATTGAACACTCCTGTACGCTCATCGGTATCTAATGTTTGATCGCCTACTATTATGGCATTCTCTATGCCACCCACTATCTCTTCGCTAAACTCCCCTAGCGTGCCATGCCATTGCGTGCGGTTAGACATCTCGCCCACCATCTTACCCCAATCCGAAGCTTTTACATCTTCAAAGAATTTTGTCACTTTCCCCAACCCTATCTTCGACATGCCGGCATCTGTGAGTTTGGTCAACCCTTTCAATAATGGAGCAAAATATTCTCCCACCAATTCAGAGTGATATTCTATAGCCTTGCTCCCTATCGCTTTGGCGATTGCCGAGGCGACCTTTTCCCCTTTCTCATGATCTCCATATACAACATTTCCTTCTTCATCAAGGCTCGGATTAATTTCGCCAACACTTCGCCTCACAGCTTCATCTGCCGTTCTTCCTATTCCGGTCGTCAACGTCATTCCTACCCCCTTGGATACATCTCCTCCCAATCTCACCCCATATCTCGTTATCGTCATCGGAACTTTACGGGCTACCGCGGTCCCATATTTCTTGATAGCCCATCGGGCAAACTTGCTTGCCGCACTGCTTCCACCCTTAATCGGGCTTAAAAGCATCTCTACCATAAACGGAATAGCCTCTGCCGTCACAGCACCGGCTTTATAGCCTCGTCCTTGTTTCACCATCGACTCTGCGGCTATCAACGTCGCCCACGAATCCAAAAATGCCTCCTCATCTCGGGTAATTGCCTCTCCTTTATCGACCTTATCTACTATATTCTTTAGCATTAAACCCTCAGCTAAATTACTCATGCCGAAGTCCCAGTTCGACCCATATTTAGCCTTATCCACAAGTCCATGATACACTCCGGAAACAAAATCATCGTCTCGCTCTCCATGCTCTATTATATCTTGTGCTTTCTCACGTAAAGTGATTGACGCATCATTCAACTCAAGTTCTCGGGCATACTTCCCATTTCCTGTCCTCACTCTATTACGAATATTCGCCTGCATATCACCCGATGATGCCATTCCTGCCACCGACATCGCCGATGTTTCCCATGGACTGCCGCTGTAATCGCTCACAACCTCTTCAACACTCTCAGCGTTCAGCTCTGCCTTTCGTGCCTCAAGCTCTTGCAACTTGCCTATATTCCCGGCAAGACTTGCTCTTTTTCGTGCATAATTATCAAAATTTGCCAACAACCTATCTCTTGGAGCTCCTCCGCCTCCAAGCTCCGCTTCACTAAATATAGCATCCTCTATCGAGCCAAATGCCATATATTGCCCCAAACTTTTATTAGTTTGAGCCAACACCTTCGCGATTTCGGCTTCACTGAATTGTTGCTTTATCTGCGAATACTGCGACAACGTATTTATTGCATCTTTCATTCTCGCTTCGCCCACATCTGTATTCAGTTCACCCTTATCATATACATCTCGCAATACATCCTCATAGTGTGTTCTCGCTTCCGGTGGCAACGCTGCTCCCGACATATATAACTTTCTCCACAACATTCCATAATCGGTCATCGCCTTGGTCTCATAAGGCGTCGATGACAAATATTGTCGCATTGCCTCCGAGCCAAAGAGATAATCTATTCCTATGCTCTTTGCCACTGCATAAGGTAATAACTCCATTGGATTATTAACCCTTTCTCCCAGCTTCTCATCTCCTCTTAGCGTTGATGCTATTCCGGCCACAACCTCATTTGCATCATTGCCTCCCACAAATTGACGAAGATAGTTATACACCTCTTCATTTGCGACAAGCCTATTCAACAACTTCGTAGCCTTTTGCTCGACCGCATCTTGCATAAGCAATCGACTTCGGGCATCCTCTACTCGTGCCATACCATCTTTTCCAAGCAACGACACTACTTCTTCATAGCTCATGTTGCTTAGCTCCTGTTCCTTCGCTTTGACTTCCTCAGCACTTAGCTCTTTACCTCCGGTTGCCTTATTCCACACCTCTTGCTCTAATATGGCGTCATATTCCCCGGCATAACTGCTACCCAATGGCAAACTCATTGCCTCGGGCAACGTTATATTGTGGCTCGCTCTTTTTCCATCTTGGGCTGTCTCTGCTTCGCCAAACTGCAGTTTCAAGTCCTCCGCCAACGAATCAATTGTTTTCTCCTCCTCTTTTGGTTTTTGGCTTTCTCCTTCTTCCGCCTCTATCTCTGCCGAGGTCGGATCTGCTACTTGTGTAGTTGCATCACTATCTGCCATTGCCTTTAGTTCACCCTCGCTATATGGTGTGCCATCCCCTTTTTGAATGGCACTCACCGGACGAACACTCACATTATTTGTCATTGCTGTCGGCTTGGTGATACTTATATCCTCTGCCTTGGGGGCACTTGGTGTTATATTGTCAGCAACCGCGCTACTTGTTCTATTTGCTACATTTTGCTGAATGGTATTGGCATCCGTTTTTGTTTCGGTGGTTGTTGGTGTGCTAAAATCAAATTTCACCCCAAGTCCATAGGGATTTGCATAAGTTTCCACACTCTTCGCTATCTCTTCAGCAGTTGGTTGAGTGTTGCTCTCTCCCCTTACCACCGATTCAAACCACTCGTAGTCATCCTCATACCCGGTATTCTCTACAAGTATATCGTAAAACTCTTTTCTCCCTTCAGGAGTTGATGTCATCGAATCAAAATCCTCATAACTATCTTGATACCCGGTTTCCTCTACAAGTATATTATAAAATTCTTTTTTTGTCATCTCTTTTTGATTTATTTTCTATTTTTTAGCAGACCAGCCTTTTTTACTGTTTGATACCCTTCCATATTCCTTTGTTTCTGTGACCTCTCTTTCTTCGTAGCCAATAATTCTTCCTCTTTCATCGCGTACTGGGACCATTATTGTTTTTGTTTTAGTGTAGTTTTTACTTCCACTACCTCCCGAACCACCCGAACTTCTGCCCGAACCAGTGCGATTGTATTTGTTTATTTTCGCTTGTTCTAATTCGCCAGCAACTTCCATTTTGATTTTAGCGATTTCTGCATCATATGTTGCTTTGTCGATTTTTTTCGTGAGCAAATCGGCTTCCAGTTTGGCCGCTTTAGCCTCATAGTTCGCCTTCGCTTCATCTCGAGCGTCTTTATTTCTCTTAAGTTCAAGTTCTTCTTCTTTTCTCTTCGCCTCAAGATCATCCTTCCACTGTGTATAAGCATTCTTCAACGACTCTCTATTGTTATCTCTAACTGCCTTAAGATATGCCTCTCTGCGAGCCTCTCTCTCTTTACGTATCTTATCCCATCGCTCTTGTTGCTTCGCACTCAACGAGGTTGTACCCTTGAGCATATCCGGCGCTCCTTTCGTCGCAAAATAGATATTCGCCAGCCCCGACAGTCCATCACCGATTGCCGATATTATTGACCGAGCCCTATGATATCTACTCTCCTTCTTCCGTTCTTCCTCAATCTTCTTGAGTGCTTCTTCCTCTCGTGCATTCAAGTCATTTATCATTGTTTGCATATCGAAGGTCGGCTTCTTTTTTTCAACATTTGAAGCTTCTGCCTCTCCCCCTCCTGGGTCTTGAACGTCAATATTCCCCTCCTCGTTTATAACTGACGGTAATTCCTTCTTTTCCTCTTCCATAGCCTAAAAATCGATGTTACTTATTGCATTTGATGCACCACTTACTCCTCCACTCACCGCACTCGCTATATTTTGTGCTTTCTGTTGTTCCATGTTGATATGAGCGTTTTCTATCTCATCTTTTCGTCTCATATATTTATCTTCTATATCATCTTTGCGTGCCTCGCCAAGTGCATATATGTTACTTATTGCATCTGCCATTGCTTGTGCATTTCGCTCTTTCTCTACTGCGACTGCAGCATCATCTCCTCCCATTACGGCACTTCGACCGGCTAACGCTTTATTCCGTTGCTTTATCTTTTCCGAGGTCATCGTTAAGATTCGTTGGGCATCAGCTCGTGTCGTCGGATCTTCGTTATACCTACGATTATACCAATCTTCATTCTCTTTCTCTCGCTTCTTAAGTGCGTCCTCTTGTTTTTTAGCCGCCTGCGATGCCTTAACTCCTCCATAAATAGCTCCTCCTATGGCAAGTGCGGCACTGATTATTGAACCTATCATACTTTTTTTTATGTTATTTGGTTAAACTTAAAATTATAGCACTAATATAATCCCTTATCTTTAACCCACATTTTTAAGTTTATATCTATGGCATTCAAACAAGGACATAAAAAAGTAGGAGGAAGAAAAAAAGACACGCCCAACAAATCCACTGCGTTGGGACGCGACTTCATCAACCGGTTCCTATCCGACTATATCAACTCCGACCTTATGGCTTCCGACTTTGCCGCGCTCGATCCCAAAGACCGACTCATCATTGCCGAGCGATTCATGCAATACTCCCTACCCAAGATGCAAGCCACATCTATCGACATCGCAACAACCAAAGACAAAACCATCGAAGACACCCTCATCGCCCTATCACAAGAACAATAATACCCCCATAGTTGTCCCATTAGTCCTAAAAGACATAGTGGACTTAAAAGACTTAGTAGTCATAGTAGCCCCAGCCGTCCCATTACACATTATGAACTATGAATTAACTCCACACTACTCACTACTACTTTAGTACACACAAAAAAAAGGGGAGCCACCATTAAAGCAACTCCCCTTCTCCATTTTGAAATCAAGAATAAGCGATATATATCATCTTAGTTTATTCGTCTCTCGCAATTCATATTGCACACTCGCTCCCCTTATCATCTCCTCTCCTTTTAGATTCACCAATGCACCTATACGGAAATACTTATATGGCGTTCCTCTGAAGCCTCGTAGATAATGATCCTTACTTGACCACACCATGTGCCAGTGTTTCAAATCCCTACTGCCCCATAGCACCGTTGACACGTCGCCTCTATCAAAGTCCCCTCGTTGAATAATTGTGTCAATAGTCTTGAGAATATCTCCTCCATCAAGCTTCAAGGCTTGAGTAATCATTAATCCCGGCTTCTCATCCCCTTCTTCCGAAAGGTTTACCAACTTATTATCTTTAGTTACCACCAACGCCTCAGGATATGAATTTACATTATATTGTAAATTACTTTCCATCACTCCCCACTGTTTGCTTTTTAGCGAATACACATACGCATAATCTGCCTCTTCATTGTACAATATTATTCGCTGGGATGAATGAACATATACGCCGGCTCCATTTTGCAGGAACTCCTTAAATGGCTTAATTTCAAACGCTGATTCTTTTATCTGCAACAATGACATGACTTCCGTTCCTTTCTGAATATCTTTTATTGAGATTGGAATATCTGTTATAATGGCATCCGTTATACATACTTCTTCACTTCCGCTAATTAGATAAAACCCTCCTTTGGTAGGATATAGTACTGCTTGATCTAATTGTACTATCCCTTTAGGATTTATACAGACTCCTCTTGTTACTGGTTGGTGGCTCTGAAAGTTTCCGCTTTCATCAATAGTAAGTGCCCATACTCCCTCATCTGCGAATGCATAAACTGGGAATTGCCCAAACTGCCCTTCACTTAATGCCTTTGTCGCTACTGACATTGCCAGCACCTCTCTAACGGGCAACATTGATTGATTCGTTTCAGGGAAATAGAAAGGATTTTCTGCTGACGACCCCCATATAACATTCCCATACAATATCGGTTTATTCTCATCCTTTAGGTGTTCTTCAAATTCAGAAAAGTCCATTTCTGTAAATTGTAACTTGTCAAAGTTGTTAAACGCATACGACAAGTTTAACAACTCATGCTTTCTCAGGGGAACACTGTATGCTTTTCCGTTTGTAACACCTTTTGCGGTTGCAACTATTAACCGTGCCGCGTTAGGGTGATTAAAAGCAAAATACTTTATTCTATCCAGTATTATTCCTTCTACTTTAAGATTAACAAGAGTACGTTGCGTCCCAACTGCAACCTCTACATATCCCCTTGATAGATTTAATTGGATCCCTGTTGTATGTTCGCTACAAGGATTCAACGAGTATATATTGCACCCACTCGTTCCTATCTTCAACCCATTTACTACAATATTAAATCGATTATTATATGTCATGCTCCTCCCGGGAATAGGAGAATGTAGCGAATGCCCTATTTCGGTTAACCTCTGTCGTACTGCTACATTCGATAACGCTTGGCCTTTGATTGGAATAGTCCCACTATGTATCACAGAGGTGCCTTCTCGTATCTTTATCTCTGATATTAGATAAAAGTTGCTCACTCCATTTAGCACTTCTTCATAGGCCTTTCCATCACTTCGTGCCATCTTAACGTAATGCGTCCCCAATACATTCGCCAAATTAACTGTCTTAGGTCCTACAATACGATATACAGTAGTATCGTTTGCTCCACAATACACGATGCTCCCACTATATTCTCTAATAGAATAGGTTCTCCAGCGTGTAACCGATTCCGGCAGTACTTTCGTCGCCCCTATTGGCAGTTCCGTGGTGGCTAAGTCTTGGCCGTTATAGTTAAACAGACCTTTATCTTTTTCTGTGCAATCGACAACAAGCCATCCGTATTCGTAACCCAATAAATCTCCTTTATTCAAAGCCTGGTCATAACCTTTGTCCCATGTATAGACGTTTGCCAATACATATACATCTCCACTTGACTCAGGAGCATCAGCGATATAAGCATCCTTGACAGTGGCCCACGTGATTTTGCCGTTAATTGTGGTCATGGTTCTTGGCATGTGCTTTTCTCCTGTTGACTGCCAAACTCCGTCCACGATCCCCATATATGGCATTGGAGCAATTGAAATCAAAGAACTTGCTGCATCAGTATAATTTATCAATGGCTCCGATACAAATACATCTACGTGCGTAATTAAATCTTTCCAGTCTTTTAACTTTTCCCCACCTACAATTTCTGCGCACAAAGTAGATATCGTAAAAATGGGATTAAATTCCGCACTATATCTGGTCCCATTAGTTGTAATATAAACCGCAGGGATCCCCCCCCATGTATTTGGTACTAATAATATTGGAGGCGTATGCTTTACGTGGCCTCCATCATACATCCTATACGCGAATCTCACATAAAACGGATGCAAAAATAGTCCTTTGTCTTTAATGAAAGATTCTGCTTTATTTATTACGGAGAATACTCGCTCATATACATGTTGTCTTACGTCTCCAAACAGTAGCAACTCCGACGTTGTCCCAGCATACAAATTTTTCATTTGGGCATCTGTCAACAGCCCTTCTCCATTTAGGACTTGTATTTGCTGAATATATTCCATTCCATATCGAAGGTGTAATTCTTGTGCAGGAGTAATGTCAGTGTATAGAAATGGCGAGGCATCCAACGATGGAATCTCCGTCCCTAGATTCTTATAACCAGAATAATCCCATATAAAATAGTGCAGCCCCTCATTAGTAAGGACAATCAAACTTTTTCCTACTGCCCTAATTTCAGTTATTTGCACCCCTGTATCAAATCCCAAAATCTCTTTTTTTCCAGCAGTGGAAGCTTCGTCTATATAATATAGTTTATTCGACGATTCATGAAGAATAATATAATGCTTAAATATTTGTTCATGTATATATAAAAGTCTATAGCCCTCCTCAATATCCATCTCCACTACCCCCTCTTTTATCCCTTTCAACCCTCCATCTTCAGGCACTAAATTCATCGCCATAGCGAGTTCTCCATCTTCACTCACATATTCATTCGGCTGTGCCGCATATCCTTTATAAACAACCTCTTTTATCATATTCTCAACATATATAATAATACTAAACACTTGCGTCCTGCTAACTCTCTAATATCCCCGACGGCCATCTTTATCTTCTCCTCCGTCGCATCACCCACAATCCGATATATCGCATTGGTCAACTCCTTGCAATGAGTCTTCATGTTTCTGCCACCCTTGCGTGACGGATAACAAGTAGCCTTACATCTTATCCCCCTATCGCCTTTACTCGACACATATAGATAATATTCTCCTTTATCACCCATCACACCAATAGAGTCGCCACGAGCAATCCCCAACTCCTTGACCACATAAGCACTCAACTCTATCTTACCGCTACGATGCCACACCACATCATGTTTCCGCTTTTGCCCTATCAACTGATTCATCTCCCTCGCTCTATCCTATACCATTTCATTTCGCCACACATCTGCTCTGTCACGCTCAACTTCACCCGGTCAGCATCTATCCCATAGTCATACAGCACACGTGCCACCGTCGGCACAAGCGTCTCAAAACCAACCGTGCCATACTTTGTGTTAAACTGCACATCTGCCAACTGAGTCTCCTTGCTCAACTTCGGCGACACAACAAAACCATAACACTCACCCTCCGGCTCCCAAAACATCATCACCTTCCCCCGAGCATCTACATAGTTCCAACTCTTGCTCTTTATGGGCGACGAATCCCCTAACTCTCCCTCTGAGCCCTGTTTAGGAGGAGTACCCCGGAGGGGGGAGGTGGTCAACTCCGCACTAACCATTATCTCCGGCTCAAGCCGAGCATACAAACCCTTTGAAAAACTCACAGAAGAATCTCTCATATCAAGCGTCACATAATAACCCTTACGCAACTGCCACCAGTTCTTTATTTTGTCGATTATCTTTCTCATACCTCAAAATTATATACTATATTCATCTTCACATCTTTATCTTATACTCCTTCCTCGACCTAAAAGTAATCGTCTCCACCCACTGATAACTGCGATTACCCATCAACCCACGCTTATACCTCTCCACCGCCTCCCGATCATCAAAGATATAACACGCCATCTCACACTTACTCGTCCCCCGGGTATTAACTACGCAAGCATAATACCTCTTTCCCAACAAAAACTCTCCAATCAATTCAATAACACTTATCTTCATCTGCTTTTTACTTTTTAATCAATTATCTCATTCAACTTCTCACACAATTCCTCGGCACATAAGCGAGCATACTCTTTATCATCGCCAAAGGGGAATGCTTTCACTATTCCCTTGTAATCACAACTGTTTGTTGATATTATCATATAAACAGCATAACATTTGCTCAACCGCCTTTCGAAAACAGCATATCGTTGTAGTCCTTTAACTATCGATCCGTCAAAAAAACGCATATAGCGAAATTTCCCTTTCGATAAATCTACATTATCTTCCGAATCACCACACAAAAAATTAGTTAAATACTCAATCACTTTCTTCATCTCTATTAATTTTAATTTATCCTATATCTCTTATCACTCTTATACCTCCCATCAACTCTCCTCCTCATATTCCAAACTCCTTATCGCCTCGGTCAGAAGTCCACTAAACGAACACACGAAAGTCTCGTTTTTGTTTAATTCATACTCACCCATTGTCACCAATATGGAATGAGTCAACTCATGCCAAAACGAATTAAACTTACTCGTCTCCGATTGTTCCACCCCTCTTGATGCATATTTAGCGATGTTTATCAACCCTTGAGCCACGAAACAATCACCCAAAGAATCGCTCTCGCAATACTCCACTTGGCAAACCTCTATATCTTGCCCTCCTACCTTATATCTTTTTGGTATCTTATTCTTAAATTCTTTCATATCTTATCTTTATTTCTTTTTACAATCTTTATTAGTCCTCGTGTCATTTCTTCAAGGTCTGCTTTTTCACCTTTATTTAACTTGTACTCGTTTGCCCCGTCACATTTATTACAAGGGTTTCTCTTTGCATCAATATCGGAATATTGGCAATGGAAACAAGAGGGTGTTGGATATAACGACTCTAAAAGAAAGTTATATATCTGCTCTTTCATTATTCCCAAGTTTTATAATATTCATCACAATCATTTTTTGTATTTGATAGATGTTCATTGCCTTCATAGGGAATGCACTGTGTCCAACTATTATATGTACATACAAATGGAAATTTTGATTTTGGTCTATAATCTGCAAAAAATTGAGGTTCCCATGAACCATTATTACTACATCTAACCAACACTTTATCAAAAGGCTTCAAAGTAGTAATATCGAATTTGTTAGGGACTAAACTAAAACCATCTTGACAGTCAATAGGTATTTTATTTCCACATTTAGTTAAATAATAATTGTCTTTAACTTCTGCAATAGTAAATCTATACCCACATTTTTCAATTCTATCCCCCACCTTAAACTTCGGCAACTTCTCCAAAGTCTTGGTCTTATCATTCCATTTGTAGCCACTTGCTTTAATAACATCAAAGAGTTTTTCTTTTTCTTCTTCTGTGGCAAGTCTACAAGTTTTATTGAAATCTGACCAATCATTAACCATACAACGAAATCTAGTATCAGCCAGTACTCCATAATGATTGAAGGAATTATAGTCTCTCATTCCTTTAAAAATTGCAGTATAAGTGCAATTTTTATTAGTACAAGTAACTATATCTCCATCCTTAAAAGGTCTTTGAAATCCCTCCCAAGTAGTTTTGCCTTTTGGGAAGATGACACATTTTGCCTCGTCGATATCTGTATAAGTCCCATATTTTGTTAAATCCAAGAAATAACCATTTTTTGTTTCAATTCGAATTGGGTATTCATGTTCAGGAGAGTCATCAATCTTATATAATGTAACATCCTCGTATATTGTACAATCTAACTCCATTCCTTTTGGACAGCCTTTTAGGAGTTCTGCTATGTTAATTTTCTTTTCCATAATCAAAATTTTTTAAGTATTTCACCTTCTTGGTAATTACCACCTACCACAGCTATAAATTCTATGCTTTCAATCCATTCACCAAGGTGCATAATAGCTAAACAATAATCACCAGCCACATTTTCCTCTGACGCTACTATTAGTATGCGAGTGTCACTATTTAATGTCACCAAATATAAGTTCTTCATATTATAATAGTTCTTTACATTCATTTATTAAATCCTTAAAGTTATCAAAGAAAGTGTCACGCATTTCTTCCGTTGGGAATACCAATACTCTACTTGAATATGTAAAACAGCCTTTATTGATTTTTATATATGCACAAGTTGTCGATAAATTATTCCAATCACGTTCCCATGGTTTACCTAGTCCCATTTGTTCACCATAAACTTTCCAATAGGCATCACGACAGATTAAAAGTTTTTGTAATTTTTCAAGCAATTCGTTTTTATATCCGTCGATATATGATGCATTAAAACATTATTGTGGTTGTTTCTTAACAAACTCTACAAGCATTCCATTGTCTACTTTAGTAATTTTGCCTATCAAATAACCATTAGGGGGAAATATTTTATTACCACCAATAGTCACCTCTGTTGCTAATTTATCATCATCATCTAATGGTAATCTTAAATCTGAATATTTTCTTTCTTCCATATTTTCTTCTTTATAGGGTTGTAATTTTACAACATCAACATCAGATATTAGTATGTAAGGCTTGTTGCATTCCTCTAAACAAACTTCATCACTTAATTCATATAAAATCTTATCATTTTCCAAAAACATTTTTATAATAAAATATGTTTTATTATCAGGTTTATATAACACTTTATCTTCAACTTTATAAGGAAACTTTTCTTCAAATTTTTCAAGAGTGTAAACAATAACATCAACAAGTATATCATACTGACTACAAACCCAAAGACCTTCCACCTCTTCACTTAATTTAGGTTTCTTGCCATATAGACATAAAGAACTATCTTCATCTTTATCTCTTGCTATCCAAATTTTCATATCTATTCCTCCATTGCTTTACGAAATTCTACGATAAATTTATCCCAATCTGTGCTTAAACTTCCAAATGACAACTCTTTATATAAGTGTTTATTGTTTTTAATCCATTCACAAGCCTTTTCAACTCTAGTCTTGTCTGCCTTTTTTGCACCTTGCAAAAAAGCCGTATGCTCGTTGGCATGGCTCTCAATGGGGTAGAGTGATTGTGCTTTCGCCTTAATCTTCTCGTTCATCATACTTCGCTTTTACAAAATCAATCAATGCCAAGTAATCCTTGGCGTGTTTGCTCTCTTCATGTGTTTCTTTCACTTTCTCACTAAACTCATTTAACGAGCCTCCGAAGCACCCACATCGCACAAATATTCCTTTGTCGGTATGGTATATGGTCGTATAGCCATTGCGAGAACCGATTGGACCGACTATTAATACATCGCTTGAACTTTGCAACTCACCCCATTCACCACCGAGATTGGCACCACCGAGATTGGCACCACCGAGATTGGCACCACCGAGATAGGCACCACCGAGATTGGCACCACCGAGATAGGCACCACCGAGATTGGCACCACGGAGATTGGCACCACGGAGATTGGCACCACCGAGATTGGCACCACCGAGATAGGCACCACCGAGATTGGCACCACCGAGATTGGCACCACGGAGATAGGCACCACCGAGATTGGCACCACGGAGATAGGCACCACCGAGATTGGCACCACTCTTTACGGCTTCTTCCAATGTATCTTTAATTGTGTTATCTTCTTTTTCGTAGCTGAACAACACGCTACCCCATATTGATTTAATTTCTATTTTTGTTTTCATTTCTCAAACTTTTTATCCATTCTTGAAAATACCATAGTTGACCACATCCCCCACCAATGTCGTCTTGACCGGCAGGATTAAATATTCTAATTGATGCACCAAGAGTAGTCATTTGTGCGCCAAATTGCTGAATCATTTCAAGTTGCCTATCTATCGAATTTGCAACTGACTCATCTTTTTCACATATGACAGACAAGGTTGTTTCCCATACACCCGGGTCAAAAAGCGACACAAGCCTCTTTGCATCTTCAATACTTTTATTCCCTTCGTGTACGCAATAATTATAATATGGCTTTCTCCCTACAAAAGAAGCCCACAATTCTCCCAATGTACTAATCTGCCTCAATGTGCAAGTTTTTGTTGGAATAAGTTTTTTTCTATTTTCATCTAAACTTTCGTGAACAGAAAACTGCAATCCTATTTTGGGAATATCGTTGCACAAACTTATAAATTCTCCCATAACTTTGTAAATCAAACTTGGAGCCGATGTTGACACAAGTAAATCTGCATTTGGGTATTTATCGTGAAGTTCTATAATGGCAAGTTTTAATTCCTTGAAATTTAAGAAAGGCTCACCCATAGACATAAACATTATTTGAAACTTCTTAATTTCAGTTGTTTTACAATCAATAGAAGACAAACAAGTATCTACCTGCTCCACAATCTCATCCTTTGATAGATTCCTTATAAAGAATTGTCCCGTGCCACAAAATACACACCCTACAGGACAACCTGATTGCACCGAACAACAAATAACTGTTCTTTTTGCATATGATTCATATCTATACAAAACTGATTCAGCTATGCCTTTGGGGTTATTCCACTCAAAAACAAACTTTGATACATTTGTATCACTTGACTTAAAAATTTTATGTTTCATATTTTTGCTCACTTCGTTCATAGTTGTTTTTCTTTTTTTAATTCTTTAATAAGTAAATCTGCCATTCTCACCGCATCTTTAACTTCCTCTTCTTCTACATACGAATACGCTCCAATCTGTTGTGCAATATGTGAAGATGCTAAAATATCCTTAGCTATCTCATAACGTCTTTTCTCCCAATCTATCATTGAGAAAACAAAATCCAATTCTTCACTATAATACACTGCACCATTCTTCTCTTTATAAGATATAATATCAGAACACGGATGATGCTTTTCATACTCAACATCAATAATTTCTCCTGTTGCTTTAATTCTTGCTTTCATTGCTTTAAGTATTCTTTGTTAAAACCACCACACTTGATTTCATTTTCAATGTCGTCAATAATGTCATCGTATGCCATTGATGGCATTATGAGATATACATCTTCACGAGGATATAGCAAACATAGTAACCTATGCAGACTCCAAGCAGGAAAAACTTCAGCATTTTGTTTTTCTACTATTTTACCTCCTTTTATGATTTCTCTATATACTTGTGCTATTCCTATTGTTAATACAGGTTCATCGTCTAATTTATAGTATGACATATCCGCCGTTTCGGGCTTCAATCCCAAATCCAACAATCGTTTGCTTTGCTCCTTTGTGGTGCAGATTTGGCTGTTAAATTTTACTTCGTTCATATCTCTCTCAAACTTTCACATTTTCCATTCTTAAAACTTGGCTCGACAAATGGGGTCCAGCAATACTCTTCCATCATTCCTTTCCAAATCTCGTATAATTGGAATCTTCTGCACTTCTCTTTGAGTGGGCAATCAGTCCCCACACAATGTGCTATGTCTGCGTTGTAATTATTCATAACTCAATAATTAAAATAATACAGGCTGCGAGCAATTCTCAATCAACCCTATTGCCTTTTTGTAAAAATCTTTCTTAATCTCAAATCCGTAGGCTCTGCGACCTACATTCTTCGCTGCTAACAATGTTGAGCCACTGCCTGCGCATGGGTCAATCACCACATCATTTTCATCAGTAAATATCCGTATAAGATGCTCCAACAATGCAACAGGCTTTTGTGTTGGGTGAACCTTTGGTGTTGTTGTATCTCTTGGGAAGTCCATGCAATTGAATATCATTCTGCCATCATTGTTGAATTTTGGCAACTTGTCACGATAAAGCAATACGGCATATTCACTATTTCCAACTATCCTCATATTAGCCTTAAGCACTTGAGCAGAATAGTTTTTGCGAAATACAAGATTAATATATTTGTTAAAGCCATATCTTTTTGCCTTTTCTATCAACTCAAATTGTTGCTCAAACTCACAAAACACAATCATACATGGTGCTTTCCCTGTTTCTTTTGGCTCTTTGACTAACATCTTTGAGCAGAAATGTAGAAACTCGGTAATACGAAAATCTTCATCAGTATCAAAGAATGTTTTGCCTGCCTTTTCACTCTCTCCATTCTTATTGTCCCCCCCCACATACCATAGAGGATTACTCCCATAAGCATCTTTGCCGATATTATAAGGGATGTCGGCAATTACAAGTTGAGCCTTTGGAATTTGGTAGGTCTTGTAATTTTGAAAATGGTCGTTATATAATTCTATATTCTTCATTCCTCCTCCTTTCCGCCCAAGCACCATAGTGCCAAGGCTGAGATAATTAATGCTATTAGTGTTATTTCATTTTCTGTCACTGTTACCTATCCTATTTGCAAGATCCTTCAAACTTTTATTAGTCCTCTCAAGACTCTTTATCAATGGGTCTTTGTCAGCGAAAAACCATAACTTGGGTGGCAAAGGCCTGCCAAACATATCAGTCTTTTTCATCATCCATTATGAATTATGAATTACGCATTATGAATTACAATAGTGTTTCCTATCCACAATAGGCATATATTCATACCCTTTCCCATACCCATTCATCCACTCCTCGGCTTCCTCACATGCCCGTTGCATTGCAGCTTCTTCTCCAACTGTGAAATCAAACGAGTGCAATGTCTTACCTCGTTTGCTTCTCAGCAACTCTGCTCGCTTCGGGGCTTTTGGTTCAGCAAGGACTTGTAGCCACTTATCAATCTTTGCAGGGTGCGCGCTTGCATATTTGTCAAATCTACCATCTACACCTAATTTTTTTGTTATTTCTTCTACCTGTCTCCTAAACTGCTTCGACAACCTGAAATACTCCTCCGACCGCAACTCATAATCAACTGCCACCGGCTCTCGCATCTCCAACTCTCGCATCAATTCACTTCGCACATCCTCACCCATAACCATCAACACAACTGCATAAGCATATCGTGCCTCGATCACATCACGAGTTTGTTTCTCTCCTATTCGTAGCGACTTCACCCCAACGCGAAACTCCTTCGCCACCCTTTGTATTATTGCTTTCTTCATTCTTCTCCTTTCTTCTTAAACCAATAGGCCTGCCCTATCTTTGTGCCTTTCTTGAAGCTACCGGGATAGCCCAACCTCTTGCTCTCAACATGTGCCATCAACCGTCGCTCCTCCCATATCGCACGAAGCCACACCTTATCTTTTTCCAATCCCAACTCTCTCGCTTTCCTCACCATCGTCCTTGGTGAAACATTCAATATCCCGGCCAACTCCTCATTCAGCGTCGTAGGGAAATACCGTTTAAGGTCAGCAATCATCTGTGGCGACCAAAATATCATCGTCTTATATCGTTGGTGGTTATATATGCGACCATCATCACCCACATACAACCCATCTTTCTTCCTCGTGTAACTCATTATATCTCCTATTTCTCTTATTACTCCTATCAACTCTCCTCTTGAAAATTACAGGGTAATTTTTAGGAGGAGTACGGCAACGCCGGGAGGTGGTCAATTCCGCATTCAGCACTCCGTATTCCGCATTCTCTCATACTCCTCAAAGGTGATTGCTGTTGCGTCATGCGCCTCACGCTCCGCATTCTTTCGCTCACGCTCGGCATCTCTTTCTGCCATTGTCGGCGCCCGGCCGCCCCCCTTGCTTTTTCTTTTTTCGCTTTTTACTCTTACCAAATTTATGAAATGCTTCCTCACGTCCTCGGTGATTTCAAAATCCTCTCCTTTTGTGATAGCCCACTCGCCAAGAATCTCATCGCAAATGCTTCGGTATTCTTCCACCGAAGAAATTCCATTCTGGCGCATCAATGTTTCTCGAGCCATGCGAGAGGAAAAAGAAACTCTCAACTGCTCTATCGCCTTAAGATCCCCTTCACCCAAAATCAAAACTCTCTCTCTCGCGCGCGCGTCGTGCGTATCGAGCGAAGCGAGATTCTTTTTTTCTTTATTTATTTCTTTTTTTTCTTTATAAAGGGGGGGTGGGGGAAAACTTTCTTTTTTTTCTGCGATTGTGTTAATCTCCTTTACACAATCGTTTACACAATCAACCCCGATTGTGTTAGCCACGTTTACACAATCACTGCCTATTGTGTTAATCTCCTTTACACAATCACCCGATTTTTTTATAGCATATTCGATAGCATATGCCGGAGATTTTCCCTTCGTTTTCCCCTCTCGATAATCTATCAATCCATGAGATTGGAGTGTCGCACGAGCCTTGATAATCGTAGGCCTCGACATCATCAAGTCACGCTCTATCTCCCGGGTCGAAACCTCAAAGGGATTTACCCATCTGCCTTGGTTGCACCGATGCAGTAGATACATATAGAGGTCTGCCTCATACGACGACATCCCCTCCCAACCGCGCAACCTCCAAAACCTATTTATCAATTCGATATAACTCATATATCTCTTATTTCTCCTATTTCGCTTATCTCTCCCATCAACTCTCCCCCTGAAACCCTTTTAGGGGGAGTACCGCTCTGCGGGGAGGGGGTCGATTGCGACTGAGGGGTCAATTATGAACTATGCATTATCAATTACGCATTATGAATTATCCAAATACCCCTCCACCTCTCGCACAAAGTCATCAACACTCCTACACACCACATACTTGTAGCAGTCTTGAGTTATCAACTCCTCCCACCATTTCTGCTGTTCGCTCTGCCGCCCTTTCTGCGTCTTCATCTCTATCAACAAAGCCCCATAGTCGGCATTACTCTTGAGAAGAATCAAATCACTCACCCCGGCAAGTGCTCCCTCTGCCTTTAACTTCGCACCGGTAGTAGCATCTCGCCTACCGCCATTCGGAACCGAAAATAAAGCATGCGACCACTGAGGGTACTGCAACCGAAACCACCTCACACAAGCCACTTGTAACCGATGCTCCTCATCACTCGGCTTCTTCCGGTGTTTCGTCTCTTTCGCTTCTCGAAATACCTTCTCCCACATACTATCTCCTAACTCCTATCTCCTAACTACACCCATCCATTCAACTCTTTAACTCGTTGTCTCGCCTCCGCTTGCGTAGCATAATTAGGCTCATTCCACACTGTCGAACCACTGCCACTTTTGCGTATATCTTCACTATCTGCATCGGCCTTATAGATGCGATACGCACCCCTTAAGTAGCCGTAAAAATATTGCCCTTTCTTAATCTTGTATTTCATCTTATATCCTTCTTGTTATCACTGGTATTCTATTAACTGTCAGCCCGGCCTTATATCTGCCTCTCCGTGCCAACTCTCGCATACATTCCTTCAACTCCTCTTTATCCGTTCCCGGCATCAACCCTTGTAATTGAATGAGGGTGATTGACATCTTACCTTCAACCACCCTCCGCTCAATTACCAATTCAACAGCCTTATATAAATCTTCTCGCATACTCTATCTCCATTGTCATCTCTCGTTGTAACGCTTGACTTTCTCTATACTCTTCACCCGAAGGGATATATATATTTGCTTCCATTGACGCCCAATTCCTGAAGCGGTCTATGGCCAAAGCCATCTCCTCCTCACTCATCGTCGTCGTACTGCGATACATCGCCATCTTCTGCTTCGTCAACTCATCATAAACCTCCTTCACAAAGAGGTCTCTATTAACCAAACCCTTAAAATAGCAACGCTGCACATACTCCTTAGTCCTTCCGGTCATCGCTCCAAAATATGCCGTGATAACCTGATAATAACTATTCTGATCTACCGACCGCTGACGCTTCTCGGTAAACTCCACCAACCCACCCCTTTCCTTCGCCTTCTCTATCCGTGCCTCGAGCTTCTTTACATCAAGCTCCCTCGTCATATCATACAACATTCTATTCCTCCTATTTCTCGTATAATGCCCCCACATTCCTCTCCCATCAAGGGGGCAAACTAAAATGGCAAATCATCAATAGCTCCGTCATCAGATGATTCTACAATGGGGGTGCTGTTCTCGATTCCATTCTGCATGATGGGTTCGCTTAATTTACTCGCACCCTGTGCTTCGCTTCGCACTCTCGCAAGCTCTATCTTATAACCTCTTATCGTGGTAAACCATCGGTCTTTGCCTTCTTCGCAGACAAACTTTCGCCCTTGCAAGTTAAACCACACTGTCGCCACATCTCCCTCTTTATATCCGTCAAGCATTCGGCATTTCTCCCCGCTAAATTCAAAGGAAGGGAAATTCTCAAATCCTCGCTCACCGGTATATTGGTCATAGCGAGTGCAATCAAGCACTATCATTCTCTTTTGAAATGTTTTAGTCGCATCACTCCTTGATGCGATCGTCTCTGTTGGCGAGATATAATGCACTCGCCCTGTCATACTATTTTCCATATCTATTTTAGTTTTTCTTTCTCAATGGGTGCACCAACATACCCGTTTGCATTCTCTTTGCCAAAGATTTTGTTATCTGTTATTAAATGCTTACGAGTATTAAGCCACCATATAAATCTCTCTACAATCTCTCTTATCTTTTCTGTCGCTTGCTTATGTCTATATGTATAGACTTCTTTGTATTGCGTAGCTGTTAGTATCGGCGTTCTGTTCCACACATATACCGTGTATTCAAACTCATCCACTTCTGTTGTCGCTCCACTTTCGATGCAACAATAAGGATATACATATCTTTGCCATTTGTTTTCAAATTTGCCAAAGGTATAATTGCTTGTTGTCTTTATGTCGCATATTTTGTTTGGCAACCATTCATCGATATAGCCATATAGCTCTACTACACCATATTTTGTTTCAATAGTTGCTTGACAGAAATATTGAGTCAACGCCCCGGTAAAATACCTTGCCGCCTCTTTGCAGAATTTGGTATCATAAACAAATCTAAAACCATTCATATCTGCAATAATAGCCGTTTGGCTTTCTCCGATCTTCTCCGAATGGATTGATATATCTTCTCGTGAAGATTTCCTGTTCTCGATTAAGCAATCCACTATCTCATTAAATGCCGTCCCCTTGTCTGCTGCTTCATTCGGTTCTTTAGGGCATCGGTTTATTTGGTCTATTAATTCTTTCTCTATCTTTACATACATCTCATCGGGAGATAGGATATAATCTCCTACCTCCTTATCGAGATGCTTGCCATTTTTGTGAGCAGCCTCGCTCACGATATTCCAAGGTTGCTCGGTTTCTTGCTCGTAGTCAATAAGGCTTTGAAACTTGTCGAGCAACGATGGATATAATCTATAATCACACGGCATCACTATATGTTTTTGTCGCTTTGTTATACGATAGGTTCAATTCTCTTACTCTCTGTTGAAAGACCGTACCGGCTACAGCCTTGCTGTTATATACATGTTCTATGCAGTTTATCCATTCTGCCAAGTTGTTGGCATCTTCAGCATTAGATATTTCTCCCACCCGTTTTTTTATGTCGTCGCATAATGCCTCATATTTGGCTGTCAGCTCTTTATTCTTTCTTAACCTATTGTGATAATTAGCTATCACCTTTATCATGAAGTCATTCGCTCCTGTGGGATTGCCATTTTCATCTATCAATGCCGGAACTTGTATAATCCCTTGCATATCGCAAGAGTTCTTGGCATAGAATTTATCCTGTGGGTCGAACGAAATAGTGCGATATTTATCGTTCATTTCGAGGAACCCAACCAAATCAAGCTCTTTTAATAGGTCACTTGCTGATGAACCGCCGACCTCAGGTCTAATGATTGTCTCCTCGTTTCGCTTTTGCTCAATTTCATGAGCCACAAATATGATGTGTTTGCCACACGTTGCCGACTCTTTGATGAAGTTTATAAACATCTGTTTTCTCACCCCATAACCTTGCAATGACAACGAGCCATCGGCTTTGCGTTTCTTGGGGTCGGTTCGCTTGATATAATCCTCCATGTAAGCTAACATCTTCCCTACGGTATCGACGACGATTGATTCATACTCAGTAGAGGTCTTTACCTCGTTTAACGCCTCTACGGCTTCTTCCCATGAATGCACTTGCACCGTTGGAATTTGGTGTGCTCCGTTAATCCGATTTACACCACCATCGAAGTCAAACAATACCGCATTTGGTGCTGAACATGCAAGCGTTGTCTTGCCACTACCTGGTTGACCATAAATCAACGCACTCATTGCCGGATTAATCTCTAATTGAGATGGTTTTTTTATCAAACTCATAATACTTAAAAATTAAATTAAACATATCTTGAATAAAAACTATACTCTTTCAAAATCCCACCCTATTCTCCCGAACCGAGTGGGTAACATCTAATACCATGAAAAATACACATTGAATCTAATAACCTTAAATAACAATGAAAACTAAGTAGTGGAGAGGGCGGGACTCGAACCCGAAACCTAACGTCCAATTACGTTGCTCTACCAATTGAGCTACCTCTCCTTTTTGCCCCACCGCAAAACTATATTTATGTGGAAAAATCCGATGGGGCAGAAAAATTTCAAAATAAAAATATTCTCGCTTCACAGCGACATCGGTCGCACTCTTGCGTACCGTTTATCTTATCTCCCCTCGCCACCAACTCTCCTCCTGAACCTTGTTTAGGAGGAGCACGGCAACGCCGAGAGGTGGTTTAATTGACTCATAAGACCTATTAGACCCAGTAGTCCTATTATGCATTATGAATTATGAATTATGCATTAAAAAAAATACCACCCCGCTTTATTAACATATTCTATTGCTCCCATCGACTCTCCCTCTGTTTGTGCAACAAATAGGGGGAGTGCCCTGTAAGGGCGAGGGGGTCAATATGTCAACTATCTCACTACGAGCCATTTACAAAATGGGGGGGTAATTTGCAGGTCTTTCCCCGCTGTCATCAGGCTTTTTTATGTAGTGTGGTAAAATCTTCTTTTAATATCCTCACATTTTCAGGTAAGTTATCCCAATCTTTATAACTATTTGTAATCACAACCTCGTCATACACGCCAGCCACACGGTCAATACCTGCTCTTTGAACTGCATGAGTAATCGCCAAAGTGAGTTTTTTGGGCTTCAATTCACGCAATTTGCTTGCAATGCCTACAAAAGTTCCTCCGCCATCGCAAAGATCATCTACTACAATTATTTCCTCGCCTTCTTTGTACATGCAAATTTCGTCTAAACTAAAAGAAGTAATCTTGCCAGTTGCGACATCCCTAACTTTTGAGCATATTATATGTGGTCGCATTAGCATATTATTTGAATACCTTACGAATGCTCCTTTATCTGGGAAACACACAGTTGTTGGATATGGCAACAAACCTTTAGAGGTGTACCACGCTTCGCTGTTTTTTATTAAATCAAGACAAGTGCTTGAATGTGGCTCTATAATTAACACCTTTTTAGCATTAAACGAATTAATAACATCAGCCACAATCTTCAATGAGAAAGGTTGCTCAAACGAAAATAGCCTATCGCAACGCATTGTCATCAGATATGCTATTGTGATTTTATCAATACTCACACATTGTCTATTCAATATATCCGACAACTGCATAAGTAAAAATAAGTCATCGGAATTAGTGATACGACAAATTATTTCTACCGTATCTTTTCTATCTAATTCTTTTATTTTGAGATGTTTCTCCCCATCGGGGAAACTTATAACCTCATATCCTATTCCTTTTGTAAAATCTATTGTTTGCATAATGTATTTTTTAAGTAATCTTTGTAAACCCAATTCAAATCGTTCATTTCACTTTCCTTTACCCAACGCACTTCTGATATTTCTTGTGCATCTTCTATTGATAATGACAAACTTAAGCCATTTTCAATATGGCAGTGATAAACAAAAGTTATATTCTGGCGAATAGAATGTTTTGGATTGTCAATAATATTCTTTAGTCTTAAATATTGCGTGTCAATAACCAATCCTGCTTCTTCTTGTAACTCTCTACAAGCACATTCAGCACAAGTTTCGTCATAATCTAAATAACCACCAGCAAAGCAATATTGATTAGGGTGACCATCTACTTTTGCTCCACGCTTAACGACCAAATAATATGTTTCATTGCAGTGTGTGGTGGAAACCACCACACACGATGCAACGGAACGACTTATCCAATATTCTTTGCCGTTATGCTCTATTGGAAAATTTTTCATTTTTTTGATAGTCTTTCTCTGATTTCACTTAAAGATGTTTCTTTTACAAGTTTGCCGTTCTCGAATATTGTTTCTAAACAACTTTTTTGTTCTTCGTCTTTGGTTACACAATCTTTTGCGTAATATTTACCGTTGTCATCTTGTAATACTTGAATGAGACCTTTTAGCGAGTTTTTCATTCCGCTATCAGTTTTAGGTTGTTTGAAAATCTCTTTAGGCTCGCCATTAATTTGGCACCAAGTCGCCTTCATTGCAAAACCAAGACTATCACGAGTACGATATTGGTAGGTATAAGAACCAATGCCTAATACGAGATTTGTTGCAGCAAAGCCTTTATCCTCTAATCTTTTGTAAATTTCTGCTTGTCTTTCAATCGTAATACTATCCCCGTAAATAACACCAATATGAGGGTCAAGAACTTTGTAACCTTTTTCGTTAATTGTGCCACCGAATATGTCCCAAAGCAATTCATACACACCTTTCTTTTCTGCATCGTTAATTTCATTAAAGGTATATTCTAATTCCTCATTGGTATATCCGCAAATAATATTTACAGGATTTCCACTATCGGGGCGTATGACCAAACGACCATCACGAGCGAGTATTTCTTGTTTTAATCTCGGAACATAGTCTGTTACTACCTTGAATAAATCCCAAGTATCGCTAACTATTGAAACATAGCCTTGGGGGTACAACTCAGTTAGCAATCGTTTAAATGTGCCAAATTCATCTTCAATACCACCTGCACACATCACAGAATGCTCGGTAGCTGGTACTGTACCCGAAATCAATTCTTTTTCCGCATCAATGTTGTAGTATTCCTCAATCGCATCAACGGCTGGGATTGTTTCGCTACCAATAAAGGATGTCAAATGCCCCATGCCACTTGTTATAGATGCTTCAAGTCCTGCCATACCACGCATTGAAAAATCGTGGCAAAGAAAGCCTAATTCTATATCTTTGCTAAATCCTGTTTTATTAGCGTGTCTCTCAATTTCCTTACGATATACTCTCGCTGTTGTGGCACTTGTCATAGGCAACCACAATTCACAGCTCATCAATGTTTCCAAGAAATTGGTTATCCAAAAGAAGTCTGGGTGTGTATTCACTACGGTTAGCATAGGTACACGAATAGGACAAACGCTACCCTCTGGTAATGCCTTTATCTTTATAGGCAAATATCCAAGTTTGTGCAAAGCACGAATATGCTCCGTTCCTACCTCATTCTCTCCTAAAAACGTGTCTATTCTGCGTTTGAATTTCTTTACCGCTACATCCTCATCTACATCGAAAAACTCTTTATTAAAATATTCAATAAGGTACTTTTTAATGAAATATTGAATACCAAAAACCACTGCACCGTCTGTTGCTTGTGGAAAGTACTCGTTACTTCTTGGAGTCCAATTTGAATATACATACTCTGTACCTTTAGGGTACTGTCTGCGATGGTCTAATTTATAGCCATCAGTTAATAACATTGCGTTCATATCATATTATTTTTTCATCTTCGCGCTCCGGTCGAGAATAGAACTCGCTCCTCATTGGGGAATCGGGATTGGGAGGGAACAATGCGTGCAACCTTTACACCTCCGGAGCTATGAGAACCTACAATTCAAGGTTCCCTTCTACATTGATATTGCGATCTGTTTTTGCTTGTATAGTATTCGATTTTACTATATCTGACAAATTTACGCCTGTCGCCTCTGACACTGTGTCAAAACATTGTTTCAACATCACTGGGATATTACCCGACATAGAGGTCATTCCTGTTGCATCTGAGCCATAGATATTAACCTTATCTATCGCACTCATGGGTTTAGCCAATTGTTCAGCAACTTGCGGCAACACATTCACAAGCATTTCAGCCATTGCTGCGTTATTGTATTTTTTGTATGCTTCGGCTTTCTTATCCATTGCTTCGGCTTCAGCCAAACCTTTCAATTCGATTGCTTTTGCTTCTGCAATTCCATTTTGTTCTACACCATAAGCCGCTGCTTCCGCTTTAGCTTTAATACCTGCAGCCTCTTGTTGCATTCGGTACATATCGGCATCAGCTTGTGCCTTTATAGCTTTTGCTTTTTGCTCGGCTTCATACGCTTCTGCCTCCGCATTACGTTTTCTTTGTTCAAGTTCTGCCATCGCATTGATTTCAGTTTGATACTTATTTGCATCAGCAACCTTTGCAACTTGTGCTTTAAGCTCATTTTCCTTAATCAAAATGCGTTCATTTGACAATTCTTGTTCACGACGAGTCTTTTCAATTTCTGCATTAATGGTTTTAGTATTCAGCAATGCAAGGCGTTCTTGTTCTTCAATGCGATAAGTGGCATCAGCATACGCTTTCTTTTTATCTGCCTCGCTTTTTAATTCGGCCTTTATTCTAACTCGTTATTTTTAACGGCTATTGCGGTGTCTGCTTCTACACTTGCATCATTCGCTTCTTTGCGTGCTTTAGATTGCTCAATTACGATTGCTTTTTCTGCCAAAGCCTTTGCAATCGCGGCATCTTTCTTTATTTTAACCGTGTTATCTGCACCCAAAGAATAGATAAGTCCCTCTTTGTCGCTAACATTTTGAATATTACATGAGATAATTTCTACACCCAATTTCGCCATATCCGGTGCTGCCTTTAACATTACTTGGTCAGAGAACCCATCACGGTCGATGTTTAATGCTTTCAAGTCCAATGTCCCAATAATCTCACGCATATTACCTTGTAATGAATCTTGCAATTCCATCGCAATGCGATTAATATCCATGTTCAGGAAGTTTTTCGCGGCAAGACGAATCCCCTCCGATGTAGGCATTATCCGAATCTTAGCGACTGCATCTACATCTACATTGATAAAGTCTTTTGTTGGCACCGGGATCCCCGTTTTAATATCTACCGAAATCTGCCCCAACTGCACCTTGTCTAATCGCTCAAGAAAAGGCACTCTAAACCCTCCTTTACCTATTAATACCCTCGGCTCTTTACATAAACCCGAAATGATGTAAGCAACCGCTGGTGGTGCTTTAACATAAGAAATTAACACCAATACTACTAATAGTGCAATGATTGCACCTCCTACTAAATAAGTTGTCATTTTAATTAAATTTTATTGGTTAAACAATTCATTCTTCCTTAAACTCCTTAACAGCCCACCCACATAGCATCACACTCAACAACGTGAGAAAGCCAAACATCACCACCAAGAACATATCAACACGACCCAAAGCTCTCAACATATTGAAACCCCAACAGCCAACGCCGATCAACCCGGCAATGAAATAAAATATTGCACCTACCTTTTTCATCTTATACTCGATTTAATTGATTCCAATTCATTCATATTTAACAAATACCCCTTTACCGGGTCTTTCACGTATGTTATCTTACCCTTGTTCTTCCACGCATGGAGCGTCTGAACATTGAAGCCATATATTTTGCTCGCTTCCGATATGGTGCATGTCGCAACCATACCCTTCAATATCTTCTCCAACTGGGCGATGCTTCGGTCAATGCCCGCCTTCGCCTCATTCAAGTTGGCAATCTGATTCTTTAATTCTGCTGCTGTCATATCATCTTAATCTTGTTACCACCATCATATCAGCACCCTTCACCCGGGCGCTAAACAAATACCCTTTCGCCTTCAGGCGTGTGCATCGCTGTCGCACTTGCGACTCGCGAGCCACATTGTGAGGAATCTCCAACTCATCACCTATCGGCATATCCCTTAGAGCCTTCCCCAAATCTATCACATTCGGTCTTATCAACTTCTTCATATATATCGTTTTTTATTTATCTACATAAAAGGGATAAATCGTTTCCGACCTATCCCCTCTCTCAGGCTTTTTCCGTATATTTGCGTTGTACTAATTTTTTTTTGAATATTATGAGTAATTTTATAGAAGTGCTTAATACAGAAAATACCTCTGTGTTAATTAACAAAATGCAAGTGTTCAAAGTCGAGCCAGCAGAAAAAGGGACTCGCATTTGTATCGCAGTCAAAGGGTTTAATCATTTTGCGTATCAATATGTTGATACCTATATGTCCTATCAAGAAATTCGCAAACTATTCCTTGATATACCTAAATAACCCCTCGTAATCACCGCCATTATAAATGGCATAACGAACACACCACAGCCTCAATCCTCGCTCAAAGATTGAGCCTCCTAATACCCACGACACTACTTCTGCATTGTCAATCGAAGTGCCGGCAAGGATTTCATACACCCTTTTCTTTACTACCCTTTTTGTTATTATCATATTCCTAATTATGAATTAATTATTATTGGAGCACCGGGCAGACTCGAACTGCCATTTACCCTTATCAGCCGAACATTTGCTCATAGCCTACGATGCTCTTTGATATATAATTATGACACACGTAGTCATCTTACACATCTTTTCAACAACTCTCCCTCTGAATCCCATTTAGGGGGAGTGGCACATCGTGCCGAGGGGGTTGACTTTATCAAGGGAAGCCTTAAAGACCCTAAAGACTTTAGAGACTTTAACGACCTTATTAATTTTTAAAAAACTCCGCCACCGCTCTGATGGTGTGGCTCATCGGCTATCCTTTTCTCGCAACAGGCGTAGCCTCTCTCCTGCTCCCAACAAGCCAACTGGTTCGCTCTGCATTCCTGCTTCCGCTCACCACCCTCGCCGGGATATTCTTAATTCCAAAATGTCAATGTTCTTTTTGGTGATTACAATTTTATTTCCTACATTTGCAATTACCCTCTTTTTTGTTGCATTGAGTTATTGCAAATCTCAATCACCGATGCAAAGTTAGAGATTTCTCAAATATATACCAAAAAATAATAGAGAAATCTTAATTGATAAATAAAATTTAGAATAATTCTAAATAACAACATTATGGAAAAGACTGTAAAAGAAAGACTTATAAAATTTATAAAGTCACAAAATATGACTAATAAAAAATTCGAGAATTCTATTGGCGTAAGCAACGGGTTTGTTAGCAACATATCCAAAGGGATAGGTGCAGACAAATTACATAAGATTTCTCTAACATATCCACATCTCAACGTCGATTGGCTCCTCTATGGCGAAGGCTCCATGCTAAAGGAAGATTTACCGGTCATCAACTACTCGGTAGGTACTCCTTATTACGATGTTGACTTTATGCTCGGCTTCGACCACCTATATGCCCCCACCTCCGAATCCCCCGAATACCTCATCAACATCCCTCGCTACAACAAAGCGACGCTGTGGTGCAACGCCTCCGGTCATTCTATGGAGCCCGAGATTAACAACGGCGACATCGTAGCACTACAAAAAATCGATGACATTCGATTCCTCCCATTCGGAGAAATATATGCCATCATCACCACTAACGACATGCGCACAATCAAACGCATCGGTCGTGGCGACACCCCCGACACCTACAAACTAATCCCTACAAACAACAACTTCCCAGCCCAAGACATACCCATCGACATGATCCTCCACGTCTATAAAGTCCTCGGCTGCATCAAACGCTTCTAACCACCTTAGTTGACCTATTAGACCCATTAGACTTAACAATAAAAATAAATCATCATGAAACAAGCCCTCACATTACTCTTATTACTCCTATTGCTCTCTTGTTCCAATGAAAAACAAGAGCAACCTGAGAAGCGACTCTCACCCATAGATAGTATTGCAAAGGAAAAAATTATTCCACCTTCATATTATTATATCGACAAAAATAACATCATTCACTCTAAAAAAAATTGCTATGCTTTAGCATTGGCAGAAAATGCTGTTCTTGGATTTAAAAGGATTAGCAGAAACGCATTTATCGCTGACTCGTCTTATTATTATTGCACTAAATGCATCAATGATTCAATCTATTCTTCCATATCGTACATCAGCGACATCAACCAAAATAAAGCGAAAGGGACATTCCATAAACCCTCCATTGACTCAATAGGGAACTACGCTTATCTCGAATCGCCAAACAAGAATCCGTTACTTCACTCCGTTAAGGATTGCCCATATATTACGGACACCCTCAAGCAACTTAAATCAGACCAGCTGCGTGGATATAGAGGAGACAACATATATCCTTGTTGTGTGTTTTGCATCGATAGTATTATTTACCAACAAATAAAATATAACAACAAACAAAAAATCCCTGGATGGTCGTTAAAAAATAGGCTGCATAGCAGCAAGTATAAATACATTTAACAATCAAAACTCATGAAACAAGCCCTCACATTACTCTTATTACTCCTATTGCTCTCATGCTCCAATGGCGAGCAAGAGCAAACATATACTCCCCCAATACAATTAGGAGAATATATTTATTTTGAGATAAATTATAAACAAGATTATTACATGTATCACTCCGACAAAAATTGCCCTAATATAGAAAGAGGGATTGATTTTATTCCAACCAATGAGTATAGTTCCCACAAAAGATCTGACCACTCTTTCTGCCAACTATGCTTTACCGATGAATTATATTACGATTTAAGTAACTTCAAATAAAATTTACCATCATGAAATCAACAATCATCAAATCAATTTTGGGTTTAGCATTATTGCTCACCCCGGCGATTGAAACAATCGCTTCTCAAAACGAGAAACAAAGTTATAAAAGTGAAACAGTGTATATCTGCACCGGTCCATCGTCTAAACGCTATCACAAATCAAGCCACTGCAAAGGACTTAGACGTTGCTCAGGCGAAGTTATCAGCGTCAGCAAATCCAAAGCCGAAGCCCAAGGCAAAACCCCTTGCAAAATCTGCTACTAATTATTTCATGGAACTAAAAGAATTCATAAAGACCGTATTGTCCGATATAACCGATGCCGTAAGCGAGTTACAGGTGGAGTTGACGAATGGAGCGATAATATCTCCATCTATGCCAAACCCCATTGCTAACAACACCATAATTGACCCCGAAAACATAAAATGCAATAGGCAAATTTCCAAAATAGATTTTGACATTGCAATCACAACCGGAAGTTCCGACAAAGTTGATGCCGGTGGTGGAATCGGAATACATGTTTTCTCTGCCAAAATTGGAAGTGATAACGAGCATCACCAAGAGAATGCTTCTCGCATATCATTCTCTATCCCTATTGTGCTACCAACACATCATGTAAAAAACATGTCGGAAATTATTAAGTCAAGAAAACCTACTCGCCCTAATCGCGAAAACGACGATACAAATCCTTGTACTCAAACTCGCACAACCACTCAAAAGCCTCAAGCGAATTAGCGATAGCCTCACTTGCGTGCTTATGTTTCTTGGCGTAAAACCAAAACAAACTTTTGAAAAGACGGCGATAACGCCACTCTTGAAATTTGATATATAAACTTTTCATACCGCAAAGATAACAATATCTCCACCCATTACATTTTTATCTTTAACCCCTCATTCATATACAATCTATGTACACCCAAAAATTAACCAACTAAAAATCAACACAATACCCCTGCCCATCGACTCCCCACGGGGATACCAGAAGGCAACTCTTGTTGCCTTTGTTTTTTCTATGTTTTACATATACTTATTTTTTATCTAAAATTTTGATTTCTTTTCAATTTTACATAATTTTGACAAAAATATAATCCACAAATTAAATAACCCCGTATTATGACATCAAAAATAAAATCTTTAATCATACCATTTTGTCTCCTTGTATGCTCTTCAACTCTTTTCACTCAATGTGCATGTTCTTTAGTTGACGACAATAAGTTTGAACCAATTGAATACTCTACGCCTAAAGATTTGCAACTTCTTGTTGATGAGAATAATGAAGAAAGTTATTATATATTCACCGACATTAAAAAGTCTAATCTCGGTTATGGCATTTGGACTAACACCATATATCACACACTTGAAGCACAATCTGAAGAAGCAGAATATTCGGAATTGAAAGAACTTCCTTATTCACAAAATATATATTACGTTATCGATTTAGATGAATCCAAGATTGCCCCTATGTCAGTAATTTGGTATGACGCAAACGGTAAAGAAATTCAATCGGCTGAAATTGCTATTGACGATTTAGAATGGACTAAAATAATACCAGGGACACTTGGCGCATTATTTTCGAAGTGTATAAAAGATATTATTTCCGATAATTTTGAATATGAAATAAACGAATAAGTTTTCTTCTCTGAATAACTTATTCCTTTTCTAAATATCTCTATTATTTCAATCTATAATAGTAACCTAATGTTACCATTATTGAAGAATGGCGTGATGCATCAAACACATCTTTCTTGGTGGCCGAAAAAATATTACCAAGACCAAAATAATACCGTCCTTCGAGTGCTATAGAATGCTTCCGATTCATTTTAAACTCAAGCCCAAGACCTACAGTTATACCATAATCAAATTTATTTTTAATATCCATTGCCATTTGCTCTGTCATGCGATATTGTAATGGGAAACCATTTATAGAAGTCACGTTATTATAGTCAAAATTTGAAGTTATAGAACTTCCAACCATATAACTTATTTCCGGGCCCAGATTTATAAAGCACTTAAAACGCTGACTGCCAAAGAAAATATGTGTCATCAACGGCAATTGAATATAAGTCAAAGATCTACTATATTCAAATGGTTCTTCTGATTCAAACGATTCCTTCCATCCTCGTTGAACGACATTTAATTCAGCAAGCAACCCAACATGGCGTTCCTCTGCATATTTAAACGCTATCCCCCCAGTTAATCCATTATTCATCGATTGTTCAACTTCAGGAGAAAACGATATCGAAGAAAAAGTCGCCCCAGCTTTTGCCCCTACATGAACATGTGATTTGTATAATTTTTGAGCGTTAGCCGTTAAAACTAATCCACATATAAACAATATCACAAACAAAAATTTCTTCATAAAACTAATTATATGAGATTAATACAACACACTTTCAACCTTATTATCCTCTCGAAAGTTTACAATATATATATCACTATTTTCCAATCCTTTACAATCTTTATTTTTTGAGAAATCAAACGTATATTGCAATCCCATATGCTTTAGATTTGCATCTCGCACAATTCCATCACCCTCTCTCAATGCCTTTATTAGATATAACCCACAATCAAAACCCAAAACTGCTTGAATAGGAGGACTCATTTTCATTGGTTGCTTATATGTGTCAATGAATTTTTGTGAGATTTGTTTTTCTTTATTGCCATTTTCATTGAAATAAAATCGAGAATAAATCGTAGTATTTAATTCATGTAGATTTTCTCTCATCGCATCTTTTGATATTATCCATTCCGGATATCCAAACAACGCAACTTGTCCTTTACTTCTTTTCTTAAATTCTTTCAAAGTATCAATACTTTTCTTCAACTCATTTTCTGAACTTGACAATGGAATAAAAATATAATTTAATTTACTATTCAAACTTTGCAAATCAGTTGCCAACAAAGATCTCTTATATATAATTGTTTTTGATTCAACTCCTTGCTCTTTATATTTACGCTTAATATCTTCAGCAAAAGAGGCTTTATTCATATTTGCAGGAGACCCAAAAACAACCGGAATATAATCTGTATAATTCGTTACCAACCACGAAATAGCTTTTTCCGACATCTTATCACTATTGATATTGGCTTGAATAACATTACTATGTGTTAAATGTGTTGTATCATTAGCATAATAAACATTAAATATCTGTGCTTCAGATGCATTGTGATGATTTGCAATCCTTGCAACGACATTAGACATACCAGGTGGTACTATTATCACATTCATATTTTTGAATTCTGGTTGCGATAACAAAACTTCTAATGAATCAATACTATTATTTGTATCATAAGCGTATATATTCACTTTGTGACCTGTCGTTTTTAATGAATCAGCAGCAAGTATAAATCCTTTATAGAAATCAAGATATATTCGAGTAGCCCCACTCATTTGTTCTTCATTTAACATAAATGGCATGAGCAATGCAATTTTAAGAGGTTGCTCTTGAATTTCAGGCTCAAAAGTTATCAATGGATCCACTTCAACCGATTGATCAACTTCATTATCATCCAAAATTTCATCAATTACAATTGTTTCTTGTGCATTTTTCTTTTGTGCTTTTATCACAAGTTTTTCTCCAACCTTTATACCTTCATTTGCCGACGGATTCAAACGCACTAAGTCATCAATAAGTATTCCATATTGCTTACTAATACCATATAACGACTCCCCCTTTTTTACTACATGATAAATCGGTGCATCTAATTGGTTATATTCTTTTACCGGAAAATATAACATCATATCTGCCTTTAACCCATCAACCAACGTTGGATTATACTTTATCATTTCTTCTTGAGTTACACCCAATTCTCGAGACAAAGAATAAATAGTCTCTTTCGGTTTCACCTTATAGTAATAATACTCTTCTCCTGCAACATTAGTTTTCGGCAAATCAAAAACAACTGCGTTTAAGGATAACACAGATGATATAAATATCGCAAGAATAACTTTTATTTTCTTTTTCATATTAAGGCTTTTCTATCATAATTATTTATACAAAGATAAGGTGTTTATGGCAATTTTGCAACAAATAAAAATCGTTTAACTGACTAGTCCTAAATAAGCGTTACAAAATTAATACTTATTTATTAGGACAAAATTAATAACTTTTTAGTTACACACAATGGAGCATGCTCCATTGTGTGTTGTTTTTTTATACGTTTTAATTTTTCTCTCTGATTGT